>JABSOI010000018.1 GCA_013216015.1 Alteromonadaceae bacterium | reverse complement strand
CGGTGATGCAAGATTCGAACTTGCGACCCCTTGGACCCAAACCAAGTGCGCTACCAAGCTGCGCTAATCACCGACATTTGTTAAAAACTGTGTTGCTTTCAACGGGTGCGGATATTACCTAGTTGAATGTTATCCGTCAAACCTTTTTTATAAAAACTTTTTTGTTCGCTCATTTTTAAGTCATATTGATGAAATTTCATCAAAATACAACAAAATGGACGACTTTTGCTATTACATTTACGAATGGATAAATGTTATCAAGAAAATTGCAACTATACCCGAACTACTTGTGAATAATTTGCCCCATAAGGCCAACAATTCATTAAAACAAAAAAACTGGCGATTAACTGCCAGCTTTTTTATTTATTACTTACTGCTAAAACTAACCTTTACGCCAGGTTGTACCCTCTGCACTATCTTCTAATACAATATTCATAGCAGCTAATTCATCACGGGCCTCGTCAGCAGCTGCCCAATTTTTACTGGCTCTGGCGTCATTTCGTTTCTTGATCAATGCTTCAATAATGGTGACTTCTTCATTACATTGGCTATTCCCCTGATTAGTACCTTGTAAAAAAGCTTCAGGAGAGTTTTGAGCAACACCTAAAATAGCGCCTAATTTAACCAGAATATAGGCAAGCTGCCCTGTTTTATCTTCATCGGTAGTTTTAATGCAATTAATTTCTTTTGCTAATTCAAATAATACCGCCATAGCTTCAGGACAATTAAAATCGTCATCCATCGCTTTTTCGAAACGTTGCACATATTCATTACTATCTAAAGCTACTTCAATTAACTGAACATCTCTTAGAGCAGTATAAATACGCGCTAAACTGGCATGAGCCTGGCTTAAATTATCTTGTGAATAATTCAGCTGACTGCGGTAATGACTTGATGTTAAAAAGAAACGCACTGATTCAGCATCATATTCTTTTAACACACTACGTAATGTGAAAAAATTGTTTAAAGATTTAGACATTTTTTCTTTATTTATTTGCACCATGCCACCGTGCATCCAATAGTTCACATACGGAGTATCGTAAGCACAACATGATTGAGCAATTTCATTTTCATGGTGAGGAAACTGTAAATCAGAACCACCGCCATGAACGTCAAAATGCGTGCCTAAATGTTTACTATTCATCGCAGAACATTCTATGTGCCAACCAGGACGCCCTTTACCCCATGGCGAATCCCAACTTGGCTCTTTAGGTTTTGCCATTTTCCACAAAACGAAATCCATTGAATTTCTTTTTGCATCATCAACTTCAACACGGGCACCCGCTTGCAGCATGTCTAAATTTTGCAAACTTAACTTACCGTAATCTTTATAAGTTCTAACCTCAAACATCACATCGCCATTACTGGCAACATAGGCATGACCCCGTTCGATTAAACGGACTATTAAAGCAATAATTTCCGGCATATTGCCTGTTACGGTTGGAGCAATATCTGGACGCATAATATTTAAATCATCGAAATCCTGATACATCTCCTTTGTCATGCGCTCAGTTAAACTTTGACAGCTTTCACCATTTTCAGCCGCGCGCTTGATAATTTTATCGTCAACATCAGTAATATTACGCACATGCGTAACGTCATACCCCAAATACTTAAAGTAACGGGCAACTATATCAAAAGCGACATAAGTTCTGGCATGACCGATATGCAGATAATCGTAAATAGTGATCCCACAAACATACAAACCAACTTTTCCTGAAGTGATCGGTTTAAAGATTTCTTTTTTCCGGCTTAAGGTATTGTATATTTGTAACATAAGTTCTCTATTTCCCTTTATTATTGACTATCCCCTTTCTTATAAAGGGGATTATTTCGCAATTGTACCTTAACAAAAGCAAAGGATCATCAGCTTGGGGCAATTTCCACAAGAAATGTTTTTTAAGTTACGTTACAATTTACCAAACTATTAAATAAATAATTTTTGTTACTAACCTTTTAACAATTAACTTTTTTATAACTCACTTTATAATAACTAAAGAGACACACAATGATCATTTTCAAAACAACATTAGGCGACATAAAAATTCAATTAGATTTCGATAAAGCCCCTGTTACCGCTAAAAACTTTCAACAGTATGCTGAGGATGGTTTCTACAACGGGATTATTTTTCATCGTGTAATAAAAGGCTTTATGGTTCAAGGTGGCGGTTTTTCTTCAGGAATGTCAGAAAAAGAAACTCGTGCTTGCATTAAAAACGAAGCTGATAACGGTGTAAGTAATAAACGCGGCACACTAGCCATGGCGAGAACTCAAGATCCCCACTCTGCTTCAGCCCAATTTTTCTTCAATCTAGTTGATAATAATTTCCTCGATTTTTCAAGTAAAACATCACAAGGTTGGGGTTATTGTGTTTTTGCTGAAGTAGTTGAAGGTCAGGACGTTATTGATAAAATGGCATCAGTTAAAACGGGTACTACAGCAGGTCACCAAGATGTTCCAGTCGAAGATATCATTATTGAATCGACAATCGTAGAATAAAACTTGAAGACCCAAAATCAAAAGTCGGTAATATATTTTATTGCCGACTTGCATTTAACGCAAAACAGGCCGGATATTACCGACACTTTCCTGTCCTTTTTAAAAAATGATGCACCACAAGCAGAAAAACTTTACATACTCGGTGATCTATTCGAAAGTTGGATAGGTGACGATGATGATAGTCCATTTGTGATAACTATCGCCCAAGCACTGTTAGCTCTCAGGCAAACAGGCACCGAAATATTCTATATCCACGGCAATAGAGATTTTCTGTTAGGTAAACAATACGCAGAAAAATCAGGCATGGTGTTATTGCCCGAAGTCGAGTTAATTGATTTATACGGGCGAGCTACAGTAATAATGCATGGCGATACCCTTTGCACCCGTGATATTGCTTATCAAAAATTCAGAACTAAATCACGTTCATGGTGGTGGCAAACGTTGATCAAATCATTACCTTTATTTTATCGTCGCAAAAAAGCAGCAGATTATAGAAAAAGAAGTGCCGAAGCCACGGCTCTGAAATCTCAAGTTATCATGGATGTGACAGAAACAGAGGTCATTAAATGCCTGGAACAATATCAAAGCCAGTTATTAATCCATGGTCATACCCACCGCCCTTTTGTTCACGATTTAACCGCTAACTCAAAAGCCGCTCAACGTATAGTATTGGGTGATTGGTATGAACAAGGCGCCTGGTTAAAGGTAACAGCTGACAATATTGAATTGCTAAACTGCTCTTTTATTGACAAATAAGCGAATTGTATTTTTTCATACTTCTTAATTCATACTGGGACATTCATACTGTTACATTCCTAAAGATACACTAGGCGATTGGCATACCACTATGAAATTTAAAATCGGAATCAGGTGTAAATATTAACTCGGCTTCCTTTTCACCAAAAAATTGAACACGTTCAGTAATGTCACAGCCCGCTATTTCTTCTGCAAGAGTAAGGTAATCTTGATAATGCCGAGCTTCAGAACGAAGTAAAGAAATATAAAAGTCGCCCAGCCTTTTATCAACATGTGGAGCTAATTTTGCGAAACGCTCGCAGGAACGTGCTTCAATGTATGCCCCTACAATCAACTTATCTACAAGTGCATCAGGTTCATAATTTTTTACATGACGTAACAACCCCTTAGCGTATCTACCTGAGGAAATTCTTTGATATTCCACACAATACTCATCCATTATCTCTAAAACCTGATAAAAATGATGTAACTCTTCTTTAATTAACATGACCATTTTATCGATCAAACCCTGACCATAGGCAGAATCTGATTTAGGAATGACGGACTTGGTTAAATTATTTTTAGAAGGCAACATGCGCCAATCACCTTCTCGTCTGTAGGTGAATGTTTCATACGGTTTTAACCATTGCAATAATGCTTCACCACTATTTTTATCAACAGCATATTTACGAATTAAGAACATTGCTGATTGCGCGGCTTTTAATTCACAGATGAGGTGATCAATTAATATAACGGGCAAATTTTCTTTTTTTACCGCCTCATCGATCCAAGCTTGTGGTGTTTCACATTTTAAAAAAGATAAGATTGGCGCTAATAATTTTGCAGTCGGCATTTGGTGAAGTATTTCGCTTTAAACACTAGATAATAATTAATTTTATCATATTCATATCAAGAGTTATATGGAGATTGGAATTGAATAATTAAATCTGCATACTTTACACAAATTAACTATATCAATTTAAAGTTAATATTCCTCATAAAACCCGAGATCAGTTAATCGTACTCATTTCTGCAACTAATTTAAGATATAGGTCTCTTTGAACTGTCCGATTCAGCAATAATTTCCAGCCAACATGGTTGTGCCCTAAGCTTTTGGTTTCTTATGTTTTTTTGATAATTATAATGAACAATATATTTTTTCATCGCTTCTTTCAACTGACTGATAGCTTTGTCAATACCACCTTCGACAGCCGCAATTTCCATTACTCTTAATGCTATTGGTTGGATAAAACTTCTGCTCTGTTTGCAGCTTGTTATGCCGTCATTATTTTTATAAGCAAACTTATATTTTACTGAATAAAAAACAAAGTAGTTGCTAGATTATTCTGAGACATTTACACTGCAACTGTAGCTTTTTCACTACAACTTTTATTTATGATAAAATCCAGCTCGAAATACAATGGCAATATAAAACCAATAATAACATAAAGTTAAATTTATTTTTCACGAAAAATCTTCTTGGCTTAGGCTTTGCAATCACTTATGTACAAAATAATTAACTAATACGATTAACATAAGCAGGAATTTATATTATGAGCAGGCACATTTCACACAACCACTATTTGATGGTACTTTTTTCAATACTCTTTTTAGCAACTTCATGGAGATCTTTTGCTGAGTCCAGTACCAGCTCAACTCAGGCAGTATTGATTATCGATGACATAATTTGTCAGGGCAATGAAAACACTGACTGTGACTTTATTACTAAAAAATATTACCAAAAAATTGGTCAGGTACTGGATGCAGATGAAATAGCCGATGCTCAACTTAGATTAGGCACCTTAATTCAATTTAAGTACATTTCTATTCATTTAGAAAAAAGCACGGTACGCAACCATGTAGTGGTAGTATTTGATGTTAATGAAGCCAGTAACATTCAATATGAGCTGGGGACAAACTACGCTTACAGCCGTATAAATACTAGTAACCGAAGTTGCCTTTATTCTTTAACAGACAATAATAATAGTTACAATTTTGGCTTATGTGATTCATATAACCACTCAAATCACCTTCGTTTGACCAGCAAGGTCACCAATTTTAATTTTTGGGGCACCGGCAAAGAACTCTCTATTTCTTTATATGGAGATTTCAACAAGGGTGAAGAAAACCGTACCTTAACGAGTCCTTTAGACTTATCATTAACCGATAATCAACGTACTAATCGTCAAAACTATGGCCTAGGATTAAGCTATTATGACCCCTACTTATTCGACTCAGCTTATTACTACTTAGATGTAAGTACTAGTATTAGCTATTCGAGTATCGACGATGAAAAACAAAACCTAGCCACTCAACAGCCTGCTGCATTCATCAGCAATGGTTTATTTGAAGAGTCTGATGAGCTGTCACTTGATCCTTTGATTATTTCCGTAGGTCGACGTTTTGCCAGACATTCATATGTTTCCTTCACTGCTCAAGCAAATTTTGATGATAGTGAACAATTCTATAGTGCTGCTTATGGTTGGAACTCTGAAGACGATATTCTCTTTCCAACGACGGGCTCAGTATTTTCAACAAGTATCAACCTTGATAAAGATTCTCAAAATTTGGCTATCTCTTATAGACAAAATTTCAGCCTGGCCAACCATAACGTCTTAACTTTAGGTACAACCACGAATACTTTAATTAATGAAAGGGACTTTACCGGTATTCAAGGCAATATTTTTGTCCGTTATACCAGCATTAATGCTATTGATAAACTTAATGGTAGTTATTCTGGCTGGCATGTTGGCGCCAACATTGACAGTGTTTATTTCAAAGACATTGATTATGACTCAGTAAGTATGGGGCTTTCTGCTGGCTATACTCATCAAACAGAAAATATGATATACCGATTTTCTGCAAATATTTTTCTCGCTGAGACTGAATAATGATGACTTCAAACTTCCCGACAATACTTAACCCTTTATATCTGTTTAGATGTAAGCATAACCACGCTTATCGAGCCTTCATTATCACGGCCTTGATGATTGTTCACTTGTTTAGCGCTAGTGTTTGTTTTGCTATTGAGCTCAGCACTCACCTAAATGAGCAAGAAATGATTATATCTGTTCGGGATATTAACTACCCCGAGCAACTATTACATAAACAATTAAACAGTGGTTTACCTAATAATATCAGTTTGTTGTTGTCTTTAAAGCAAAACGACAACATCATTTCCATGCTCAAATATAACTATCAAATTACTTATGATTTATGGGATGAAGTTTATTTGGTTGTCGAAAGCAGTAGTTATAACAATTCCATTAGCAAGTTAATTAACAATGAAACCGAGCTAATGAACCAGCTCAACCAGTTAAATTTCAGCAGTCGGGAATTTTATGTGAAATTACAACCCAAAGAACAATACCAAGTCACTTTGCAAGTTTTGGTTAATCCGGTAACAGCACAGCGTATTAATAAAATTAGAACTTGGATTGCCAATAGCCAAGGTCACACCCTAGATTTAGAACAAAATCAGCAAAATAAACCACCACCCGTAACGGTTCAGCCCATTGTTACTAAGCTCACTAACCCACAAAACAGAGTCTCATCTACCCGATCTGGCAGACCGCGTTTTCAAAAGCTATTTGACCAATTATTAGAGCAGCACTTAGCTTCGGCTCAAATGCCTGCTTTGTGGCGAAGCGACATTATCAGTACCAGCATAAATTTAGCGAGCAGTGGCAATGAATAGTAATCATATCAAGCGCTATTTAATTACCACTATATTATTGTTATCTGTCTTGCCCTTATTAGCATCCTACCTCTTGATTGATGAAATATTAGACAGTGCTATGTCTTTAGTTGTTAAAGAAGACACCCAACAGTTATTACAAAGTTATGGGGAAGACTTAAAACGATTAAAAACCTTAGACCCTAATCGTCAACAAGACTACAAGACTACATTTTTAAGGGTTGCTGATGAACTACTTGTTTACCAGCAACCTGATTTATTAAAAGGCTTGTTGCAAGAAACCTATCTAAGCTACTTCATGATTTTACTTATGCTGGTATTGTCATTTTCACTCATTATTGCTCTGCTTTTAAGTCAAAAAGTTACTCATTCCTATCAAGAATTAATGATGGGCGATATATCTAAGGCCAAGCGTTTACAAGAATTAAACCACTTTGAGCAATGGCAGCTGCTAGCAGCAAAATTAGCTCATGAAATAAATAACCCCTTAACACCTATAGAAATGATGGTCAGTAATTTGCCTAGGGCATATCATCAAGCCAATGCAGAAGTATTTGAACAAAACTTAGTTAATACCAAAACCATGGTCAGTGAAGAAGTAGCCAAGCTAAAAGCTATGGTGAAGCATTTTTCTAAATTTGCCAAACTACCTGAGCCACAATTAGAATCGACAGACATTTTAAATTATTGTCAATATTTTATCCGTCAACATCAAGATGCATGGCCAAAAGTTAACTTAATATTCATTGGTAAGTTAACTGAAATGACAAATACAATGACTAATGTCAAAGTAAACTTAGACAAATTATTGTTTAATCAGTGTTTGATTAATCTTATCAATAATGCGGTTCAAGCTAATAGCCAGCAAGAACAGCTAGAAATAAATCTAACGCTTAGCCATCAATCTAATAATACTATCAGTCTAGTTGTATTTAATACCGGTAAAAGCATACCTCACGAGCTATGCCAGCAAATATTCAAATTACACTATTCTAGCAATCATCATAGTGACAATATGGGTTTAGGCTTATCTATAGTAAGAAAAATCGTGTTAGATCACAGTGGTGAAATAATTTGTTTACCCCTAGACAACGGTGCGGCTTTCCAAATATGCCTACCAAGTATATAAGCTAATAAAATAATGACCTAGCCTAAGGATAGTGTTCAGATTATGAGTAATAAAAACATTATAGTTATTGATGATGAAATTAATATTTGTCGCAGCATTCACACATGTTTGACAAGTGAAGGTTATTCGGTCAACTATTTTATTGACGTAAACACCGCATTTAATAGTATGCAAAACACATATTATGATGCTGCCATTATTGATATTCGGTTAGCTACTAGTAGTGGTATAGCGCTCTACCAGCAAATGATCGATGAAAAAATAGACATTCCAGTTATTTTTATTTCAGGTAATGCATCGCTAACACAAGCCGCAGAAACATTAAAACTTGGTGCTTATGACTTTTTAGAAAAACCTTTTAATGCCGATAAATTGAGTATAACCGTCAAAAACTGTCTGGAATTTTATAGTTTGCGTGCTCAGGTTAAATCGCTTGAAGAACACCAATTTCAAGATAAATTAATGGGTGATCATTTGTTAATAAAGCAACTTCGCCGTGACATAAACAAGCTAGCAAAAACTCATGCTACAGTACTTATTTCAGGTGAGAGTGGTACCGGCAAGGAGTTGATTGCCCAAAACATTCATCAGCAAAGTAACCGAGCGCACCATGAATTACTCACAGTTAACTGTTCTGCCATCCCAGAAAATTTAATCCACAGCACATTATTCGGACATGTCAAAGGGGCATTCACTGGCGCAGATAAGCATAAAAAAGGTTTCTTTGAGATAGCAGATGGTGGCAGTATTTTTTTAGATGAAATTGCCGATATGTCATTAGAAGCCCAAGCAAGTTTACTCCGAGTACTGGAAAATAAAGAAATTCAAAAAGTCGGTTCTGATAAACCAACAACAGTTGATGTTAGATTACTCGTCGCCAGTCATAAAGATCTAAAAAAGCAGATGCAACTCGGTCTATTTCGCGCCGACTTATACTACCGACTTAATGTCATTCCGCTAATGTCTCCTGCATTACGCGATCGTTCGAGTGACATTCCTTTATTGATCAACTATTTTGTTGAAATAATATGCAAAAAGTATGGTTTAAGAGCAAAAAACATAAGCCCAGATTGTTACCTGATTTTATCTCGGTATGCATGGCCAGGTAATGTACGTGAATTAATCAATACGCTTGAGCGTATGTTAATTATGGGAGGTGATAAGCTCACGACAGCCGATATACCCAACGAACTGATGGAAAAAAAGCAGGAGAATAACTTAGATGATGGCCTTAGCCTGAAAGAATATCGCCAACAAATAGAGCGGGAATTACTGATCAAAAAACTGCAAGAGTTTAATGGCAACATCAGCCAAGTTGCAAAGTCATTGAGCATAGATCGCAGCTACTTACATAAAAAACTTAGTCTTTATGATATCAAACGAACAAAAAAATTTGATTGATATTTTAACTACCAGACTTAGACTTAGGCTAAACAACCTCAGCGTAATGTTTAAATACTTGTAATTGTTGTACCGTTATTATTAACAGCCTGTTAGCTTGTTTAAATTATTGAATGTCTCAAAGTGGTAGCTCAAATTTAGCAAATGTATCGCTTACCTACTCTTCACTAACAATCGGTAAGTGCTGTGAATTCAACGGACCATATTTCAAAGCATAAAAACAACTTTGTTTATTTGTTAAATCTAGTTGCACACCTAGACATTCAATTCACACACGAGATGATCAATGAGTAAAATAGATAAATTTTCTTTTTTTACCGCTTCATCTATCCATGCTTGTGGTGTTTCACATTGTAGAAAAGATTTAATCGGGGCTAATAAATTTTCGACGGACATGGATAAACTTATTGGTAATAAACATTAAATAATGTGGGATTTTATCATACTAACTTCAATAATTATTCGGCTATTTTGTTCAAAATATAAAACCAATAGAGATTAAGATAATTAATTGAGTTTTTTTCTGCATTTGCCACAAAAGAGACATTAGCAATTACAACTATTGGACAAATTGGATTAGATTTTCTAATAATACAATATCTTCAATATTTTGAATATAATTACAAATTACACCCTATCTAAAGGACTTCATACATCTACTATCTGGTAAAGTCTTGGGAACTCGATGGCTTTAGCACGAGTAGTTCATGGTATATCCACTTAGAGGGACAAGCCACTAGCTGTGATTACCGATTTCTATATCAAAAATATTTATTCGCTATCCATTATATTTCGATAGGCTTTCAACATCTCTTGCATCTTTTCAGGATACTTACTTGCTAAATTAATTTTTTGTCCTGGATCGTCCATTAAATTGTAAAGTTGATAACAAGAACATGCACCAGTTTCGATGTTTTCTTTGCCTAACTTTTCATCGCCCCAATAGGCGGGAATAAATACCCACTCACCTTCTTTATAAGCAGTTCTCCCACCTAACGCTTGAACAACCAGTGATTTCCGTCCTGTATTTGACTGTCCTATCAAAGTATCTAATAAATCTTCACTATCTGACGATGAAATTTTTTGTCCTGTTAATCTTGCAATGCTAGCAAGTAAGTCATGTTGCGAAATTAATGCATTAGACACACCTGGTATTATTTTTTTAGGCCAACGCACCATAAAAGGAATATGCGTTCCGGCATCAAATAAACTGTATTTACCCCCACGTAGGTTACCTGACGGGGTGTGCTCACCGAGTTTTGCTATCGACTCATCGTTATAACCATCATCAAGAACCGGGCCATTATCTGATGAGAAAATAAGCAGCGTATTTTCAGATAAACCTAACTCATCAAGTGTTGTCAAAAACTCACCTATTGCCCAATCAGCTTCTAAAATAGCATCACCACGGGCTCCTTGACCTGACTTTCCAACAAAACGTGGATTAGGTACTCTCGGCACATGGGGTTGATGCAAGGTATAAAATAAGAAGAAAGGTTCCGCTTGATGCTTTTTAACGAAACTCTGTGCTTCAGCTAAAAATAAATCAGACATGTCTTCGTCAATCCACTGCGCTTTTTTACCGCCTTTTTGATAGCCAATACGCGATATACCATTATTAATACTATGAAAATGGCCATTACTAAAGGTCATATTAGTCTGTAGCTCTGGGTTATCTAGACCCGTTGGTTCGCCAGCAAAATTCTTTTTATAGCTCACTTTTAATGGGTCATTTTTTTCTAGTCCAACAACATCGCCATTTTTAACGTAAACATTAGGTACGCGATCATTGGTAGCGGCCATGATATAAGAATAATCAAAACCCACTTCATTTGGCCCTAGTGAAATATGCTCATTCCAATCTATTTGACCACTGCCTAAACCTAAATGCCATTTGCCAATAACCGCCGTGGTATAACCTGACTTCTTCAACATTTTAGGTAGAGTGTTCTTAGTTGGGTCAATTAATAAAGGTGCATCACCCGGTAAAATAGCCGCCCCTTTTCGCCACGGATATTGTCCGGTAAGAATTGAAAATCGACTGGGTGTGCAAGTGGCTGCGGTTGCATAACCATTGGTGAATTTAATGCCTTGATCAGCAATGCTATCAATATTAGGGGTTGATAACCTACCCATTTTATAGGCACTAACATCGCCAATACCTAAGTCATCAGTGTAAATAATAACAATATTAGGTTTATTAGTACTCGCAAATACCACTGTACTTGTCATCAGACTAACGGGAAGCATGACTAAAAGAGCTAACGCTAAGGTAAGTTTATTTTTCAGTAAATTGTACTGTTTCATGATAGAAAATACCTGTTTTATGCAATAAAGAGTGCCTATTCTATTTAAGCGACCATTGTCTTATTTTATGACCTTTCAATATACTTATGAAAGAGTCAAACTTAAAGCACACCGCTTAATAAGTGAAAGATACCACACTTACACTTTCAAATTGTCACATTTGTAAAATGAAAGCAATTGAAAGGTATCTTCATTCTATTATCAGACAATATAATTAGACGACAGCACAGGAGGGACAACATACAATACTGTTATGCTAATTTCAGCAGTGGCAGTTATACCGTTAAAGGTGCTTGGTTATAGTTGCTCACTCTATATGGGCTGTTCATTTGCTGTAGGAACATTCTTTCTAGCCAATAACCTCATTTCAAAAGATGTTTTACTCTCAAGACTCGAATTTTCGAAAACTCTCTATGACGTTATTCTGATGATAATGATAAATAATATGAAGAGCACCGTTGGTGAGCTCTTAACAGTTAGCAGTCAAATTCATGAGGGCTTACTACTGGTATCTTCTCTCATGGAAGAGGGATTTTCGCTATAGAATATAGGGAAAATAATTTATGTCTAATATCGATAATGTAGCACTGAAAAGACGTTAGCATTGGATGAATTTTGAAGCAAAAATTGAAATGATTGGGTCTTGGGGTTAGGCTAAATGTTACCACTTAGCGAGCCTTATATAATGGCTCCATCAATTTATTAGTCGCTAAAACTTAACTTGCACATATTTACATTTAGCTCACACAATAAGTGATCCACTAATATTACCTGTAAATTTTCAGGATTTGCCGCTTTTTCGATCCACTCATCGGATGTTTCATACTTCAAAAATTTTAAAATGGGAACTAATAATTGTTGATTTGACACTTTTTGTTAAACCTCAATAGACTATCAAATGTTTTCATCTATTTTATCACTAAGTTAGCTAGTGCCCATCCAGAAACGGATGTCTACTGCGGACGTCCCACTGGCACAATTTGAACACCACTAGATAGGGTTATTTAGAATGACTAAACGCCCATATCTAGTAATGTTCATCTTGCACCATTGGATCGCCCTCGCTACGACCCCGTTTCTGGACGGACACTAGCTAGTGTCCATACCGTAACAGATATCTACTTATACCAATTTGATTAAATAAGTTGACATAATTAAGTTAGGGTAAATTTTAAAGAGCAAGGCACTCAATTGAGCAATAGATAATTGGACTATTGAGATTGAGAGTAACGCAGCTATTTAAAATTTAAACTGTTTAAAATGACAAGTTATTTAATCCAATTGGTATTAGGGCGTACCACTGGCATAAGATGAACAAACAAAATTTTCAGGAGATCTACAAACGAATAGACCGGGTGATCATTTTTCCCGTTTTTTGTTATGGGTATATTTTGTTATGGGTATATATGGTTTAAAAACATTTGCCCAAACTCCCCCTTCGTAGATGCTCTACATCTATTTGCTAACCAATTATATAAATATATCTGCGCTTAATTCTTACTATTTTATTAAATAAATTAACAAGATAATCAATCGAAGCCATAATCTGCCAATCGATAATTTATTATTCAGTTTGTCAACAACACTAAAATTAAACTATAATTAATTTGCTGAGTAATTTCATTTCCCGCAAAACCTATATTTTATTTATGACAGGAGAGAAAAATTATGGAGGATCCCAACATCAACAAAGCATTACAAGATCGACGGTACTTAATTAATAATCAAGCTAGTTTATGGGGCCAATTAACGCTCAATCAAGCTCATGCAGCAACGACCTTAACTCAATTTGGTTACGACCTGGCCTTTTTGAGAAATCAAAATACAATTAAAACTGCGTTTATGACCAGTGGTAGTAATTACGCTACTATAAATATCGAAGGTGGCATTGATACATCTCCAGATAACAATATTAGATAAAAGCATGATAACTTAACGACTTTACAACTAAATATCGTGACTATTTTGCCTGCCATTCGGCACTAATAATAATTTTACCCGCTAATAAAACTTTACCGATAAAATTATCGCCCGCGTTGATTACACCAACGCCCTTTGGAGTACCTGTCATCACCACATCTCCATCTTCAAGAGTCATGAATGTTTGTAATTCTTTTAAAACCTGTTCCGGTTTGTACATCATCAATTCAACACCACCAGCTTGAATAACCTTATCATTAATAGCCAATTCCAGACTTAATGCACTCTCTGATACATAATCTAATGACTCAATAACAACAAAATCACTGAAAACAGCTGATCCGTCAAAGGCTTTCGCACGCTCCCAAGGCAACCCTTTATCTTTAAGTTTACTTTGAAGCGAACGTTTAGTCAGATCCAAACCAAAGCCAACTGCGCAAAATTTACCTCGTTGAAAAACAAAGCAGAGCTCAGCTTCGTAGTGTAATTGCTCGCCATGAAATGAAAGTAACCGCTCACTAATAGCTGAATTGGGTTTATTAAAAACCACCATTTCATCTGGAACTTCATTACCAAGCTCAGTAATATGTTCAGCATAATTTCGCCCAATACAAACAAGTTTTGAAGGACTCAGTGGTTTTCCATCAATATTTATTGTGTTCATTTTATTCACTCTCATTCTGTGGTTAATATTCTTTTTTTAAACCACAGAATGATAGCCTTTTTCACCATTACTTTAACTGAATATTTTAGTAATATTGATTGTGAATTAATTCACTTTACTTGATAAATATTTATTGTTTTTCTCAACAAAACTGCCAACGAAGTTATAGCTCTTTAACCGACTAATTTAACCATTGAGGATAATGCAACCGACCCTTTTTTATATTACATCCACAAGAGCATGCATTACCAAAAGAAGGTTCAGCTTAGATACATCCCTGAATAACACCTTGATTAAAATTTATTATTCCCCAGACTTAACAACAACCTTTATTACATTTATCTGAATTAACCCATGGCTCAATTTATCTATTCAATGTTGCTTACAGCAAAGTCGCTCCCCAAACGTACTATTTTATAATTTAAATAAACACTTTAAGTTGCTCTTTACTCGTCAATGCCATTGAAGGGTTAGCCAAATAATTCAGTAAAAAAGCCACACCGAAATAAAATAAGTTCATTATTTTTGCTATCAACATCCCATATTAATAGAAAGTCTGGTTGTATATGACATTCCATATGTGGTTTCCAATTCCCTGATAACAAATGAGGATGATATTTTTTAGGTACTGTTCCTGTCAGTATTAATTCTTCATTTATTAATACTTTAAGTAAATTAGTATCTTGCTTAGGATTTTTTAATGCTTTTTTTAGATCTTTCTTAAAGGTATTTTTAGTCCTAATTTTTAGCTTCACTGCCCATTACCTCTCCAAATAAATCATCAGCAGTTTCATAAACTTCATCAGTAACAACCTCACTAAAAGCGTTTAGCGTTACTTTATTTGGAATTTTTAATTCAATTGGAAATTCTTTACGCAATGTAACTTGCGTTAAAAAAATGCGAATAGCATCTAAAACGTTCATGCCTAACTGTTGAAGCACCTGTTCAGCATCATTTTTTAATTGGCTAGAAACTCTTGCTCTTACCATTTCTGTTTTAACTGTCATACGAAATCTCCTATTGACCAACTAACTCAATGTATAGCACAAAAAAGCCACACGATTAAAAATTAAACTACACATAATAATTTTTAGAATAGAATATGAAAGCTCTAATACCCATTTAAAATAATGCTAGGATGCTGTTAAATATATTCCATCCTTGTAATATTGATAGTTAGCGATTATGCGTTATTATCCCATCCAAGTTGACTGTTCACCTGTAGAAACTCTACAATAAGCCCAACTAATTTCATTCATTATTTAAAGGTCCCTTCATGGCATTGCCAGACAAATTTATTTTTTCAATGAACCGCGTCAGCAAAGTAGTACCACCAAAACGTACTATCCTAAAAGACATATCTCTTTCATTTTTCCCTGGCGCAAAAATTGGTGTTCTAGGTTTAAATGGTTCTGGTAAATCAACACTATTGCGGATCATGGCTGGTCTCGACACTGAATTTGAAGGTGAGGCTAAAGCACTCGCAGGTACAAATATTGGTTATTTACCGCAAGAACCTGTGCTTGATGAAGAAAAAACGGTAAGGGAAATTGTTGAAAGTGCAGTTTCTGTTGTTAAAAATGCAATGAAACGCTTAGACGAAGTTTATAACGAATACGCCGAAGAGAATGCCGACTTTGATGCCTTGGCAAAAGAGCAAGGTGAACTGGAAGACATCATCAACAGCCAAGATGGTCATAATATCGACAATACGTTAGAGCGTGCTGCTGACGCATTACGTTTACCACCCTGGGATCAAAAAATTGCGATATTAAGTGGTGGTGAGCGTCGACGTGTTGCCCTTTGTCATTTATTATTGCAAAAACCTGACATGTTATTGCTTGATGAACCGACCAACCATTTAGATGCAGAATCTGTTGCTTGGTTAGAGCGCTTCCTGCACGATTATTCCGGTACCGTAGTTGCCATCACCCATGACAGATATTTCCTGGACAATGTCGCTGGTTGGATCCTTGAACTTGACCGTGGTTATGGTATTCCGTGGGAAGGTAATTACTCTTCATGGTTAGAACAAAAAGAGGCACGGTTGAAGCAAGAAAGTAAAAGTGAAAGTGCACTGCAAAAAACGATTAAACAGGAACTTGAGTGGGTTCGTTCAAATCCAAAAGCCCGCCAAGCCAAAAGCAAAGCTCGTATGGCAAGATTTGAAGAACTTAATAATCAAGAGCATCAAAAACGTAATGAAACTAATGAGCTTTATATCCCACCGGGGCCTCGTCTTGGCGACAAAGTACTGGAAATAAATAATCTCACTAAATCTTTTGGCGATAGAATTTTAATTGATAATTTAAGCTTTAGCATTCCTAAAGGTGCAATTGTTGGAATTATTGGTCCAAACGGTGCGGGTAAATCCACTTTATTTAAAATGATGTCAGGCGCTGAAAAACCAAACTCAGGTTCGATAGAATTAGGTGAAACCGTTAAGCTTGCCAGTGTTGACCAATTCCGCGACGACATGGATAATAAAAATACCGTTTATCAAGAAATATCTCAAGGTCATGATATTCTTCAAATAGGAACTTACCAAATACCGAGTCGTACCTACGTAAGCCGTTTCAACTTTAAAGGTAACGATCAACAAAAATTTATTGGTGATCTTTCTGGTGGAGAACGAAATAGAGTGCATTTAGCCAAACTTGTGCAAACCGGTGGTAACCTACTTTTACTTGATGAACCAACAAACGATCTAGATATTGAAACACTGCGGGCTCTTGAAGAAGCCCTCCTGGAATTTCCTGGTTGTGCCATGGTTATTTCTCATGATCGCTGGTTCCTGGATCGCATTGCAACTCACATTTTAGATTATCGGGATGAAGGTCAAATCAACTTTTTTGAAGGCAACTTTTCTGATTACGAAGAATGGCTGAAAAAAACTTATGGTGCTGCTGCAATAGAACCTCATCGAATCAAGTATAAAAAAATAAGTAAATAACAAATTAGACCCTATGAAGAAATAAAAGGCACTTAAAGCATCTATTTAGGTGCCTTTTTTATAAACAAAGGCTATGCTAAGGAAATAAACTAATTAATTGAAGAATTTCAATGGAAAATAGACGCCAATTTACTCGAATATTATTTTCAATTAAAGCAACGTTGGAAATTGATGAGCAACAGTATCCTATTTCAATTCACGATATTTCACTTAATGGCGCCTTAATCACCACTCCGCTAACTGATACACCATTAAAAGGCAAACTGGGCAGTTTAGTTTTTTTATTAACCGATACAGACTTATCCGTATCAATGCACATTGCGGTAGTTCACCAAACATCAGAAGAAACAGGGTTACAATGCAACGCTATTGATATTGACAGTATCTCCCATTTACGCCGTTTAGTAGAATTAAACTTAGGTGATGAAAATCAACTCAATAAAGAACTGTCTCAGTTAACTCGTACAAAGTAGCTCTTATAAACGAGCAATATAAACTGAACAAATCGAAAAGTTAAACAAACTATCGTCAAACACCTTTATTCATGTACCAGGATTCATGTGCCCAGATTCAAGTGCCAATATTCACGTACCAAGATTAAAGAACAAAATTAAAAACAATCGATTTGGACATTTACTCTTCATTAGGAATATTTATGAAACATCTAGTTATCTCTTTTATCAGCCCCGATCGTCCCGGTATAGTTGAAAGCCTGTCTGACACCATTAAAACTCACGGCGGTAATTGGGAGCAAAGCAGCATGCACCACATGTCTGGTTTTTTTTCTGGTGTATTACAAATAGCAATTGATGAAAAAAAGACTGAGCTGTTAATTAAGGATATTGAAAAAATTGAGAACTTAGAGACATTGATAAAAATAGGAAATGCTCAGGATACTAAGCTAGCACGCATAATTCTAGAACTCACAGCCAACGACCGTGCAGGAATAGTACAAGAAATTTCATCAGTGATACATCATCAAGGTGGTAATTTGATAAAATTGGTTAGTATCACCGAAAGTGCGGCACATAGTGGACAAAACCTATTTAAAGCTAAAGCAACAGTTGACGTTCTTGAAAAAAATACGGATGAACTGATCAGTGCATTAGAAAATATTGCCGATGATTTAATGGTTGATATTTCACAATAGCAAATAACTCAATAATAGATGGTGAAATACAAAAAAGCAGCGATTATCGCTGCTTTTTTTTAAGGTTTGAGCAACGCTTACAAAGTACCACGTTCCATTTGATTCAATTCAATTGATTTGAATAAAGCAGTAAAATTACCTTCGCCAAATCCCTGATCATCAACCCGTTGGATCATTTCAATAAAAATAGGACCAAAAATATTTTTTGTGAAAATTTGTAATAAATAGCTATTCTTTTTTTGACTATCTACAAGAATTTGATGCTCTTGAATACGTTTGTGATCTTCTTTAACCCAGGGAATACGGTCAAACACATCATCATAGTATGACGGTATAATATCCAAAGTATCAATAATGTTTTTATCTATCTTATCTAGTGATGCCACTAAATCATCAGTAATAAAGGCTAAATGTTGTACTCCCGGACCATTATATTCATCCAGATATTCATCAATCTGATTATTTTCCTTACCTTTACCTTCATTGATTGGTAAAGAAAATGTTCCGCAAGGTGATTGTAAAGCGTAAGATATTAACGCCGATTTCTCACCTTTAATGTCAAAGTAACGAACTTCGGTAAAACCAAAAATATCTTTATAAAAATTAGCCCAATGTTCCATTGTTCCTTGATGAACATTATTGGTTAAATGGTCAACACGTAAAAAACCTTTCTGTTCATTTAATACAGGAGATTCTATAGCTTCAAAGTCATCTTCATATATTGAACCCGGGTTGTTTTTAGCGCCTGGAAATTTATCAATAAAATAAATTAAACTATCGCCAATTCCAAAAATAGCCGGGTAAGGTAATTTATTATCTGCATTCGCTGCAGATTTAGCACCTCGTTGTAGCGCTTCATCAAAAGCAAATACAGCATCATCTACACGCCAGCCCATTGAACAAATTGCCGGACCATGACTTTTAGCGAATTCCTTAGAAAAACCAGCTTGTTCGTTATTTAATAAAAAATGTATATCGTTCTGGTTGAAATAATCAATATCACGACCTTTGAATTTTTTACTTTTTGAAAAGCCAAAACCATAAAAAGCATTTTCCATAAAATCACTATCAGGTGTTGCATATTCCGTAAATTCAATGCCACATAATTTCAGTGGGTTTTTAACAGTAGTCATATTTTTTTCTCAACAAAATTTATTTTCAACATAATGATAGTGTCATTATCTAGATGTTTTTCACTAAGGAAAAGACTTAGGCATATAGTCACTTAAAGTTGTTTGTAAAAGAAAATGTACGACTTGAAATACTAAATAGTTATCTTTGCCAACGCAGGCTAGACAAGCCTTGGCACTCAGGTGTATAGATATAATTACAGGCACTTAAAAAGAGTAAAATTCCTAAAAATCCATCATAAATTCTATTTCTATCAGGCATAAAAAAAGACGCACGAAGCGTCTTTTTTTTCTTATACATAATGTATAAAATTAGTTTTAGCTTTGTGGACGCTCAGTGCGAGGACGTTCAGTACGACGACGCTGACTAACTACCGGTGCATCAGAAACCGAAATAGCCAGTGCCTGACGACGTACCCGTACCGCTTTAAGTTGATTAAACGAGGCAGCTGGGATCCCTTTTGGCAATTGGACAAAGCTATGTTTATCATGCAAGTTAATCGCACCAATGTAACTACTGTCTAAAGAAATCTCATTCGCGATTGCTCCAACAATATCTCCAGGTCTGGCGCCGTGTTCTTTACCTACTTCTAAACGGTAAGTTTGCCAATCGATATCATTTCTGACTGTTTTTGGCTTACGTGCAGGTCTTTCTTTACGGTTATCTCTGCTATCACGACGAGAATCACCACCACGGGCATCACGACGAGAATCACCACCACGGGCATCACGACGACCACGACTGCCTCTATCGTCACGTTCACGTGCTTCATGGCGTGGTTTAGGATCTTCTTTTGGTTGTAATGGCTGTTTCAATTGTTTATGAAACAAAAGTGCTGCCGCTAAATCCAGCATTGACATTTCTGACTCATTAGCCATTGCTTCAACAAATTCACGCATATTAGCGATATCTTTATCAGCAACAATTTTCGCCATTTCAACACGGGTACGTTCAATACGCGCTTTACCAATTTCTTGAATACTCGGTAATTCGTAAGGCTTGATCACACCTGATGTTAAACGTTCATAATGACGTAACGAATACATTTCACGTGGGCGAACAAATGAAATTGCGGTACCTTCACGACCAGCACGACCAGTACGGCCAATACGGTGTACATAAGCTTCGTTGTCACCAGGTAAATCATAGTTAATAACTAATGAAATACGTGGAATATCTAAACCACGGGCAACTACGTCGGTTGCAACTAAAATAGATGATTTACCTGATTTCATCTGTTCAATACAACGTTCACGTTGTGACTGGTTCATATCGCCATTCAAAGCTAATGCAGGATAACCGGCACGCTCCAATTGTTCAGCAACATCAACTGTGTCGTTTCTCGTACGAACAAAAATAAGTAGGGCATCAAAATCAACTGTTTCAGCAATACGCTCTAGTGCTGTAATCTTTCTTATACCGCTCACTTTCCACGCATATTGAGTAATATTAGCTTTCTCTTTTTTTACAGCTGCTACTTTAATATGTTCTGGATCTTTTAAAAATCGGTTCGCTATTTTACGAATACCTGCTGGCATAGTTGCAGAAAACAACGCCATTTGAGTATTGTCAGGTACATGATCAAGGATCCATTGAATATCTTCCAGGAATCCCATATTTAACATTTCATCAGCTTCATCAAGCACACAAAATGATAAATCTGCTAATTTAAGGCTCTTACGTCGTAAATGATCCATCAAACGACCGGGAGTACCAACAATAACTTGTGCACCACGTTCTAATTGTTGGAATTGTGGTCCGTAAGATTGACCACCATATAATGTAGCAACACGTAATCCCTTCATGTTTTTACCGAAAGTTTCGATAGCTTCAGCTACTTGAATAGCTAATTCACGTGTTGGTGCTAATACCATTAATTGTGGCTTTTTAATTGAAACATCTATTTTAGCAAGCGCTGGTAAGCCAAAAGCAGCCGTTTTACCAGTACCTGTTTGCGCTTCACCTAAAACATCTTTACCAGCTAATAGCGGTGGAATAGTTTTAGCCTGAATTGGCGTTGAAGAAGTAAAGCCTAAAGCGTTTACTGCAGATAATATATTTTCAGGCAAGCCTAAAGAGTCAAAGCCAATAACGGCATTGTTTGTATCAGTCATATTAATTTTCGTCTTCTCATGGCAGGTTCAGTTGATTCACTAGTATTTATTAGTAAACTAGTTGAAAGTCAGCCTGTAACCCGCGTACAAATACGAGGAAACCACCAGGAAGACTTAGAACGTATTCTTACGCTACGTTTCGTGCTAATACATTGGGAGTATTAGCTAGGAAAGTCTATTGGGCGGAATTAACCCCACTCATTCAGATAAAAATACCGATTCACTTTGTTTTAAAATATAACTTTTAAAACCATTAACCGGACATCCTTATCGAGCCGCGCATTATACATAGCTTTTAGGACTATACAAGTAAAATGTATAATGTTCTCGCATAAAAATGCACACTGTTATTTTACCAGTGAGCATTTGTGTTTTTTACTCTGTGGCACACTAATTATCTAATACTAATTATCTAATTCAAAATTTCCTTTTACGTTATTTACTGTTACCCCACCCGAGCCAGTCTCATTTAACTTTAACCCTCCTGCATATTGAACATCAATATCGCCGGAGCCGTCATCTATAGTAACTATACCTGAAACTTTTTTATCGTTATATCACCCGAACCGTCTGAAAAGCGGGCATCGCCATCAACGTTTTTAACATAAATAGACCCTGAGCCATCATCAACCTTAAGATCTCCCTCAATATCCATTAATTCCATTTCGCCGGAGCCATCAGAAACAGTAAGATCACCTTTGATATTTTTAACATACAATCCGCCGGATCCATCATTTATTTCTAAATTTACAATCACATGATTAACCTCAATATCACCCGATCCATTATTTATTATGACTTTTGCATTAACATTCCTTAAATCAATTTCACCTGAACCATCCGTTATATCAAGCATCATGCTTTGCGGAACCTTAACAACGAGATCTATATTAGGAGAACGACTGAGCCAAAAACCATTGCGACTATTAATTTTGGCTTCCAAAAAAGCTTTATTACCTTCTTTATTCAAAGCTAATGTAAAGTTATTTTTATCATTGGGATCAGTATAAATATCAGCAATCACATTATCTCATCTCGCCATTCTTCCCCTTTAATGATCAAAGAACCAGCACCAACATCAATAATTAAAGATGATAAACTGCCTTTATTTAGATTGAATTCTTTGTGAGTATGAAAATCAGCATTGATTGGATTAGCAGAGCAGATGTAGATAAAGCAGTAATAATTTTAATTGGATTCATGACAATTTCCTTTAGTTAAGTCATTTTTGCAACAACAGGACAGGCTCAACTTTTATACCAATTAATTTTATCAAGATAATTCAACAAGTTATTACCAGTAATCAAATCTCAATCATACTTTTCACTCTTCTATTTAGTCATTATGACTAAAATTAAGTTTATTAAATTAACTTAATATTAATTTCATTCCTTAACAGAACAATTGGAAGGATTTAAATTAAACCCTTCAATAAATAACGATATTTATTTTCAAACACAGTGTTTATACCCAAGCTACTTGGAATTGCAGATCGTTCGGGTATAACGCAAGCAATGCCCTTCTAACCAAACTTATAGCGTACCAATAAACCTTGTTATCATATCCGGAAAAATACCGAAGAAAAGCCCCACAACAGCTAATACAATAATAAATAAATGGCTTGTAAGGCGTAGTTCCAACTTCTTATTCTTTTCATTAACTGATGATTCAGCCGCTTCAGTAGTGAACAAAGCAAAAATTATTCGTAAATAATAAAACAAACCTATGCCACTACCTATAATTAACGCGCCAATTAACCACCAAAGCTCAGATTGAGTCGCAACTGTCAGTAAATAAAACTTACCGATAAAGCCCATCGTCAAGGGAATACCCGCCAAACTCAAAACTGAAAGAATAACTAAGCAGGCAAGCGTTTTATTTCGCCAAAATAAACCATTCAAATCAGCTATGCAAATATCATCATCTGTTGAGGATGAGGTTAACTTATCACTACCTGAAGAACGCTGAGATGAATAAACAATTAAAACAGTAAAAATAGACAAACTAGCCAGTACATACGCTGCAAGATAAAACAAAGCACTTTGCCAGGCAAAGTTTATACTTTGAGAGGATGTCACCATTAATACGATCAATAAATATCCCATATGAGCAACGGATGAGTAGCCAAGTAAACGTTTAATATTGGTTTGCATCAAAGCCAGACTGTTGCCGAAAACCATAGACAACATAGCAACGACACTAAGTAACTTGATAAAGTTATCATGATCAAGAAGCCCCGCCTCGGAATAAGAAAGCCAGCTGAACCAGTATTTCATTAACACAGTAAACATAGCTACTTTCGATATTGTTGCCAATATCATGGTCACAGGTGTCGATGAACCTTGATAAACATCAGGCGTCCAGAAGTGAAATGGAACTAAAGATAATTTGAACGCAATGCCGATAAAAAACAGCAAACTACCAACAAGTAAAACAACACTTTGTTGTGGTACATTTCCTGTTGGCAAGTCTGCTGATAGCAACTCCCCTGATACTATTCCAGTATGATAAACAAAACTGAGATCACCTGTTTGACTATAAATAAATGCGATACCCAACAACATGAAACTCGATGCAGAAGCACTTAATATTAAATATTTAAAACCGGTTTCAACGGAATATTTATCTTCACGGATGTAACCTACCAAACCCACCAGCGCAATACTCAATAATTCAAAACCAAGGAATAAACTAGCAAAATGATCACTTACCACTAAAATTGACGCACCCAGAATAACGAGTTGCAATAATAAGTAATATTCATCATGAACCTCTGTTTTTGTCCTCAAATATTGACCGCTTAATAAGGTCACCACTACGCCCGAGAGACCTATTAGCATAAAAGTAAACGCACTGTATGTGTCCACTTTTATTAAACTGGTCACTTGAGTTACATCCATATCAAATAAAGGAATATTCGCGACCAAAGCACAAATCAAAATAAAGAGTGTTAAAAACTGGATCATACGCTGTGAACGTTGCCAGGCAATAAGCAACATAGAAAGCACTAACCCAAAAGAAATGATTAATTCTGGCAATATTGCATGTATCATGATGTTAGTGATCATAATTGTACTCCTTGCACATATTGAAGAACCGCATTGGGATATAAACCAAAAACAAGTAACAACATAAATAAACTGCCGACAATCAATAATTCACGACCGGATAAATCTTTAACGACCGTGGTGGGGGGGCCTTGAAAACTCGTTTGAAATAGCATCATGCCGTAAACAGCCGAGCCTATCAGACCAAAAGCCGCCAATATCACAAATACAGGAGCAACTTGATAAGCTCCCACCAAACTTAAAAATTCACCGACAAAATTTGCTAAACCCGGCAGCCCAAAAGCAGCGCCCGCAAATGCTAACGCAAAACCACCCATACGTGGAGCGCTATGCCAGAACCCCCCCATATCTTTAAGGTTTCTGGAATGTATCCGATTGTAAATCATCCCGGCAAGGGCAAACAACGCAGCACTACTTAACCCGTGAGCTACGAGAGTGATCACCGCTCCTTGATAAGCAAGAGTATTGAAAGCAAACAACGCCAACATGACAAAACCCATATGACTTATACTGCTATACGCAACCAGACGTTTAAAATCTTCTTGGGCAAACGCCATTTTCGCACCATACAAAATACTCACTACAGCCAGAACCATCGCTATTGGCGCAAACTCCTGACTCGCTTGCGGAAATAAAAATATCACGAAACGTATCAAGCCATAAGCGCCTGTTTTGAGTAACACACCTGCAAGCAAAACGCTGCCTGCCGTAGGGGCTTGGGTGTGGGCATCAGGCAACCAGCTATGTACGGGAACTGAAGGAAGTTTTACTGCAAAAGCAATAAAGAAACCTAACATTATATAACGGGCTTTCTCAAGTGGTATATCAAGCAATAACCAGTCTTGATAAAAGAAGCTTATTAAACCGGTTTGATCATAATGTATATAAGCCATCGCTATGATAGAAACTAACATCAGCAAACTACTGACTTGAGTAAATATGAAAAATTTTATCGCAGCAAAATGACGATTCTCATGGCCCCAAATAGCAATAATCGCGGTCATCGGCAGTAACATAACTTCCCAGAAAAAGAAGAAGAGAAACAAATCAACCGCACAAAACACACCGATAATTCCGGCAATGGCTGCCAGTAAATTAAAATAATAAAAACCTGCATTCGTTTGAATTTCCTCCCAGGAAACCAATACACAAATCAATGCCAAAAAGAAAGTTAAGCTTAATAAAATAATACTGAGATAATCTATGGCTAAAGCATATTCAATATTAAAAGCTGAAATCCAAGGTACGCGGACTAAAACATTTAATTCCGAATAATCTGCCCCAGAACTGATAACCGAAACAATAAAAAAAGTCGCTAAACCAAGTATTGAAAATAATGCAATCCAGCGGGCACTTTGAGCTTTAACACTCTCAAAATACCACCCTAAACCACCCGCAGCAATTAAACCAAGCATTACAATTGTTAACATCATATGCTACCCACCCCAACCATAATGACAGTAAATAAACAAACTAAACCAAGACCGAGTGCCGCAACGTACCAGCGTAAATTACCCGTTTGACTTGAAGAAAGCGTTTCATGCAGCATTTTGACATACCATGCATTGAACATGATTAATTGGTCAAAGACATCACGGCGATTCAATCGTGCCAGCGCACAATAAGGTTTTATAAAACACCATTGATACAACCAATCAAACCCTAAACCGTTACGGCAAAAAAGCGCGAATGAAGATGAGTTAGCCATAATACTGTCACCTTGGTTCTTACGGTATGAGCTGAAATAAAACCATGAAAATGCAATACCTGCAAAAGGTGTCAAAATAGCTACCGTGTGTAACCATCCGGGATCTTGATGTGCACTCAGACTTATTGGAAATACCGTATCAAAATCAATTGAAATCAAACCGCCGAATAAAGATAAAATGGCAAGGACAATTAATGACAACCTAAGTAATTTTGAATGTTCAACATGCAAGCTGGCTTGAAAACGACTTTGACCCAAAAAGGCCAAGAAGAAAAGCCGGCAACTATAAATACTCGTAATCAGCGCACCTAAAATTGCACACCACCACAAAGCTGGCCCTGCTGTTGACGAAGACCATAACGAACCAATAATAGCTTCTTTGGAGAAAAATCCTGACGTGCCAGGTAAAGCAACCAGACAAATTAAACCAATGATGAATAATGTACTTTCAACCGGTAACTTTTTCAGTAACCCCCCCATCTTGAAAAGATCCTGCTGGTGATGCAAAGCTAAAATAACAGCACCGGCAGTTAAAAATAACAAGGCTTTAAAAAAGGCATGGGTCATTAAGTGGAAAACTCCGGTAGACCAAGCTCCTGCACCCAGTGCCAGCATCATATAACCAATCTGACTCATGGTTGAATAAGCTAATACACGTTTAATGTCGGTTTGTGCCAAGGCGGCAAAACCTGCAAGCAATAAGGTTAAGGCACCTACCCAAGCTACATACTGCATCACTTCAGGTGCAAATAAAAATATACCATGCATCCGGGCGATTAAATATACACCCGCAGTAACCATAGTGGCAGCATGTATCAATGCACTGACGGGTGTTGGCCCAGCCATAGCGTCAGGTAACCAGGTTTGAAGTGGCAATTGAGCTGATTTCCCTACCGCCCCACCTAATAACAATAAAGCTATCCAATAAGCACTTTCATTGCCCACCTGCCAAGTTTGTTGCGCACTTTGTGTCAGATCCACAATATTTAACTGCCCAAGTGATTTGAACAACATAAACAAACCAATGGCCATTGCTGTATCGCCAATTCGGGTAACAATAAATGCTTTTCTTGCAGCTTTAACATTGGCTTTATCCTGATACCAAAAACCAATCAATAAGAAACTGCATAAACCAACACCTTCCCAGCCTAAGTAAAGCAGAACCAGATTATCGGCTAAAACAAGGATCAACATCGCCACAATGAACAAGTTCATATAAGCCATAAAGCGACTAAAGTTTTCGTCTTCTTTCATGTAAATAGCAGCAAAAAGATGAATAAGAAAACCTATTCCGGAAACAACAGAAATCATTACTGCGGATAATGCATCAAGATAAAAGCTGATATTTACTTTAGAAATAACCTCAGGGATCATGTCAGAAGCTGTATTTACTGTAGACAAATCAAACCAAGACCATAAATGTACTGTGATAACGCTAGCGTCAATAGTGTTTAACTGATAAACCAGTACACCACTTGAAATTGCGCTTAATGCCATCGCACCAACACTAATGAATGAAGCTAATTGCCAAGACAGGCGTTTAGCAAAACTAATTAAAATTAAAAAGCTTATTAAGGGATAAAATGGTAGATAAGTTAATATAAGTTGCATAAATTAGCCCCGCATACTATTAAGTTTATCAATATCAAGGGATTGATATTTATGTTGCAAACGGATCATTAAAGCTAAGCCTACCGCAACCTCTGCCGCAGCCAGAGTAAGAATTAAAATAAACATCACCTGACCATCAGCCTGTTGCCAATAACTACCAGCTCCGATAAAAGCTACGCCAACGGCATTAAGCATTACTTCAAGGCTCATCAGCATAAACAAAGCATTTTTACGAACGATAACTCCCATAAAACCAATAACAAACAAAATACTGGCGAGTATCAAAACATGAACGAGTGGAATTGTTGTCATTATGAACTCCTCTGATTATTTTTATTATGTTGAGAGTGCAAAATACTGTGCATATCACTATTTGGTTTAGCGTAGTGATAACCCGCCACCAAACCTGCAAGTAATAAAAATGAAGCTATCTCAACCGCCAATAAATAAGAGCCATATAGCAACGTGCCCACTTGTTTTGCATCAACTATATTTGCAGTCAGTTTCTGTTGGATGTCGATGCTATCAATGGCATAAATAAGCTCAAGCAGTAAGGCAAAAGCTAATAACATAGGGCCAATCCAATTACTGATGCCCCTACTTTGGGGAGCATGAAGTGTTTCGTCTACAGATAAACCGAACATCATCACAGCAAAAACAAACAAAACTAAAATAGCGCCTGCATAAACAATAACTTCAAGGCCTGCAGCAAATGGAGCCCCCATCAAATAAAAACATACCGCAACAGCAAGTAAAGAAACGACTAAATATAGCAAAGCATGCACGGTGTTTTTTTGTGTAACCATTTTTAAACTGGCAATAATGGCAACTGCACCCGCTAAATAAAACAACATTTCAACTGAGGCAAATTCAATATTCATTGCGACTCCCTTCCTTACCAACAACTAGCTCAACAATAATCAATATGGGATTTTTCATAGTTATTTTTATGTTAGTTTTTATGTTATTTTTCATGACATAACTCATGGCATAAGTCCCTTAATATCAATCGGTGGTTTCTCTTGCTCTCCCTGCCCTTTACCTTTTTCACCAACAGCAATACCTGATTGATGATAGAAGTTATAATCAGGATATTTACCCGGACCATTGATCAACAGATGCTCTTTTTCATAAACAAGGTTTTGACGATCATACTCAGCAAGTTCAATATCTGGGGTAAGTTGAATCGCAAAAGTCGGGCAAGCTTCTTCACAAAACCCACATAAAATACAGCGGGAAAAATTAATCCTGAAAAAATCGGCCCGTTTTCGACCGTCAGGATCAATAACCTGTTGCAGAGAAATACAATCAACCGGACAGGCTACCGCACACAAATTACAGGCTACGCAACGTTCTTGACCATCAGGATCACGAGTCAATACAATACGTCCCCTGTATCTGGGTGCCAGATATGGCATTTGCTCAGGATATTCCACCGTATCAGCTTTAGTGAAAGTATGTTTTAGTACCAACCACATAGTACGCATTTGACTAAACATCAAATAATACCTCCAAGTCTTAATAAAGCGGTCACGAGTAAATTAAGTAAAGCCAGTGGTAACATCACCAACCAGCCAAAACTCAGTAATTGATCAAATCTTGGCCGTGGCAAAGAGGTTCTCAATAGAATAAAGAACATCACAAAAAATGATATTTTCAGAATAAACCAGAATAATGGTGGTAACCATGAAGCAAGCGGTTCAGGCATTAACCAACCGCCAAAAAACAATACCACCGACATGGCCGAAATAAGGGTAACCCCCAAATATTCACTTAAAAAGAACAGTGCAAACTTCAAACCTGAATATTCCGTATGGAAACCAGCCGTTAATTCAGTTTCCGCTTCAGGTAAATCGAAAGGTAAACGATGACTTTCAGCTATGCCTGCAATCAAGAAAACAAAAAAACCTACAAACTGAGTTTGAATCAACCAGCCATCTGTTTGCGCCAGCACTATTTCTCTGAGATTAAAGGTACCTGTCAGCAAAACCACCCCCATTACCGACAAGCCCATAAAAACTTCATAACTGACTGTTTGCGCGGCTGCACGCATACCACCTAACATTGCATATTTTGAATTTGATGCCCAACCCGCTAATACCACGCTATAAACTGCCAGCGAAGCCATAGCCAGGAAAAACAACAAACCAATGTTCAAGTCAGACACACCAATACTGGGCGAAAATGGCACAACAGCAAAACTCATTAACACACACACGGCGCCAATTATTGGAGCAAGCACAAAAACCAATCGATCACTAAAAGGAGGAACCCAATCTTCCTTACCCAGTATTTTCAACAAATCAGCTAATGGTTGTAAAATACCAAAAGGACCAACCCGGTTTGGACCATATCTGTCTTGCCAAATACCAATCATCCTCCGTTCAACCCAAACTAAAGTTGCAGCAATAGGTATCAGCAAAGATATCATTACACTGATTTCAACGACTTTCCATAACGGCTCAAGTTGCCATAAATACTCAAACATCGTCCAGCCCTCCAGCTACTAAGCGAATAGGTATGGTTTGATCTGTAACCTTTAATCGTTCAAGCGACTCTTTTTTGTCTATTTCAGCTTGTTGATAACGAAGACTTTCATCTTGTTGATGTTGCGCAATCTCTTGCTCGTCAGGCTCAGAAATTTTCAGGTGATTATCACTTAACCTGAAGTTAGTTTTATGAAGCGGTAAACCAAAAATATTTCCGTTAACAAGATTGTCAGGTAAATTGTCATCGCAGTGTACAATAGCCAGGAAACTGTTAGATTTTTCGTTTTCAGAACTAAATGATGTAAAAATTAGTTTTAAATACTGCCCTTCTTTCCAGCCCTGTTCATCAGCACAATGAGAAGAAATACTCAACTGATTACCTTTAAACATCTGGGTGAATTCAGGATTAAAATTTGCTTGCCAATCTCCATGAAACATCGAGTTTGCCTGAACAAAGATAAGATTATTTTTGTCCTTCCCTTCATCATGTTCATTTTTATGCTCAGACGATAAAACTGGCCAGCGTGCCAATAACTTTTCGCTTTCATCAAAAACTAATATCAATTGATCTTTATTCTCAATTAACTCACCGTTAGCTTGTGTTTGATAATGATGGATCGACTGATTGGAATTCCAACCCGGCGCCCATGAAAATGGCATGTCAGGAGTTGTTCCAGGCGTTAAACCTTCCATTGAAAAATTAAACGCAGGGTCATTACTCACTGTGGTTTTTACTTCATGAACACTGGTATTTGCCATTTGCGAGGTACGGCCACTGGCACGATGGGTTTGCCGTGCTACTCCTCTGTTTATCATCGAATTACTGAATATATCCTTGGTTTTGTCATCGTTATCGGTCGACAAATTTTTATTGCCCGACAAATAATAGTGTAAATCCTCAAGAGAATTTATTTCAGCATTACCTAGATGGCTGAGCCCTTGATTAGCAAACAAAGCCCTTTCAATTAAATTTAACCAACGCCAACTATCCTGAACAGGTAGTACTGGTGCGTGAACCTGAAAATACTTTTGAACCTGCCCCTGATAATTCACATAATGGCCGTCCGCTTCACTGATTGGCGAAACTGGCATAACAATATCAGCAATGCCGCTGACTTTACTTTCACTATGATCAAGCACGATAATGGTTTTAGATAATTGTCTTAAGGTTTGAATTTGTTGATCTGAAAAATGAGCCAGTTCCTGCTCCAGGCAAATAATACTATCGACTTTACCACTGACTAATTGTTCAAGTATTTGTTCAGTTGACAGTGTTTGTTCATCAACCAGAGAAAACAACCCTACGCTGTTACATTGGGGAGGCATTATTGTTATTTGGACAGGCACTAACTGAACTGGTGCTAACTGAGCCGCCGTTTTTTGAACCGCAGCAATAAATTCATTACTGCGCAAACGCCCCGTTAACTGGTTAATTGTTTTCAATAAACTTGCTGACTGCAAGCTCCAACCACCTATAATCAAAGGTTTTTTAGCTTTAAGAAAATGTTCAATCAAATCAGTGATAAACGCTTGTTGTAAATCATTCACTTTAATTTCAACATCATCATTCGCCCCATCCTCAGACAAGCCAGAAGACGAAACTAATTGTTGTTCAAGTGCTAATAAACAATGTTCTATTTCATCAGGAGTCAGGATCAAAGCTTGTTCAGCAACATCATCAAGTTTAGTCGGCATACTATTAAGTGAAAACAATGGTGATAACAACTCACCACCATAAGTGCGAACCGCACTGTCTTGCCAATATTTAACACCTATGCCTGCTGCTTTTTCAATACTGGCATTACGTAAAGCCTGACGAACAGCCAATGCCATTCGAGGTGACGTTTGAGTAATATCTTCTCCTATGATCAGGACAAAATCGCTCTGTTCAACTTCTCGTAAACTTGGCGCAGAATATTGAGATAAAATATCACGATGCACAGCGACAACAGCCATCTCGTTATTGGAAAAACCAGCGGAGAAATTTTCCTTACCCAGCATTTTTTGCAAATACTTATTAGACTCTAAAGATGCCCGCGCTGAGCCAATGCCAATAAAACGTTGCCCCTTCAAATGAGCTAATGTTTTATTAACATCTAATACGCTAAGTTGTACAGGACTGGCGGCATTAATACCCTTAGTCGTTTTTATCCTTTGTTTACCATTAACAAAGCCAATACCAAACCGACCACGATCACACAGGAAATAACCATTAATATCACTATTAAAACGGTTCATTACCCGCCGGACCGAACCATAACGTTCACCAATACTAATATTGCAACCAACAGAGCAGTGCGTACAAACAGATGGCGCTGATTGAAGATCCCATTTACGGGCAAAATGAGCTGAAAACAACTTATTTGTGAACACGCCCGTCGGACAGACTTCAACTAAGTTACCACTAAATTCACTTTCTAAAGGACCATCGGTTTGACGCCCAAAATAAACATGATTACTGGAGCCAAAAACATCAAAATCTGTACCACCCGCATAATCTTTATAAAAACGTACACAACGATAACAAGTAATACAGCGATTCATTTCATGACCAACGAAATCGCCTAAATTCTGATTCGTGTAGGTTCTTTTTAAACCTGAATATTGACGGGCACTATGGCCGGTCATCACCGTCATATCCTGTAAGTGACATTCACCACCTTCTGCGCAAACAGGACAATCATGCGGGTGATTGGTCATCATTGCGGAAATAACCTGCTCACGAAATTTCGAAGAACTCTTATCTTTAAGTCCAATACGCATACCATCAACTACAGGTGTCATACAAGACATCACCATACGGCCCCGGCTATCATTTTCATCTTGATATTGGGTAACAGCACACTGACGGCAAGCCCCTACAGATCCCATTGACGGATGCCAGCAGAAATAAGGCAAATCAAGTTTTTTAGATAAAACCGCAGCAAGCAAATTATCATCATCAGCAACTCGGTACGGTACATCATCAACATAAATGGTGAGTTGTTTGTCGTTATTAGTTACAGCGGCATTAGTTACGTCGGTATTAGTTACATCACCGCTATTTAAGTCTTTATCCATGAGCATGTCCTCCACAAGCTTGTGCAACATTCGAAGCTATTTCCGATGGTGAATGCGACCCTGAATAAGGACAGCAGCCTTTATCAATATGTTGTTCAAAATCATCATGAAAATACTTTAATGCACTTTTTAACGGTTCAACAGCTCCGGGAGCTAAAGCACAATGGGTTTTGCCCAGCCACATGAAATCACATAAATTAGCCAGATCATCAAGATCTCTAGCCTGACCCTGACCGTTTTCAATGCGGGTCAGAATTTCGACTGCCCAAGGCGTTCCGTCTCTACAAGGTGTACACCAACCACATGACTCTTGAGCAAAGAAACGTATTAAATTTAATACCATCCCAACCGGACAATTTTGATCATCCAGCACAATCAAGCCTCCGGTACCTAAACGACTACCAGCTTTGGCAATAGAATCAAAATCCATGGGTGTATCTAAATGCTCAGGCAATAAAAAATCTGTTGATGCGCCACCGGGTAATAAACCTTTAAGTTTTAAACCGTCCGCCATACCTCCGGCGTGCCCGTACAATAATTCACGAATAGTAACCCCCATAGGCAACTCCCATAAACCGGGCGTTTTTACCCGACCACAAGCAGCATAAATTTTAGTGCCGGCATCACTCTTCGGTGATAACTGTTTAAACCAATCAGCACCATTTTTTATAATATGGGGAATATTGCAGAAAGTTTCGACGTTATTAACTACCGTAGGTTTACCAAACAAACCACTGACTTGAGGAAATGGTGGTTTAGCGCGAGGAATGGCACGTTTACCTTCCAATGCATTAATCAAGGCTGTTTCTTCACCGCAAATATAACGCCCTGCGCTGGTATGAACATAAAGATCCAGTTGATAATTTGTTCCTTGAATATTCTTACCTAACCAATTCTCACTATAGGCTTCATCGATAGCTTGTTGTAAACGTTTTGCCGATAAATGATATTCGCCCCGTAAAAAAATATAAGCCTTATCTGCCCCTATGGTGTAAGCAGAAATAATCATAGCTTCAACGAGTTGATGCGGTACACCTTCCATCAACATTCGATCTTTAAAAGTACCCGGTTCCATTTCATCGGCATTACAAACTAAGTATTTATGCTCAGGTGCATTAACATCGTCAGCTTCAAACATTGGCACGCAACTCCATTTCATGCCAGTAGGAAAACCAGCACCGCCACGGCCTTTAAGGTTGGAATCGCTGATAATTGCCAACACTTCTGCCGGCTGAAGTTCCCGCAGTGCTTTTTTCGCGCCTTGATAACCACCTTCACGAATATATTCCTTCAGCGATAATGGTTGAGACAGATTAACTAAATGAGTTAATGGTTGTAACATTGAAGATTGACTTGTTGAATTAGTCATTTTTCACCTCAACTATCTTTGCATCAATTGTTGCACCAACTTCTGCTTTGTCTAAAAAATCACCGGAGGAATTACCATCTGTGCTTTGACTAAGGCCATTAAGAATAGCTACCGCCTTTTCTGACGTTAAATATTCATAATGTTGCTGACCAATCATCATCACGGGTGCCTTATCACATCCCCCTAAACAAACATTCGATAATAAAGTGAATAAACCATCCTCAGTTGTTTGACCGTAATCAATACCCAGGTGAGTTTTTATGGCATGAAGCACTTTCTGATAACCATTTAAATGACAACTGATACTGTCACAAATATGGATCACAAAACGGCCGACAGGCTGGCGATAAATAAGATTGTAAAAAGTGGCTACCCCTTCAAGCTGTGCCGAAGATATAGCCAGTAATTGTGCAATAGCATTCAAACTATCATCACTGATCCAGCCACGATGAGACTGCACTATTTTTAATGCTTCAATACCAGCAGATTCCCGCGTTTCCATGATAGTGACTTCATGTTCAATTTCTGAAATTTCTTTCTCAGTTAAATATTGCCTATAATCCAGAGTGACCGTTTTTATTATTTGCATAACCTACTCTATTTTTTTGTGATCTGTTTTTTGAACTTTATTTTTATAATCTTTATCTTCTTAGGGTTTTATTAGCGTTTCCCAGCATTAGCACATTAAACACTTCTACTATCTGTCTACGTCAGCCATGACATAATCAACACTACCCAAAGTTGCAATTAAATCAGCCACCATTTGTCCTTTACTGATCAGTGGCAACATTTGTAAATGGGCAAAGCTGGGTGTTCGAATTCTGGTGCGGTAACTCATGGTGCTGCCATCGCTGATCAAGTGATAGCCCATGATGCCTTTGGTCGCTTCAACAAACATTGCAACTTCACCCGCAGGGATCACAGGTCCCCAGGAGACATTGACAAAATGAGGGATCAACGTATCAATATCTTTCATGGTACGGGCTTTATCTGGCGGCGTCGTTTGAGGATGTTCGGCTTTATAAGGACCTTCAGGCATATTATTTAAACATTGTTCAATAATACGAATGCTTTGGCGCATTTCTTCAACCCGTACCCGACATCGATCATAACAATCCCCTTTGTGACCAAGCGGTACTTCAAAATCAAATTGATCATAACCACCGTATGGACGTTGTTTGCGTAGATCCCAGGAAAAACCAGTTGCTCGCAACCCCGGTCCTGTAACTCCCCAGTCAATCGCTTCCTGCGTGGTATAAGCGCCAACATCAACAGATCTTTTCTTAATCAATGAATTTTGCATAACCATTTTTTCATATTCATCAAGACGCTTAGGTAAATAATTGACATAATCACGGACTAAAGTATCCCAACCTTTTGGTAAATCCTGCGCTACACCACCAATACGAAACCAACTTGGATGCATACGAGCGCCTGTAAAAGCTTCAATAATGCCAAATAGCTTTTCACGATCGATAAACATATAAAATATCGGTGAAAGTGCACCAATATCTTGAGCAAACGTGCCGTAAAATAATAGATGGCTTAAAATTCTAAACATTTCAGCCGTCATAATACGAATAACTTTTGCGCGATCCGGCACCACAATGCCGGCAAGTTTTTCCACCGCCATCACATAAGGGAAGTTATTCATTACCCCACCGAGATAATCAATACGGTCGGTGTAGGGAATATAACTATGCCATGATTGACGCTCGCCCATTTTTTCAGCGCCGCGATGGTGGTAACCAATATCAGGCACACAATCAACAATCTCTTCGCCATCCATTTGTAAAACGATTCGAAATGCACCATGGACACTTGGGTGATTGGGACCCAAATTTAAAAACATGAAATCAGTATTTTTATTTTTCCGCTTCATTCCCCATACTTCAGGATCAAACTGCAACGCTTTCTGTTCTATATCTTGCTGATCAGGAGGTAGAGTAAAAGGCTCCATCTCGGTCGCCCGTGCCGGATGCGTTTTTAACAGCGGATGCCCTTCCCAGGTATTCGGCATTAATATTCGACATAAGTAAGGATGACCGTCAAAAACAATACCAAACATGTCCCATATTTCACGCTCGTACCAATTTGCATTAACCCAAAAACGACAAACACTGGCTAATTTTTTATCTGTCTTATTTAATGCTACTTTAATCCGAACATCTAGATTTCGGTCATAAGAGCGTAAGTGATAACTTACGGTGAAATCACTGACATGACTGGCTTTGTGCTGACGCTCTGTTTCGTCAATGGCACATAAATCAAAGCACATTTCAAACGGCTGGGCTAAATCAAACCTCACCACTTGCATCAATGCAGATAATTGACTTTTATCCACCCAAAAAGTCGGGATATCATCAACAATATTTTCAATTGCAGTAACAGGGGACAATTTAAGATCGTGCGCTACCGCGGTAATTTCATCAATAATGGCAATAGGAGAAGACATCTGCCAATCTTTACTCAAACTTAAATCAACTTCCACCATTCACCTTCCTTGTCGACACTACCTGCATCATAATTATTTGGATCATAATCACTTTCATCATAATTATTTTCATAAACAGCTCTTGTAAAAACATCTCAATTAAAAACAAAGCACCCATCACCATTAACTTATTCGTCCTAACAAGAATCTGGCGAATCAAGATTAGTAACTGCAATACGGGATTCATGTTTAATGTCCCGAAGTGAAGGTTTAGGTATTTGAGTGTTATTTTGCTCACCAACCACCCAACTTAAGGGGCGCGGTTGATGCTGAATTGAATTCTGTAATAATAATAAACCTTCAAGTAAGGCTTCTGGGCGAGGCGGACAACCGGGTACATAAACATCAACGGGAATAAATTTATCAACTCCCTGCACAACGCTGTAAATATCGTACATTCCACCAGAGTTGGCACATGAGCCCATAGAAATCACCCATCGTGGCTCTAATAACTGTTCATATAAATGCTGGATCACCGGAGCCATTTTTCGAAAACAGGTTCCGGATATAACCATTAAATCTGCTTGCCTTGGGGTTGCTCTGATCACCTCTGCCCCGAAACGGGCAATATCGTGACGAGAAGTAAAAGCAGTCGCCATTTCAACGTAACAGCAACTCAAGCCAAAATTAAATGGCCAGACAGAATTTTTACGACCCCAATTTAACATGTCATCAAGCTTAGCCATGAAAATACTACGTTTAAGCTCTTCTTCTGAAACACTTTTGGTAATGCTCATCGCTTCATCAAGTTTCGCTTTAGTTAACGACCATTCCATCCTCTATTCCCGTTGTTATATTAATAGTTATATTAATTGTTATATGAATTATTATTTGACTGATTTTTAGTTACTGATCACCCGTTATCGCGCGATCATTCCACTGATTATCAGCTAGCGCCTTAAAACAATCTTAACGATTGCTTAAATTTTGCTGAGCATCAATTTGCTGCTGTCGAAAAGGCAAATGACGGTGTTTCAACTCAAGTGCCCCTATTCGCCAGATATACAACAAAGCAACCAACAAAATACCGATAAAAATACTCGCTTCAATAAACCCTGCCCAGCCCACCTCATCAAAGGCAATAACCCAGGCAAACAGGAAAATGGTTTCGAGATCAAAAATCACAAAAAATATTGCGTACAGAAAGAAGTGGTTACCAAAACGAGTTTCGCCACCTGAAGCAGGTGCAACAGCCGCAATAACACCAGATTCATAAGGGGTGTTTTTAGCACGAGACTTTGTTTTTGGTCCCAGAACATGAGACAACGCCAGCATAAATGCCAACATGACAACAAGAATGATGAAATATGCAGCAATAGGCCATATTTCTGTTAATTGATTAGATAAAACCACTACACGCCCCCTGATAGAACCTCTTTCTTTGACCATACCCTTGACGGTACAAAGAAATAAACAAAATCCGATAGACAACTCACTTATCGTGATAAACACGTGAATTAATTCACGTCCAGTATGTAATTCACTTCAATAAAACTAATTTTAGCTATGATTAATCTTTAAACAGCTTTATCTAGCATAGTAACTTTTTCGGAAAAGTAAAATTTTTTTCTTAGAAATCAAGGGATTAACTTTTTTGCGGCGTAGGGATATTCAAGACGTTTAAAATATAAACGACGGAAATAATGGTAAAATGGCTAGAAGCCGTGAAATATATATAATTATTATTTAATTATTTTTTTTATTATTTTTTTATTATTTAATTATTTTTTTTGGAGCATATATCCTTTTTCAAGAATTAAAACATGAATCTGGTTGTTATTTAGCATAATTCACAATTTACACCCTCTAAGGTACTGAAGAAATTATAAAAAAGAAAGTTATTTTTGAATGATTTTCATAAGGTTTAATATAATCGTTTGCTATGTGTCCAAATATCTTCAAAATACAGAAATCTTTAAATAAATGACTTTAAAATGGATATCGGAAGGTCATTGGTTGGCTGGCGGTTACTTTCTGAAGAGGCATTATTGACTGGTAATTGAAATTTTTACAGCAAAGTGCGCATTTCACGAGATCCGACCACAGCTCCCGATGACTCAATCATTCAGATTCAGATCATTCAAACGAAGTAAAATGCTGTTGATTTTGCCACCGAAAATGTTCTTTTATTTATCAGTTGTTATCACATTACGGTCTAAATCTGGTTTCTAAAACATGCCAAAACTTCAGTCTGTATTTCAAATAATTGCTGACCTTTACTGAAATATTCCTAGGCGTTTTTATTCAAAGGCACTATGTCAAGGCTCTATATAAAGTTAATAATATAAAATAAAACATACAGTTAGGTAATCATGTTTTTTATTTTAATGGGATAACATTTGGAAGACATTTTCTTGTAATATCAATAAAATTTTGAAAATGTATTAACATATTTTAAAATCTGGCTGATAATGATTAATTCTACAGCACTAGTTAGTGCCCGTCCTGAAACGGGGTCATAGCGAGGGCGATCCAGTGGTGCAATATGAACATTACTAGAGTTGGGCGTTTAGTCATTATAAATAACCTTATCTAGTGGTGTTCAGATTATGCCAGTGGGACGTCCGCAGTAGACATTCGTTGGACGGGCACAGTTATATGCCGGTAATCAGAAAATCGATTGCAGCGATTATTTCGTCTATAAACTTGCTTAATTCTGTTAGTGGTTCACTGAGTATTATTGTTTGAACACTCGCCATTTGCTGTGTTGATATTATAAAATCGCCCTCATATATATGGGTTGTTGGGCTGGAGTTGTTCGGCATAGATGGTTAGGTATTTTTGGACCAGAAGCTCTAATGGCTTAGCGGTATAACTAAAAAGTATTTAGTGATTCCAACAAGTCACTTCACCCTTTTTCAAAACCAAAACCTGTGTAATTAACGATCAGTGACTAAACTATTTCCTATTGAAATTTAAACCATACGATATCAGTTTTGTTTTAAATTGTTGAATAAGTGTAAACACCACCCTAAAATCGCAGTTATTTGCCGAATTTAAAATTTCAATCCTTTGATACTCATTCTATCCGTATTTTACTCAAATCCTTTGAAATGACGATAACTTAACCAGTAGTTATTTATCAATCAATATTCCCATGACCAGAGAGACAAAGGGCTCCAAGAGGGATTTCTTAAGTATAAAAAAAGGTCCCCTGTTTTCTTAATACAAAAACAGGGGACCTTTATTAAACTATCGGGTTATTTGGCTCAGGTAATTAGAAGCGCTTCTTAACCGTGATGCCATAAGTCGCTGGTTCCGACACATAAGCGTTCACTTTACCTGTCTGGATAGGAACAAAGAAATTGGTGCGATTTATATATTCTTCGTTCAGCAAGTTGCGGCCCCAGAAGATCACATCCATGTCATATTGCTCAATATTAACAAATAAGCGTGCGTTAACTAGGCTATAAGCGTCATGTTGTGATATTGGGTCATTACTGCCATCCAACATCATGTCACCTGTGTAGCTGTACTCGACTTGAAAATACGAATAAATATCTTGGCCCAGGCTAAACTCTTTCTTGACCTTAACCACGGCGCTATCTTTAGGCTCTCCTGCCGGACGATCGCCAGATCTATCACAGTAGTTATTACCACCTTGTTGACCAGGATCTTGCACGCCAGTGTGCCATGGGGTGCCAATCCAGCAATTGCCGCGTTCAAAGGTTTTATACTCAGCATCTACCTTTGCATAAGCAAAGTTAACTTCAACGGTTTCCATAGGTAACCAAGTGGCTTCGATTTCAAATCCAGAAATTTCATAATCACCAGCATTTTGCAGATTAAAGCCCTCACCGGTAAAGGTATTGGCCTGGAAGTCATCTACTGTGGTCTGGTGAGCCGCCGCATTAATACGTAGGTTATATTCGCTGAAGTCTTTTTTAATACCCACTTCAAACGACTGCGAGGTTTCAGCATCAAATATCGGATTTAGACCCGCGGCTATCCTGTCGGTGTTGGTTCCACCAGACTTATAACCTGTGCCATAAGAGGCATAAAGCATAGTGTGACTATCCGGTTGATAGCTCAGTTTCACTGTACCTGTTACCTGATCATCTTCGAGTATTTCGTTAATGTCATCTCTACTGGCGGTGGTAGCAGCCAAAGACTGATAACCCCAGCCCGGTGACTGGAACGGCACAAGCGCGCCTAGGGCGACTTGTCCCTCTGCAGTAGCAAGATCGATTTGACCAGCTTGAATTTCCCCCAGCACTGCGCCAGCAACACCCGCTCCGTACAACAAGGTTCCCGGTCCTATGGTTTCCGGCGCGCTGGTATCACCTATACTGGTAAAGAAGCTAGGAAAATCAGAGCCATCGGGTAAGTTTTCGGTAAATATCGTGGATAAGTTTTTTTCCTCACGGGTAAAACGTAAACCTGCGGTCAGTGTAAATTCTTCGTTCAATTGGTAATCAAACTGACCGAAAACAGCATAACTTTGATGTTCTTGTTCGGCAACATGGTCAAAGGTAGTGCCACCTGGTGCACCAGGCGCCGATGGCGCAACCATGCCGCCGGTTAGCGCGCTTATCGCATCTATGCCGCCTAACAAGCCATCTAGGGCGCCGTTAAAGTTAGCCATGTAAAAAGGATTAAAATATTCTTGGATGTAAAGACTATAATCAAGGTCGAGTTCTTGGGTGAAGTAGTAAGCACCGACAATAACGTTTAAGTTCTCGCTGGTATAATCTAAGCGTACTTCCTGTGAAAAAGAATTTTGTCTGGAGTCATTTTTTACGCCAAACAAGTCGACTTCACTAAAATCATTATCGAGATCGTCAAATGAGTCAAAGTTACGATAAGCAGAGACGGAAACGATTGAGAAACTCTCGTCTATATCCCAGGTAATTTCTGCGGATAAGCCCTTGTCTTGCATGGTAGAGATGGGTAAAAACGACAAAGCAACTTCACGGTCATAGAAGTCATAGTCAGAGTTAACCCTGTGGTCAAAAATGTAAGCGCCAAATGCCTGAGCTAACATGGCATCCGATCCGGGCTTGCCAGTTATGCCGGTGGCCATAAAGTTACTTTGCTGCACCGGGGCACCACAACAAATTTCATCGATTTCGGAATAATCCGCGATGATGCGCACCGACACATCTTGGTTTGGCGTGTATAGGGCTTGCACCCTGGCACCCCAACGATTTCTGTCATTAAGTGTGTCTTCACCCAAATTGATATCACTGACAATACCATCACGTTGTCCGCTAAATGCGGTGACGCGAAAAGCTAAGATGTCGTCAATCGCCGATATAGACGCGGCGCCAGACATATTCACCAGGCCAAAGTTTCCTACAGTTGATTCAAAAAACGCATCACCACCATCATGGCTAGGCGCAACACTGCGTACCAATACGGCACCAGATGGGGTGTTTTTACCAAAAAGCGTACCTTGTGGACCCCTTAGTACCTCGACGGCCTCAATATCAACCAAGTTGTTAATCAGGGAATTTTGACGTGCGCGATACACACCATCAACGTACAGGCCGACTGAAGACTCTAAACCAAAGTTTTGTGACGAGGTTCCGACCCCGCGAATTGAAAAACTTGAACGAGTAGCACTCTGACTTTGAAACGCGCCCATACCGGGTACGTTTGTCTGCAAATCGTACATGTCTTTGATCACCGACTCGGCCATTTGATCGCCGGAAAATGCCGTCATAGAGACAGGCACTTCCTGCTGGTTTTGTGCACGTTTTTGCGCTTTAACCGTTATGATCTCCAAACCGGCGACTTCTTTGTCGTCTGCTTGTTGTGCGCTAACCATACCCGTTGTTAAACTGAGCGACGTCGCAACTAATAAAGCCAGCTTGCTAGGTCGAAACTGGTTCGGTAAAAGTTTACTCATTGTTGTTATCTCCATATTTAATGTCCGATTGAAACGGACCGTCATTTATTGTTATTTTTTGGCAGACTTGATTGTTGTAATACTATTTTTATGTAACAACCACTTGTAGCTAACTTTTTCACTCCATTAATCTGACCAGTTAATAAACGTCTGTCAATATTTTTAATAGAGCTGAGACTCTATCAATCGGATAATAATCATCTTATATAAGATATTTCTATTTCAATTAATCATTGAGCCCAACAATTGCTAAACCGAGTCATTTACCTAGCGTAAACAGATTGTATTGCACACTAGAATAGAGACATGTCGCGCTTTAACTATTGATTATAAAGGCTGCAACCAACAATACCATGGTTGTCTGACCGGTTTTCATTGGCCTAAAGCAGTGAGAGTTTTGCCAGAATTTGTTTTCCCGTGTTCGCCAATTTAAATGCTTGTGGCGAATCTCAGCTTGATATCAACTAATAATACGGTGATATATAAAATGTTATTCCGTGATTATCCCCCTTGTGAGCTGCACCCAATCCGCTAAACCGCGTCATTTACTGACGATATTTTCAGCAAAATTGCATCTATACTGCGAGATCAAAACTTGTCCTATGGCTCAAACAAGCCAACAAGGCATTGGCTAAACTCAATTAACCAGTCATGCTTTTGAAACGGCAAAAACCCGGCTATTCTAGCCGTGTTATGGACAAAGACTAAACTTGACTTGCCCCTGATCTATGGACGATAATCATCCAGAATCTAGCCTGATAATTAACAATAAAAATAGCGTTTTCAATGAACTATATCGCTATGGCAATTCCGGTGTTTTTACTCTTTGTGGCTATTGAACTGCTGCTGAACAAGATAAAAAAAAACGGGTACTACAGGGTAAATGACACCATTAACTCACTCAGCACTGGCATACTAAGTCGTATTACCGCCATATTCTTGCTGTTGATCCCCTTTTCTGTCTACCAATATGTTTATGATAATTACGCGCTGTGGCAGAGCCAAACCGACAATCTGACTATCTGGCTAATAGCACTGGTTGGTTATGACTTTTGTTATTACTGGTTTCATCGCTACGCTCATGAAATTAACATTCTTTGGGCCGCTCATGTGGTACATCATCAAAGTGAAGAATACAATTTATCCACTGCCCTTAGACAAACCAGCACCAGTGCCTGGTTTGGCTGGTTTTTTTACCTACCTATGGCCCTGTCTCTTAGTCAATTCTACATTATAAGTGATTCAATAATGTTCTATAGAGATAGATTGGTTTTTTAGTAGATGTATGATCTAATTGCTTTTTGTTTACAAGTAGGTTTTATCAATGTATCACACAACTTCAGAAGAATGGGCAGAATTAGTATTTGGTCAGTCAGATTTAGGTGATTCAAGAAGAACAGATAGATTGGTAAAACTGACGAGTGATATGGCGTCTCATGTGGGTAGTTCAATTGTTAAAGCCAGTGACAACCCTGCTAGTATAGAAGGTGCCTACCGTTTTATTAATAATCCATGTATAAACCCGGAAAAAATTTCATTATCTGGATACAAGTTTACCGATAGCATTGTCAAAGAAAAGCGCTTGGTGCTTGCTATTCAAGACACAACAGGCTTAAGTTACAGGCATTCTATTTGTGGTGAGTTAGGCTCCGTAAGTTCAGCAATGAAAACAAGTAAAAACCCGGTAGGACGTTCGATTTTTGTTCATTCACCATGATGATGGATGCCAATACTGAACAAATTATTGGGTTAGCAAATCAGCATTACTGGGTTCGTGAAGGTAAATCGGATAATGCAAAAAAGCAACTTCACAACCGTCCTATCGAAGAAAAAGAAAGCTTTAAATGGCAGAAAAACATACAGGAAATGTTGGCTCGAATGGGCTCATTAGATAATGTGTTGGATGTATGTGACAGGGAAGCGGATATTTATGAATACCTTAGTTATCAAGTGAGTCAAGGTCATCGATTTATCGTTAGAGCTAAAGAGAATCGTCTCCTTAATCAACCGACGAATAAACTGAAAGAGTTGATTAATACCATAGAGCCACAAGGTCATTATACCGTCCAGATCATGCAAAAAGGTGGACGAAAGAAGCGTAAAGCTAAAATTGCAATAAGCTATCAAAATATCAGAATAAAAAAACCTAAAAGAGGAGGAGGAGAGCCAGAGTTAAATGTAAATGTCATCGTATGTCAGGAGGTTGATGCGAACGATAGCAAAGAAAAATTGTGCTGGGTTTTATATACAACAGAGGACATTACGACGATAGATCAGGCCAGACAATTGGTGCGTTATTATGAACTACGCTGGCGAATAGAAGAGTTTCATAAAGCATGGAAAACCGATGGAACTCAAGTTGAGAAGCTTCGAGTACAAAGCTATAATAATCTGAAAAGAATAGCCATTATCCAAGCTTTTATCGCTATAAGGTTAATGCAATTACAAGAGTTGGCGCAAAATAAGGAAGTTGCAAAAGATATCTCATGTGAGACTGTTTTGAGTAAATTATCATGGAAAATTCTTTGGAAAAAAACTGAAAGTAAAGCAGCTATTCCTGTAGACCCTCCTTCACTTTATTGGGCATATTATGCCATTGCTAAGTTAGGTGGATGGTATGATAGTAAAAGAACTGGCCGAGTAGGTATTAAAGCTATGTGGGCAGGATGGATTAAGCTCATGGAACTTTTCGAGGCTGTTGAGATAGTTAAACAGCTCAATTTGGAATAAGCTTATAACAAAATTATGATCAAGAGACAGCCTATGGCCTTGTTAGGCATTCACCCAGTGATCATGTTCTCGGTTGGCGCCTTTAATCTGATCTACCAATTTTTTGTTCATACACAATTTGTTGGTAAACTGCCGGCCTGGGTTGAAGCCATATTTGTCACCCCCAGCAATCACGGGGTCCATCATGGCCAAAATACCGCCTATATCGATAAAAATTATGGCGGTATATTTATTCTCTGGGACCGCCTGTTTGGCACTTATACCCGTAATCATTCAAAATGCAGGTTTTGAAGCGTTTTAAAAGATTATCTACTACGTTGCTTTCAATCCCAATAGCCCGCTATTGCTCAATCAAGCGCCTTTTAGATAAACTTTCAAATTCACCTCAAATTCCCGCATCTTGAATGACCAGGGTATATAAAGCAGAATTAGACGACGAAAAGCCCGTTTACGGGATAAGGAAAGCCTTAGCAAGCTGGAACCCGGTTTGGGCCAATCTGGATACTTATTATTGCCTGGCACAAGACGCCTGGCACACTAAAAATTGGCGAGATAAACAGGCGCTGTGGGTAAAGCCAACCGGTTGGCGACCGCAAGATGTTCAAAAATCGCACCCAAGAAAGTATACCCAGCCAAAAAACCTGACCAAATTTGATATTGTGTTACCACCAGCAGGTAAAGTGTATGTGAGCCTGCAGCATGTGCTTATTCTTGCTTTATCCCTTGCTTATTTAATGCTATCACCTGAGTTCAGTGTTATAGAGACAAGCGAAGCGGCTGGGTTTTTAGTGCTGAGTATGGTGAGTTTGTCTGGCGTACAAGAAAAACGCGAGCAGGGCTTTATTGTCGAAACCGTCCGCCTGATAGCAACGGCCGCACTACTATGGCAGTGGTCAGAGCCACTTTGGCTTAAGCTAGTTTTGCTGAGTACCTTTACCTTGTGCATGCTAACTCTCTATCAATTTTACCGCCAGTGTAACGCCCAGTTGATCAGTCAAGCCAATACCAGCAATTCACAACAATAACTATTTATCTACCAGGACCCACTATGATGACACGAGCACAAGGTATCGCGTTTTTACTATTTGCCGCTATTTACTGCCTGGCTACCCTGCTTGAGCCCTTTGCCTTTAGCTGGGTGTTAAAGGTCATACCTTTGTTTATTCTGATCTTAAGTAGCGTTAAATTAATCAGGGCAAGCTATGAAAAAATATTCATCGCTGGATTAGTATTTTCGACCCTCGGCGATTACCTACTTGGTTACAATGGCAACGCCTGGTTTGTCTTTGGTTTGGGGGCATTTTTAATTGCCCATCTTTTTTATATGGTCAGTTTCAAGCCGATACAAATGCCCATGACCCTGCAAAAGTGGCTATTTATCCTACTGTACAGTATTTATGGTCTGGCTATGATGACACTGATAACACCGGGCTTAGGGGAACTTTTTGTTCTGGTACTGATCTACATGACCGTTTTATTATTTATGGCCATGGCCACATTACTAAGCGACAAATCCAATAAATGGCTGATGATAGGTGGCCTGAGTTTTGTCATGTCAGATTCCCTAATCGGCATCAACAAATTTTATCAAACCATTGTCTATGCCGATTTTATGATCATGACCAGTTATAACTTTGCCCAATATGCCCTGGTGCGAGGTTTGTTTGATACGGCAAAAGCTAAACGACAGATAAACTCATCAAGGCTGCTCACCTTAAGTGCCGATAATTAGACTCGCGCAGGTGGTTGTGCTGCCGCCAAGGTTAAAGGTCATCATGTTGCGCGCCCCCTGAATTTGATAGTCGCCGGCCCTGTCGCTCACCTGCTTGTAGCCATCGAGCGCCATGCGTACACCGGTGGCCCCTACCGGATGACCAAGCCCGATCAAACCACCACTCATATTTACCGGCAATCTTCCACCCGGGGCAATATCCCCTGACTCGATTGCCCGCCAGGCCTGCCCCGGTGGATACAAACCACAATGGTCTAGTATCATGTATTCGGTGATATTAAAGCAGTCGTGCACTTCTAAGCCATCCACTTGATCGATATTTGCCATGCCGGCACGTCTCAGTGTTTGCTGAAACAACTGCTGTACATGAGGAAACATATGCGCTGGTTGCGGATTTTGGTTTTGAACCAGGCGAAGTTTTTCCTCGAATAAAAGAGGGGCGTTAACATGCCCCCAACCTTTAATATAGGGAATGCTATCCAGCTCGATGCCATGGCTTTTGGCATACTGCTGGGCACCTTGCTGCGTTGCCAAAAATACTACGGCCGCACCATCGCTAATTTGTCCACAATCCTGGCGGCGAATACGTCCGGCGATAATTGGGTTAGCCTGGTCGTCATCGCTAAAACTTTTTTCGCCAAATTGCCAGACGCGCGATTGGGCATTTGGATTTTTGCGTGCGTTGTTATAGTTTAATTCAGAGATCGCCGTCAGGTGAGACTTGCTCAGCCCATAACGAGCATCGTATAAATCTATCATGTTGTCAAAAGCGCAGGGCCAGAGGTAGGGGGCTTTCTGCCATTCCTTGTCGGCCCAGGCGGCGCCGCGTAAATTGGTTGCTGCCTGTTCACCGCTGACATTACGCATAATTTCTATACCCAACACACAGGCAATTTGGTAGCGTCCGGCTTCCAGATCGGCCATTGCCGCCAGCATTGCCATCGAGCCAGAGGCGCAGGCCGCTTCATGGCGCATTGCCGGCATGTTGGCCATTGCTGGGTCGACATGGCCGAAAAAACCACCTAAGTGAGACTGACCACAAAACAACGATGACTCAAAATTGCCCACATGACCTACCTCTATATCTGCTGGGTCCAACTGGCATGTGTTTAGACCTCCGCGCACGGTATCAGTAAATAACTGCGCCAAACTGACGCCCTGGCGTAGCTGATTAGCGGAAAAGTCGCTCTGATGGCCACCGAGTATATAAATGCGTTGTTTGCTGATCATTTTGTTACCTGTGCTTCTATTAGTTATATTACGTGAGTTTAACCGATGTGCTGTTTAGCTTTGGGCCGCTGGTTCTTGCTATTGCTCGTTACGTAGTTCTTTGCGTAATACCTTACCCACAGGTGTCATCGGCAATTCATCTCTAAATTCTATGATTTTAGGGATCTTGTAGCCAGTCAGTTGTTGTCGGCAATGCTCAAGCAGGCTTTCTTTGCTTAGCTCAGGGTTAACTGGAACCACAAAAAGTTTAACCGCCTCCCCTGTCTTGTCGTCATTAACCCCTATCACAGCAGCGTGCTCTACACCAGGATGGTTAAGAACAACATCTTCTATTTCTGTAGGATAAACATTAAAACCAGAGACAATTACCATGTCTTTTAGTCTGTCGACAATAGACACCACACCTTTATCATCGATAATGGCAATATCCCCGGTTCTGAACCAGCCTTGCTCGTCGAGTACCTCCGCGCTAGCTTCTGGCTTGTTCCAATATCCTTGCATAACCTGCGGCCCTTTCACACACAGTTCTCCGGGTTGCCCCAGGGGCAGTTCCCGACCTTGTAAATTCACGACTTTAAGGCTGGTATTAGGCAGCGGCAGTCCCACCGATCTGGCATTAACAAAGTCGCCGCAACCACTGGTGCAAACCACCGGAGAGCATTCGGTCAGACCATAACCTTCACCAATGGTAGAACCAGTTAACGCTGCCCAGCGCTTAGCGGTATCTTCGGCCAGTGCCGTGCCCCCTGAATTGGTGGCTTTTAGCGCGCTAAAGTCCAGCGCTTTAAACTTCGGATTCTTCATCAGCGCAACAAATAACGTATTGAGGCCAACAAATATGGTTGGCCGCCAGGGTTTTAGGGCACGAATAAACAAATCGGTGTCACGTGGATTGGCGATGAGAATATTATGGTTACCATTAAAAGCCGCCGACATCAGATGAACGGTGAAGGCATAAATATGATAAAAAGGCAGGGGGGCAACCAACACCTCTTCCCCCTGGTTAAATATGGACTGACCTTGTTGATTATATTGTTGCAAGCTGGCATTTATTTGCACCATGTTGGCGACTAAATTGGCATGACTAAGCACCGCGCCCTTAGCAACACCTGTGGTGCCACCAGTGTATTGCAACGCCGCAATATCGCTCGCCTTCACCGTTACCACTTTGGCCACTTCTGATTGCTGGCCCATTTTCAGCGCCTGGCGCAACGAAAGCTGGCCGGGAATAGAAAAGGCCGGTACCATTTTTTTAACATAACGCATCATAAAGTTGATCATTAAGCGCTTGCCTGTGGGCAGTAAATCACCTACGTCGGTACCGATAAGCGTTTTGATCTGGGTCTGGGGCAATACACGTGCAACCTTGTCGCCAAAATTATTCATATAGACCAAGGCCTTCACCCCAGCATCAACAAATTGGTGCTGCATTTCTCGCTCTGTGTATAATGGGTTAGTATTAACTATCACCAAACCGGCTTTTATAGCACCGTACAGCACCACAGGGTATTGCAACAAATTGGCCATTTGGATCGCGATACGATCACCGGGCTGCAGCTCGGTATGATGTTGCAGATAACGGCAAAATTGATCACTCAGCTGGTCCACATCCTGATAACTTAAGGTATGGCCTATGCCAGTAAAGGCTGGGCGCTGGGCATAACGTTTAAAAGCCTGTTGTATAATTTCGCCAACATTGTCGAACGAGGCGACGTCAACACTGTCGGGGATGCCAGGCGCCCTCAGGCCATTCCAAAATTCTTGCTGCATGATCAATTCCTCTATATGGTTAACCCTGCTCTGGGTTTATATAAACTTTGTCGATAAAATTTTTTCTCACAATCTTTCTATCAATGTGGTCACACCTACGCCAGCACCGCCGCAAATAGAGATGATGCCGCAGCTAAGATCGCGTCGCTCCAGTTCATCAAGCAAGGTGCCAAGTAAATTGCCGCCGGTTGCGCCGAGGGGGTGACCCATAGCGATGGCGCTGCCGTTAACATTTAACCGCTCACTATCAATATTGAACTGGCGCTGATACATAAGCACAGTGGCAGCAAAAGATTCATTCACTTCCCACAGGTCAATATCATCAGGCGTCAGCCCCGTGGCGCGCAGTAGTTTTTCGGTGGATCTAAGATGGCCAGTTAGCATTATTACCGGCTCGTCACTGGCGTTGGCAAAATGGCGCAAGCGTGCCCTGGGCTTTAAATCTAGCCGTTGACAAGCATCGCGACTGGCCAGTAATACTAAAGAAGCACCATCAACCAGGGCTGGCGCATTGCCACTGGTATGTGAGGTTTGCAGCCGGATTTGCGGATAAACCTGCTTAACAAGTGGCTTTACCAAATCAACCACATCGGCAAAGCTGGGGGCCAAGCGGGACAGTTGTGCCAGATCACTGTCGCTGCGAATATTGTTGTCCTGTCTGAGCATCGCCTGGCCCTGAGGGTCTTTGACGGCGATCAGCGATTTGTCAAAATAACCCAGTCTGGTCGCATTGGCAGCCCGTTGATGGGAGCGCAGCGCCAGCTGATCTAACTGCTCACGGCTGAAACCTTGCTGGCTGGCAATTAAGTCGGCGGCCAGTCCCATATGCATAAAACGAGTGGCCTTCATGACCTGTGCATCGCTATACCAGGCACCTTTATCGGAAAACATCGGCACCCGGCTGAGTTGTTCGACGCCACCAGCCACCACCACAGACTCCATGCCTGAGAGTATTTTACTGGCGCCAAGATTAATAGCGTCCAGGCCCGAGCAGCAAAAACGACTGATACTGGCGCCCGATACCGTATCGGACCAGCCAGCATATAAGGAGGCTATCTTGGCCAGGTTGGCTCCCTGATCTCCACTTTGCGTCGAGCAACCCAATAAAACATCTTCAACTTCGTCACTCGATAGCCGATTACGCTCGGTTAACGCATTAAACAAGGGTTTAAGCAGGTCGACGGGTTTAAGCGCGGCATAAGCGCCCTCGCCTTTTTTAGCTTTAGCGCGTGGAATTCTTACCGCGTCGACGATCAATGCCTCATTTATGTTTACCTCCCGGATGTTCATTTTTGATAGGAGCGAATTTTTGCCCCGTCAGCCCAGGTAGCGTGGGTGCCGCTGCATATGCGATGGGGTAATATGATGCGGCAAACGGGTCCTGCTTCGATATCTTTGGCATCAATCAACACGCACTCAGAGCGATCTAACTTCATATCGGTAACAAAACTGACAAGATAACCGTCGTCTTCATCTTTGGCATCAATGCGCGGCGCAAAAGGTGCCTCACTGCCAAATCGTTGCTCACCAAATGGCAGGCTCCATGACTCGCCGCTTTCTAAGTCGTGCTTAACTATGCCGGAAAACAGGAACCAGTCGGGCTCTCCCCAGAGCGAATAAAGGTAGCGCGATTTGCGTCCGGCATATTCTTGATTAAAGGTGCCAAATTCCAGCGCGCGATCGTCTAACCTTTGCTCTTTGACTTCACCTGTTTTCAAGTTGAAGCGCCAGCGGTGCAGTTTAGACTGAAACGAGCTGACCGCAATATTGGCCATCATCTTGCCAACCACTGGGGGTACACCGGCCACTGGCTCTGGATCCGGATTGTCCTGAAAATAGCCATCGAGAATAATTTCATCCCCCTCTTCATAGGCATTCATCCAGTGCAGCACATAGGTTGCACTGGCTTCAAACCAGACTACCTCTTCAGCTGAGCCATAACGCGGCACTATGCCAAAGCGTGTGGGCATGTCCGGATAGAATTTTGCGCGATGTTTGTTTGTTTTTAATAAGTCAGGGTCCCAGAATAATGGCATATCGACCAAAATTGAGTAGTTTTCAGAAAATGCCATGTCGTGTGGCAAACGCGGACCGGGTAAAGGGATCGCAGTATAATGCACCAGTTCATTGTCGCGATTGACCACGCCGTAGTGTTGATACGGCGGCTCCTTGGAATAATTAAAAAACAGCATCTCACCAGTGCGTTCATCTACTTTGGGATGCGCAGAGATCCCTTGTGGCGGCGTCCAGCTCTCGGCCCCATGCTGTTCCAAGGTAAGAGGGTCGAGGCGATAGCCATCGCCACATTGCCAAAAGGTGGTAAGAATTTTGCCCGCATGCACCACCACATCGGTAGAGGAGGAATCTTTGACATGGCCCTGGGCGCCCCAGCCAGGCTGTTTCGACTTATTCGGATTATTGGCAATGCCAGCCCAAATAGCCTCACCAGCTTGTTGCTCAGCCTCAAAACCTTTGGTACGCACAAAGCGATTACGATATTCGGCCTTGCCATCTTTAAACACCATGCTGTGCAGCATACCATCACCGTCAAACGGGTGATAATGGCCGATAGGTTGCTGTACCGGATTTTCGGTATTGCGTATATAAACCCCGTCAATATCTTTGGGTATTTCACCGATCACTTCCATCTCGGTGGCGCTATACTCGGTAAAATTAGGCGTCCATGGGCCATTCAAATAAGGGTGTTGGCTGGGTTGCAGACTGTGTTTAACCTCGTTTTTGTAACTGATCGACATAGTATCCTTCCTGATTATTGACTGATTTGTGCTCAAGGCAATTAACTTGCATCCTATCTTCCGCACATTATTTCAAAAACCAATTAATTATTAAGTTACTGATTTTTAGTCATTTGTAAGTTTAATTATAATTTATAATTTACTAGAGTTTAAAAATCAAGAAAAATATGTGTATTTTCTATTTATTTCTGGCAAATTTATATTGTTGTCTAAAAATAACTATCTGATTTATATTTCCTAACCATCTGATACTCATAGGTTTAGTTAATTATTAGTGAGTTCCCAAAAGTGTGGAAGATATGTTGCATGATGATACCAATGTAAATTAAAAATTATAAAACATCAAAAATAATTTTAAAATCAGCTTTTAATTTTAACCTTGTGACGAGCCTTAGCAGACCGATGTTGATTACTAGGTGATCAAACCGTTATTCTCTCTGTGATAAGTGTAATATTGTGAGTCTAGTATGTAATGAATCGAGTATCATAGTGGCCAATTTAAAATCACCGTATTCCATTTATTGTCCCAATCTTGGTTCTGTCGCATTTTGCATGGTTTGAAAAAAGAAAATAAAATTTGGATAAATTTTAAGTATGAGAGTTATTCCATCCATTGATGTTTAGGTTAACAATGGCAGTTAGCTTCGCAAATATACAGTTTCCATCTGCTACAATATTGATGCCCATTCGCTGGTTGTAAGCTACAAACTGAGTTACTGGCATTCCTGAAAAAGTGGTGTTCGATAAGAGTGGCTGTAATGCAGCGGCTTTGGAGACGATCAATTTGCAAATAGGCTTTGCAAGAATGGTAGGCTGTTTGATAGAAGTGCTTCGAATTAAGTATTTCTAATTCCAAAAATGAGAACATTGTTAACACCTGGTAAGAAAGAAACGCTTGCTTTCAACAATACTCATATGATAAGCAAAAAGATTGAAAAATCTAGCCGTATAGTCTTGTTATTAAATGCAAATAAGCATAACCAAGATCAAATTAATTATGGAACAGGAAAAGAGATTAATGGCGAAACAATAGCTGACGCAAAAGAGCCTTTATCTATACAGTGGTTTAATAACAGCTTTATAAAGCTCCCGATACAGCATTAAACTGAGATAAAACGATTACACATCTTGTTAGCTGTTTGAGAAATCAACTAACATCTATGTCTTAAAACATTTTGTTCCGTTTCGGGAACTTTTCGGATTGTACGGTTATACTGAAGCCCTTTGTAAAAATGGTCAGTTCGAGTTTGAGCTAATACAAATAAGGCCCAATACATCTAAGGCTAATACAACTAAGCCTGATACAACTAAGCCTGATACAACTAAGGCAACCAGATTACAACTTTCAAACCTCCACCTTGTCGGTTCACTAAAGTTAAAAAACCATCGTGGGCTTCCACAATTTCTCGACATAAAGGCAAACCAATCCCGCTACCAGTAGTTTTTGTGGAATAAAAAGGTAATAGTGCATTTTTAAGCACATCGTCTGACATTCCGCATCCCTGGTCTAAAACATCAAGTTGCAGACCATGATTGACAGTGCGTAAACGTAGTTCTATATCATCAGCTTTAGAGCCAGATTCGTGTGCATTTTTTAATAAATTCAGTAGTACTTGATGTAACTGGGCAATGTCCAGATGAGACTCGTTTAGTGGTAGTTTTTTATCCCAGAAAAATTCTACTTGCTGTTGTAGCGTTTGAACAAATAAAAACCAATCAACTTTTTCACGCCTTGGTAAAGGTAATTTAGCAAAACGGGCATATCCATCAATAAACTGGCTTAAATGTTTTACCCTTTCTTCTATGGTATTAAAAATCAGATCTAATTTTTTATCATTCAAGTCTTTAATTAATAACTGTCCGGAATGGGTCATAGATGAAATGGGCGCTAAAGAATTATTAAGTTCATGACTAATGACACGAATAACCTTTTTCCATACTGCTACTTCCTGCCGGTTTAGCTCGCGGGTTAATTGTTTAAATAAATACAAATGGTGATACATGCCGTTAAGCGCAAATTGCCCACGGGACAACAACCAGGTTTGCAACGTTTCATTGCTTTCACCGTTAGCACCATTGTCCGCATTGGCATCGGTCAACGAAATAGTGAATAAACCATCCCGACCCGTTTCAACCACTTGCTGTAAAGATTCTGCTTGTTGTTTTAATAACAAGGGAAATGCTAAACCATCAATTTCCCTGCCCTCACTCAATAATTCTCTGGCTGCGTGGTTACTGTATATTACATGTTGGTCATCAGATACCAGCAACATAGCTACAGGTGAGTTTTGAATAACGGTATCAAGCAATAATTCTCGTTGATATATTGACTGTTTTTCCCTGCGTAACTTATCACACGCTTGATTATAAAGTTGTTCAAGCCGGGATATTTCATCAGAGCCTGAAACAGGCAATACCGTGGTGAACTCGTTATCTTTTATGTTTAACAAACCTGTTTCCAGTGCTGAAAAACGATTATTCAAGCCCCTAAATGCAATTAAAACACCGACAATGGCAATCAGCAGACTCAATAAAAGAGTCTCTACGCCCATTGAATAAAAGAAAAACAAGCCATTGAGTAAACCTGCATTAATTAGACAAACAATAATTAAGCGAGTTTTTATGCTTAACTTCATAGAACACTCTCCAAGGCACTAAATAGTAATAATTAATCGGCTTAAACTACAATAGGGCCAAATAAAGAAATAATGAGGCTTTACATTAATCATGCATAATTGATCAATGCTTTATGCCATATTTAGCCATACGACGATATAACGCCTGACGGCTCAACCCAAGATGGCGAGCAACCTTGCTTATCACCCCTTGAAACTCCAGCAAAGCTTGTTGTATTTCTTGTTGATTGGGTTCATATAAATCAGTTGGTTTGATCTTAAGTGATTGTAATCCAAAATGTTGAGCCGTTAAGGCTTTTCCTGCACTTAACAATTTTGCCCGCTTACATGCATTTTCCAGCTCTCTCACATTTCCCGGCCAAGGATGTGCGAGTAAAACACTTTCCAGCTCATTAGATATTTCATTCGCTTTTGAAGATGTTTCTTGGCCAAATGCTTCTTGACTGAGAAAGTGCCCCACTAATGGCATAATGTCGTCTGGACGTTGAGTCAGTGGCACTAAATTTAATTCAATAACATTAAGTCGATAGAACAAATCCTCACGAAATTTCCCCTGACTTATATGCTCTGCCAGATTAGCATTGGTCGCACTGACCACTCGCACATTAACCTTACGGGTTTGATGACTACCTAAACGTTCAAATTCTCCGGTTTGCAGCACGCGTAATAATTTTACCTGACCAGATAATGGTAATTCACCAATTTCATCCAAAAACAATGTACCGCCATCAGCCGCTTCAAAACGACCTATTCGCTTTTTAGTTAAACCTGTATAAGCGCCAACTTCAGCACCAAACAATTCAGCTTCCATTAAATCTATGGGCATAGCGCCAATGTTCACTTTAATAAAAGGCTGTTCTTTACGCAGAGAATTGGCTTGAATTATTTGTGCTATTTTTTCTTTACCCGCACCGTTTGGTCCGGTGATCAATACGGATATATCTGCAACAGCAACTTGTTTTGCCATTTCAAGTAACTGCTGCATTGCCGTACTCGCATAAATCAAACCACACAAATCTAAATCAGCAACCAACTCATTACGTTCGGCTTGTTGTCTTTGCAATCGTTGATTTTGTACTCGTAATTCACTTAGCTCCAATAAATTAGTAATGCTAACCAATAATTTGGCATCATCCCAGGGCTTACACAAATAATCAGCAGCGCCGTCTTTAACCAAAGATACCGCCATTGCCAATTGTGTCCATGCAGTGATCAAAATAATGGGTAAATCAGGCTGTAAGCGGCGTAATTGATAGAACAACTCCTGCCCTTCTTCACCACTGGTGGTATCTCTCTTAAAATTCATATCCTGGATCACCAGAGAGATATTTTGATACCCGACAATACTAATTGCCTGTGCTGGCTGATGACAGCTAATAGTTTGATAGCCGTGTAAATCAAGTAGCAAAGATAACGCATCACAAATTGCCGGGTTATCATCTACGATCAGTATTGTATCCATGTTTGCCTTTTTTTACTTATTTTGAGCTAAGCTTTTTTACTTATTTTAAGCTAAGTTCTCTCTTGGGTTTACTTTTAAAACAACACAACTTACACACTGCGGGTAGCAATGGCCGGTGAAATATGTGACGCTTTTTTCGCTGGTAAATATACAGCAATTAAACCTAATAACCAAACACCTGACATCGTCATTACTATATAAAGATAATCTAATTTAGGTAATGAAAATTGTTGCATTAAAAAGTTATTCAACAGCAAACTTAAACCAATGCCTATAAAAATGCCTACGGTGGAAACAATCCAATTTTCAATAATAAAATAGCGCACTATATTAGCCTTACTTGCGCCTAATGCCCGTCTTGTACCTATTTGTCTGGTACGACGATTTACATTAAATACCGCCATTCCAACAATGCCCAGCGAAGTTATCAGTAATAAAATCACAATTAGAATGGTTAACAGCTGGCTCATCATTCGGTCATTCGCATAAGAATCAGCCCGTAATGTATCCATTGTTACCGGCTTTGTGATCACACGATGAGGATAAAGTTTCAACATTACCTTTTCAATTTCATCCATTACCTTCTGACGTTGATCCGCATGAGTTCTAACCAGATATCGACCAAACTTATTCGTACTGATTTTGGGAAGAATGATACTTACCTCTATTCCTCTGACATTAACTTGTGATCTTTGCAATTTTTCCACGATACCAATTATTTTAATAGGCACATCGAACGAATAAATATTTTCCCCCAATCCTTGCTGTAGTTTGCCTTGTTGTATATCTTCTGGGCTTAGTTGAAACATATCCTCAACAAAAGCTTTACTGACAATTGCAACTGTCACTGGCTGTGTTGAATCACCAGACAAAACTTCATCTTCGGTAAAATTCCTCCCTTCGATTAGCTTAACGCCCATGGTATTGAGGGTATGAGTACCACCACGATAAACACCAGAGCTGACTCGCACAGAGCCATCTATGTTAGGTTTATCACTAAATGAAGAATTATCTGAACTACCCGAAATTGGTATTTGATTTAACCGGGCGGCGTCTATTACACCTGGAATAGTACGCAAAAATTTTTCATCTAATTCGACTTGCACAGATATATCGTTATCTTCACCAAAAGTAAAAACATCAAACTTAAATACTTCAGATTCTGACAAACCACTTATCCTGTTCATTAAATCTAAACGATTTTGAATAATAAAAGCAGCATTAGCAACAATGGCTAAAGTTAGTGCAATTTGCACCACTAATAAAAGCGCATGACTTTTATGACGTAACATAGCATTAAATATGGGGCCAAATTCAAACATAATATTTCCTTTATTGGCTTTTCAGATAAATTGACGGTTGAGTACGACAAATTTTCCAGGCAGGATATAAACCAGCAATAATACTGGTACTAATGGCAAGAACAGGGGCTGTTAACAACATGGTCATGTCCATATTTGCCAACATTTCATAACTTCCATAATTACTCCTCAGCAACCATAATCCTAACTGTGCTAACAATATCCCAAGTAATCCGCCAGAAAAGCCCAGTAATCCAACTTCAATTAAATGCTGTAAAAAAACTTGCGCCTTACTTGCACCTAATGCCCGCCTTACGCCAACTTCAGGAGCGCGACGTAAAAATTTCGCCAACAACAAACCTATGGTATTAACCAGACAAACCACTAACAGCAAAAAACTTAAACCAACCAATACGCTGTTATCTTCACTAACTACTTCATTGTAAGTTAGCCATTGAATAACATTTTTAAGATCTGCAGTTGCATCATCACGGTTAAAACGACCTATTTTTTTCTGCTCATTGATATATCCACTCAAATATTCCCGGTAGCTTTGTTGTTGCTGAACATCGGTTAGCTCAACCCAATATTGTATCCAGTGAGTTTCTGATTTCAGCTTGTCTTGATAAGTATAAACATCTTCATTCTTCCAACTACTGTTACTACCCCAGCTAGGGAGTTCATGCACTGGTAATAACGAAAAAGGAATGAAAATTTGTTCCGCACGGTTAAAACTGCCACCCGTTAAGTCATAAAACATAGGTGATGGTTCCCAATGTTTTAATATGCCGACAATTCGATAAGCTTTTTGGTTTAAAAATATATTTTTACCGACATTATCGCCGCCGCCATATAATTCCTGATTAAGTTTCTCACCAATCACAGCCACTTCTACCGGTTGCTCATCAATTTTTTTATCCCAGGTATTACCATAAGCAAAGGGGGCATTAAACATGGCAAAAAAGTCACTATCGGCTGCTCTTGCCGACTTTAGTTTAGGTGCAACATCAGCATTATCGCTTTGAACTGCAAAACCCGTTTTAAGCATAGCCGTTTGCCTGAAGGCAACTTTAGAATGGCGTAAATTAATTGCATCCTGATGAGTTAATTGATCTGAAAAACCATCGTTCATTCCAAAGCTTGTTACCGTGTTACCATAACTTTTAAGCTGTGGGGCGAATAATTGCTGTGACTTTTCTGGAATAGGATCCATCGACATCATGTGATGTATAGTCAAGGTTCCCATACAAGTAGCAATACCCAGGGCGATGGCTAATAACATCAATGAGGTTACAACAGGTGTTGCAATCAGGCTTTTCCACGCCATATGTAAATAATATTTAAACATTAACTGACTCCTTAAGCCGTTGTCGCTTCATTAGGGTGTTGTTGGAATTGGTTTTGGTTCTGCTCCTTATTCTGGTAAAGAGAAAAATCACAAACCTGCCCGTCAACAATTTGTATATTACGCTGTCCGCAACGGGCCAAAGCTGGATCATGTGTCACCATCACAATAGTTGTACCTTGTTTGTTAATGTCTTTAAGTAACTCCATTACCTGGCGTGCCATTAAACTATCTAAATTCCCTGTTGGTTCATCGGCTAATAAGAATTTTGGCTCACCTGCTAAAGCACGCGCAATAGCAACCCGTTGCTGCTGACCACCGGAAAGTTGTGCCGGTAAATGTTTCATTCGGGCTGCCAAACCTACTTTTTCAAGCGCTTCTTCAATACGACGTTTTCGCTGTTTAGCATTAAAACCACGATAACGCAGTGGCACATCAACATTTTCAAATAAATTTAAATCAGGGATCAAATTAAAACTTTGGAAAATAAATCCAATCTTTTCATTTCTTAAACGTGAAAGTTCTTTATCTTTTAAACCGACAACATCAACACCATCCAGTAAATATTTGCCTTGAGATATTTCTTCTAATAAGCCGGCAATATTTAAAAAGGTGGTTTTACCTGAGCCTGAAGGCCCTGTTACGGTGACAAACTCACCTTCTTTAACGGTTAAATTGAATTCTCTCAGCGCATGAGTTTCTACTAATTCTGTACGGTAAATTTTATTTATTTTTTGCATCTGTAACATAATTTATTCCTGTTATAATTTTATTGAGCCAAAAAGAATCGGCTATAAATTTTTAATTCTGTGTTCAAAGTATGTAAAGTCAACCAGATTGAATCAGCGCAAAATTACTTGTTCTGCATCTTCAAAAGCGTCTAAAGACGAAATTATCAAACGGTCCCCAACTTTAACGCCTGCTTGCAATTCAATGTGACTTATACTGGTTGACCCAATCTCGATTGTTTGTTTAATAGCCAGATTTTCATTAACCAAATAAGCAACTTTGCCAGCGCCGGTTTGTAAAAAAGCACCTCGGCGAATCATCAATACATTCGCTTTTTTTTCTAATATAATTCGAGCCGATAACCGTTGATTTTGTCGTAAATTTATTTCATCAGCGTTTTTAAAACGTACACGGGTACTTACTTGTCGGTTAATCACTTCAGGAGAAATCGCCGATAATTCACCATGCAACAATTGTCCGGCAACTTGTATTTCTACTTTCATACCTAAACCAATTTCTTCCGCATAGCTTTCTGCTATTAGTAACTCAGCTTCAAAAGCAGTTAAATCCACAATGGTCATTAGCGTCTGACTAACATTGACTGCCGATTTTTGTGAAGTTAACCAATTGCCCACGATGCCAGCTACCGGTGAATACAAGATTAAATTATCCACTTGGCGTTGTATTTCAGTAACCACGAACTGCTGACGGTCAATAACTGCTTGTTGAGTTTTTGCATCAAAAATTAAACTGTCCTGATTAAGTTTGGCCTGCTTGTCTTCATGTTCAAATTCCAATAAAGCCCGGGCAAGATCATCTTCCGACTTTTCAAAATCTATTTGGCTGATCAAATTATCTTTAATCGCAATTTTACTCCGGCGAAACTCTCGCTTGGCGGCATTTAATGCAACTTTGGCAATATTTAACTGTTGTTCCTGCTGTAATTGGCTGCGTCTGCTTTGCAACTTTAAACGTTCACCAGAAAATTCAAAACTTTGTAATGATGCCTGTTCCTGATGAAGTTTATTGAGTAATTCAGGGCTATTAATTATTGCAATTTTTTGATCTTTTCCTATTTTATCACCAGGATTAACCAATAAAGTGACGCGGCCTATCGCTGTGCTATAAATGATTGGCGCATTTGCAGCAACAATTTTTCCCATAGCATTAATATCCCGCTCTAAAGTACCTCTCTCAACTTGTGCTATCTGCACCGATGCGAGGTCAATCGAACGTTCAGCACTGGTTACGTCGAACATCAAAAAAACAATTAAACCAACAATACAAATACCAATAACAGTCATTACTGACTTATGAAATATGTTAGCTTTTGGTGCAATGACAATGTCTTGCTGGCGCGTGTCTTTGATCATAAAATTTTCCTTAGCTCGTCTAACAATCTAATACAAATGGCTGTGTTCACATATTTGATGGGTTAGACCTATGGCTAACCTATCCTGAACTAGTTGAACTAAGGGCTGCAGCTATGGTGCCAACTTTAAATAAACCGTAACCTATTGGTTAATATATAAATTATATTTCAAGGCTTATTTTATTATGTCCGCGGACACCTTATAACTGTCCGCTAAAACATAGTGCGGACACTTTAAAATAAAAAATTACGTAAATTTTATTTAATAACTGTTGAAGCGCTTAAAGCTGGTTTATGAAAGAGATATTACGAGAAGTATTTATTTGGGGGATTAAGTATGTACACTTGAAGATTAAGTGCGTAGATACAAAGAACTGTAACTACGCTTTATTATTATAAAAATAAGTTATAAAAATGAGTTATAAAAATGAGTTTCAGGAAATAGGTTGTCGGCTATCTGCCAAACATACCCCCGCCGGCTCCACCAGGAGGCATCATTCCTTGCATGCTACGCATCATTTTTTTCATACCGCCTTTACCTGACATTTTTTTCATCATTTTCTGCATTTGCATAAATTGTTTAAGCAATTTATTCACATCTTGAATTTGCGTACCCGAACCAGCAGCAATACGACGTTTGCGAGAACCTTTAATAATGTCAGGACGAATACGTTCAGCTGGTGTCATTGAATTAATGATAGCTTCCATACGACCAGTAAGTTTATCATCCATTTGATCTTTGATTTTATCAGACATATTGCCCATGCCCGGCATTTTATTCATCATCCCCATCATGCCACCCATGCTCTTCATTTGAACAAGCTGATCACGGAAATCTTCTAAATCAAAACCTTTACCACTTTTAACTTTTTTAGCGAGTTTTTCCGCTTGCTTTCTGTCAACTTTCTGTTCAACTTCTTCGATAAGTGACAATACATCACCCATACCCAAAATTCTTGACGCAATACGATCAGGATGAAAAGCTTCCAAAGCATCAACTTTTTCACCAACCCCCATAAACTTAATTGGTTTACCAGTAATATGGCGAATAGACAATGCGGCACCACCACGGGCATCACCGTCAGTTTTGGTTAAAATAATCCCCGTCAACGGCAACGCTTCATTAAAGGCTTTTGCAATGTTCGCCGCATCTTGCCCGGTCATTGCATCAACGGTAAATAACGTTTCAATGGGATTAATAGCCGCATGAAGATCCTGGATCTCAGTCATCATGCTTTCATCAATATGTAAACGACCTGCGGTATCAACAATCAATACATCAAAGAAATTTAATTTTGCATGGGCTATAGCCGCTTCCGCTATAACAATTGGTTTTTGTTCTATGGTACTTGGGAAAAATTCAACGTTAACTTCTTCTGCCAAAGTTTGTAGCTGTTTAATTGCCGCAGGGCGATAGACATCCACACTAACAACTAATACTTTTTTCTTTTCACGCTCTGTTAAAAATTTTGCCAGTTTAGCAACAGAGGTGGTTTTACCTGCCCCTTGTAAACCTGCCATTAAAACAATTGCGGGAGGAGTAGCTTTTAAATTCAGCCCTTCATTAACCTCCCCCATTGCAGCTTCAAGCTCAGACTGAACAATTTTAACGAATACCTGTCCCGGTGTCAGGCTTTTTGAAACATCTGTTCCAACCGCACGTTCTTTAACCTTAGAGATAAATTCACGTATTACAGGTAATGCAACATCAGCTTCTAGTAATGCCATGCGCACTTCACGTAAAGTGTCTTTAATATTGTCTTCAGTTAAGCGGCCCCGCCCACTGATATTTTTCAATGTTTTGGTTAAACGATCGGAAAGATTCTCAAACATGCCATTCTCTACAAGGTAATTTGCGCTAATTATATAAACGAACTCGGCATTATACCCTGTACAGAAAAAAGCGAACACCATTAATTGCATATATACCCGTAATCATTCAAAATGCAGGTTTTGAAGCGTTTTAAAAGATTATCTACTACGTTGCTTTCAATCCCAATAGCCCGCTATTGCTCAATCAAGCGCCTTTTAGATAAACTTTCAAATTCACCTCAAATTCCCGCATCTTGAATGACCACGGGTATAGTTATAAACAACTTCATAAATAAAGGTGTAAAAACAGTTATAAAAACAATTTTTCTTTGGTTTGTGCTTAAGTAAGTTTAATTTCTCTTGTGTTGAGATCATTGCTTTTCTATCATGTAGACTATTGATAGTTTTTTTACTCGTTTTGTACTTTTATCCACAAACGGGGGGAAAAATAATAGATTTATGATTAAACACTTACTGAAAATTAAGCTTGGAGCTGTTTGTGAATTTCTTGAATATTGGTTCTTCTATTGCATTTATCTGTTATATAATTGCGAGTGCTGCAATACTCACTCGTCTTTTTCATACTAAAGGACCTAATTTAGTATTAGTTTTAACTTTTGCTTGTATTGCTATAATTGCCCACACTTTAACAACCGTGCAATCTATTTTTTATCTCCATGAAATTAATTTCAGCTTACCAAATGTTATTACCTTGGTTAGTTTGGTGATCACTTTAATTTTTACGACTATCGCATTAAAATTTAAAGTTAATTTATTACTGCCTGTGGTATATGGATTTGCCGGTATCTGGCAGTTAGTCATGATATTTATTCCCCCTGTCGCTCAAATAACTTTAGCTGCAGACAAATTAGTATTGATCAGCCATATCACTCTCGCATTAATAGCTTATTGTGTTTTAATTATTGCGACTCTTTATACTTTTCAAGTTGCTTATATAAATTTTAAATTAAAAAGTAAAAATCTAACCGCTGTCACTCATCTCCCTCCATTAATGCAAGTTGAGAATCAACTTTTTCTTATTTTAGCACTTGGCACCTTTTTTTTGTTTGTAAGTCAACTAAGCGGCTTTATCTTTTTAGAAGACTTTTTTACTAAGGAAAGAGCCCATAAAACAGTATTTTCATTACTTGCTTTAGGTATTTATCTTCTTATTTTGTGGGGGCATTTTAAACAAGGTTGGCGTGGTCATAAAGTATTGGTGTTAACTATTATTGCTTCAACATTGCTAACATTGTCATATTTTGGCAGCAGATTCGTAAAAGAATTTCTTTTATAATTCTCTTGGAGTCAATTTTAAGGTATAAAGTCTTTATCAGGATGGAAATTGTATTGGTTATTTATTAAATTGTTACTTGATCGTATTGAGAAATAAAATAAATACCCAATAATAATTACATATTCCATTATTTAATCCATTACTTAATAACAAAAAGGCCCCTTTATTGGATACCATATCCACCAGTATGCTTTTTACCATACTAGGTATACTTATAATTATATCCGCATATTTTTCAGGTTCTGAAACTGGCATGATGTCCTTGAATCGTTATCGATTACGACATCTTGAGAAACAAAATCATAAAGGTGCCAAGCGCGTCAGCCGATTACTTAATCGCCCGGATCGTCTTATCGGACTTATTTTAATTGGTAATAACTTAGTTAATATATTCGCATCGGCCATAGCGACCATTATAGGTTTACGACTATTTGGTGACATTGGTGTATTTGTTGCGACAATGCTCCTAACTTTCGTAATATTAATATTTGCCGAAGTCACCCCAAAAACACTTGCTGCATTACACCCTGAAAAAGTAGCCTTCCCCAGCTCTATTATTTTAGCTTTCTTACTAAAAATAATGCTGCCGTTTGTTATTACGGTGAACTGGATAACTAATGGCATTTTAACCTTGTTGGGTATTAGTTCTGAACAAAGAGAGCAACATAATTTAAGTTCGGAAGAACTTCGCACGGTAGTAAACGAATCTGGGGCACTGTTACCGAAACGCGATCAAAATATGTTAGTGGGCATTTTAGATTTAGAAAAAGTCACTGTTGAAGATATAATGATCCCAAGAAGTGAATTAATTGGCATAGATATCAACGATGACTGGAAGACAATTCAAAAACAACTAACTCAGTCAACTCATACCCGAGTATTACTTTATCGCGATAATATTGACGATGTGGTTGGATATTTTCATGTTAGGGATGCAGTAAAACTGTTATCCAAAAATCAATTCTCGAAAGCGACTGTACTCAGAGCAGTACGTGAGCTTTATTTTATTCCTGAAGGCACACCGCTGAATGTACAACTGTTAAAGTTTCAACATGCAAAAGAACGTTTAGGTTTAGTTGTTGACGAATACGGCGATATACAAGGATTAGTGACCCTTGAAGATATATTGGAAGAAATTGTCGGTGATTTCACCACAACAAAAACACCTACCCCAAGTGAAGAAGTGAATGAACAACCTGACGGAAGCTTTTTAGTGGAAGGCAGTGCAACAATAAGAGATCTCAATAAAGAAATGTCCTGGAATTTTCCCACTGACGGTCCTAAAACCCTTAACGGTTTGATCGTTGAATATTTAGAAGAAATTCCAGAAGCAAATTTAAGTGTTAGACTTGCCGGTTATCCTGTAGAAATTATTGAAGTGTGTAACAATAAAATAAAAACCGTTCGCATAATACCTGAGTTTCATATCAATAGAGAAGTTAGTATCGATTAACATTCATTATCATCAGGCTGGGTAACAGGCTTTACTCAACCATTGGTAACTTATAGAAACTTAAAAAGTTATCCTTATACTTTTACCATTAATTACAATATTAAATTGGCTCTGTCCTAATTAAGTGTTGATACACCCGTAATCCATTGTTTTATTAATATTTAGTTGTCCGCTCAAGATTCCTGCTAGTAGGATGGGTTAGCCGAAGGTGTTACCCATCAAAACACCAGTTTTTAACCGTATTATCAGATAGTTGCTCTCTACAAAGAGATGGGTTACGCCGTTGGCTAACCCATCCTACAACTATTATATACCCGTAATCATTCAAAATGCAGGTTTTGAAGCGTTTTAAAAGATTATCTACTACGTTGCTTTCAATCCCAATAGCCCGCTATTGCTCAATCAAGCGCCTTTTAGATAAACTTTCAAATTCACCTCAAATTCCCGCATCTTGAATGACCACGGGTATAGCAACACTTAACTGAGACATAGCCAATTGAATTGATCAATATTCAGTGATGATAAATTGCCAATAGCAATGCGCCTGATTGAGCAATAGCCACCTATTACTCGATAATTGCTCCTGCAATATTCTTCTTACAGGCATACCATGCCTTCACTGCATTAGTGCATCCATGCCTTCACTGCATTAGTGCATCCATGTCTTCGCTGCATTAGAGCATCCATGCGCGTCGATGTAGGTACTTAGTTTTTGTCTGGAACAATAATCTGTGCCATTGCCAATTTATCCTCAATAACTGCTCCTGCTTTATCCTACTTACGGGCATCCATGCACTAATCATTGAATATTAATTAATTATTGCAACGGGTATTAAATGCATAAAAATTCACTTGCAGATCCAAAGAGTTAATAGCCTACAAAGATAACGCTCGTTAAATATAAGTCAGTTTTCATAACATTGTTACTAATGTTATTAACACTTTGCATTATTCCCTTTTACTCACAACCTTATCCACAGTAAAAAAACTAATCGTTAATTTTCCACAATTTCTGTGGATAACAATTGGCATACCACTGAATTCAGTCATCTCAATTTGCAATTACTTTTTAACATAATCTTCACTTTTTTTTACAATAAAACGCATCATCAGTATTTACGGGCTTTAAACTATTTTTTCACAAAATAAACAATGACTTTTTCAATAGCAAGCATTTTCTTGATTATTAACTTCACCCTAACTGGGTATTATTTCTATAGGCCTAATACAAGAGTTATCTTTCCCACAACTGTGCAATTTACCTCAACCCCTAACCTATTCCCCTAACCATACCCAAAATTAACATTGCTGAAAATATAATCAAAGGCCCCTCCTTGCCTACAGACAGGCATTCATTGGTGTACAGCCAATTACCGCTCTGATGATTGTTTAATTATGTCTACAAAACAAAGTAAGTCTAATGACCTTCAATCTTCTAAATTGGAATTATACTGGGTATTAAAACTCTGCTTTATTAATTGCAGTCACAATAACGTCAAATCACCCGTTGCTTGCGCTCACAAACAACAAAATTCAATCATCAATTTGAAATTTTCTTGATTTTGCCCGGATCTTTAAATTGGTTGATATTAATCAAAACTATAAATATTTATTCAGTATTATTGCGAAATTAGTTAAAACCAATGTATGAGTGCTATATAAATTCAATATTGATCTTAGACCACTATAAAAACAATACCTTATCGAAATTCAACAGCTTATTATGTCTTTATAAATGTTAATTTATAGCAACAAAACATACTATCAAATGTAAAAAATGTTGGCAGAGATATTACTAACTTGATAAGTTGCACCGCGAAGACATCAGGTTTAAAGCGGCCTTGCGCAATAAGCCCATTAATCACACAGTCAAACTATTTAATTTACATTCTAAATTACTCAATATAATTAGCAATGCTAAGTTGCATGCATATCCTAAATACGCACCGGGTCAGTTGAACATTACGCTAACAGAAAAAATAGGCCGCTATATTATTGCCGTACAGGACTTTGGTTGCGGGATCCGTAAGGAAAATCTCAACCAGGTATTTACGGCATTTTATACCACAAAACGTGGTCAGGGCGGCACAGGATTAGGCATGTCTATCATGCATAGTATAGTGACCAGCACCTTGCAGGGTTTAATTGAAATAAGCTCAACACTAGGTGAAGGTACAACAATAACTATCAGCATTCCAAAACAATTAAAATAGGAAACCAGCTGATAAATAGTGTCCATCCCGAAACAAATGTCTAATGAGTACGTCCCGATAACAGGATGTGTGGACCACAAAACACAGCTATTTAGAATGACTAAACGCTATTTTGTAGAACACACTCCGTGTCATTGGGTCGCCCTCGCTACGACCCCATTTCTGGACGAACACTAACTAGTTATATCAATTGATATAACGAACTAAATTGGAAATTATAACAAATACTTTAAGGAGTACTTTATAAAAGAAGACCTAAACAAACAGCGAGTTATTTAGCAAAGCATATCCTACTTGATGCGGATGCATTGCAAGAATTAAGAATACCTCTAACTTACTGATACAAGGAAAAATAATTATGTTTTTTAATAAATGGGTCGTTCTATTGGTTGACGATGAGCCAGATGTACTTCAAATGTCTAAGTTGGTGATGAAAAAATTTGAAGTATTTGGTCTACCAGTGAAAATTTACACAGCAGACAGTAAAGCTGCTGCATTATCACTGATCAACGATAATTTTGATGTTGCCAGTAATCTGGCTGTTGCTTTCGTCGATGTTGTGATGGAAACCGATTCAGCTGGTTTAGAATTATGTGAGCATATTCGAAAAGACTTAGGTAACCAACTTAGTCAGTTATATATTCGCACGGGTCAGGCTGGATTATTCAACGAATCAGATGTTATCGATAAATATGATATCAACGGCTTTTTTACTAAAGTGGAAACCACACAGGGCAAACTTTACTCCTTAGTAAAAAGCAGTATCAGACAATACCTTTCATTTGGCATGTCATTGTCTGCAATCAATTTATTGAATGGCTTAATTTATGCCGAAGACCGCGATATGATCTTAGAGGTTGTTCGTGATCTGGGCGGTTATAATATAGGTTTAGAAGATATCCCCCGCTGGTTGTTTATTGATGATAATGTCTTATTTGAAGATGAAGTTGATGCGGCTAAGGGCCAGACAATACGTGATGAACTAATGGCGCTTGATGGGGTGAATCTGCACCCTGGCGGAGATAAATATGTTGTCGGCAAAGATGGTTTCCAGATGATCCACATCACTGAAAAACCAGGTCAGTCAGCAACCACTTATCTATTTAAAACTCAATTCCAGCCACCGGAATTTATTGTGAAAACTATGCATAATGTAATCGTAAGCATAGGTAGAAGCTGGCAAAAAGCTGGCTAAAAACCGGCTAATATAACAGTAGGTTGATAAAAGCTAAGGGAGTTGTAATTCGTGATTGTTTCACGATTTACAGCTCCCTTAAATACTGAAATTAATATTTAAATCAGTACTCAAATAAAAACCCTAATATCAAAACACCAAAACACCACTTAGTTTACAAAGCGAATAAAACTATAATCCTAACTTTGCCAGTTCCATCAATACCACTGATGATGGAAGTGGAATATAACCATCCTTTTCAACAATTTCCTGACCCGATTTTGATAATATCAATTTCAAAAACTCAGCTTCCATAGGTGCTAAAGGCTTGACTGGATGTTTGTTGACATAAACATACAGAAAGCGTGACAGTGGGTACTTTTTCGAAATGGCATTAGACATATTAGCTTCAACATAGTCTTTACCTTTTTTAGCTAAAGGTAAAGCACGTACACCTGATGTTTTATAACCAATACCAGAATATCCAATACTATTTAATGATGCAGATACCGATTGCACTACAGACGCTGAGCCAGGTTGTTCATTTACCGTATTTTTAAAATCGCCTTTACATAAAGCTTTCTTTTTAAAATAACCGTATGTTCCTGAAACAGAATTACGTCCGTAAAGTTGAATATCTTTACTGGCCCATCTCCCGGTTAAACCAAGATCACCCCAACGATCAGCATTTGTATTTTCGCCACATTTACGATTACTTGAAAAAATAGCATCAACTTGTTTAATACTTAACCCTTTTATTGGATTATCTTTATGGACAAAAACGGCTAAAGCATCAATCGCAACACGAACTGGTGTTGGTTTATAACCATAACGTTTTTCAAAAGCTGCTATTTCCCGTGACTTCATCTTACGGCTCATAGGCCCGATATTTGAAGTTGCTTCGGTTAAAGCCGGGGGAGCAGTAGAAGAACCCGCAGCTTGAATTTGAATATTTACATTTGGATAAGTACGTTTATATTCCTCGGCCCAATATGTCATCATGTTAGCCAAAGTGTCTGAACCAACTGAAGATAAATTACCTGATACCCCACTGACCTTTTTATAATCAGGTAAGTTTTTATCTACCGCTAACGAAGTAAAGCTAACAAAAATAGTTAATCCAACAGCACAAATTACGCCTAAAACACCTTTTAAACTCATAAAATTCTCCTGTAAAATAGTTTATCCAAACTCTGTGTCAATTAATGTTCAGGTACTATATAAAGCTTATATGACAATTATATTGACAATATGTGACACTAATATGACAGATGGAAAAGTAATGATTTATACTCTAATTACCAGTTAAGTGTTGTTATACCCGTAATTCATTGTTTTATTGATGTTTATTTATCAGCTCAAGATTTCAGCGCGTAGGATGGGTTAGCCGCAGGCGTAACCCATCAAAATATCAGCTTTTATAATTATTATCAGGTAGTTGCGTATACAAAATGATGGACTACGCCGTTGGCTAACCCATCCTTCAATTATTATAGCAACACTTAACCCGGACATAGCCAATACAATTGAACTGAATTTCGATTGCTCATTGAAATTAATAAAAAGCCCACCAACAGGTGGGCTTGTTTACTGTAATTATCAGTTATGTATTAATCATTAATTACAGAGTGAGCTGATTTTATCTAACTCATTTAATGTTTTAGTAGAAGCATAATTTAAACCATCGCTAAAGAAGTAATAAATCATACCATTAGGTAACATTTGAATACCTATACCGCCATATCCTGACATGTAAGGGATCCATGTTTCGCTGCTACAGTTATCCATTACTGGTGATGCACTAAGCTCATGGGCCCAGAATGAATTGTTGTATTTACCTGTTGAAGTACCAGTGCTAAGACCGCGATCATTACTGTTACGTTGCAAGCCCGCATTAACCATACCAGCATCCAGAACCTGCACACCATTGATCATGCCGTTATCTGAATTGAGCATATTGGCAATTTTAATAATATCGTCACGGTGATAAGTCAGGCCTAAACCGGAAACAGCGTTAGCGGCATTGTCTCTAGTGCGAATAGTCGTATTCATTGAAGGACTTACGCCCAAAGGTTCAAATACTTCCTGCACCAGCATATCGCTAAAGAAGTCAAGATTGCTATTACCTTCTTGAGTCTGGTAATACTCATCAACCGCCAGTCCAACAAGATAGGTATCTGAAGAATGGTATACCCTAGTGGTACCAGAATTTACCTTATGAGCGTAAAAATCGCATGAAATACCAACTTTTCCACTATGAGTATTATTGTATAGCCAAGTAGTTGCATCGTTGGCTTCATCAGCCTCGTAAGCGGCTGAATCATAATTTCCGGTCGCCATGTCGATAACGTTTTCTAGTGTAACACTACCCCATTTTGAGTTGTTGCTACATTCAGAAACATAATCTCGAACAATGGCATATTGTTGTGAACCTGCATATTTTTGTTCCAGACGCATTAAACTCATCGCGCCAACCACACTTTTAGCTGTTGAATATGAAGGAAGGCTCATAACGTCACAGAATGGATAAGTGCCATAACGAGTTTCACAACCGCCAGTATAATGAACGCCATTGTATGATACGCCGAATAACGTCATGTCAGGAGAACTTTGATCTGAACCAATATTTGAAACATTGATCCCTGCACCGGGATAGTCAACAGCCAGTTCTGAAATGGGCTTGGTAACCATTCTGTTGGCAACTTCAATTTCATAATCGGTTTTAATTGCTGCCGCATTGTTAACAGTCGATAAAATGTAGCTTGCAGTCAGTCTGCCATACATATTGAACTGATAATAATTACACGTTTCAGAAGCAATTTGATATTGCACTTTTGACATGTCACCGTTGTCTTTAAACAAAAAGGTGAGTACACCATTGTGAGTACAGTTTTGGTTAAATTCTGTTAACGCAAAAGGAATAGATGCTCGACTAAACCCGTTATCTGAATTTTCATCCCATACACGACCTGGTTCAAGAATAAGGTCCCACTCACCTAATTTGTTTGCCTTCTCGATTAAACCACGGGTTACTGGAATAATATGGGTGCCGTGCTGTACAAATTCATAGTTGAAATCGGGTAACTGCTTAACATCACTGAGAGTCTTATAAAGATAAGGGTCGTGAATCTCGACCCAACCGCGTTGAACGCTATTAAATACTAAGCTACCTTCAAAGGTGTTACTTGGGTCGGCTGCATCAGGGGGTACAGCAAATGCGCTGAAATCAACCAAGCTACCGTTGCCAGCGCTGCCGGTTAAGTTGCTGTAAGTAACCGATGAACGGCTGACATTGCCGTCACCGCTGAGGCAATCATAAGTACATGTTGTGCTATCATCTACGCCGGTACCGTTCAAAGATACATAAGTATTAGTTTCATCGGCATCGTTTGATGTAATAGTCAGTGTATCGCCGTAAGAGCCCACTGCAATGGGTGAAAATTCCAGCGTAATTTCGCAGCTAGCGCCCGCCGACACTGTGTTACAACCATTATTGGAAATACTAAAAGGAAACCCAAGGCCGTTCACTGAGCTAATATCCAAATCAGCATTGCCATCGTTATTAACAGTAATTGTCTGAGTGCCTGTAGCATTGTTGTTTACGTTACCAAAAGCACCTGAGCCTGAAACCGTGATTTCGGGTTCTGGACTGCCGGCCGAACCAGTTACAATGATATTATCAAGATAACAGTAATCACTGTTACGGTTGCTTGCGCCACGAATACGGATTTGAAAATTGGCGTTATTATCAGAACCAGCAATAGAGCCACTGTAAGAATAAAGGGTTGAATTGTCTTGCCCATTAGCAACGGATAGGACTGATGTCCAGTTTGAGCCACCATTGGTGGAGATTTCAGCGTAACAAACCTCGTTTCTATCCAAGCCATAAGCGGCTAGCTGGAGTGAAGTATTAACGTTAGTGTAACCTGCAGTTGATATACTGGCGGTACCAGTATTAGATTTTCCAACGCGTAAGGAGTAATTTGAAAATGCACCAGAAGAATAGTAGTTTATAGTTGTATTTCCACTCCAGCCATTAATATTCCCATCTTCAAAGTCATCAGTAAAAATTGTATCTGCTTGCGCTGTAGTTAGTGCGAGAGCTAAAAAACATCCCGTCATGAGTTTAATTAACAATAGTTTATTTGACATCATTCTATATCCTCTGATTTATGTATTGGATAACAGCATAATTTCTTATCTACCTTCTTTTAGTTGCCTATATGAGGGCCCATATTTTAACGCTTCAGGAGTCAAAAGACAATCCAACTTATCACAGCCCCCCTATAAAAACAGAGCCAGTTCTATGTTTTAAATAGAGCCAGAATTCTTTATTTTTCTAAATTACAATCGTGTAGAGCTATTTTTGGAGAGATTATAAATAAATGCTTTTTGCGGCTTATACCCGTTACCTTTCAAAATGCGGGAATTTGAGGTGAATTAAAAAGCATAGTTACAAGACGCTGATTCGCCGGATAAGTTATTCTTATTTAAGATTCAGCAACGCAGTAAATATGTTTTTTAAACGAATCAAACCTGCATTTTGAATGGTGATGGGTATATAGTGGAAGGATTTATATTGTGAGTGATGTATACCAATCTACTTGAAAATTACCAGTTAATTATGCAGATTGGGCTAACGCCAGCTATTTAACTGATACTTATCCATAATCTTTTGAACAATTCCTTTTTGATGTAATTGCACCATTCTTTGATCAAAATAAGCCATCATTTGAGTTATTTCCTGCTGATTAGTCCCTTTATTAGAAAAAGCCATGTACACATTAGTTGTACTCACACAACCAGCACTTCTAAAGTTATTGGCAATCCCCAGGCGATTTAATTCATAAATTGTTGAGTTATAGGTGAACAAAAAACTATCTATCCGATTTTTACTTACTTTCCCTGCATTTTGTTCAAGATACCTTTCATGATAGGGCTGGAATTGAAATTGCTCAGGATGTTGTTTCAAATAGGCGTTAAGTTCCTCAATGGAAGAATCTACACTTACACCTATTTGCTGACCTTTCAGTGAATCAGGTCCTGTGTACTGCCAAATTGAATCTTTTCCAGTAAAAAAACACATTTGCTGACGCCCGACTTCCTGTACAGGATATCGTAAATCCGGAGCCTCAGCTTTGGCAGGAGATAGTAATGCGGTAACTTTCCCTTCTCTGACAAGTTTAATTGCTCTAGACCAGGGATAATAATCAACTTCAATTGTATAAGGACTTTCAGCAAAAACAGTGTTAACAATTTCTACTATATAACCTGGCTTATTTTTATTTACACAAATTTGAGGGCACTTATCTATCCCGGCTATCGAAAGAGAACTTGCTTTAGAAAGAAACGGTAACAAAATTGATAAAATTAATACTAGGAATTTAAGCGCTACAATAAACTGAAACATCTGTTAATTAAACTTCTACTACCTGTTCAAATTACAAGGATTATAACCACTTTATTAGCCATATCCTAAATATCCTTTATTCTAAAATCTTTTATTTTATATAATTTTTATAGATTAGAATTAGTGTTGTACGAATTAGCTGAACTTATCTAGTCAAAGTTCAGCTAAAACTCAGTGAAAGAACTCAATTAAAGCTCTCTTTGGCTCGTTTGTTCAAAGTAAATAACAAACTCACTCCCTTGCCCCCAACGACTATTAATAACTAATTCAGCATTATGATGGTGTAATACATGTTTAACTATTGCAAGCCCTAGTCCTGAACCACCCGTGTCTCTGGAGCGGGATTTATCAACACGGTAAAAGCGTTCAGTCAGTCGGTTGAGGTGCTCTGGTTTAATGCCAGGACCATTGTCTTGCACTGAAAATTTCATTTTAGTTCCGTCGCGCAACCAACTCAGGCGAATAATTCCATTTTTTGGCGTATAAGCAATCGCATTAGATAACAGATTTGCACAAGCACTTTTCAATTCAGTTTCTATTCCCATAATACCAATGGAAGATTCAATATCAACTTCTATTTGATGCTGTTTTTCTTGATTCAACCAGGATACTTCTTCAATCAATCCTGAGATCAATGCCGGCATATCCACAACTTCCCTAGCATCATGATCTATCTGGATCTCAACACGCGACAATATTAATAATTGTTCAACTAGCCGACCCATTCTTGAAACTTGACCTTCAATGGTAGAAAAAGCTTTTTGCCAATGAGGGTCTAAAGCATGTTCGGTAGACTGGATCATTTCCACATATCCGCGAACGACCGTTAATGGTGTTTTCAACTCATGGGAAACATTGGCAACAAAATCACGGCGCATCTCTTCAAGCCGATGAATTTTGCTGATATCTCTGGCCAATAACAACAATTGTTCACTACCGTAGGGCATCATTCTCAGTTCTAACTGTAATTCATGATCAACAGGAGAGATTATTTTACAGGGAGCATTAAAATTGCCCGTTTCAAGATATTTAGAAAATTCAGGAAAACGAATTAAATTATCAATTCTCTGGCCAACATCTCCCGGCCATTGAATACCTAATATATTTTGGGCTTTTTTATTGCCCCATAAAATACTTAAATCTTCAGACAAAACCAAAGCAGCATCTGGCAGGGCTTCAGCTCCATCACGAAATCGACGAATTTTATCATTTAAAACTTTTTGCTTCTTTCGCTGCTGACGTATTAATCGATATAAACCATCATAAATTAAACCCCAAATACCACTGGCCTGAGGTGGCGAAAGTGATTTACTGTGCCATAACCATTTTGTTAAAAGATATAAATGGCGATAATGGGAAACAAGCAAAAACAAACAAGTTAAAGCGATAACTTGCCAGATAAAACCTATGATGTAACCTAATACCGCACTAATAAACAGCCAAAAAACAAGACGATAAAATAGTGTGCTAATTGATAAACGAAAGTACATACTTTATTGATTCAAATTAATGATTTAATTTTCCCTGAAAAACGATACCCTGATCCGCGCACTGTCTGGATAAAATTTTCATGTCCTTCACCGGTAATTGCTTTACGTAAACGGCGAATATGAACATCTACGGTTCTATCTTCAACATATACATTCGTTCCCCAAACATTATCTAATAACTGTTCCCGACTATAAACTCTTTCAGTATGAGTCATAAAAAAATGTAATAAACGAAATTCTGTTGGACCAAGCTCTACACTTTTACCGCTAATTGAAACACGATGAGCAACAGGATCTAAGGTTAGCCCCTGAAAATCAAGTGTTTCTTCTAAAGATGTCGGAGAAACGCGACGAATAACTGCTTTTATTCGGGCAATCAATTCTTTTGGGGAAAAAGGTTTAGTGACATAGTCATCAATACCAGCTTCAAAACCTCTCACTTTATCATCTTCATCAGAACGAGCTGTTAACATAATAATCGGAATATTACGGGTGTGTTCATGTTGTTTTAATTTTTTAGCCAACTTTACACCCGTACCACCCGGTAACATCCAATCAAGCAAGACAAGATCCGGGTACGGCTCAATAAGTTTTGCTATTCCTTGATCATAATCTTGTGCTTCAATCGTATTAAAACCATTTTGTTCTAATACAAAAGTGATCATATCTCTGATTGGCGCTTCATCTTCAACAACTAAAATTCGTCTTTTCATGGAAAAATCCGATCTATACCCATCACCATTCAAAATGCAGGTTTTGATTCGTTTAAAAAACATATTTACTGCGTTGCTGAATCTTAAATAAGAATAACTTATCCGGCGAATCAGCGTCTTGTAACTATGCTTTTTAATTCACCTCAAATTCCCGCATTTTGAAAGGTAACGGGTATAATACCAATGGTATTATTTACTTATTAACAATGTTAAACATATTCTGCACAATCATTATGACAGTAATATGACAACGATAAACTAATTGGAATAATTTTTCAGATAAATTAATAATAGTAAAAAAGTGAATTATATCAGATACATTTAAATCGACCATATGAAAATGGTCGATTGATTGGTGAAATTGGGTTGATATCTAACCGACTTGAATATACCTATTTAAGTAAGTAGAGAAACGAGCATCCTCTTATACCAATAAATTAAAACTTGTATTCAATCCCCGCAGCCAGATATTCTTCGTCTGAACCGCTATCCATATCAAATGTGGTATAAAAAGTATAAAGTTTGGTGCTTTTGGCCAGCTTATAATCAACACCAAGAGTAATACCATTTACGTCCTTGTCAGTTGTTTGATATTGCCCTTTAAACGTTGCCTTACCAAAACTATATTTAGCTGAAATCATATAGCCATCCATTTCAGTAGCATCACTGATTTTTTCCTGAGTTTGTATCATCGCACCTAAAGTAACACCTGCAATTTTACCTTGCACGGTTGCACGGGTAATATCATAGTTATTTACGTCAGAATCTATAGCTACTGAAGCAAACAAATTAGATTTTTTCAAATATTTGTCACCATAAAATACAGCAACAGAATAGGCATTATCAGCATCTACACTGTCTTGTGCAATGTAAGTAACACCTACTTGAAAACCATTAACCTTAGGTGATTTATAACTTAAGGTATCTGCCATACGGTTTTCACCTTTGAAGATATGCTTTATATCAGCGTTTAAATCACTGAACAAATCAACTTTACCTTGTGACTGTTTAAGCATGGTATCATTTTTACCAAGCAGGACTTCCCCAAAACTACCTTTTAAACCAACATATTGGTTACGATCAGTAATACTGTCACCTTTAGCACTATCGCCATCAAGATCAACTTGAAACTCAGCTTTATAAATAACCTCTAAACCGTCTTGTAGTTGATGAGTTCCTAATAAACCAATACGAGATGCATTGCTTTTAATTTCAGTATAAGAACCTTCACCATCATCAGAAGACTGAACGGAAAGATTAGCTTTACCGTAAATAACCACAGATGCTTGTTTATCTTCGGCAAAAGCGGGTTGTGCCAAAATAGACAATATAGTGATACCAACTGTACATTTGATTAAATTCATGTTTAAACCTTTTTACTTTATATACTTTATATATTGATACGTTCAAATAGTTACGGTGCATTTTGCCAACTAACTGTGACAATTTTGTGACAATATTTCATTTTTATTACATTTTTTTCAATTAATAAATTTTTATTGCATTTGTCTCATTTCTTAATTTCTAACTTTAACAATACTTATCAACAACATAATTTTTTATGAATAATTATTGTCTCTGTTATATTTATTTGTTCTGATTCAAAAGACTTATCTTAATTGAATAATAGCGTTTTGTGAGTAATATGATTACTTTTATCGTACACAAAAATGATTTAAATCAATTTCCGTTATTATTTGTGTAATTACTAAAAGAGCTGAAATATATGAAGGTAACAAGTATTTCTCGTAAATTACTCACGAGAGTTTTATCCTTTTATTTTGTACTGACATTCATTGTAACTTGTGCCCAAATTGCTGCCGAATATTATAATACTAAAGATAATATTAACAGTGCATTATTGACTATGGAGAAGACTTTCAGCGGGAGTTTAACCCGTGCTGTCTGGGAACTCAATACACAACAAGCCATAGATATAGCTAATGGATTAGTGGCAATCCCTATGATAAAAGGGATCACAGTAACGGATGAAAACAATCAAATAATTGCACAGCTAGGCGAAACAGCTAACGCAAAATCATTCAACATAAAATCCACTAATAACCTTACTGACGGATATTTTAATCTTAATTCATTTTCAAAAGGAATATTTGGTCATTCTTTCCCTCTTGTATTCGAATTCTCTGGTCGAACAACACGCGTAGGAACCGTAACCATATTATCGAGTAATGAAGTTATTTTTAACCGGATAGAAGTTGGGATCTATTTTTTAGTGGGTAACGCCATAGTAAAAACAGCGGCACTCGTTTTTTTGTTTTCTCTGGCCTTCGGGAAATTACTCACCGACCCGCTTAACGAACTCACCGAACAACTAAACAACTTTGACATTGATGATCCTGAAGCTTCTAAATTAAATTCAATAGGCTATGAACAAAATGAACTTAATATTCTTCAAAATGCATATAATAATTTAATAGATGAATTAGTGCTTCATAAAGAACAACTTGCTCAAGCGCAAAATGACAATATTTTAACTAAATACAAACTAGATGAGCAAAATATAATACTTGAACAGGAAGTTGCCCGAAAAACATCTTCATTAAGCCGAACAATGCTAAAACTGGAAAAACAACAACGAAAATTACTGGATCAGCAAAGTAAATTACAAAGTGAAAATTCACGGCGCAGTCAAACAGAAACCACTTTAACCAGTACGAATATTAAATTAAAAAATTCAATACATGAATTAAATAAAGTGCAACAACGTTTATTAGAGTCAGAAAAAATGGCGGCGTTAGGGTGTTTATCAGCCGAAGTATCCCACGAAATCAATACGCCAATAGGTATCAGCATCACTTCAACAAGTTACTTATCTGATGCATTAAATAAACTGACTAAAGATATCAATGAACAAAAGTTAACAAAACGTTCTCTTGAAGATTTTACTCAAAATGCTTCCCACAGTATTGAATTACTGAATAATAATTTAACCAGAGCCTCTGATTTAATTACCAGCTATAAACAAATTGCGGTTGACCAGACCAGTGATAAATTCAGACTAATTAATGTGGCCAAATATGTTGAAGAAATTATTAAATCTTTACACCCTAAATTCAAAAATACACGCCATAATATTCATGTTAATTGTCCGGCTAATATTGAAATACACGGACATGCGGGTGCAATATCCCAAATATTCACTAACTTGATAATTAATTCTCTCGTTCATGGTTTTGAAAACATGATTGAAGGTAAAATTTATATCGACATTAACATGCATGAAGATCGCCTGCATATTCATTATCAAGATAACGGTCATGGAATTGATCCTGATCAACTGGTAAAACTTTTCGAACCTTTTTACACCACTAAAGCTTCTCAAGGGGGAAGCGGGCTTGGAACTCACATAATACATAATTTAGTGACCGACACACTTAATGGCACAATCACCGCAAACAGTCAAAATGGTGAAGGTTTACATTACGACATTGAATTCGATAGTATGTGTTAATACTTACTGAAACTGTAAATATGACATCATAGGAAATAATAGCAAAATCATTACAATTAATTTTAATCAAGATCACACCTAATTCCATTCACGTATTACTCCTTTTAGGTTATTATGACGATCATTAAATTTTAAGATAGTTGATGCTCATTCTGAATCTCGATTCTGGATATGTAGGCATTTATTATTCATATTGGCCAATCAGCCCAACAAAATCAGGACAAAGGAATTATATTCATGTGGTTTAAGAACCTTTATTTCTTCGCTTTCACCCGCCCTTTTGAATGGTCTGAAGAAGACTTGGAAAAACATTTGGCGGAGCACTTATTCACTCCTTGTGGTTCCACAGAGCAGTCGCATTTTGGCTGGGTAAATGCGTTAGGGAAACAAGGCAGCACTATTGTTCACTCAGTGAACGGTAATCATTTACTTTGCGCCAGAAAAGAAGAAAAAATCCTTCCGGCTCCCGTTGTAAAAGATCAATTGGAAGCAAAAATTGCTTTACTGGAAACAGAGCAAAGTCGTAAAGCAACTAAAAAAGAAAAAGAACAATTTAAAGAAGATATCATTTTCGAATTATTACCGAGAGCATTTTCCCGTGTTACTGATACCCACGCATACATAAGTCCTGCCGATAACCTTATTGTTATAAATACCAGCAGCAGGAGTAAAGCTGAAGACTTTTTGGCATTATTACGCAAAGTCCTTGGCACTTTACCTGTTATGGGGTTGTCACCAGAAAAAGCGCCTGACGAAATAATGACAGACTGGCTTATTGAACAAAACCTTGGGGCAAACTTCCAACTGGGCATGGAAGCAGAATTTCATGCTTTAGGCGATGACGGAGCGATTGTCAGAGTCAAAAATCAAGACCTTACCTGTGATGAAATTAAATCGCATTTAGACGCAGATAAATACGTAGTAAAAATAGCACTGGAATGGGATGAATCTTTATCGTTTATTCTGTGCGATGATTTAGCAATTAAGCGTCTTAAATTCTATGATGTTTTACAAGAACAAAACGACGATATTGACAGTGATGATGCAATTGCACGTTTAGATGCAGATTTTGCATTGATGGCCGGTGAACTCAATCGTTTTATCAGTGACATTCTCGCTGAATTTTCTTTAAAAGCAAGCGATTGCCTAGAAGATTAATAGTAAATATAAGATCAAAACAGGCATCTTTTTTGATGCCTTTTTTATTTTCAGTTGTAGGATGAGTTAGCCAACGACAGCTGAATATAAATACCTAAAAAGTACTTTTAATACTAACAACCATTTGGGTGAATTCATCACTTTCCATAAAATCTATGTCAGGTAAAACCCCTTTTTCAACATAATTTTTTAATAAGATCTCCAGCTAGTGGTGATTTAGACCATTTGAAGATGATCACCTATTTAGTGCGATTGGTTCAACATAGAAATATATGATTAAAAACAAAATTAAAATAAAGGCTTATATTTTTATCTTCTGGGTTATTACTTGTGATACTGATAGTGATAGTGAAAGTGAAAGTGAAAGTGATTTTGGTATTATCTTAAATTTAGATATTTTCCTGTAGCAATAATTAAATTCAAATCGTTTGAAATTACCGCAAAACACAAAAGAGGATTTATCTTTATTAAGGGGTGACCACTAATCTTTAATGGGTAGTAATGCCCTGAAACTAGGGGTCACGATTGGTGAGGAGCTTTGAATGTTTTGTCATAATGCGTACTGACAATCTACAATCCAACCTTTAAATTTAGCCAAGCATAACGACAGTCCCGAGCCCCCCAAAAACAAGGCCAACAAGCAGGCCGACCAACCCCCAAAGAATACCCCGTTCATTAAAAAGAGAATTCCCAACAAGGTTCTCAAACATTACCCGTCCAGAATTATCTTGCACTAATTCCTCCAGAACAGAGTTTTCCTGAACTGTGGGAGGAACATCAGAGGCTTGAACTTCCCTCAAATACCCGACAACTTGCTCAGAAGTTACATGTTCACCTATTAAAACTTTAAATTCTTCAATAATTCCATCTTGACAGGCTGTAACTTCAATCACCACTTTATCTATCTCAACATCAAAAAGTACATCACCACGGCTTACTCTTTGACCTTTGCTAACATAAATATTAGTGACTTCCGCATTTTTAATGGATTCTGGAAATATTGGAATTACGACTTCAGTATGCATGATTCATCCTTAAATTTAACAACTTGGGTTTAATCGGTAACAGGGCTCAGTGCAAACTTAAATACTGACCCTAATTAATTTTTGTAAATTTATATTACCTATAATATCCTCAAACAGCAAACATAGACTTATCAACGCATGGCATTTATAACCAATAACTTCAAAATCATCGGTGTAACCCAGATTTCAATATCTTCTAAATATTTTATCTTGGGGTTAATTTTTAAATCAGGCGAAAGAAAATGTGTTCTTTTTACTTGAACGTCGCGAAGAAAACAGGGGGCAAAAAAACAGAGGTCAAGTCCCCTTTATAAAGTATTAACCTATACTTTTAATATAAGAAGACCATTGCGAATTGAATACAAAAATGCACTTTACCATGTCATGAATTGTGGTAGGGCTCGACAAACTATTTTTCACGAGGAAGTATACTATCAAACTTTCTTGGATATCCTTGCGGATGCCTCTAAGCGCTTTGATTGCATTGATCACGCTTATTATTTGATGGGTAAACACTATCACTTATTAATTCAAACACCAAAAACGAATTTAAGCCGGGTAATGCGGCATGTAAATGGTGTTTATACACAAAAGTATAATCGTTTACAGAAAACTGATGGGCCTTAATTTCGTAGACGGTTCAAAGCTATTTTGGTTGATAAAAACAGTTATTTGGTGCCATTAACCCGATACATTCATCAAAATCCTATTGATATGAAGCAACCTTTTGTTAAAAAGTTGAAAGATTATCCCTTGGTCCAGTTATCCCGCATTTGTTGGAAAAGCAAAGCCTCAAACTTGGTTGGAACGAGATCTTACCTATAGTCTATTAGATCACCAGAGCCGTTTTGAAGGTTACCGACGTTTTGTGGCCCGGGAGGGTGATGAAAATACTGCAAATTTTATGGCAAAAGCAATTAAACGGCAATCATCGGCGATAAAGGTTTCAAAGAATGGATTTATGATGAATTGCAGTTGGAATTTAAAATAGAACAAAAGTCACGCTTGATTCATCCCGATACTGATTTGCAAGAAGTTGCCGAAGTCGTTGCTTGTTATTATCATTGCTCGGTAAGTGAATTAACAGCAGTCTCGCAAAGTAAAAGCAAAAACGAGAAAAGACAGGCCGCAATACTCTTATGTCAAGAAATAGCAGGCGCGAAGTTGTCCACTATAGCAAAATACTTTAATCTTACAGCTATCGGTTCGGTATGTAGTGCAACCCACCAAATCAGACAAGAACGACGAAATGACCAAGTATTTGATCGCAAGATTGTTGATATTATTCAAACATATTTAAAAATGCGACCTGACCCCCAGAGATTCATGAGTGTGATTGAATGGGAGAGTCAAAATAAGCTTCTAAATCTTGGCGATTTAAAGTGTCGGGACAGCGATCAAAATAAGAAGTGATGCGTCGAACAGGACGAGAATAAAGATCGATTGTTGAATCGCTTTTACCTAAACGTTTAAGTGCGCTAAGATGTTGTTGATACAGTGAATCAAAACGTTGCTGATCAAATATGTTCATGTGTAATTCCTCTGTTGTTGCACTCGGTCGTGAGTGCATAGAGGAATTATTATCCAAAATTAAGGGATCGACTGGTTTTGCTTTACTTCCGCGTAGCGGTTTCGTTCAACAAGGCAATGAAAAAATCAGACACGTATAGCTTGCTCGATTCCACTTCGTTTCACATTTTAGCAAGCTCTACTTAGCTGTTTATTGCGGCGTTAGGGAAAATTTAAATACCACCGAATAAAATAATAATGTCTATAACAAAAGGAATAATTACCATGAGTACAGAAAAATGGCATGTAACCATGGAAGAAGCAACAAAACTAACAGACAATCCAATTGATCCTGGTTGGTGTGAAGTAATGGTGCGTGGCACCATGCTCACTGGTTTTTACAAGCCAAATAAAATTGATGATCAAACTCCACATGCTCAAGATGAAGTCTATTTTGTATGCTGCGGCTCGGGAACATTTATCAATGGTGGTGATATAGTCAAAGTGAAAACAGCTGACTTTTTATTTGTTCCTGCTTTTGCAGAGCATCGCTTCGAAGATTTTTCGGGTGATTTTGCTGTATGGGTAGTATTTTATGGGAAAAATGCGGGGAAAACGTCTAAAATATTTCCCCCTAACAAGGCCATCAATTTGATAGCCTTACGCTGCGCTTAATGCAGCAAATTATGGTAGCGTTATCGATAAAAAATCTAATCAGAAGCATTGTTTGGCACTTATTACCTAATATCCACTGTTGAGGTGCAAACTGAAAAGAAGGCTTAGTCGCATGTCTTCTCCTGGCACAATCGAGTCTTAACACTGTAAAAAACATCCTAACATCTAGAATTAAAACCAACAGCTAATCTCCTGTAAAAACAATTAAAAAGCACCTTGAAAACATCTTAAATTACACTTTCCATTTCTCAAATTTACATATTATTTTACTAAATAAGCCCTTCTCACCCAATCATCAAAAAACATCAAACAGCAAACGGATACCTTATCGCCTCATGACATTCATAACCAATCACTTCAAAATCATCGGTGGTCACCCAGGTTTCAATATCTTCTAAAGATTTTATCTTAGGGTTAATTTTAAATTCAGGCGAAGGAAAAGGTGTTCTTTTTAATTGAACGTCGCGCATTAACTCCAGTTGATCTTCGTAGATGTGTGCATTAACGATTTTATGATAAGCCTTGCCGGGTTTATGACCGGTAATTTGCGCCATTAACGCCAGAAAACAATAAACCTGCACTTGGTTGAAATTTATACCTAGCGGTAGGTCAGCACTTCGTTGAATGCTATTCAAATATAATTTACCACCAAGTAGTGAGAAGTGGTGGGTGTGCATACAGGGTCTTAAACATCCCATCTCAAACTCACCGGGGTTGTAAAATGTAATTATTTCACCTCTGTCGTCAATTCCATTTGTTAAGTCATCAACAACCTTTTTCAGTTGATCCAGCGTTGTGCCATCCGGTTTTTGCCAGCCACGAGCCTGAACGCCGTAAACTCTCCCCATGTCGTCTTTTCCCAGACGATGAGGATTTTTTAGCCATGCTTCATTTTCATTGGCATTGGCGTTCCAGGTATTACAGCCAATTTTTCTGAAATCGGCAGCATTGCTATAACCTCTTAAATAACCCAACAACTCGGCGATAGCAGCTTTCCAGAAACTTTTTCTTGTTGTGATAAGCGGAAATTTATTATTTTCAATATCGTACTCTAAATCTGCATTTATCAGGGTAAGGCACTTCTTGCCTGTTCGTTCATTATAAACCCACTCACCTTCGTTGATGATTTTATTGCATAAATCCAAGTATTGTTTCATTTCACGTCTCTTAACATTATTTTTTAGTCGCTATGCTTATCTCAAGCGTCTTTAGCTACCCATTTAACTCTTTGTTTTTATTTTATAAGTTTTCACTTTATCTATTGAGTCATAGTTTAACTCAATTGTGCAAACAGTGTCTGAACAATTTTAACATCATGAAAAAGTAATCAAAAATCACCTATTGAAAATACACTTTTATAATTTTTCACCTGAAATAGAAGCATTAACCTGCTTCAGATAACCCCAATAAATTATACAAATCCCTACAATAATCATAGGAAGACTTAAAAGCTGGTCTTTAGTAATAAAAGATAAATATAAATGAGCATCTTGTTCTCTGAAAAATTCAGTGATGATTTTAAAAACGCCATAAGCAATTAAAAAAGTCCCTGAAACCAGCCCTAAGGTGTTTGTTTTTCTATTGATAAAATTAAGGAGAAAAAATAAGATCACGCCCTCTAGAAAAAATTCATATAGTTGTAATGGATGACGGGGAAGTTGCAACTTATCTGCCGGAAAAATCATAGCCCAGGGTACATTCGTTGGGGTTCCCAAAAATTCGGCATTGATAAAGTTACCTATTAACCCTAACCCTAAACCAACAGGCACTAATGGTGCGATAAAATCAGTAACTACCAAAAAATGTTTATTGGTTTGTATTAACAAAATACTAATGGCAATAATAACACCGAGTAAACCTCCGTGAAATGACATGCCTCCTAACCATATTTTAAAAATATACAGAGGCTCAACGAGTAAGTAGTCAAATTGATAAAAGAAAACATAACCAACACGACCACCTAGAATTACGGCAAGGAAGCAATAAAAAAGTAAATCATTCACTTGCTTTGTAGACCAGATATTGTGAATTTTATTTACTTTGTTATTTGCTTTATAAGTCACCTTGTTAGTGGCTATAAACATGACAAACGCAAAACCAAGAAGATACATTATCGCGTACCAATGCAAGGTAAAAGGGCCAATAGTAAATATTATTGGATCAATTGATGGTAATTTAATAAAACTCTCAGTCATAGAATAATTGTCGTTGCTGGTAATTAACGATTGGCACTAAGCTTTTAAAGCCAGACCTTTAAAAAACAGACCTTTAAAAACAGACCTTTAAAACCAAAGCATTTTTATAGCAACTATAATAAGAAATCCTGCAAAGAATGTCTTTAAAGTACTTACAGGTAACCTAGTGGCAAATTTTACGCCTATTGGAGCAAATATTAATGAGGTGGTAATTATTCCAACCAAAGCAGGTAAATAAACATAACCTAAACTCCACTGGGGTAAAGACGCTTTGCCAAAACCTGTATATATATATCCTGCTGAGCCAAAACAAGCGACCAACATGCCACAAACTGTCGCGGTTCCAATGGTCTGGCGTAATGGGACACCCCAGTAACTTAATGTTGGAATTAAAATAGCACCGCCGGCAATCCCCATTAAACTGGCAACAACTCCGGTAAATAAGCCAATTACTTTTAGGATCATATTACTTGGTAAACGTTCTGAGCTCTCATTTTCAGAAGGTAATTCAACCTTCTTCACACGAATTGAATATATCATATAGGTTGCCAATAACATGACAGCAAAACCGAAGAAATTAGTCAGAGCACTGGTAGATAATAAATCAGCAACAATAGCCCCGACTAATGCTCCAACACTAATGGTTAATAGTAATTGTTTTGTTAAACTCCAGGGGATATTTTGGTTCTTATGATGAGCATATGCTGCAGATGCAGACGTCATAACGATAGAAGCCAAAGAAGTTGCAAGAGCAATTGGCATGACTTCATTAGGGCTGATACCAAACTGGGGTAATAAGTAAACTAATACAGGTACAATGATTAATCCGCCACCGATACCTAAAAGACCCGCTAAAAAACCAACCACTGAACCTAAAACTAAACACGTGATAAATATTGTTAACAACATTTTATTTACTTCTGTTAGTAATATTGATTTTAATTAAATTCGAAACGTATGGTCTAAGTTATTATTTAAACTAGACCTTAGACTTTATATTCAAACTTTATATTCAAACTTTATATTCAAACCAAGGCGTTAAACTTAGCTTTTGAACTTATACGAACTACATACCTGCCCTGACAAATCCACCTAGACCTAAATACTCCAGTTGCTCATTCAAATAACTATGAACTTGTTTGGCTGTGCTGAATGTTAATGCGTGTGAAAGCATCACTTTAGCCCGCTGAAAATCTACATGACGAATTACCCATTTAATTCTGGCAACATTATGAGGATTCATACTGAGTTTGTCGTATCCCATTGCCAATAACAGCAAAGCGCCGGCAGGCTCACTGGCGAGTTCTCCACATAAACTTAAAGGGACTAAATACTTACTGGACTCTGCAGCAATTATATTCAAAGCTCTTAAAACCGCAGGATGATAAGCATCGTATAAACTGGCAACTCTTGGATTATTACGATCTACCGCGAGCAGATATTGAGTTAAATCGTTGCTGCCAACAGAAAAAAAATCTACTTTTTGTGCTAATTCACGCAATTGAAATATCGTTGACGGCACTTCTATCATTATGCCAATTCTGGGTTTAACTAACTTGCAAGACAACTCTGTCGATAATTCATAATATGCTTGATTGATAAGTCGAGTCGCATCATCGACTTCCGTTACACTTGCTATCATGGGTAACATTATTTCTAAATTGTTAAGCCCCTGGTTAGCTCTTATCATAGCTCTGACTTGCACTAAAAATATTTCAGGATGATCCAGAGTAATACGAATACCACGCCACCCCAAAAACGGATTATCTTCAACAATAGGGAAATAAGGAAGAGATTTATCACCACCTACATCCAAGGTTCGCATAGTAACTGGCTGATCTGAAAAGCTTGTCAGTACCTGGCGGTACAACTTTGTTTGCTCTTGCTCCGAAGGAAAACAACTTCTATTCATAAAAGGGATCTCAGTACGATATAAACCGATACCAAGCGCCCCCGAATTTTTAGAATGTTCAAACCCGGTTAATAATCCTGCATTGAGCAATAATTCAATTGCACGACCGTCTTTGGTAATTGCCGGAAGGTTTTCAACTTGCTTTACTTTATCTGCTAACAAACATTCTTCAGCAATTAAATGTTTATATTCACGTATTAACGTTTCATTTGGGGATATAAACAGCTCCCCACTGTAACCATCTAAAATTACAACTTGCTGTTCCATTTGGTTTAGCGGTAACTTCCCTATACCCATTATTGCCGGCACATCTAAAGCTCTGGCAAGTATAGCGGCATGCGAGTTATTTGATCCAGACAGTGAAAGAATACCTTTTAAACCTTTATGCTGAAATTCAGCCAGCATAGAAGCGCTGACATCATCAGCCATTAATATAAATTCATCAGGTAATACTTTATTGGCTTGTACTTCCTGCTGTAAATTAAGCAGCAACCGATTACCTAAATCTCTTATATCACTTGCACGCTCTCTAATGTAACTATCATCCAAAGCTTCAAACTGAACAATATAATGATCAATAACCAGCTTTAAAGCACTCTCAGCCATCCAGCCACTGTTAATTTTAATTTCAACTTCATGCCCCAAACTAGCATGATCCAGCAACTGTATATAAACTTCGAAAATATCAAGACTTTCATCATTGATAACTTCGCTTAATTTATCTGCCATTTGGCTAAAATCAGCACGAGTTTTAACTATAGCGTTCCCAAAGCGATGTAATTGAGTATCGATACTTTCAGTTTTTTGTAAAGAGACATCCCCTAAATCAGCATTGGGCGAACTAATCATAATAGGCCCAAGCGCGATACCCGGGGCACCGGCAATACCCGTAAGCTGCTTTAACCATTGTGTATCTTTTGGCATATCAATAATGCCGCGAGCTTCGGCATTAGCTACAGCCATTGCAATTTGTGCTGACAACGTCACTAAAAAAGATTCTTCATCTTCAGTAAAATAACGTGATTGCTTTTGCTGAATAGATATAATGCCCAGCACTTTACGCTGATGAATTATAGGTGTGCCTAAAAATGCATTGAATTCGTCTTCTTCAACATATGGTGTATGAACAAAATGAGGGTGCTGCTTAGAATTGCTTATATTTATCGGTTCTTCACGCTGTCCAACTAAACCAATAAGTCCTTCAGTAAAGGCTACTGAAGTTTGCCCTAAAGAATCAATAGAAAGACCATCAGACGCCATCAGTATAAATTTTTTATGACGATAATCAGCCAAATACACCGAACAGCAATCGGTTTCCATGACTCTCTTAACTTGCTTAACCAACCGCAGCAATGCATTCTCTAATTCAAGATCCTGACTGAATTCAAGTACAATACGACGTAAGTTAGTTAACATGAAATTCCTTATAAATATCAATTGCGAAACATTCTCTGGTGATATCACCTAAGAATAATAATGAAAAATCTTCCTTAAAATTACGGGCTACGGATAAATTCAAAATAACCGTACCTAAACCTAATTTTGAACTCTGAAAACCAAACGTACTGGTAATACACTGTTTGAGCAGAGCTAAGCCAGTTATAAAAATAAACTAAGCAAAGCGCAACTTCAAATTATTTGGGTATACATAGTAATAATTACTTTCGTCTACGTTTTTCATGACGATGAAAAGGCAACGCAATTGGTGCGAATTCCTTCATAACTTTACGATAAACTTCACGTTTAAATGACACTACTTGTCGTACCGGATACCAATAACTAACCCACCGCCAATCATCAAATTCAGGATGATCAGAGTGCAATAAGTCAACGGATGACTCCTTTCCTATCAATTTCAACAAAAACCACTTTTGTTTTTGTCCAATACAAACAGGTTTACTTTCATGTCTAATTAAACGTTTTGGCAATCTATATCTTAGCCAATGTTTGGTCGATGCAACAATTTTAACATGTTCGGGTTTTAAACCTACTTCTTCATGTAATTCCCTGAACATGGTTTGTTCTGCTGTTTCACCCTCGTCAACTCCACCTTGTGGATATTGCCATGAATGTTGACCATAACGTCTTGCCCAAAATACTTGTCCCCTGTCATTAATTATTACTATGCCGACATTGGCTCGATAGCCTTCGGCATCTATCACAGGAACTCCTGACAAATCTTCATAATATTTACTGATTCTTCCACAATATTTACTTTCGGGCAATTAAAATTTCACTTGCCAGCAAGAGCGGTGCCGATAATAATATGACAAAACCTATAATTGCTGACTTATTATCAAATTTAATATCCCAACATCAGAAGCTGAATTAGCCGCACGTGCCCAAGCATTAACGGGTTTAACCTTAGGTGAACTCGCTGCTCAAGCAGGAATTGTCGTACCTGAATCTTTACTAAGAGAAAAAGGTTGGATAGGTTTATTGCTTGAAAAAATACTTGGTGCAAGTGCCGGTTCCCGACCTGAGCCTGATTTTCCGCAACTGGGTATTGAACTTAAATCATTACCTATTGATCGATACGGCAAACCACTGGAAACAACTTTTATTTGTGTAGCCCCTCTAACGGGATTAGTTGGTGCCAGTTGGAAAGCAAGTCATATCCGTAACAAATTAGCCCGGGTTTTGTGGGTTCCTGTTATATCTGAGCGGAAAATGGCTATAGCAGATCGTATAATTTGCAGCCCTTTTATCTGGTCCCCATCAGCAGCAGAAGAAAACCTGCTCGCATTGGATTGGCAAGAATTAACCGACATGATTGTTTTAGGCGAAGTTGAAAAAATTAATGGCAAGCATGGGCAAGTATTACAATTACGACCCAAAGCAGCCAATAGTAAAGCAAAAACACAAGCTTTTGACCGCCATGGAAAATCATTTATGACACTACCCCGAGGCTATTATATCAAAACACCTTTTACTCAAATGTTACTGAATAAATATCTTGGCAAAGAATAAACACCTTGAAAAAACAGTATCTCATGAAAAAATAATAGTTAATCCGCCAGTATCTGGATATTTTGTCCAATAGTAACAGTATTCTTCGCTGGAATTTTTTGCCATTGAGTATTTGCCGCCTCTAAGCAAACAAATTCTTGTTCACCATTGGTATGAATGTCACTCATTTTATCTGCCAGCTCTTTACCAGGGTTCCACAATACCCACTGTTGACAACCTGTAGATGATACTTCAATAATTCGCTGCCATTTTTTATCGATAATCTTCATGGCATTATTACAATAATAAATACGATCTATCTCACCCTCACAATTAGGTAACCCTTGTGGTAATTGATGATTACCGCTTACTTTATCAACAAATTCAGCTTGAACTAAATTATCTACCGTGACATTTTTGGGATCACTAACGCAAAAGTAACTGTGCAGCGCCCCCGTATACTCAACATCCTCATCTGATAAATTAGTCATAAACAATGTTTGACTGAATGTTTGACCAAACACTATTTCCTGTTTTAAAGAACATGCAGCAGGCCACATTGAATGCATATTTTCGCCCTGCCAACTAATGATTAATTTAACTGTGTCAACCTCAATAAATATTTCATCGAGCTGCCAATTTTGCTGACGGGCAAAACCGTGATTTCCAGCATTTTGCTCACCTTTTACACAAGATCCGAACCACGGCCAGCAAATAGGAATTCCTCCTCGTATTGCGGTTCCGGTACGATAAATTGCTTTGTCACTTAACCAAAAAACAGGTTTTTCATCTTTAGGTTGCCATGCTAAAACATGCCCGCCATACAAACTAACTTTTGCACTACAAGCATTATGTTTAATAACTAACGTTTCACTATTTGTTGAAGAAACCAGTTCTACTTTACCAAAGTCATTACCAGCGAGAATTTTAACCGTCATAAACCAACTCTACATTGCACAATTTAATTAATACACGCATGGTAAAGCATAGATTTTATGGATGATAGTATAAAAGGTTTTATCAAGGTTTTTTAATTAGAGGCTGTTTAATTGGAAAAACTTTTGATTGGAGATAAGTCACACGTTGATTAGTTAATAAAGGCTACAGTTGATTCTGTAGCCATAAGTTAAGGATAAAACTAGAGTTAGGGGTTAGCCAAAGCGTTCCCCCTGACTATCCACGATATTACTTAGTATAAGCTCTAGGCATATCACTATTGGTGGTATAACGTTTTCTTAATGCGTCATGTCGACTTTGTGTTGTGAATTCATCACCACCAATCCACATCTTCACCACACGGCTGCTTAATTCAAAAGGATCAGCACTCCATAGCACTAAATCAGCATTTTTACCTACCGCGATAGCACCACTGTTAAGGCCGAACATATCGGCTATATTCGCTGTAACAGAAGCTAACGCCTGCTCTTTTGATAATCCGTTAGCAACAGCATTACCGGCATCAAACCTTAATTGATACAAATTATGAGCATCAGTTGATAATAATCCGACTTTCACACCTGCTGCAGTTAATATTGCAGCGCTATTGAGTGAGGTATGCAATGAATCAAAACTACCTGGTAAGTTACGCATAGCTTTAATTAATACCGGAATATCAGCCTGAACCAATTGGTTCATCACTAACACTGCATCTGCAGCTTCACGAATAATTATGTTAATGCCAAAACGTTTTTTTAGTTTTATTAAAGCTAATATATCAGTGGCACGATCCGAATAAACAACCAAAGGTTGAGTACCAGCTAAAATTGCATTAATAATTAACTCATCACGCTTAAGATCTTCAGGTTCTTTATCTTCTTTTTTGTCCGATTTCTTACCGTCTTTCTTGGCCTTTTTTTCCTTGGCAAGTTTCTTTTTAGCTTTATCTAACTTCTTCTGGGCGTCTTCAAGTTTATTGATCAATTGCTGCATATCATAAGCACGGGAACCTTTACTTTTCGCACCTAAATCTACAAATATTGCGTTATTACTTGCCGTAATACTTTCAAAACGACCCGTTAAATCAACGGCAAAAGTTTTGCCTTTAAAAATACTTTTCCCACCACTTGGAACAACTACATTTGAAGTTATGCCACCTTTACGGGCATAAGGAATAAGCGTTGAACGAGGGTTAAAGCCAATGCTGGCATCAAATGTTATATCTGCTTTTTCATCACCTCCATCACGCGTTCTTGACACTGCACCAACTTCAACTAATCCGAGTTTATTCATTGAACCAATCAAACCCGGTGTTAAAATTTGGCCTTTGGCATCTATAACTGTATCAGCATTATCAGCATTATCAGCATTAACGGCAATAATTTTGCCATTTTCAATAATAACGGTAGCGTTAGTTAATACGCCTTGGTCTGTTGCGGTATAAATTGTTGCATTGGTAATGGCTAAAGTTTCTGCATTAACGATGCTTGGATAAAAAGCTGAAGCTGAAGTACATGCCAAAACAAAAATAAATGGTTTTAATAATTTCATAACTTGCTCCTTATTTCCCAGATGACATAGGTTGATTAACAGAAGGTTGACCTAACATAAAGTCACTTACTGCCTGATATTTTTCATCAAAACGATCGTAAACCTTCGCCCCGTCAATAAATACCTGCTCGGCTTTGGCATAAACACTAAATGGGTTTTGGTTCCATAATACTAAATCAGCATTTTTACCAACTTCCAAACTACCCGTTTTATCACTAAGTCCAAGGGCTTTTGCTGGGTTTGAAGTGATCCAGCGAATAGCGTCTTCTTCTTTCAATGCAAAACCAATTTCCTGGGCTCGGTACATTACTTTACCCGCTTCTTGATTTAATCTTTGTATGGTTGTGCTTGAATCTGAATGTACAATTGCACAAGAATTTTTAACCGCATCAACAATTGCTACATTTTCTTGTACCATATCAAATGCTTCCATTTTAAAGCCCCACCAATCTGGCCACATGGCTACGCAGTTTTTATTTTCAGCCAAAGTATCTGCTATTTTGTATGCTTCAATGCCATGATGAAATGTACCTGAGTGATAGTTAAACTCTTTTCCTAAATCGATCATCATCGCCATTTCTTCGGCTTTGTAACAATGATTATGGATCAATATATCGCCATCGAGTACACCGCGCAAAGTGTCGTTCGTTAAATTACGCTCGGGTGCTGTTGGATTTTTTCCTGCTGCATAATCTTTATTATATTTAACCCACGCACGTTTATATTCTGTGGCTTCAGCCCATGCGGTACGATAACCTGCCATGTTACCCATTCGGGTTGAAGGTGCTACTTTTCTACCACCATACACTCGTTTAGGGTTTTCACCACAAGCCATTTTTAAACCGTAAGGAGCATCTGGAAATTTCATCCCCTGGGTCGTTTGACTTGGCACATTTCGTAAAGTTACCCCGCGACCACCAAATAAATTTGCCGAGCCAGGTAATATTTGCATTGTAGTAACACCGCCAGCACGAGCTGCCTGAAAACCGGGATCTTGCGGCCATACACTATGTTCAGCCCATACTTCTGAAGTATTTGGCGAACTTATTTCATTGCCGTCAGAATGAGATTCAACAGACGGACTTGGATAAACACCTAAATGAGAATGAACATCGATAATACCAGGGGTTAACCATTTTCCTTCAGCGTCAATAGTCTTAAGAATATCCACCTTTAAGTCAGTGCCTATTTCAACTATTTTTCCATTTCGAACAAGAATATCGCCTTAGTCTATGCGTTCACCAGTACCCGTTAATATGGTTGCATTAGTAATTAAAACATCTTGATTCGGCAAAGGTTGGTAAGTACTGGGGAAAGGGTTTTTATTAATGGTAACTTGCTCATCTTGTTGCTCTGACTGCAGACAAGCCGTTAAAGTGAGCGATATCGTTACCGCCAAAACACTCTTTGGCAGTAAAGATAGTATTTGTGTATGCATTTTTAACTTCCTATATATTTTTAATTTGTCACACCATGACTTCAACCCAACGCTACAAATTGGTGAGACTAAAGGTTTTATCTGTCTATATTAATTTATTACGATTTATAGCTAACAACAAGTTTTAACAACAGGTCAAAGTAACAAATACGTTGAAATACCAAATATATGCGGTGACTGTAATTTCAGAAGATTTTTTTATAGTTAATTAATGACCATTGCCAACGTTTTTTATTGATGATGATTTATTTTTATGAACTCTAAACTGTTTGAATTTCACCCGAAATAACAATAAAAACAAGGTGATTAGTATATAAATACCGGGTTCAATAATTTCTGACTTTACCGACCAATAAAAATGAACGGCCACCAGTAAAATAATCAGATAATTCAAATTATGTAATTTTTGCCATGACTTCCCCATTCGACGCCTTATTTTATTCACAGAAGTAACAGCCAAAGCAGTTAACAAAATAAAAGCGGTTAACCCAATAGTAATATAGGGTCGTTTAATGATTTCATCGACCAATAAATTAAAATTAAACTGCAAATCAAAAGCAACAAAATTGAACAAATGGCACAGTGCATAAGCGAAGGCATATAAGCCAAGTAAACGGCGTACATTCATAAAATAACCGAACTTAAATCTTTTAGCTAATGGCGAAACAGCTAGCGTCAGTAACAGTAAATTAAAGGCGCCAATACCAGTGAAATGTATTACCGCTTCAACCGGATCTGCGCCTAAATTGTCATTAACCGCTAAATAGTAAAGATTAATCAATGGCAACAAAGCAAAAAAATGAATCAAACTTTTTAAAATAAAAATTTTATATTTTGTTGGCACTTTAATAAATAAGCTCGCCATAGCCATTAAAAAAACTTCCGTAAATTCATATTTTTATACATATCAGCCACCTGTTCTGAATAACCATTAAAAGGCAGCGTTTGTATTCGATTACGTGCAAATAAACCACCTGTGGTTATACGACGTTCACTCGCCTGACTCCATCTCGGATGGTCAACTTGCGGATTTACGTTTGCATAAAAACCATACTCATTAGACGCTAATAAATTCCAGGTAGTCGGCGGTTTTTTTTCAACCAGCTTAATACCGACTATTGATTTAATACTTTTAAAACCATATTTCCAGGGAACAACCAAACGAATTGGTGCACCATTTTGTGGAGGTAACGTTTTACCGTACAAACCAACACTCATTAAGGTTAACGGGTTCATCGCTTCATCAATTCGCAAACCTTCAACATATGGATATGAAATGCCACCACCCAAACGTCTGCTGGCTTGTCCTGGCATTTGCTTTGGATCATAAAGCGTTTCAAACGCTACATATTTCGCACGTGAATTGGGTGATGCTTTTTTTAATAATTTAGCTAATGGAAAGCCTATCCACGGAATAACCATCGACCAAGCTTCTACACAACGTAAACGATATATACGTTCTTCTAAATCAAAGTGGTTAAATAAATCATCAACATCAAGGGTAATTGGCTTTTCAACTTCCCCTGAAATAGTTAATTGCCATGGTTTAACTTTAAAGTTTTGCGATAATTCGGCGGGTTGTTGTTTCTTAGCACCAAATTCATAAAAATTATTGTGAGAGATCACTTTAGCTTCAGGTGTTAAAACCTGCTTGCTGTCAATATTATTTGAGATAGTATTATTTAAGATAGTTTCATTAGAAAAAGCGTTTTTTGAATAAGCATTTTGTGAATAAGAAAGGGGTTCAGTGGAAAATACCGTCCTTTTTTCCTTACCAAATAAATCGAATATTCCAGCATGCGCTTTAGTTGCAGAAGTCAGTAAAGCCCCCGCTCCCAGAAACCCCATGTGCTTCAACAACGCACGCCTGTCCCGATAAACTTTCTCACAAGTAACCGCACTTTCTTTTAATTCAGAAGATTTTGGGTTTTTTATTAACATGCCACTCTCTTTATCTTATTTGTATAAACATATAAAACATAAGATAGCATCTGGATGCAAATAATTTCGTCTGTGATACTTTTGTTAACTTCTGGATGGATTCCAGGCATTGTTGAGAGTTGTAAATAATTACTTATATCGGTTCAAATATGAGCTTGCAGTTTCAGCTTTTAGATTATTACTAATTCAAATTACTAACAAATCACTCTATTTAATCCCTCTAGTAAAGTGTTCTAATAATTTACTGATAACTAATCCTCACCATATCAGTATTGCCTTGCTGGTCTTGAACGATGATTTGTTGATGTCCAACTTGTGATAAAACATGCTCTATATTTTGCCCCTGCAAGGTTTGATAAATGTGTTCGCCATTTATGTACCAGTTTTTTATTCCTGCACCACCGATACTTTTCAGCCAAACACTTGGGGGTTTACCTTTATCTCCCGCTTTTTGATAAATACTGTCTGGTTCTATGCCCGTTATTTTTAAAGTGGCACTCGATAGTATTGATGCATCAATACAACTAGGATCTAGGGAAGGAATTAAACTGGAACGTCTGAATTTTTTGTTGAGCCAGGGTTCAAGTGTTTTAGGCCATAGGGCAACCTGTCTGGCTTGTTTATCTGCTGCTTTACAGTCCATAGATACGCTTAAATTGTTTTCGGGATTAAGCCAGAATTTAAAAATATTGCCCTGCCATACGTCGGCATCCCCAATATGCCAGGTAGGTGGTACTAGTTCATCAATGATCCAAGCCTGGTGTTTTTTCTGGCAAAAACGCTTTTCCTGTGTACTTTGTAGTGTGCCTAAAGGCCAGCATATGGTTTGTTGAACCACATTGGGTGGTTTTCTTCTTTTATTATGTTTAATATTTGATTGATCATGTTGAATAGTTAGTTGATCAGCTATTGTGAATAATAACGGACCTGCAGTAATACGACCATAATGCCCCGGTACGGCGGTACCATCTGGTCTGCCTAACCAAACTCCTATCGTATAATTTTCACTGACACCAATAGCCCATGAATCACGAAAACCGTAACTTGTACCAGTTTTCCATGCAAGTTTGTTAACTTCAAGGGTGGATGCTGAGGTATTAATGCTACCCGGTCGACTGATCCCGGATAAAATATCCTGAACTACCCAGGCACTTTCTGCGGATAATAAACGACGTTGAACTTTCGGCTGAGACAATTCCTTTTGTAAATAACGTAACTTAGTTGTTTTCCCCTGATTTGCAAAAGCTGCATAGGTTTGTACTAATTGCTCAAGAGAAGTGCCGGTACCCCCAAGGATCACTGCAAGATTAGGATTATTATCAGGAATAGATAAAGGCAATCCGGCATTTTGTAAACGGGCAACAAAACGGTTTACACCATAACGTTCCAGTAAATCGACTGCCGGCATATTAAGAGATCGTTGCAGTGCGTCATGTGCTGACACAGGACCACTAAATGCGCCGCTGAAGTTTGATGGTCGGTATGCTCCCCAGTTTCTTGGAACATCGGCTAATAATGAATGGGAATGAATTAATCCTTCATCCATAGCCAAACCATAAAGAAAGGGTTTCAATGTTGAGCCGGGCGAGCGTATTGCCTTTACCATATCTACATAACCATAACGGTTTACATTGGCAAAATCTGCGGTTCCAATATAGGCTTTAACTGCCGATGTTTTATTGTCTACGACCAGAATTGCGGCTGAACTCTGTTTGAGTAGATTATTCATGTACGAAGCGAGAACATCTTGTATCCCTTGCTGTAACTCACTGTTTATTGTACTTTTCACTACCGATTGACCATTCGAATAAGTGAGTAATCGACGAGAGAGCAACGGGGCCAATTGTTTTGGACGAAAATTAAAACTGTAAACTTGCTCCAACATAGCGTCATCAACCACTTCTTGCGGCCAAATATCAAAATCAGCTAATCGCTGCAGTACTTTATTACGGGCAGTTTGAGCGGCCGAGCTATGTAAGTCGGGACGATAACGGGTTGGAGCTTGCGGTAAAACGGCTAATAAAGCCGCTTCAGCGTGGGTGAGTTCGTTAGCTGATTTATTAAGATAAGTGTAACTAGCGGCTTGCACACCTTCAATAGTGCCACCAAAGGGTGCTGTGTTTAAATAAACCTGTAAAATTTGCTTTTTTTCTAAATGCCATTCAAGTTGTAAAGTGCGAAAAATTTGTCTGGTTTTCCCCCACAAACTCCGATGATGCGGATGTAAAATTCTTGCCACCTGCATAGATAAGGTTGAACCACCGGAAACAATTTTACCACTGATGATATTTTGACTTACTGCCCGTAATATTGAAAACGGGTTGATGCCGGGGTGATACCAGAACCAACGATCTTCATAGTTCAATAACGCTTCAATATAAAGGGGTGATACTTGTGATAATTGGATCGGATATCGCCAAATACCTTTCGAATCAGCAAATGTGCGTAATGGTCTATTATTTTCGTCCACTACTACACGGGCAAATATCCGATTATTTTCGGGCAAGTTCAAAGGATAAACAATATCGAGTAATTTAAAAATAACTAAAGCTAAAACCGAAAACAAAACCAAAACAACCGTAAAACCACTGACAAAAGTGTGCCGTTTACACCATTTCAAAAAATTCATAGCCAATTGCTTACTTCCATTTTATCGTTGAACAATTTCAATATCTGGCGTAGTTGACCCGATACCACGAATTTCAGGTCGATACATGTCTTCGACTAAAGGAGGCGGCACTTTATAAGTTCCGGGAGTTACTGCCCGCACTAAATAAAACAGGTGAAGAGGTCGTCGTTTATAAACTTCAACCGCTGAAACATAACGATCATCCCGATATTCCTGATGTTTAATTGAACTATGCTCAAGCCATTGCCCAATGGTTTTACCATCTACTTTTATTTCATCCAGTTTTAGAGCATGTTCAAGATTCTGGTTTTCTAATTCAAACCCTGCTGGCAATAAATCGACTACCAGCACATCAGGCATACGTTTATCTGCTTTAACTTGTAAATGAACTAAATATAACTCCCCTACTTTTGCTTGCTTCAATTGTATTTCTTCACCTTTTAAATTCAACCACTGTCGATAAACGGCTAAACCGTTGAAGTTCTCTTGAGGAGGTTCTTTACCATATCCGCTAATACTGATATTGGTTAATAAAGGCTGAGAATTTTGGGAGGTAATAGTTACACCATTACGCAATGCAGAAACACTTAAAACCTGTTGATAGGCAGATGTTTGACTTAATTTTGTCTGTGCTGCTCCAATAATGAGATCAGCTGACCAGGTTCCTCCATCAATTTCTTTTAAAGCTATACCTGCTAAAAATAAAGCATTGCGTTCTTGTGTACTTAAATATTGACGTTGATTAAGCTGTTCAGCCAAAGTGAAGCTCAGTGCGATAGCTTTATTTTTTTCAAGATCATGTTTCAGCATCACGTGAATCATCATCGCCAAATCGCGTATTTGGCTGCCATAATCAGCCAGATATTGCTTTCTTGGCTCAGGAAGATTATTCAACGCATCGGTCAATAATGCTTTGCTACGTTTCTTATCACCCATTTTCAGTAAGGCTGCTGCTAGATGTGTTTGAGATAAACCTGTTTTCGCATATTTACTGTGATTTTTAGCTAAACTTCGTAAAGTACCTAATGGTACTTGATTCACTCTGGCCAATACGTAAGCAGCGTAAGCTTTATATGAAAAATAATAATTATTGGCATCGTCACTCCAGCGCTCATCATAAAAATGTCTTGAACGCGCTAAATAACTTTGCAACCGTTTCAATGTCCGGGAAAGCATTTCTTCTGGCACATTAACCCCCATGTCACGAGCGTTAATCAAAAAATCCGCAACATAAGCAGTCAACCAATGCTCTTCGCTGGATTTATTATCCCACAAACCATAACCGCCACTACTTAATTGTAATGTCGCCAATCTTTCAAGTCCTTTGTTAATCATTTCCAGACGCTTATTTTCACTCACGGCTTTAATCCCAAAAAGCTTCTGTTTGTCTGGAGTAGCAAAAATAAGCGGATAAACTCGACTGCTGGTTTGTTCTAAACAACCATAAGGGTATTGTAATAAATGACTAAGTTGGCTTTGTAGATTTATATTCGCTTTGGGTGAAATATCCAGAGAAGCTTGTACTGTGTCTTCGATCAAGGAATTGATAACGCTTGGATCGAAGGTATAACTTTCTCCATGGTTAAGAATTTTTTGACTGCGGGTTATTATTGCCGGATAAGCAGGTCGTAATCCTAAAGACCATTCTCGTTCAATGTCTTCAAGTGCAATTTGTTCAAGTACAATGTTCTCAAGTTTAATGCCCTCAGCTATTCCTTTACTGGTTAGTGACTTTTTATCTCTGACTAACTTTTTATCTGTAACTAACAATGAAAACTTTGCTTTGCCACTGATGTCGGTGGCTTCAAGGTGATAACGTAAAGTTGTTTTAGCACCATTTTTTAAAGCGATGACTCTTGTTTCATCTGCAGTTTTTTGTGCTGGTCCCTTTAGTAAAGTTACCGGACCAGATGCAGTTAATTTAACCTCAAGTTCCTGTGATTCACCACTAAGATTAGTGATATCTAATGCTATTGTTGTTTTATCTCCCATAGCTAGAAATCGTGGCATGGCAATCTGTGTGACTACCGGGGCAGCAATCGTCACATCGCGCTCACCTTGCCCAAACTGATCAGCAGAAAAAGCAAGAGCCATCAAACGAAGTCGACCATTAAAATTAGGAATGTCGAGCGTGATATTAGCTTCGCCCGTATTATCTTCAGAATAATCTAAAGACACCAACCCACTAAATAAAGAGACAATTTGAACATCTGATTTAGGCTCTTTACCACCTCTGGCTAAATAGTCATCACCACCAAAACGTAAGTTTGCTTTATCAGCCTGACTAATTTCTATAATTTTGCTGTAAACATCGCGTGAATCAACTTCATAACGGCGCTGACCAAAAAATGCATCAAAAGGATCAGGGGTTTTAAAGTCACTTATATTTAATACGCCAACATCAACAGCCGCCAGAGTGACAAAGACTTTATCTTGTTTGCCTTGTCCTTTCTTATCGAGTTTTAGCTGACCTGTTTCACTTCTTACTTTAACTTTTACCGATAAGGGTTTATCTGGTAAAGCCTTATCAGCAACATCAAACTCAATACTCAGCTTTCGGGACTTTCGCTGTAACGGTAAATGCACTAAACCAAAGCTGCGTTTGGGTGTTAGTGCTTTTATCTGATCTCCCGCTTGAAGTACCACTGCGCTGATATAAATATTGTGCCGTTGCCAATCAGCCGATACAGGAATTTCAACAGTCGCACCTTCTGCCGGGATATACAGCCTTTTTAACCAAAGAGGCCCTTTACCTTCTACCATTACTAAAGCTTCGCCAGCTTGTGGAGGGATAATATTAACTTTAATCACATCACCAGCATCGTACGCAGCCTTATCCAAAGCCATGGTTATTTTGTCAGGTCTTGCAGCACCACTGCCTGATTGACTGTTTTGCCAGTCTTCGTACCAATTCCAACCAGCGTAAAATTTTGTGCTGCTTAGTAATTTATTCACCGGATCACGTACTTCTAAACGATAGTTTCCCCAGGCAACCGGAAATTCAACTTGTCCTGTTTTCCCATCTTCAATATTTAAAGAAGCGGTTAATTCAACAAACTCATTATCATTCCATTCGTAATGCCAACCCTGATAATCTGAATAAACCCAGAAATAACGACGGTCTTCCCGAATTAATTTGATATCTAAATTATTAACTCCATGCTTAACACCATCAAGAGAGGCTTTTACAATTTCAAAACTCACCTTTGAGTTAGCTGTCGGATTTTCATCGCCAAAACTGCTGCGTATTCCTAACATTTGCTTACTCGGCCACACTAAACCTGAATAAGTGCGTGAAACGGGTCTACCACCTGATTCATAAAGGCTACTGAAAAATTTAATTCTTAACGGACTCAATAATCCAGACCAATCACCCTTATATTTAATTGCCCCCCGCCCATTGTCATCTAACTGGATATCTTCTAGATCCAGACGATTATTAAATTGGGTTTGACTCACATTGCCAAAATCAAATTCCGGTAAACTTTTCACGGGTCTGCGCCAATGAGATATGCTCACTTGTGTAGAGAGTCTATTGCCTGAAGCAGGAGCACCAAATAAGTATTCCCCCAAAACAGGCAGCTTCAGTTCCTTTGATTTTGCCACTACGAGTCTTTTTTGAGTGTCGTCAGGGCTAAAGGTCAGTTTCAAACGTTCAGGCAAAAACTCTTCCACCTTAAAGTCAAAAGTAAAAGAGTCTCTGCTGACATTGTTAACTTCAAATCGCCAGTTACCTAATTGGGCATTGGTAGGGATTTGCCATTTATAATGATAATAATTCTGTTGATCACCATGCCATTTAAAGGTTTTTACTTTTGTGCCATCAGGGCTTTTTATCACGGCCTTTAAAACACTTTTTGACGTTAAACGACCATCGGCATCACGCAATAATGCATTAAAATCTATAACCTCTGAGGGGCGGTAAAGATCACGGGGTGCATAAATAAACAATTCCTGGGGTTTATCGGGACGAAGTCCTAGATCGAAATCTGATAGATCCAATGCAGGTTTATTAATTTCAATAACTGAGAAATGTTGCTTACTTTTAGCAACAATCATAGATGCCGAGTTTAAATTACCGACAAAGGAAGCCTGACCATCAGGTGATGTTAAACTTTGTTTTAATATTTCGCCTTTAGCGTTTACTAAACTGATATCCACTTGTTCCAGTGCTTTACCCGTTTTAAGAGAAGAAGCGTAAACATCTAATTGATTGTCATAAAATCGCGCATGCAAACCAATATCTGTAACCGAGAACCACATCATTTGTTGCTTATTATAAGCGCCCGCTTCCACCATTACTGCCAAGTAAATACTTGGGTCCTTAAGTTGGTTAACGCCTTCAATATCAATACTGCGTTTAACCCGTGTATTTTTGGGTATGTCTAGATCATACCGACCACTAAATACCAGTTCAGCAAATTGAGTAAGCCTGTTTACACCCCAATAATATCTGTGATTTGACATTTCCTGTAAAAATCGCTGGCGGTCTTTTTCTCTGACCTGATAAAAATTGATATCAACTGCTTCAACATTTACCGTTACAATAGGAAGTCCATTCCCTAAACCTTCAGTTAAGAAAACGCCTGTTGTATCAAAACTAACACTGGGCTGCAATCGACTGGTTTCAACCTGAACAGTTTCTGTTTTTCTTAAACGCTGACCATTGACAGCAGTGAGTCCCTGATAAATAGTAACGTCATAAGATGCGTTTGGATCAACGTAAGGAAACCAGACTATTTTTCCTGATTTGGAAATAACCCAGGCACCATCAACAACACCTTTTTTTGTGGCACTGATATTAAAATATTTCTGATGATCTTCTGATGGATCTAATGGAACAGACAATGTTACTGCAATTGAATTTCGTCCGTCTTTACTACGCTCTGATACATCTAATATTTTTAGCTGGGTATTGCCATAATCAAGCAGGGCTTGCTTACGATTAAAAATGGCTTCATCTGGTTGGGAGGGATAAATTTCCACATCAGCCACTTTCTGAAGATCATTCTGATTGTCAGGCAAAGTTTTATCAACACCACCACAACCAACAAGCACTAATGTCCAGGTAAGCATTAACACTACAATTTTATTATTCATCTAACTCTCTTCCGTAAAAATGGCCTAAGTTCTTAGCCTGTTATTCTAATAAGTATATATAGACTATAAAAAAAATGTGGCAACACTTGGCTTGAATTATGATAAATTATGGCAAAGTTATCATTGGGTATTACTGAGACAATTGTACTAAGTAAGTGATCCCCTCGGTGGTCTAAATTTCCAATAGCTGCGTTGCATCCATGCACGTCACAGCTCTTAGGCATCCATGCCTTCGCTGAATTAGTGCATCCATGCACGTCACAGCTCTTA
>JABSOI010000188.1 GCA_013216015.1 Alteromonadaceae bacterium | reverse complement strand
TTGCGCCCATCGTGCTTAACATTTGGAGTTACCTGTGCCTGCCCGATGTTTACTATCTGGTGGCTGTGACCAACCTTGCCAGAGTGAGATTCACACTCACTAGAATTAACGACCTGGCTCGGCCGCACACCCCCGTTTTATACTTATCATGATAGAAGATTTTCATTTATTATCTTGCTTAGCGGAGGAGGGAATAGACAGTAGTATGGTTCGTTGGACTGAGGAAAGTGAAAATAGGCTGTTTTTGCAGTTTGGTAAAGTCATTTGGATAAAATAATTTCTTTGGGATCAGGTCTTGTTTTTTGCACTTAATGCAAAATGAAAGACTTGATCCCCTTGTGAAATCGAATAAATAATTCGGCCTAAACAATAGACTTATATTGTAAATAATAGCGTACCCTTATACAGTACTTTTTCAAAATGAAGAGAATGAAAGTTATTGAATTTTAGGCGGTTTATTTTCTCAATTTTCCGTTTTCTCCTGTTTTTCTAGTGCGTAGTATAGGTTTATACTTAATTAAGTTGTTGTTATTTAAGTTTAAATGTTGGTTTTGGCGACAGACACTGTACAACAGTTATCAAACAGCTCCTCTACTGATAATAACTTTTCTTCAACGATAACCCAGGAAGCTAATGTAGATGAAGGCGACATAGTTAAGTATGATGGCGAATTTATCTATATTGCTGCAAAGTATTACAACAATCAGGTATCTGATAATGACTTTGCCGCTAGTACCACCCCCCGAACATCTGTACGGGTAATGCAACGCGGCAATGATGGCGATATTATCGAACGTCCAAATATAACAGTTAATGAAAACGCCTCAAATATTGATAACTTATATTTAGGTGGCGATACTCTGGCTGTGATTTCCAATATCAGTCACTATAATTACGATGTAATCAATGCTACTCCTTATGGCAATGTTTTAGCGTCATATCAAAAATTTAACCTATCAGTTGTTGATGTCCAGGATCCAGGTAATGCATCAATCAGGCAATCTTATAATATAGATGGTTATGTTATTGACAGCCGCCGGGTTGGTGACACCTTATATATTGTCAGTAGGTTTACCCCTGTCATTGCTAAAGTCAACTACCCGCATAATGAATCAGAACGTATTGCTAACTATCATAAAATTCAAGAGCAAAATATTGACGACCTTTTACCTAAATACACTGATGCCAATGGTGAAGAGCAAAATTTAGTTAATGTTGAAGATTGTTACCTGCCTCAAAATGCCACTCGAAAAGATGATCATGGTGACTTAGTAACGTTAACAGCTATTGATATGTCCAATACAAATGATATCAATTTGGTATGCGTAAACACTGAGATTATTGGTATTTACGCAACACCAGCATCTGTGTATCTTCATGCAACAGACCATCAATATAATGCTGATGAAACAAAACACACCTCAATGATCCACAAATTTTCAATTGACGGTCAAACTGTGGAATACGTTGCATCAGGTGCATTAAATGGAAAATTTGGTTGGCAATCACCAAATTGCGTTTTAGCGAACAGGGAGAGTATTTAAGAGTGGTGACCACTGCAGGGTCCAGAGGTGCTGCAAAGGGTTTTGATCATCGGCTAAATGTTTTAACCCAGCAAGGAAATGAGTTAACTCTTGTGGCGCAACTTCCAAATGAAACCAATGACAAACCTATCGGTAAAGTCAACTCTTTTGGTAAGGTGCTCGAAGATGTTAAAGCTGTTCGATTTTATGACAAAAAAGCTTATGTCATCACCTTTGAAACTACAGATCCTTTATACCCGTAATCATTCAAAATGCAGGTTTTGAAGCGTTTTAAAAGATTATCTACTACGTTGCTTTCAATCCCAATAGCCCGCTATTGCTCAATCAAGCACCTTTTAGATAAACTTTCAAATTCACCTCAAATTCCCGCATCTTGAATGACCACGGGTATATACGTTATCGATTTATCTGATAATTTGAATCCGATGATTTTTGGAGAGCTGGAGTTCCCAGATTATTCTTCATACTTGCACCCAATTTCCGATAGTCTTTTGTTGGGCATAGGTCAAAATGTTAATCCTAACCGCTTCCCTACTTTAGCCAGTAACGAGAATGACATGTCACCAGTTATAGAAGGTGCCAAAGTTACCTTGTTTGATGTATCTGATCCGACTAAACCAAGAGAAATAAAATCTTTTGTCTATGAAGATGGTTATACGCCAGTTGAATACAATTATCATGCACTGACGTACCTGGCCACCAATGACGGAAAACATAAATTTGCCTTACCTGTTAGCGTTGGGTATATGAAACATACACAAGTGAAGACGGTCTGAGAAATGTAAACGTTCGTACCCCACTGCAAACGCTGGAATTAATCGAAATATCCGGCAGTGATTCAAATGCAGTCATGACGCATATTGGTCAGATTAAACCTGAAGGTTCAACAGATTACGCTGACTACTATTACCGTCAAAGGAGTAACTGGGATGACCGGACTATTTTCCATGGTGATGACTTATATTACATCCACGCCAATCAGATTTGGCGAAGTATCTGGAGCGATCCTGAATCGGTGACAGGGCCTTTTTAAGGTTTGTTTTATTTTTTAAGGTTTGTTTTATAAGGGCTAATTATAAACGTTTATTTTAAATGAAAAAATAAGGACTATTTCGGTTTAGTCCTTCAACAGAGTCGTAGCAAGGACGATCAAATAACACGAGTTGTACTCCAGATAATATAATTGCCACAGCAAAAATAAATATTTGTGTTAATGTACAATCTCATCGCGCTTACCTTGTATATTAAGCGCCCTAACCTTGACCAGTTGACAACGACCAGTTAACAAATAAGTAAGAATGTGAATATAAACTTTGTTGATAGTATTAAACAGATAAAAAATACTGACTGGCAACGTCTAAACGCTTCTTCGTGCCCTTTTTTAAATTATGACTTTTTCAAAGCCTTGGAAGATAGTGGCTCTGCCAGTACTGCCCGCGGTTGGCAGCCTCATCACCTACATTTAAGTGACAAACATGAAATAAATGCCATCATGCCAATGTATCTAAAAAAGCATTCCTGGGGAGAATATGTCTTCGACTGGGATTGGGCTGAAGCTTTTAAGCGTCATGGTTATCAATATTATCCTAAATTAGTCAGTACGATCCCTTTTACTCCTGTAACCAGCAATAAACTTCTTTCAACGACATTTGATCACAATGACATATTCGAGCTGTTAACAGACCATTGCCGACAGCAATCAATTAATAGCTGGCATCTACTATATTGTCCAAAAACTATTGAAACGCTTAAAGATGTGTATGAACGCAATACGGTACAATTTCATTGGTTTAACCGTAATTATGGTGACTTCGAAGATTTCATTTCTACTTTTACGTCTCGAAAACGTAAAAATACCCGCAAAGAAAGATTGTCTATCAAGCAACAGGAAATTAGTATCAGGCAATTAACTGGCTCACAGATAACCACAAGAGAAATCGACTTTTTTTATTTAACCTACCAGCTAACTTATTTAAAAAGAGGTCATACACCGCATTTAAGCTATGAATTTTTTAAGCAGATTTGCAATACCTCAGCGAACAATATTTTGCTTATCATTGCCAGTCACCAACAAACAGATGTTGCCTGTTCCTTATTTTTTTATGATCAAGCTCAGCTGTATGGCCGATACTGGGGATGTAGCCAATCATTCAATAATCTGCATTTTGAACTTTGTTATTATCAGGCTATTGAGTTTTGCATTAAACATAAATTACAGTGTTTTAATCCTGGAACCCAAGGTGAACACAAAATTCAACGGGGTTTTGAACCCATTTTAACCCACTCGTACCATTGGATTAAAAACCCTGTGTTTCAAGATGCAATTAAAGATTTTTGCCAGCAGGAACGCCAACATATGCAAAAATACCAGCTTAATTGTCAGCAAGCACTGCCCTTTAAGCAACCAATCTAATAATGTTTCTGTTTAAAGCTAACAAGCAGCACTAATACCAATCAGCAAAAAAAACGCGGTCATTGCTGATTACGCTTGTGGGTCTGTTTCATAAATTGTAAACAACCATTTGGATTAAATGACACTACTTATTTTGTTCTCAAGTGGCACTGACCTTTACCCTGAGAAAGTAATACCAATGGAATTGGCTATGTATCGGTTAAGTGTTGCTACACCCGTAATTCATCGTTTTATTTATGTTTATTTGTCAGCTCAAGGTTTCAGCGCGTAGGATGGGTTAGCCGCAGGCGTAACCCATCAAAATGACATCTTTTATCTTTATTATCAGGTGGTTGTGTTATACAAAATGATGGGTTACACCGTTGACTAACCCTTCCTACAACTACTATAGCGACACTTAAGTCAAACATAGCCAATTGTATTACGTTAGTGGTCAGGGATCGATGTGGATAAATATTCAAGAGCACAGGTTTTTAGTTCCAGACAAAACCTAAGTACCTACATCGACGTGCATGGATGCACTAATGCAGCGTAGGCATGGATGCCTAGGAGCTGTGACGCTGTCTCTTGATCATAATTTTGTTATAGCTTATTCCAATTTGAGCTGTTTAACTATCTCAACAGCCTCGACAAGTT
>JABSOI010000187.1 GCA_013216015.1 Alteromonadaceae bacterium | reverse complement strand
TGAATGAAGTCATTCTAGGTTTAACTTCAATTAAAATTTGCAAGATTGCTTTACTTATGTCCTTCTATAAATTTTCTATTTATAAAATGGCTGGCCTAGTTAATTTTCCTAGCCTCCGGGGGTTCAACTGCACTCATACCTTCATTTAATTGTTTAGAATTAAAAAGATCGTCATTAAATACTCGAGAGAATGCAGCCGTCATAGCACCATTGCCAAACTTACCTCCACTGAGCTTAGAGGCAGTTCCACCAATCAAAGCCGCTTTAGCTGCATTGCCCAATCGTGCCATTCCCTGAGGGTTTTCGGTAAATAAATTTGTCGTTTGTCCTATAGCTTGAGTAAAACCAGCAGCAGCAAAGCCATGTCCAAATTTGCCACCACTTAACACACTACTAATACCACCAACGATACCATGAGCAGTAGCTTTAGCTGCACTGAAACCATCAACTTTCCAGCTGTGTAGTTGACTAAACATCACTGCAGAGAACCCCCCCATCAAAACCCCCTGAGCATCCAGCGTAAGCCCAGAGCTAACCCAGGCAGACAGCGATCCTGCTACGAAAATATTCAGACCAGGTACGGTCATCACTATTGCCCCCATTACCACAGGTAACCATTTTTTCACGAGCTTAGAAAAAGAATAGCCACTTGGATCTGTAAACGATAGGGGGTTATTGAGCACATAACTGTAACGGTTATAAGATTGACTATTCTTCGGAGCCTGAATATGTGGATCAGCCTGAAGGAACCTCCCCAAAGTTGGATCATAGATCCGCCCATTCATATGAATTAGTCGGTAGTTGGAATAGAACATACCTCACAAAACTATTTTAGAAGCATAAGCAGTGTGGTTACATTCTATCCTGACATAAACAATCTTGTATAGGCGTACCTATATGAGCTATAATGATTTAACACTGTGTTCGTCATGTCAGTTTAGAGGTGTATATGTCAGTTTCAACTTTAGTAGCTAATCGAGTATCTCGTATGAAACGAGGAACTCCATTCTCTATCAAGGGTTTTTATTCCCTAGGCACAACTACATCTGTACAAAAAGCAATGAGCCGCTTAGCTAAAGAAGAGAAAATTGTTCGTGTGGCTAAAGGAATATACTCTCGTCCAAAACCTCTAAAAAGTATTCCGTCAATCAAGATCACCGCTAAAGCTGAAGAAGTTGCTAAAACTTGGGCACGAACACACCATTACAAAATGGTTCCTCAAGGGCTAGAAGCTGCCTATAGATTAGGGATGCAAACACAAGCACCTATGAAATCTGTCTATTGGACAACAGGACCAACACGCGAGTTTAAGATTGGAAATGAGGTAGTACAGGTACACCATACTGCGAAAAGTAAACTTCAATGGGAAAATAAGCCTGAAGGAACATTGTTTAGAGGGTTGCTCGCACTATCCCCTAAACATACTTCAGAATCATTGCTAAAAAATGCTTTAACTCGATTGCAGTTAACCGAAAGTGAAACATTAAAGGTTATTTCCAAATTACAGAAAAATGCCTTGCTAGCTATGTGGAAGCTTAAGCTCGAAAGCGTAGAGCGTAGTCTTTTATCATGAATATATTTGAACTCTATGCTGATAAATCGCGACATGAAGAACTCAGTGATATATTCACTATTGGTGCCCAGCACCATCCCAAAGGACTTGCCGCTAATTTTTTAGAAAAGGATATTTGGGTTACTGAAATTCTTCGTCTCCTCTATGATGAAAAATTATTAGGAGAATTTTCGGTAGCATTTAAAGGCGGAACAGCCTTGAGTAAATGCTGGGAAGCTATTTCTCGATTCTCAGAAGATATCGATTTATCAATCCATTGGGCTGACTTATCTGGGCATACCGAGGAAGAAGAATTAGCAGCGTGGAGCCAAAGCACCAAAAACCGAAGTCAAAGTGCTAAATTTAGAAAAGCTCAGCAAAAGCAATTACAAGCTTGGAGTGAAAACTTAGTTGTTATGCTTAACGAACGCTTATCTCAGTATAATATTGAAGGCTTATACGCTGAAATGGAAGATGGCTCAGGTGGTGAGAAAATTGACATTCATTTCCCTCGCGTCACAAAAGGAACCCACGACTATCAGTTAGATCACATCCTTCTTGAATTTGGTGGTCGAAATAGAGGGAAGCCAACCAATACTATTGCTATCGATTGTTATTTGGGATACACACCAGGTTTGGAGCAATTAGTATTACCTAAAGCGCAAGTGAGTGCTTATCAAGCAGAATATATATTGTGGGAAAAGCTGACAGCGTTACATCAATTTTGCACTCAAAACAGTTCGCCTAATCCCGATAGATTGGCTAGGCATTGGTATGATGTAGATTGCTTGTTGAGTATGCAGTTTGCCGATCCCCTAAATTCTAATACGGCCAGAAACGATGTGATTGAAATGAAAAAACATCGATGGGCTAGCCACGGTGTTGACTATGAGGCGATTCTCGCAGGTGAACTTTTGTTAATACCCACAGAAGAAAGGCTAGTTGATATCGCAAAAGACCATGATAATGCAATTAAAGGTGGGATGTTTTTTACAACACCAGATTCATTCGCTGATATTCTTGAACGATTGAAGTTTACTCAACAAATTAATCAGCAATTCAAATAAGTCATAACACGTAGTTACGCTTTGACGCAGCCTGAAATAAACTCCGCATAGAAGCATCAATCCCTACTTATGCCTTGATAAGCGAAAACCAAGTCCATAAGCTGATACAGCTCATTGGGTTCAGCGCTAATGTGTTGAGCATCCCACAGCATGTTAACGCGTTTTAATACAATAGCTTCTTCTTCCTTGTTGGTGATTTTCTTTGCTAATAAAATGTTTCGTGCAGCAAGTCGTGACATAGTGTTTTCATCAAGCTCTTCATCATCTTCATATGTAGGCTCAGTGATCGTTAAACTATCATCACACATATCAGCAAAGCATTGCTGGCATAAGTCGATAGAAAATTGTTTACCATCACCATGAATAGAGCCATAACCGCAGCTATGGCTGACACTGATAAATTCATGAAAGGTATAATCACTTGGCTCTACTTTCTCACTACAACCATCACAGATGAGTAGTGATACTTCTTTTACGGTTATCTCTTTAAAATGTTTCATGATGCCTCGTTAGCTTTTGATGCAGCTTCAAAGAATTTACGCATAGCAATAGATAATGAAGTCATCGCAGATGGATGGGATGACTTATAGACTTTATGAAGTTTTTTCTTACTAACGTGGGTGTAAATCTGCGTGGTTGATATATCCGCATGACCCAAGAACTCTTGGATGTAACGAAGGTCAGCACCTTCTTCTAACATGTGTGTTGCTGCGCTATGACGTAGCGTGCCGCAACTGCCTCCTGTAGCGACACCTGACAGTAGAATATATTTACTCACTAACTCTGACATACGACACTTCTGAAAAGCTCTACCGCTGTTGTTTAAAAACAAGGTTGAGCCTGAAGCTAATGTTGCCAATTTAGGACGAATATTCTCAAGATAAAACGTTAAGCATTCCAACGCTCGTTCAGATATCGGCACTATTCTGTCAATATTGCCTTTACCTTGTTCGACCCGCACCTCCTGCTTATCAAAATCAATATGGTGAATTTCAAGGTGTATTAGTTCAAGTCGCCTTAAGGCACAGGAATAAAAAATTTCTAGTATGGCTCGGTCTCTCAACCCTGTATCGCCATAAAGCAATGGCTGCTCAAATACTTTTTCAATATCATCGGCTGATAAAATGTTTTTAGGCACTCTACGAGGCTTTTTAGGTAATTCCAATCTGCCTAATGGGTCGTGGTCGAGTATTTCACTAAAGTACATGCTGATGACTTTGGCTAACGACTACGTAATTAACAGTAATGATTTATCATTGAGTGATATTGAATTAGAACAAATTCACACAGTAAATGGCTTGGCTGCGCTATTAGCAGGTAACTGCCAGATGAAATTCCGTGATGAAAATACCGAACAATACTTATCCTGTATCTATCGTACTTTCTTACGTACATTTGCACTGCGCTATAAAACAGACTTTATATGGGATATTTTTCAGCTACTTCAACTTCACTTATCTGATGACACTATCCCAGAGCTTCCTCAATATTTTGCTCAAATTAGTAGCAAAGATTTACTGTGCGAAAAAATCAATTGCATAATAATTATTGCAGATAAATTAGTTGCTGAAGGCCATATTGAAAATACCGCTAAAGCAAAATTGATTTATATCGCTCGTCATCAAATTGACTAAAGCTTACTCTCATAAATTCATTTAGTTTCGTTTATATAATTATTTTGAAATGATTACTTTTAGCTGATGCTTTATTTAGCTGGAAGAGTGCGCAAGCTAAACTGAATTAATGCTTTAATTTATATGGATTGGCATTGCTATTTTAGTGGAATAAGCATTTGCATATTCCGGTCCAGACGATGCTCAAGTCTACATTAGTCGTTGAGCGAATTCAGTTAAGCAAACGCACCTTTCCTTGCTTAATGAGGCACTAATAATTTTCGTCAGAAAACATGTTAACTATTTTTAGGTAAATTAAACAATTCGCTTCAGCTAGCCCAACTGTAACTTCCCAACTTAATATCAACCGATCCAGTTAATCTAAACCATTTTCCCATCAACCATTGGTTAACCCACTAT
>JABSOI010000186.1 GCA_013216015.1 Alteromonadaceae bacterium | reverse complement strand
TTAAAATTTGCAAGATTGCTTTACTTATGTCCTTCTATAAATTTTCTCTTTATAAAATGGCTGGCCTAGTTAATTATTTAAAATGGCTGGCCTAGTTAATTACCCTCAACTCAGCATGAGAACTAATCATGTTCAGACGTCAATCTGGTAGGGAAATGCCATACCATGAGCATCAACTACTGCCGTTATCACTTGGTGGACATAGAAACCTGTAGCATCACCTACAATCTCGAATTGAATATTATCCATCGCTTTATTAACAAATAATTATTAGCTAAATGGATAGAAAATAGTCTTGATTCTCAACTATTAAAGTGTATCTTTGTTATTTCTCAAAAAAAGCGTAATGTTAGCGCATTAACCACTTCCGCATGTTCTACATAACGATCCTTAACACAGATTCAGATATCTTAACCATACCTATTATCTAGCGCTTACCCGGTTTTTGTTACTAGGAGGGCATGCCTCTCACGATTTATACCCCGTGTCTTATGACACTTCGCTTCATTGTCCAAGCTGCTCTTTATTCAAGCTTGTAGATACATCCGACAAAAAGGATGGTCTTCTCCAACATGGGAAGACAACTTCCTATAGCAACGTCGTGTCGCACACCTCTTTTGTAGTTGAACCCTAATTAGAACTTTCGAGTTCAGGTATTAAATTTATGAGTTTTATATATGCCGATGGACTACTTCTTTTAAGCTTACTTACTTGCTGATTGTGGCTATCATCAACTACAGCACCGTATTTAATTAATTCTTGAGCGTAGAAAATAGCAACTTTAGATTTAGGCACTTTTATTAAGGCGAAATTTAACGGATCTAAACCATATATAGTCGGCTGTGTACTTATGCCATTTTCAAGTAAAAAACTAAACATTTTGTTAATACCAAAATTATCATCACTATTTTGTGTGATGTAACTTAAACCGTTCATACCAACAGTGTTCACATAATGAATATCTAGACCATAATTAATTAGATGATTCGCCAATTTTTCATAACCTAAAACAGAAACCGTACGAACTGCATCATCAGGAATTTTAGCGCCATTGTTAAGTAAGTAAACAATGAATTCAATAGGGGCATTGCCACTTATGGCAGTTGTTATTGATACATCCAAAATTATGTTTTCAAAAGATGTACCTAAAAATGTTTCAATTATTTTTTGAGATTCTGACCACTTATTATAAAGTAAAGAGTTAATAAGCTGTGTTCTTGTTTTATCTACTTCATCATTCATTTCTGTGTGTATTAATGTTGCTATATGATTTGTCATTTTAAATTTAGTCAAGTTTTGTTCAAAAAATTGACTTTTCTTACTTATATCTAACAATTCAACAGCTTCTTTGCGTGTTGTAATTTCAGAAATAAAGCCAGGATTACAAATCATCTCCATTTTTTTTGCTTTGACAATTTGCAGGGCTGAATCGGATAATAAGCTTTTAAGTTCATCTAAATGAATAAGGTCATGTTTATTCAATTGTATGGTAGGAATTTTAATCCTGTGTTTATTTTCAAACAGCCAATCTTTAGGTAACCAAGAAGCCAAGCGGCGAAACCCAATCCTTGTTAGAACTTGACGTTCATTATCCAACAAAAGTTCCACTATCCTCAAAGCTTGCATTTCATTTTCTTTATTTGGTATGGGTATGAAATCTAACTCACTGAAAAAAGGTAACTGTGTGGTCTCTGGTTGAATTTTATTGAACCATTCTTTTAGAGCGAATAAGTTGAATTGCTTAGAAGCCAGCAAGGCTACTGATAGTGCCTTATTATTTTCTTTCCAATATAATTCCTTAGTTTCACTACTGTTTTCGATTAACGTTTTCAAAAGGGAGTGTTCAGCATTCAATTTTAAGGCATATATAATATCCAGCGTATTTGGCCGCAATCCTAGCGCAATCAAATCTTCGAATAAACCGCTATCATAATTGATTGTATTTTCTAAAATGAATGTAAACAGAGGCTTGCTTGAGTAAAGTTTTTTATCACTCTGCTCACCTAATAAATTACTAATATTGTAAAGTTGTTGGTTTTTAATTAAAGATTTAAGTATCCTACTTTCTTCCAAAGTAGCTAATGACAAATTGGAATATAAATTTACAATATTAAGCTTATTGTCAGGAACTCTCTCTGTTGGTAAAATTTGAGATGCCTCCAATAAAGGGATCCCAGCTTCCTCGGCTAGGTAATCCAAGTAACTCCATTGCACATTTTGTTGATATAGCACTTGAAAAAAAGCTTTGAGTTTTGATTTTCTAATGTTAATTAAGCTGTTTGAATCATTCCATCCGTCAATAAATTGCCCACAAGAATTTGTATTAATGCCTTTGTTTTCTTTATTTACATTTTTTGAAACATCAAAAGTTGAAGCCGATATTATTTTTCTTTCACTTGATATTCCACTCAAATGTGGAGTGGAATTATTACTGGTGATAATCCAAAAATAATAACTTAAAAAACCTATTGCTAAAACACAAAATAATTTCATTAAACAACTCTCCGTGTTTTTCTCCGTGTTTTGGTATTCTGTTTCACAGAGCAATAATTACTCAGCGGAATGTGATTTCAAATTGATTTTGTAAAATTTCAAAAATACTTTTTAAATATTTTTTCCTAAAAAAATATTTATTAAAAGTAAAGCCATTACCGTCGACGTCATAAATATTGTAACGCCCATATAAACGGTCAAGAAAAGTTCTTTTCATGCTCCTCTTAACATCAACTTTGTCCACTGCAACAAATTTTTGTTTTCTAAACCCCCATATATTTAAACTAGCGCTTCCAATGTTATTTTCCACTATTTCAATATTGTGATTTGTAGCTAACATTTGACCCAAAGCTCCAAATAAAGCAGATATAATTAATAATCCTAAATACTCGCTAAAATCAATCGATATGATATCACTTAGAACGAAATATAGACTTGAAAATAACAACCACAGAAATATCTTTATAAAAATGATAACTATAATTAGTGCCTTTGATGCTCTGATAATCATGCTTCACCTTTATGAATTATAAATAGATTGTTCTTTAACATAAATTGTATAATAATAAACGCTTAAAATAAACATCTCCGGATAAGTCCTTTTAATAATACAGAATTTACTTGAGAGGAATATTCCAAGTGCTTATAGTCCTAAAACGAATTACGTTGTAGTAACAGGAAATAAAACACTTAAAGAGTTACTTACAAGTATCTTTTAGCTTTGTACCTTGCATTCCACACCATTCAATAGCTTGAGCACCAGTCGTTATTACAGCTGTGCCACATGCACCAGCTAATTTTTTACCAAAAACAGGGATAGGCGAAAGAACTCCACAACCAAAAGTTGCACCTGCTGTCAATCCTGCGTATGCTACTTTACATTTACTAACAGCAACGTCAGCATCGGATTTACATTTTTTAATTCTTTTTTCTTTCGCTTTCTTGTATTCTTCCGCATATAGGTCTTTATAATATTGACCCATGTTAGCATACCCATAATAAAAACCGTTATTACTCATATCTTGTCCCGAGTCGTAATCGCCCCAGTTAATTGTACCACCAGGGCTATCTGGTGGTGTCCCAGTAACGTCAATACATTCATCCGCAGGGCAATCATCAGCATATGCTTTTTTAAAACCGAAACTAAAGCCAGAATATGTTCCACTGGAAGCGTAACGAAAACCATAGTTATTTGGATTAAAATCATTATTGGTAGGAAGGGTTATATTACCCATAAATAAAGCTATAGCAACAGTGGGCATTGAAATTTTTTTGATAAAACAATACATCTTGAATCTTTCCATTTGGTTAAAGTTCATATTAACAACACAAATACTATTTTGTATGAATTGCCAACCCAAGTGAGCAAATAATAATCAACAAATGGACAAAAAAAAAGCCTTTTTTATTGGAAAGTTAATATTTGTCTCATTGGTTTTATTAACACATTGATTATTAGATATAACTTTCCTATAGATTAAACTTGTATATATTATCACCTTTTTGTCACTTTACTTTAGGTTGATACATTAACTTATGCCACTTATGTGGACTCTCCTGAGTCAATAATAAGTGTATAGCTCGCTAGAAAATAAAAGGGAGGAAATTCTGAAAAAAATAGACATTGAAATTAGTGGAAGGTTTTCTCAGCAACTTTATCATATTGATAGTAATTAAAACTTATTACAGGATGAACTGGTCCTGGTATTAGAGGTTCCAACTATAGAAAAAAACAGAAATAATCCAATAGGAAATAGTCCCGAACAACTCCTCTATAGAAAGTTTTAACCAAACATCTCTATTGGATTATATTGATTTACTACTTAGGGGTATTATTAAGTTTTAGGCGTCGGAAGCCGGACATTTAGAGCTAATTATGTGGCTCTAAAGGTTTTATGGTCATATCACTTTTCTTACCGGGGATTTAATGATTAAATAAAGGGGAGGACTGTGGGAAGGTTTGCTGAAAGTCTTGTTACGTTAGGTGAGTTTAAAATGCCACATCGTTTTGACTTTATTGATGATATGTTATGGCGTTATCACTATGACATTGAAAATAACTTGTATCTTTGTCAGCAAAAAAAACAAGCCACGGAATTAAACAGCTCAAAACCCGAAATAAAACGGACACCCACTCTAACAGCTAAAAACAAGACCTGATAATCAGCAGTTTTCATGCATGACCCCAATTAC
>JABSOI010000185.1 GCA_013216015.1 Alteromonadaceae bacterium | reverse complement strand
AAACCCAAAGAAACCTCTATTGATGGTGATGAAGGGTATCAGATTGAACTAGGATTTTTCGGTCCGCTTGTGATCACGTTGACTTAATATTTTCAAGTAACCTTTACGAGAGCGACTTAGGCTTACAGAGTTAAGCCAGGCCCGGTTAGTGGGCTTTTTTTCTTTTACCTAGGAAATCCCTCTTGGAGCTCTTTATCAATAAGGGCTTCTTCTATGACAAGCAAAAAACTTAGCCACCCATACTTTTTCTAATACTTATAATGCCGTAAGATGTAGCTGAAGGCACAAAGCATGTTACGTCGGTCCGACCCCACACTACCATACTCGTTTGGTAATCTGACTTAAACGGTACGTATAATAAGGATTTTAGCATTTCCGTTCAGACACTAGTTAAATGTAACCTATTGAATAATTGTAATTATCTTAGCAGTTTTCGATGGTTTGTATTATGCTTATCAGAGTGAATACGAATAATGTATTCATATAAAATGGAAAGGGAAATGGAAATGGAAAATATGAAATTTAAATTTGTAAACGCTGCCTTGGCGGCTATAATTTTTTCTGTAAGTTGTTTTGTTAATATGGCAAATGCAGAATTATTGTTAGTTGAGCAATACGACGACTTTTGGTCTACAGATGTTAATCAGTTAATCAATTACGCTAATAACAATGTTGCAAGTTCGTCTACATCATGGGGAATTATCGACTTTACTGATGATCCAAGTGGTTTTGCAGGTGAAATTCCTGGAAGTAATTTTTGGCCTTCAGCAAATGGAGTGAACTTAGGCATATCGCACCCGATAAACCAAACTTTTTTCGCCCGAATTACCGGGGACTTTTCCACCAGTGTAGCAGATACGTATTTTTTTCAGACATACAATGATGATGGCGTATTTTTATATATAGATGGTGAACTTATTATTAGTGATTCTGGTATACATCCAGAACAAAAATTTGAAGGTTCTAAATTACTAGGTATTGGGAACCATACTATTGACTTGTACTTTTACGAAAATGGTGGAGAAGCATCACTGGAGTTTACTGTTGCTGATTCTTCTAAAAATTTCATGCATTTTAACGACTCACAAGGTGCTGTTACTCTAGTTAGTGTTCCAGAACCTTCAACATTGGCTATCTTTTCATTATGTCTAATTGGTTTAGTATCACGTAGATTTAATAAAAAAGTTTAATTTAATTCTTAATTTAACTCTGAATTCTATAAAGCACCATTCGTTAAAATATAAATACTCGGGGGCAGGTCTTTCATTTTGCACAAGTGCAAGAAACAAGACCTGACCCCCCAGTTAATTACTAATGCTCCAATTGTTACCTCAATTGATTAATACCCAAATTAATAGGGCAGCTATCACAAACAGATAATATGTTTATTAGTATATCAATATTTTTAAAGGAAAATATCCAGTATTAAAATTCAAAATTTATGTAACTATGTAAACGTTCAAAAAAGGAATGAACAATGAAAATATCTATAGGATCGCTGAAAAATTTACTGACATTATACATCCGCAGAACAGGAGCTAATTATGAATCAGGGAAATGATCAAAACACAAAAACAGAAAAAGCAGATTTTGTTATTCAGGAAGAAAAAGAGCACTACATAGATGAGGACTTTAAAAAACATTATCAAAAAGTAACTGGAAATTATAAGCTTACAGAGAAAGATTTACCACAACATGGTTTGGCTTTATCAGGAGGTGGCATCCGTTCAGCTTCTTTTGCTATAGGTGTGATTCAAGCACTTAAAGAAGATGATCCCTCTAGTTATAATGAAGATACTGGCGATAAAAAAGTAAACGTTCTCGATAAAATTAGTTACTTGTCTACTGCATCTGGCGGAGGATATGCAGGCTCAGCGCTTACATGGTATCAACGGAAACATGGTTTTTTTCCTTTTGGTAAAAAAAGCACATTTCAAGGTAGTAAAAATGAACAAAATCCAGATAAAGATAAAGAAAATAGCACGTTAAATTATATTCGACAAAACGGAAAATATTTAACGCCAAGTCAATTGGGGGTTTCTGGCTTGGCGGGTTCATTATTGTTCAGTATTTTGCATTCAGTTATAGCTTATATTTTGCTGACGACATTAGTCTTTTCCGTTTTCATGGGGATTGTATCTTTAGATAGAATTACTTCGTTGATTCCAGACAATGTAAGCAAAATGTCTAACGAGCTTCTGACCTCAATACCTATTGCATCATCAGATGACCTGCTTCAGCTTTTGAATATGTCATTATTAATGATAAGTATTACAAGCCTTTGTTTTTTATCTATTGTAATAATCTATGGATTCAGCTCTTTTTATAAAGATAAGCTTGCTCGAAATTATGCCTGCAGATTGCGAATTCAACGTGTTTTAGGTAATCTACTTAACATATTAATAGCATTGATAATTTTGGCATCATTACCATTTATCTCCCAATTGTTCCTTGATTTGAAATATTATAGTGTAAGTTTTGCTTTTATTAGCACTACATCAGGGATAATTGTTGCAATGAAACAGTTTAAAGACGACCACGATAGCAAAAGATCTTCTGGTGTAATATCTAATCTATTTAACTCATTAGTAGCTTTTTCGGTAATATTGCTTTTATTAATGGTTTCTTATTTATTGGCTGATTTTTTAGTGTCTAATCATATTAGCTTACTACCGTTGTTTTTGGGGGCAACTTTTATATTTGTAATTTTTGTCAATACCAATCAAACAAGCCCACATAAAATGTACCGTGATCGTTTAATGGAAACCTTTTTAAAAGATCCTTCAGTTCTAGTAAATGCTGGGCTACACGAGCGTGGTGGTGAGGCTAATAACTTTTTAAAGTCTTCATTAGCCACTAAAAAAACCTCTAAAAACCAAAAAGAACTATACTGGTCGCCATATCATATAATTAACACGAACGTAATCTTAAATAATGCAAAAAACCCTAAATATCAAGGGCGCAAAGGTGATAGTTTTATCTTGTCACCATTTTATTGCGGTAGTGATGCTACAGAGTATATAAAGACCGATGAATTTAACAGCGGGAATATAACACTTTCTACAGCAATGGCTATATCTGGCGCGGCATTAAACCCAAATAGCGGAGTTTCTGGTGTAGGTACAACCACAAATCCACTCGTTTCATATTTATTAGCCTTTTTTGGGTTAAGGCTCGGTTATTGGGCACGTAACCCTTCCGGTAACTCTATTATGAGTAAATTTAAATTGACACATACACCCAATTATATTTTCCCTGGCATTATGAATTTATTGAAATTCGGACATAAGGAAGATAGTACGTTTGTAGAATTATCTGATGGTGGTCATTTTGATAATACGGGAATTTATGAACTTGTTCGCAGGCGCCTTAAAGTCATTATTTTATCCGACGGTTCAGCAGATCCAAACATGGATTTTGATGATTTTGGTAATGCTATTCAACGTATCAGAGTAGACTTTGGGGTACGAATTACCTTTGATACTATTGAAAATAATACTAAAAAAGAACCGGGTTTTAAGTGGTTCGATTTAGACGGTATGTTACCTTTCAATAAGCAAGCCCCCGAAAAACATGACGGGGATAATTTATTTGCCTCTAAATTCAATTTATCTAAACGAGGTTATGCCATTGGTGAGATACGTTATCCTGCACTAACCAGTAAACAAGGCAAGGTAGTAAGTGAAGCGTTTATCGGAAAATTTATCTTAATTAAACCAGTCCTTATTCCTACTTTACCACGGGATATATTTGCTTACTGTGCTGCAAATCCAGATTTTCCAAACCAACCCACTAGTGATCAGTTTTTTGACGAAAGACAGTTCGAGTCATATCGTGAGCTAGGGTACCAACTAACTAAAGAGCTATTACAAGAACCCGAAGCGAGAAAACACCTTAACTAAATTCGTTATGATTATTTAAAGGAAGAAAAAATGTAACTATTTAGCGCACATTTTAACTTCTTATTAAAATTAAAAAGGATCGAATAAGTCGATCCTTTTTATTCTTTTCTTTTAAACAACCTAAAACACACGAACCATAACCCTATCGGACATCCTATGGAAAATTTACTGATCGGCTCAGAAAACACCATCGACGTTAAATGCAAAGCATTGATGGAAAACAATGGCATAAAAATAGAGGTCTCTTTTATCGCCGTCTTTACCCGGTTAAAGCGCAGTGAAAGCAACGCATTGGGGAAGCGGATCAATGATCATCAAAGGGGGATTCGACTGATAGGAAGGGAAATTTTGCTATTAGAGCATGACAACGTAGTTTGCACTGGCAAAGAAGAAAGCGAAGAAAAAGGCGAAGAAAATGGCAAAAAAAAACTCGTGTTAATCACTAGCAATAACGACACGGCGGATCTTGAGCCTTTAACCGATGAAGAAAAATCCACCCACAGGATCAGGCTGGATAATGAAATTGATGACATTAACCAAAAACTGGACGAAGAAATAACCAAAAACTTGCATAACATTAAAAACTTAAAGAACAGTAAGAGAAAAGTTGTCGAATATTTTAAGCCTCAGGGTCGGACCTACATAACAGTCTGATTATGTGATGTTTCATATCTATAATATGCCATTTTAAAGGCTTAAACGTATGTTTTTAGCCTATAAATTAGATCAAAGGGGTCAGAGTAATTGATAAATCAAATCGGCCCAATATCTAATGATTTATCAATTCTTTTCTATATTTTC
>JABSOI010000184.1 GCA_013216015.1 Alteromonadaceae bacterium | reverse complement strand
CACTGGATTCAGGACAATATGCTCCTGCATTGTCTAATAAGTCACATTCATGGGTTCTGTCGCATCTTGCTTTTTTAGCCAAAAATCTGAAATTTAAATACGATATAATCAATAGGTTAAAAAATCGAAAAACAGTAAAATACGCAAGATGCGACAGAACCCTCCGTTTTATGCTGATGATGGTAGCTTAATTAATTTAAATAATTTAGCAAAAGAATCAGTAGATCTTTATACCGGTGAAATTGAAGATGTATTGAGTCATTTAGCTATTAATGGCACCCCTTCAGGAGGGGCCAGACCAAAGGTGGTTCTTGGTCTTAACGGGGAGGATACAATATCCGGAGCTTTCGACTTACCCTCTGGATTTGAACATTGGTTAGCAAAATTTCCAACAGGAACGAATGCAGAGAAGAAGGCTGAGGGCGCTGTCGAGTTTATTTATTCCAATATGGCCAGACAAGCAGGAATTGATTTTCCTGTGACCAAGCTAATTCTCGGTGAAGATGAAAATGCTTATTTTATGATTAAGCGATTTGACAGAGAAATTGGTAATAAACGTATCCATATGCAAACCTTGGCTGGTTTAGTTCATGCAGATTTCAGGCTTCCTGATTTTACTTATGCACGTTTATTAAATGTCTGTTTTAGTGTGACTAAATCTCATCAGGAAGTTATGCAATTATTTAAACGTATGCTGTTTAATGTTCTTTCAGGTAACCGAGATGACCATACAAAAAACTTTTCATAGATTCAATTTTTGCTAAGGTGCTCCGGCTTAAATTCCAGTCTAATAAATTACATTTAGCCGCTAATTGACCTTGTGTCCATCCATGAGATTCTCGAATAGTTTTAATATTTTCACTGGTGATATTCATATTGTTTACTCCGTTTTCAGCACGCAATTATTGCAGATTAAATAAATACTTTAGCTCCGTTAACGGAACTGTATAAAGTTTTTTAAGCAATATTATTGGAATATTTAAAATGATAAATGTTTACTCATAAATTTTTTATTGAAATACCAAGACAAGGATTAAGGACCTTCTATTTATAAAGAAATGGTTTTTGTTGTTATTTTATAAAGGGATAAAAAGAAAGCGGTGAAGTATTCAATTATGTGAGCTACAATATTTTATTGAAACAGCTCCGGTAGCGGAGCTGTTGGCTAATAATATTTTTAAACAGTCGGTTCTGTCATTATGCTTGTGGTGCCTTGTTTAGCCATTTCTGCAAGATCTTTGTCTACAAAAAATAATGCATGACCATCATGACCAACCAGGTTGATTTTATCCAGAATGCTTTTAAATAAAGTTTCTTCTTCGTGCTGTTCAGCTACATACCATTGCAAAAAGTTAAACGTTGAGTAGTCTTGGTTTGTGAATGCTTGGTGGGCTAAGCTATTAATTTTTTCAGTAATTAAACATTCATGTTGGTAAGTTTTTTGAAAAACATCGGCCAGAGATTCAAATTCATGTGGCGGAGCGTCAATAGAGCCTAAAATTGGAAGTGCGCCAGTTTCACTTACATAAGTGAATAATCTGGTCATGTGAGCCAATTCTTCAGAAGCATGCTTACGCAAAAATTCTGCAGCACCCTCAAATCCTTTTTCTTCACACCATGCACTCATTTGTAAATATAAATTGGAAGAATAAAACTCTAGATTAATTTGTATATTAAGTTTGGTAACCATTTCAGGTTTTAGCATAATCGCTCCTTGCATAGCGTTGGAATAGGGCTGTTAATTAAGTCAAGTTTTACCTTGTCTTTTCTGGATATTCAAGATCAATTTTAAGTTAAAATCCATTCAAAGCAATGATTAACTGATTGGAATGGTTTAATTATACAGTGTAAATAGATTATTCGACAGTTGATGTTTCGAAAAGTTGATGCGCGCATCAAATATAATGGTGAAAACATTTGCTGCGCGGATTTTAGCTGTTCTAAATTACCTCTTGGTACCCCCATTTAACGGTTTTTTACTCTGGGTTAATAGTTGTATGTTATGCCATTTGTGTTTGAATATAATTTTGTAAACCCATTTTATCGATTAAACCCAAATGTTGCTCAATCCAATAAATATGATCCATTTCAGTATCGTTTAATAAATCTTCTAATATTTCTCTACTGACATAATCTTGCTCTTGTTCGCATACGGTAATTATTTCTCTTAAACTAGCGGCAACTATTCGTTCTGCTTCGAGGTCGTTTTCAAGCATTTCCTTAACGTTTGTACCAATATGAATAGGTTGGCGCGAAGCTGTGTCTGCGTGTCCTTCCAGGAATAAAATGCGTTCGGCTAAGCGTTTTGCATGACCTAACTCCTCTTCATATTCATGAGAAAGTTTTTCGTGTAACTTATTAATTCCCCAGTCTTCGAACATTTTTGAATGGGCTAAATATTGATCCATGGACGTTAACTCTAAAGTGAGTTGTTTGTTGAGTAAATCTATAACTAAATTATTACCTTGCATGTTAATCCTCCATCATTGATTGTTGATAATTTTCTATGCCGATATTCTCGATAAGATATTGCTGTGCTTCGATCCAATCAACAAATTCTTCTTCGTCTTCTAATATTTTTTCGAGCAGTTCCCTACTGACATAGTCGTGTTCTTTTTCACAAAGCTCGATGGCGTCGCGCAAGGATGTAACTTGTTCCATTTCTAAATCAAGATCGCATTGCAGCATTTCAGCGGTGTGTTCACCTATACGTATTTTCCCTAATTGCTGAAGGTTGGGGAGTCCTTCCAGAAACAGTATGCGTTCAATAATATTATCGGCCTGTTTCATATCTTTTATCGATTTTTTGAAGTCTTTTTCATCTAGCTCATCCAATCCCCAGTTTTTATACATTCGAGCATGTAAAAAATACTGGTTAATTGAAGTCAGCTCTATGGTCAGGATCTGATTTAAAACACTTAATATATTCGCCTTGCCTTTCATTTTAATTCCACCGTTAAATAATAAATCACACTTAAATATAGCCGAGAAAAAAAAGTTGATTAGAGCAATTTAAACTATCAAATAACTTAATATATTCCTTTAAAATAAACGAATTAGAATAGTAACGATTGTTATTAAGGTTGTTTGTTTTTGTGGTTTGTTTTTGTGGTTTGTTTTTTGTTGAATTGAGCACTAATAAATAGAGAGGAGATTATTAATTAGCATGGACATGATTGGTGAAATGGTTAAAGAAAAATGTATTAAATTGGTTGTTGGTTATCGGCTATTGTTTAATTAGGTATTAGGTATTAGTGAAATTGAGGTTTAAGCTTTATTTTGAACAGAAAAATAACGAGAGTGATGATGTTGGATATTAATGGTTAAATAAAATTAGGCAACAGCAGGAGAGTCTTCGGCAATTTCGATAAGTTTGCTATTTAATACCCTTTTGGTACATTTACAGCACTTACCACATTGAGAGCCTACTTTTAGTTCTTGCGCTAATAACTTCATGGTAACGGCACCATTTTCTACAGCATGTTTTATTTTGTTGTCTGTTACACCATGACAAATACATATATACATAAGACTAACATTCATTCAAAACTTCAATATATGCATAATAACTCAAATGAGAATCATTATCAACAGTATTCTTGTAGCTGAGCGCATACATTGTCAAAGGTACTTAACCATACATTGACAAATTGGTTTACCATCTATTTGTTGAATGAAATAAAATTACAAAAAGCCTAATACTTCCATATAAAGGCTTTTTCTGCCTGTTCGGCAGGGTTGTGGTTTACATAAACTTCGAATCGATTGTTTTTTTCTTCAGCTACCTATTCGGCAGTCTAAGTTACTTCTTCTCGAATGCCATTTCGACCTCGATTTTCAACTGCCTACTCGGCAGGTTATTATTTTTCATTCTGTTCTAATTCAGGCAGCTCTTTAACAGCGTTAATGACAATTTCTGCCCACGCCGGATTTGTAGCCATCCACCATTCTCACTGAAATAATACGCTACAACTTCATTATTAACGACATCACTCATACTATATCGCTCCTTATCAGAAAAATTTCTTTGCTCTGTTCAACATGTAGCTTTGATATATAAGAAGATACTATGCGAACCCTCCTTGCTCTATGTGGCGAATGTATTTAATCACGGCTTCTGGTTGATTGTTTTTGCAAAGTTCAAGTGCTGTTTCACCACCAAATGCTGAAATGGCCTCAGATTGAAACCAGACTGTAGCTTTAATATCTGAGCCAGCCCAAGCAACTAATGTCGAAAATAAGTACGATTTTTCATTTTCGTCAAAAAATTTCCCGCAACACTGCGCCAAGTTTGGAAAATTAGATCCATTACTTTCTAGCTCTGTCTTATTTATTTGTTTCATTGTTTGCCCCACTCTATTTTCAAATATCACTCAACCAATACGCATTAAAAAGAATAGTTGAAACCACTTTTAAATAAATAACGTTAAAATTCAAAAGTTAAGTTCATTAATATAACTTTGTATTTATATGGGCTTTATTGATTAAAAGTCCATGCGAATCGCATGGACTTTTTCATAAACGATCTTATTCGTTCTTTACTAAAACCTTATTTTCGATGAAATTGTTTAGTCTCTAAAATTTTTTTTCTAAAACTAATTTTGATAAATCGGGTACTGTCCCTTTAAGTAGCTGATTAGTTGAAAGACCATAGCTATTAAAGCAAGGTGTAGACAGCGATTCTCGGTGATTTAACATTTACCAAGATAAAACAACATTATCAGCCATTTCACATTTTCTGTCGTACTTT
>JABSOI010000183.1 GCA_013216015.1 Alteromonadaceae bacterium | reverse complement strand
TCCATAGCAATGATTGGGACAATAAATGGAAGACAGTAGTTTTAAATTCGCCATTGTGAAAACTCAATATATTACACCTCCCCTGGCCGATGGTTACGGTTTGGTGGCTGACCAACCTTGCCAGAACAAGATTTTCATTAGAATTACCAACCTTGTTCGGCCGCACCCCCTTGGATATGTTTTTCCGTAGCTAGCGTTGTAATCAGTATGTTAAGCGTCACTCAAAAATAATTTATAGTTTTCCTTTTAAAGTAGAAAAAATAATGAAAGAATAACGCTCATATCGTTGTTTTTATTGAACTTATGTGCTATACATTATAATTAACAAATTATTTAATTATGGAATTTATTGTAAACAAAAAGTGATAAAACAACAAAACAAGGGACGACTAATGAGTGAACAACCCATTTATAATACGGAAACCCCCTATCCATATATGGATAAGCCTTACGGTATAGATAAGGAAGTTTTTTTGAAAATGGTGGATTTATTTATACAAATAAACCGTTTTTGGAAACTGAAAATAAAGGAACTTCAATTGAGTGCGGGGGAAATACCGCAAAAAAGCTTAAGAGAAATAGTATCCGAAAACAGTATGGGATATCGATTGTGGACATTTATGAATAATCGGATCACATTTGATTTGAGTTATTTGGCTGATTATCAGAATGCTTCAGCGGTCATTGAGGAACTAATAGCTAATAATAAAGGTAATGAGAATGAAGCCTATGAATTCTTGTTTACTGATACTACTGCCAATATATCCCCACCAGCAACTCGTTTGTCCCGTGCCAGACAGAAGGTCTCTAATGAATTTGTCAGTTTGGCACTGATCCTGGGGGGCTTTGAAGCCTACGGTGCTAAAAATTATATCGGCTATTTCGGTGGTAGCAATATTAAAGGAAAAACCCCTTATCGTTCCATTCCTTCCACTGATGATGATAATAATAAAACACAAGGATGATTGAAATGGATTCCGACACTAAAAATAATCAAAACGAAAAAATGGAAGTAGACACCCTAATCATTGGCTCAGGTGTTGTTGGTGCAGCCATTGCGCAAAAAATCCTCGACGAATTCCCCAAAGCTTCAATACTTATGCTTGAAGCTGGTCCGAAAGTCAAAATGAAAGACTTTACTCTGTTTCATAATTACTTGATCACAAGGGAAGTGCCTTATAAATTTTGTGAAGATCTTATTTACCCTGAACAAGATAAACCTGGTGAAAACAATAGTATTGGTAGTACCCTTATTCCATTACATGGCTCCAGATTGATGATTTATGGTGGTTCAACGGTGCATTGGGGAGGCTGGTCATTCCGCATGAAGCCTGAGGATTTTAAACTTAATAGCAATCTCAATAATGGCCAAATATCAGCCACTGTGCTCACGAGTAAAACAATCCTGTCTGGTTCAAATGTCAGCACGTCAACAGAGGTGGAAACTGGTATAGGTTCTATAAATGTGATTGATTGGCCGTACGATTATGACACACTCAGGCCTTATTATTCTGAAGCCGAGGAGTATATTGGGGTATCGGGTGATTCAGATGATAATATGCTTGGTTGTAATGAAAAGTACCCTTTTAGAACGTTTCCCTATACTCTCGAAGACAGTTTGGCCATTGATGCCATGAATAAGTTGAATATCAGTTATGGCCATATGCCTATTGCTCGACGTGGTTTGTCTGGTAGCGAGTCACGTCATGCGCCTTGTCAAACTACAGGTACTTGTAAATACTGTCCATTTGGTGCCCGCTATGTGGCCGCTAATTATCTGGATGACATCAAAGAATACGGTAATTACCCAAACTTCGAAATTCTGACTGATGTGGTCGTAGAGAATATTAGCATGTCTTCAAGAGGCCAGGCTGAAGGGGTAACTTATGTTAATAAAGATCTCGGGGGTAGCAAACAGGTTAACGCTAAGCGTATTATTGTTGCTGCTGGTGCTATTGAATCGGCTAAATTGTTGCAACGTTCAACCTCTAATTACTGGATTAAAGGCATAGGTAACGACAACGATCTGGTCGGCAGACATTTTATTACTCATCCTTACATCAGGTTTGGAGCCGATTTACCTAGTAATCCCAAAAGATTACAGACTGAAATGGATTTTCCTACGCTGGTTTCCCGCCATTATGACAGTAAACTAGAGCAAGCTAAAGGTAAGTATATTCTTGTCAACCCCGCAGGAAATGTCAACGTTGATCTAGCTAAGGCGATGAAAGAAGGAAAATCCCCTGAGCAAGTACAAAAAATGCTCGAAGGTAAAACCAAGATAGAAATACATGCATTGGTCGAAATCTTCAGCCAACACCGAAATAGGGTTACAAACGCTGATGACAAGAATCATTTTGGTTTGCCAGAAACCATTGTCGATTTTAGTAAAGGACCAAATATTGACCAGCGGATTGATGAGATGCAAAGAGAAGTTAATAAGATCTTTACCGCCATGGGCGCAAAAGATCCCCGTAAACCTATTGTTTCATGGCGTGCGGATCATGCTGCATGTACAACAAGAATGAGCGTTTCGGCGGTTACAGGCGTTGTTGATAAAAACCTTAAGGTTTTTGAAGTCGATAATCTGTACGTTTGCTCAAATGGCTCTTTTTCTTCATTAGGAGCGGTTAACCCTACATTAACGCTAACAGCGATTGCATTGAAATTGGGTGATCATTTAATCGGTAAAATCTACGCTGCTCAAGACGTAGCTGAATCCCATGAAGCATAAATTGACAAGAGAGCCTATTATGAATTTAGATAATAAACAACATACATTAGAAGACAAAAAACAAAAAATAATAGATAAACTTCAAGCGGGCGTTGAATTGGAGTTAAAGACTATTCCTCCTTATCTGACTACATTATTCAGTATGAAAGAAGGAACCAATAGTTTGGCCAGAGATTATATTCGCAGTGTCATGATGGAAGAGATGCTGCATATGACGCTGGCTTGTAATGTTTTGATCGCTATTGGTGGTTCTGTAAAACTGGGTAAGAAAAATACGCCGACTTATCCCACCAGACTGGAATTTAACGGGGAGTGTTTTCATGAACGTAGGTTTAATGTTGATTTAAAACGTTTTAATAAAGAAAACATTCAAACTTTCCGACGTATTGAACTACCTGAAGGTTATCCGCGATTAGATCATTTATCTTCAGAGAAAAAAAGTAAAGAAAAAGGCTTCGAGGTTGGAGCTAATACTATTGGTGAATTCTACCAAATGATCATTGATGATTTGAAAGAACTTGATGAAGAATATAAAAAAGCTTATGGGGATTCTGAAGATCCTAAAAAAATGATGTTTAATCCTGAGTCTGAATCCAATCAGATATCACCTGAGTATTATTGGTCTGCGGGTGGTAAACCTGTGGTTGTTAAAGACATAAATACAGCTGAAGAATCAATAAAACTAATTATAGAACAGGGTGAAGGCGTGGGTATGGAAGTATGTGAGAAATGTATTAAAGGTGATAGTAGGGATGATAACTTGCCTGTTGATTTGCCGCATTACTTTAAATTTACCGAAATATATTTTTCCAGACATTACAAGAAAGGTAAACCGGTAAATAAACTAGAACCAAATGGAAAAAACTTTAAAATTGACTACAGCGAAGATGCGGTATACCCCATTAAAACTAATTGTAAAAGCGAAGATTTTAAAAATAATAAAGTACTGTTTGAGCTTAATAGACGATTCAACAAGGTATATTCACTGATGTTAAGAGAACTCGAGCTGGGTTTCAATGGTCAACCAATAATCTTTTATAATGCAACATTAAACGCTATGCATGAATTATTGCCAATCGCTAGAAATATGGCAAAAATTCGCATTAATGATGATACATATGAAACAGGAGCTCCTTCATTCGAATGGATGGACCCATACGAAAACATTGAGGAGAAAAATAATGGGATTTAAAGTAGAAGTTAATTCAATATTACGTAGTGATGCTTATGATACGCTGCAACAAGGTGAAACCTATACTTTTGAAAAATCGGGTAGCAGGATCTTTTTTGATGATATACCAGTATGGCTCACTAGAAATGATTGGACAGCATTGGCAGAAATCAGCATTGTGTCACAAACCCGTCAGGGCAATAAACTGACTGGCCAGTTTAGGGTGGATTATAAATATCAGGATGATGAACAAAAAGCGGTTACTGATGTTTTCATCCGCATGTATGCTGGTATGAGTGATCCGTATATTTATCTTTTATCATCGCAACAAGAGTATGACAAAGCGATGGATGAGGGGAAACTAGTGCGGGACTCACGGAAAAAAGGGGGGTTTATACACGCTTCACCGGCTGCCCAGTTGAACCGCGTCGCCAACAAGCATTATCTTGATAAGGTTGATCCACTGGTGTTAATTGTAGATAAGAAACAAGTCACACCCGAAATTAAATGGGAGCCAGCTACTGGTGGCTTATATCCTCATATTTTTGATCCATTGAATATGAATGCTGTGGTTAAATCGCAAAAAATAGCTAAAGGGAAATATGGCTTATTTAATATTAAGATTGATCAGTAAACTTTATCTTCCCCCATTTTCAGGGAGTTTATGAGAACTGTTAATCTATATCTCCCGAGTTAACCTTGGGAGATATAACGGTTCTGTCGCATCTTGCATGGTTGTAAAAACAAATGAAATTTAAGTGAATTTTAGGCATTGTAGTTCTTTGGAAGCGTCACAGAAATAGTTTTATTGTACACTATTTAGTACAACGGTCTTCCATTTATCATTCCAATCATTTGTATGTATTTTCGCTCTTAGTTGTAAAATAGGAT
>JABSOI010000182.1 GCA_013216015.1 Alteromonadaceae bacterium | reverse complement strand
AAAAGGCCTTCACATCCTTACATATCAACCAGTTAAATCAGTATTTTCTTCATTTTTCAACTCCGAAACTTGAGTTAATAAAATAAAAAGTGTATTGTCTAAATTAATAGTGAAATCAAATTATGTGATAAATTTAAACCATGCAACTACCCATTAATATTGACTACTGGACTGGATTTTCTATAAACCAACTAAAGTAGACAATAGCTATTACTTTAAATCAGTAGTCCACAAAAACACATTACACATCAAAATTTATAGGACCTTAATTGATTTACTATCAAAGTACCTAAAGGAACAGAGTAATTGATCACAGGAATGTTAAAAAAGGATTAAAATTTGTTGGCGAGTAAGGTTCATTTGACTTTAAGCATTTCTGGCTCTTAGTACATCACGTCATAAGGCGTAATAATGATAGCCTCAGACTTTAAAGTGTAGGCCTAGAGTCACGAGTGTTGTAGTTATGTCCTTTACCAAGCTTTATAGCATTCAATCCATGTCCAATGTTTTCAATTATTACTGACCTTCAAACTTAGTGTTAGTACTGGATATCACAAAGTCAAATTAAAATATTAAATATTAACGAATCGAATCGAATTGACCCAGATTAAAGTATGGCGAGTACTTTGCCATACATAAACACCAGATTAATTTTCTATCTTGTTCTGGATCGAAATTAAATTAAAACTTGCTTTGCTTTTCCCACTAAACGGAAAAAGTTTTGTTGTTAAATATGGCAAAATTACAGTCACTATTCCCGAAGATGCTGAAATATTTTAAGGCGCTAATGCTCCCATTGTCCTAAGTCGACAGGTTTTAATTTATACAAAACAGATCTTTGATACCCATTTTATTATCCCGCCCTGCTGGCCACCGCACACTCTCTTTTAAAGTATTGTTTTTTTGTTACATATAGGATACATTATTGAAAAGCAATAATATAAAAGGATTTAACAATGAAATACAGGTTAAAATTAATTGATTTTTGACCTTGAATTTGTAAATTCTTATTATTGCTTTTCATGCCTATGCAGTTTGCTCCGGTATTTGGAAAATACCGACAAGATAGATATAAAACTGGTCGATATTTCTCAAGTTCAGGGTAGTTATCGACCAACCTGTGTGATGTGCATAGGCAAGTTGCTTTTTAAAGCAATAATAAGACGTAATGTACTCTGTTCATAAATACAAATAATCAGGATGTATGAACAATAATAAATTAAAACTATCCACAGTATTTTGTTAATAGACAAAAGGAAAACTCTATGAATAAATTTAACTTTACAGTATATACTTTATTTACTGGTTTAATTGTCAGCTTGTCAGCTTGTCAGCTTGATAATTTGTCCACGAAAAAAAATTCTAGTCCTATTAATTCTGAGCATACTCTTACTAATAGTATGCAACTCAAAGATTGTAGCTTTAAAAAATCAGGAAGTTGGTGGAAGCAGAATTATGAAGGCATGCCAGCGAATGTAGCCAATAACTCTACGACTGGTGAACCAGAGTTTTGTGAATTTTATCAGTTTGCGCAAGATTGGTTTTTGTATTTAATATCTCCAGATGATCAAACAGGCCTAGCCAATTGGGAAAGTCAATTGAAGTACCCTCTGTTGGAAACAACAGGTACAGACTCTTGCGATAAAATCCCCCCGCCAGGTGGCCATGCTCTGAATATACGTACTGATAAGTCAAAGGATGATAGTGAAGATTTTGTTATACCAGAACGTATTGATCAAGCTAGCGCAGAGGCCATTTACGATCAAGACGGTTATGTTGTTTTTTATGAGATCAAATTTTCCAAGAATTTGTGTGATATTAAAAATATCCAATCTAAACCAAATTTTCCTGGTAAAACAGTGGAGCTAAAAATTGCTTGGCGTGTTTTAGATAAAGATGATGGCGATAACTTTGATGATTATTATCGAACAACTGCCATTATTGACAGTGTAACTTATACTCTTGGTTTGATTGGGTGGCATATTGTAGTTGCAGCTGATAATCACCCTGAATTTGTATGGATTACTTTGGATCATAAAAATAATGCTGTTGTTTGTGATGATATCGGCCCTAATCAAACAGCTTATGATTTTACTAACAAAGCCTGCGCTCAAGATAACGATAAATGTAGCTCCTTGAATACCACTCTACAAGCTACAGATATTAAGCTGCCAAGCACAAGAAAGATTCCTGATATTTGTCAGACCTTTCCTTATGGTACATTCAATGGCGATTTAATTAGCAAAGATGACTTGACTAATGATGGTTTGAATATTGAGCTTATTAAAAAACTCAATAAAGAATTACAAGAAAATATTTTTGGGCAAACAGGCTTGCCAACATCGTTACCTGTTTGGAAAAACTATCAATTTACAGGTGCTTTATGGATATCAGATATTAAAGAAAATGCTATCCCTATTAATCAGCGAGGTTCTTTGGAATTGGCAAATACCGTTATGGAAACGGGGTTTCAGGGTACGCCAGGCGTGGCCGGTAGTTCATTGAATTGTTTTGGTTGTCATAGTTATAAGGGTACGGCAACAGGTAAAAGTAATACCGAATCAAGCAGCGGCTTGAGCCATATATTTGATGATATAATTAAAGGCCAAAAAAAGTATAAATAATGGGTAGTCGTCTGACCGAATATTTGTACAGAAAACTATAATAATCTTAAATGGAATGTTTGATAAACAAATACCAAGAGGATAATTTTCAATACCTGTAAATCTTCGTTTAATGAGCTTACCTTAGCAGTAAGCTCATTTATGTATTAGATACTCAGTACTAATATAAACTATATATGTAAAGTCGGGGAAAAGTTGCTTGTCTAATAATACTTTTGATTACTACTACATTTGATTAAATCATAAACTCTGAACAATTAACGTCAGCTATATGATCCGAATGTCTATTTCTGATTTCATCAAAGTCTCCTCTGCGAACTTTGTTAACCTCCGAGCTCAAAAAATTTTGAATTAAATTTTTTGTGAACGTGTAATTTACAATTTAATTCAGATAAGAAAATGTATATCAAATATTCACAATTAATCAAACTAAATTTTGACAACCTAGCTCGCTATGGGAGCGAAAGCGACCTAAGCATTTCATTTTTAATTCAGCACTTCTCAGAACAGGAGACATATATTTTCTTATTACGGATTGAAAAAAAACATAAAACTAAAACTTATAAGTACAAGCAATTTGCTTAACCTGCTCAGGGCTATCAAAAACAACATTTTCATGTGATTCCGCAACAGTATAGTTATAAAGTAAATCGTCCCCCTGACACTGCGCTTTACCCTGCATTGAACTGGCACAAAGATTATCACCATTTTCAATGTTCCCCCCTAACCCACAAACATTAATCAAGCCCTCACCGACACTGTTGATGGTGATCATTCTGTCATTGATACTGATCTGCTCTAACGATATGCCTAAAGGGGTGTCTTTCGTAATATTGATATAGTCAATCATCGAAATATCTTTAGCGATAACGCCGTAGCAAGTTTTTTGTTGATATTTATCGGAAAGGGCCAGTGAAGAGATTGAATTGCTAATATCAGGTTTCGCCAATACCTGAAGTCGCTTGATCAAGTCGCCAAATTCATAATTAACCGCTTCAGACATCACGCCTAAGTGAGCACCTGTAAAAGGGGTAACACCACCACTGGCGTAAATAGCCCGCTTCCCTGCAACATAGAGACTATAAAGCCCGGCACCGTTTGAATAAAAATCCGCTATTTCACCTTTGTTCGCTAGTGCCGCTAAAACACCTTTTTCCGAAATAAAAACTTTAATACGCCCATAGCGATTTTTGAACATAAAAGCTGATCCGGTGGGGCTGGACTTCTTGGCCTCAAACGTTGAGCCTCCCCCTAGGCTGTCGAAAACTCGTGCTTTTGGGGATTTTCAATTTACCAGTTTTTGACTTTACAAAGTATATATTTACTATCTATTGGATTTCCATAATTGTGCTGAAATTCATCATTTAGTGGCAAAATGCTATTTTCATTAATATCTTGTTACATCCAATGGGATAAATAGCATGTTATTCCGTTAATTTGGAATCTAAATGTAACAACAATCAAAACTGCAACAAGGTTAGAAAATCCAAAAAAAACGACGATAAATTGATTGAAAATGGTCATATTTCGACAGCCTAGCCTCCCCCTCCTTTTATAACCATATTGGTGGTGGTGATCGCTAACGTATTTTTCTTAGGGTTAAAATCAAATAAAGCACTACCAGATTTGCCATAAAGTCGTCCCTTATGATCTAAATAGGTTTTCCACGATGAGCCATTCCAAAATCCAAGATATTTACTGTTTGCTTTTAATCCTGAACTGCCTGACTTAGGTGTCGGTAACATTCCGTCTCGACCTGTCTGACCTCTTGCACCCGTAGCCCCTTTAGCGCCATCAGCTCCTTTAGCACCATCGCTCCCTTGAAGGCCTTGCTCTCCCTGAGTACCTTTATAACCATTGTAACCTCTGGAGCCTCTTGAACCCCTATTGCCTTTTGTCCCCTGTGCTCCCTCTGATCCCTCATTTCCTTGAGTGCCTTGTACACCTATCGCACCAGAGTCACCTTTTAAACCGGCTTTATCATAAACAAATCCATCAGATAAAATTAGCTCTGTAGCTTCTATCGTACCTTTGAAAGTGTGACGGCCTTTTTCGGTGTCAAAATAAACGGCAGGGTTCCCGCCTAAATCACGCAAAACAATAGCCCCTGCGGTTAAATCTAATGAAATAGTCGCAGTGCCAACATTGCCGTTACCGTCAACCGTTTGTACCGTCAATCCACCTGTTTTACCATTGGCATCAATCCCAAAGAACGCACGGGCTTGTAACCTGCCCGTTTC
>JABSOI010000181.1 GCA_013216015.1 Alteromonadaceae bacterium | reverse complement strand
TAGTGGGTTAACCAATGGTTGATGGGAAAATGGTTTAGATTAACTGGATTGGTCGATATTAAGTTGGGAAGTTACACCTAGTTAATTCAATCTAATAATATTAAAAAAACTGGTGTTTCGATGGGTTACGCCTTCGGCTAACACATCCTACGCGTAGAAATCTTGACCCGGACAATAAATACTAATAAAACAACCATTTACTATCGTAGCCACACTTAATACCAATTGGACATAGCCAATCAAATTCATCCATCGACTAATAAGTTCTTAACTCGATTCGCTCCTAGCGTCCCCTGCATTCGCATAGTCGTGATAAAACCCGACATTGCAGCTCCTCCAACACCAGCGGTCATAGTATCAGCCCCCGTTAAAAACAAGTTTTTAATAGGTGTCTCAGGATGTAAATGGAGTTGATTAAAACGATCAACACTATGTTCTAAACCATAAATTTCACCTTGAACGTTCAATTGATAATATTCGGTAGATAGAGGAGTTGAAAGTTCATAATAATCCAATTCATTTTTAAGTTGAGGCCGGTGCTTGAATAAAATGGCTAAAAGTTTTTGGGAAAGCTTTTCTTTTAAAGCTTTATAATCTTCTCCACGATTACTCCATTCACTACCTAGCCATTTTTCGAACCATTTCATTTTACTAAGGGTTACTATTTCAACGGTTGACTTATTAGGGAAACGTTCATTCCAGAGAGGATCTTTCGTCGAAGGAAAAGAAATATAAACAACAGGAAACTCTCCATCTTCTGCATTTGATTGCTCATAGTTTTTAACACTTAGTTCATGGTTTTCTGAAGAATAAATCCACAAATTAGTTGTATCTAAGCCAAGCTCTTCACTCGTTCCTTTAAAGCCACAATATAAACATAAAGAAGCGCCTGATGGTTTTATTTTTTTCGTTTGTGTCAAAAGCTTGAATTTTTGCCTATATTCAATTGGAATTAATTTTTTAACCGTATTGATATAACCAATATTACTGACAATTTTCTCAGCTTGAATTTCTAAGCCATTTGTTAATTTTACACCGCTTGCTTGGCCATTTTTTACAATGACATGCTCTACTTTCGCATCGGTAAAAACATCCCCGCCTGCTTTCAAAATAGTAGGAATAATTTCTCGGGCAATTGATGATGCTCCTCCCACAGGATAGGCCCCACCCGCTAGATAGTGCTTAACTAATAAGGCATGAATAACAAAACTTGATTCACTGGGAGGTAAGCCGTAATCACCCCACTGACCAGTCAAAACAGAAATAAGCTTTTGATTATTTGTTATTTTTTCTAATACCTCTCGAGTAGTTTGAAAAAATTCAGGTTTAATAAGTTTTGGACGAAGCCAATGATAAGCGGTGGCCATCCACTTAGGCATTGCTTGACCAGCAAAAAACTTAGGTGAATGATAACTAATGTGCCGAACTAATTTTACATACTCTTCAATCGAGTGCTGTTCTTGTGGAAATTGTTTTGTTAAAGAAGCAATAAAGTTATCTGTACCAGCCACTAGATTAAAGCTCTCATCTCCTATAAAAATACGATCATAAATGGGGTCCATCTCCTGCCACTGCAATCGTTTTTCGCTTACTACATCAAATAAACGTCTTAGTGATGAATTTGGTCTATGTACTTCTCCAATATAATGCACTCCCACGTCCCATTCATACCCTTTGCGTTGATACGCATGAGTAAAACCACCAGCAGTATAATGCTGTTCAAGCACACAAACTTTTTTGCCTAATAAAGCTAATAAGGAGGCATTAATTAAACCGCCTATTCCTGAACCAACAACGATAACATCGTAATCATTTTTAACATTCTTCTTTTGCAATCTTCTACCAGTTCTAACGGAAATTTTTTTTCTGATGATGTCATTTGATTCGGTCATGCATTGTTACTTTTTAAGTTTTAATATCAATACACAATAACAAAGTGTCATTAAGATGCCAGCATTTGAAGAAGATAAATATCATGAAAATCATCCTTTTTACCTGAAATAAGCAATAATTTATCTGGTGGTAAATAGTATCGGCAATTACCTCTGTAGAAAAAATTTAAGTAGCTCACCGTGTTTCAAACTGCTTACCAAATTCTTTCTGGTTTTTGCATAGTTACAGTGCTCGTCGTTTTTTTGCTCTTATAAACAGCAATATCATTAGTAACCATAAGAGATACGCTGGCATTTGTCCGGAGCCCTTGGAAGATGTTGTTGGTTTCTCTGGTGGTGGTTGATTGCTTTCGCTTGAGACACCTACACCGCCTGGATCCTTGATCACACCATTAACCATGCCATCATTATCATTAGGACCACCATCGGTGAGTGTTAACTCGATGCATTCAGAAAATTTAGCAATTCCTGCCTGATATAAATCGTCCAGAGGTTGAGGGCAGATACCATCAATCTTCATTGCTGAGCGTACATTATCATCGCCTGTTACAACAAATTCAGTCCAGCTATCATTAATGAATTTTCGATAGCTTGCACCTTCATCCGCGACAAACTCATTCAATGGCAGAACTACCACTGCAGTAGGCTGTATCATGGTAAGTCCGTGAATTTCAAAGTCAGAAATCCCGCCAAAATTGGTGATATTTGGATCAACTGCCGTCTGGCCATTACTGTCCAGTACTTCCTGTGCACTAATCAAGGCTCCTGTCCTGTTAGCCTGTAACGCCAGATCACCGATATGCAGTGAGAAACCACGTTGTGTCTGCAGCAAATTCTGGTAATTATCAGTAGTTGCCGACACCTCGCTATGCAACAGGGTTTCATCATCCACGGCGTCCAAATAATCGGGTAATCCATCATTATCGCTATCGCCCAGACCTTCAGTAGCATCATCGATACCATCATTATCACTATCTGCTAAGGCAGACAGCACAGGAGCTATCGCTGCAACCTTAATCATCAGTCTTTGGTTGGTCTGTAAGGCACCGTCGGATACACTTACTTCAATCGAATAAATGCCGGGCAGAAGATTATTGTTCATTGGCTCAAAACTGAAACTATTGTCATTGATTGTCGCCATAATTTCTACAGCAGAATTTGACCAGTCATAGGTGAGGATATCACCGTTCTCATCTGTGCCATTGGCGATAATATTGACTGTGCCCAAGTCCTGGAAGACAGTACTGGTTGCGACATTATTTTGGGTTACCGATAAAGCAACTACAGGAGGCAGATCCTGTTCAGAAATCCTCACCGTATAATTCAACTCCGTTGAAAGAACAGCGTTGGCACTGACGGTGGCCAGTGTAATCACAAAGTCTTCATCGGGTTCTGCTATTTGATCGCTAAAAATATTGATCGGTAGACTGATCTCCTGGCCCGATGTGATTTGCACAGCATCGGCAACCAAATCATGATCCTTGGTATCAGCAGCTCCTGCCACAGTATAATTTAGGGTAACAGGATAATCGGGGGCATCACCATTGAGTATAAAGAGGATGTTAATTGTTTGTCCTTCATCAGTGACCACTGAACCCGACAGGGATGCAAGTGGCAGCACATCAAGAATTTGTTGTGCTGTCATAACGTTATTATTGGCATCTGTTGCAGTCCAGTTAATGATGAAGCGACCTGGCCTGAATGGGCCACTTTTATCGGCTACAGGCGTTATCACACCATCAGTAATATCAGTTGCAGATGCAGCCAGATCTACCTCAGTTACGTAGCCTGTTGCGGAGACAATTAAATCAGCAACACTGATAACTGGCGGATTATTATCAACTGCATATTGTTACACTGAGCATCATTATTAACGGCGCAAAGCTGATATTCTTCGAGGTTGGTTAATCCATCGCCATCGAGATCTTCGAGTGCATCGGTTGCATCCCTCGGGTCAAGGCCATTGGCCTCTTCAGTAACGTTAGATATTCCATCACCATCGATATCCAGATCACAGATATCACCTATATTATCGGCGTCTAAGTCTTCCTGTTCAGTGTTGGCAGTATTCAGGCAGTTATCATCGTAATCCGGTATGGTGTCTGCATCGGCATCGAGCAAAGTTACAGTGATATTCAGTACCTGGCTTTGCTCAAGCGAATTATCTTCGAGGCCATCTGCTACCTTGACAGTGACCGTATAGCTGGCACCGGTATTTTCACCTGGTGTCCAGTCAATTACACCTATATTGGATATGGTCATGCCTACAGGAGCATTCGCCAGACTCCAGTTTATTGAACCGCGACTATCGTTGGCATCATCATCATCTGTGAGGTTTGCTCCAGCATCGATACTGAGAGTACCTAATTCTTCTATAGTTACAGCAGTCAGTGCCGTAAGCAAAGGTTCGTCATTAATGGCGGTTACTGTAACATTCACTGTTGCGACGGAAGAATCAACGGTGCCATCATTAATAGTGTAGGTAAAACTGTCACTGGTGGTTTCACTGCCATCATGGGTGTAAGTAACCGTACCATTATTGTTATTAACCACAGTACCATTCGTTGCCAGGCTCACATTGGTAACAGACAGGGTGTCACTAACATCAACATCGGTATCGTTGGTGCTGATATTGATGATTGCACTGTCACCTTCGGCGATGCTAAAACTGTCGGCATTGGCTATTGGTGCATCATTGTTATTGATCACAACCAGGTTAAAACTTGCCAAAGAGGACGACGCACTGTTGACGTCTGTAACTGTAATAACTATTGCTGTAGTAGTGCCCACATCAGCATTAACAGGTGTGCCGGTTAACGCGCCAGTATTAGTGCTAAAGCTTGCCCAGCTGGGTTTATTGGTAATACTGTAAACCAGAGTTACTGTCTCGCCAGTATCGACATCTGCACCTACTGGCGTAAAGCTGTAAGCACTGTCTTCTGCGACAGTAGTATCAGGAGTACCGCTAATGGTCGGAGCATCATTGATGTTGGGTGTAGATCCTTTCGTTCGACGAAAATATAAAAAGATCTATTTGTGATCAATAGGTTACTGAAAATAAATGAGG
>JABSOI010000180.1 GCA_013216015.1 Alteromonadaceae bacterium | reverse complement strand
ATGTTATTTGGTTTATTGCATTATTTTATTTTGGTAAACCTCCAAAATCGTATGATGATAAATTGGGAATGTAGCCTTAATATTGCCAAATTGTATGATAGATAATTTGGTAAAAAGTACGACAGGAAATTGGTCGGCTACAGGTAACTAAGAAAGAGCAGCGACTAAGAAAAAATAGCCGCTAACAAATAAAAACGCCCTCGGTAAACCAAGGGCGTTGTGGTGGTATTTTTTAATTAAAAGAATAAATTAAAGAAGCTATTCATTTAATATGTCTTTTGACACCATTTAACTCACATCAGAAAAATTTTGATTTACAAATGAGATCGCAAACTCATTAGGATCTACCGGAACCTTCTGAGATTTAGCTTGCTCAAGGTATTTTGACCAGAACTCTTTAATCTGCATAGGCAAAGATTCAGGAAACTCCATTTGCTTATTAACTATATCTAACCAACTTCCATTTATCTTATAAATATCAACCAGTTTAGGTTCCATTTTCACAAGCGTATCTCGTTGTGTATCATCAAGTTGATCAATAGCATCAAGAACATAACACTCTAAAAGCCTAAGAAATGGCTTTCCTGCATATCTACTCATAACATCTCCAATTAAATAAAGTCAGGGTTAGAAATTAAACCATCTAAAAACTCTGTAAAATTGTCAGATATTTTTAACCGCTTATTATCTTCATCATGTAAATACAGCCAAACACTTGAAATTTCACTTTCTAAATCTAAATAAATTTGGTTACCTCCCCCATCTCTACCTATAGGAAAGTTATTAAAACCTAATATATGTTTCCATTGTACATACACATCCCTCAAATTCTCAACCTGAGGATTATCAATAGAGTAAAAATAATCTACGTCAAAAAGGTTATTTCCAGACGTATCACCCTGAAGTTCAAAGCAATTAATTTCAGGGTGCCCTCCATTTGATAAGTTTAAAAACTCAACATACACCTCAGGTAACTTACAACCAACCAAACTTTCAAGTGAACTCAAGTCCCCTGAAAAACCTAGAGACTTGATTCCTGCAACATTTATATTCAATCTATCTATATTCATATTATTAACCTAATTTTTAGGTGCTCCATTAGGTATAGCCCACTCAGAATATCCTCCTGAAGCCCCAGCGTCTGGATGCAATACACGCCAAAAGGATGAACCAGGTGTATGTTGACTTGAAGGAACTAATCGCATGACCCCTGGATTACCAGCTGCTGTTGATGTTGATGCATGCTCCCATGTCCAATTTGTAGGAGTTGCCCGGCCACCAACTGAAGATACTGATGACTGGACTCCTGGGATTAAGTCATCCATCATATTCATTAACTCAAAATCATTTTGTAGTGCATTATCAAACGCTGCATTTGCCCTATTAAAATGTACACTTCTACTTCGCCCAAATTCGCCTAGATCTAACTTCATTTCAAAGGCAACACTATACGCACCAGGACTATCAGGAGGAAGTATATCAAAATCAATTTTATTAGTGTCTAGTTTAAAGTCACCAAAATTATTGATACTGTTAGCTTTGGGTGCAAAAGCAGAGCGAAGTCCTAGTGGACCACCAGAAGCTAGCCCTGCAAACAGATCATATCCAGTATCACCCCAGAGAGCACCTAACGCATAATCGTTGTCACTTTGATAGTAATCATAAGAAGTGGTGAGTTTATCGTAGAAACCAGCAGCAGCATCAAATGTTTGACCCCAAGCGGCTTGAGTTTCTCCAGAGAATAAACCTGGTACATCAAAATGTTGCCCAAAGCTTGAAACTCCACCAATCGCGTCAGAGTACATATCATATGCTAATGAATATGTGCCTTTCACATTGCCCCAGAAGCTTCTATCTTCCTGATAAGCTCTTCCAGCTAATGAGCGACCTTGTTCACTACCATATTCGTAGAATTTGTCACTGAAACCATCCCAAGTAGAGCCACTTTGAACTAAGTTGTTATTAGCAGACAATGAAGACGTAGGAACTAACTCTCCGTTAAATTCCATGTAGTCACCACTAGCGACAGCAAATGCTTCATCCCAATTAACAAAAGCACCTAAACGTTCAATCTCGGCTTGTTCAGCTTTTTGTTTTGCAACTAGTTTGTCACTTTCAGCTTGTTGAAGCTTCCCAACAATACTATTACCCAAGGCATTGCCAAATGCATCGGCTTGCCATTGCAGCTAACCGATTTGAGTGGGTGTCTGTTATATTTTATGGGTGTCCAAGTTAATTATCTATATTTAATAACCCTAGTGCCAACTAAATCTAGCCTCTTCATACAATCAGAATATTCCTTTTTATTATCAAATCTCGCATATTCATTAATAAAGAAACGGGACAAAATATTATAATCTAACACAACATCTTTAAATAACGACAGTACTTTTAATTTTTCTTCAAATACTTGCTTGTTATCAAATGACATGACTTTTGTATTTTCTAACTCCAAAATATGGTAAACGGGTTTATCAATATAAATTAACATGGGGTTATGTTGACATTTTACTTCCATTGTTGGGATGCTAAAGGCAACCAAATAATTATTAATAACCTGATAATCTTTTATCGCAGGTTTAATAACCATTTTATCATGTCTTACTATGTGTATACGATTATAATATTTATCAGTTGACCATCCCCTAATTTCATATCCCCAGCCTAAGTTAATTTCATCAGAAAAAATAATAACGACTGCAATGTAAATACATATAATTCCCAAGACTATTTTTAATGCTCTTTTAATCATAACGTTACCTATGTGGATTATAGTCAGAAGATAAATATGCCCCATAAGGATCTGCATACGATGGATCTATATCAGGCCTCCAAGGTGCCCAATTATTTCTCCCATATTTAAGGTCATTATCATTGTACGTATACTGAATATTAAAAGGTTTCCCAATTGAGGAATGTTGATTGTATGCTATATAATTCAATTGATTTCGCCCGAATGTCATACTGTTTTTAAATGCGATTTCCACATTATTATCCCAGTTCGATAGCTCAGACCAAGGTTCAAAACTTATAAATTCTTGCCGTAATGTTTGCTGTAATGTCCCTCTTTTTTCAAAAAAGTCATAGTCTCCATCCCAAATACGGCCTCTATCACTTAAACTACCTTGGCCATGAACCTTGACACTATCAGGGTTAGATGAATAAACCATACCGAGCCTATTAACATCTAACGGCCGACCATCCAAACGAAGTGTAAAATTATCTAGGCCTCTATCATATATTTCTTGAGACATTGTAAATGGTAACTCTTCTCCTTTAGGTAAATACCCTTGCCTAATAATTTGATCTGTTCTGCCAAGACTATCTGGTTCTTTTGTTAAGTCAACATAACCAGTAACAGTTGTATCTAAAGCATGAAAGAACGGCAAGGTGATTGTTTCCAGAGGCGTTCTCACTTGCATCAACTCTGAATAACGTTGCTGATTGGAAGTAGCAATATTTCTAGAGTTTTGAGCAAAACGTTGATTAAAGCCTATACGGTCTCTAGCTTGATATGTAGCATTATTATAACCACGGCGTTCACCTGCAAGATAAGCTGCGGATTGTGATATTGGTGTGCTTAAAACCTTATCAATAGCTCCTTTTTGAGCATTCATGAACATCATGTTCAAGCCACGTCCCGCAGTGCTTCCCGTCCATGCATCACCAAAGTGACCTGCTAAGCCAGTTCTTGCCGTCGTTAGACTTGAGTAATCAGTTAGCTGTGATAAATCAACGGTAGCATTTTGGAAGCCATCACCACCAACAATAAGCTGTGTACCGTCACGTTGAACCGTCAGATTAACTGCGCCATTTTTACTAGCAGCGACTTCTCGTACAAACTGCTCTGCAAGCGCTGGAGAAATTTGTTGTCCAGTACTCTTTGCTTGTTCAATTTGTTGCTTAGTTTTATCACTTACACCTTGAGTTGTGGATTCTGGACGCTTACTCAACCCTTGAACAATCGAATTACCAATGGCATTGCCAAACGCATCAACAACAACATCACGCCCATTCCAACTCCTATCACCGCCAAACGCACGATTAACCCCATAACCTACAGCACTACCCGCAATCCCCATCAACAAATCATTACCAAAACCATTCGTATTCAACCCCTCACCCGGCAAACGACCACCAATTGAAGCAGACGCCGCAGAAGCTGCAATATTAGCCCAACTAAACCCTGAATGTCCATTGATTACTTTTGAAACAGCAGCTACACCAACCCCAGAGCCAGCGGCAGTTACTGCCCGGCCAAGACCATTAAGGACATATTGACTACCAGCTTTATTTAATGTCGTCAAACTAGTTTTAACACCCTTAATACTTTGTTCAATATTTCCAACACCAGCAGCCTCACTAATTCCACCCCCTATACCGCCACCAACAGCGGCCATAGCTACTTGTCCCCAATTAAAACCTTCTTGTTGGCCTAAGCCAATACCAACCACTTGCGAAGCAATACTGCCCGCCGCCCCTGCAATAGCGCCAGAGCCAATAGCTGTACCAGCCCAACCCGCAACCTGTCCTGCCAAGGCTCCTTGTGTAGCGACAGTAACAACCACGGCGACCACAATAATAATAATGGATGCTAAAACATTACAACCTTCCGCACTAGGAGCCGGAGGCGCATACGCCAAATTAGGTGTAGTATCTCCAACCAACTCAGCCGGGTTGTATGGCTTGAAGGTTTCAAAGTTATTACTGGTATTCGCCCTATGCGGAATATCTAACGTTTGTCCTGCATTAAGCGGCTCTCCGCTTGATAAACCATTCGCATCTGCAATAAGGTACCAAAGATTATCATCGCCATAAAATGCCATAGCGATACTGCGTAAAGTATCACCATTATTTACCGTATATAAGTTAATTAGCCACCCACTTTAAATTAACCTGTTTTAAATTAAACTTGATTGGTAATCCGCCTATATCAAAGTTACACTTTATTGATTCGTAAACTCAAGGAAGAGAAACATCATGCCAAAACCCAGAAGC
>JABSOI010000179.1 GCA_013216015.1 Alteromonadaceae bacterium | reverse complement strand
TCCGGTACTTACTCTGATTGGCGGCGATGTCACAATTGACTTCAACGGTGAGTATATAGAGCAAGGTGCAACCGCTCTTGATAATGACGACGGTAATTTAACCACCAGCATTCAAATAAGCGGCACGGTTGATAGTTCAGTTTCTGCTGATTACATAATCTCTTACAGCGTTTCTGATGCTGCAGGTAACACAGCCAGTGCAACCCGTACCGTTACAGTAGACCTTGATCCAGATGCAGTTGATCTGACTTTAACCACCTCAAAACCAGTTTATGTTCCTGGCGAAAGCATTGTGTTCCACTATACCAATGGTTCAGGTAGCAATAAAGACTGGATCGGTGTTTATGCCGCCGGTAACTTACCTGCCGATTGTGCGTCATCGAATGCCTATCTTGCCTGGGCATACACCAATGGCGGCGAAGGTAGTTCAACCTTCTCGTCTATGGTAGAGGGTGACTATATTGCTCAGTTATACTCGAATGACGGCTGGTGTAAAATAGGCGATTCAGTTAACTTTTCTGTACAAGACGCAGATGTGACAGCTCCGGTTATCACTTTAAATGGTTCTGCCTCAGTAACGCTTGATCTTAACCAAGCTTATGTTGAAGCAGGTGCTACCGCGTCTGATAATGTTGATGGTGACGTTAGTGCTAACATTCAAATTTCTGGATCAGTTGATAGCTCAACTATTGGAACTTACACCCTGACTTACAGTGTGTCTGATGCTGCAGGTAACTCAGCTACAGCTACCCGTACTGTTACTGTACTTGATGACGTTGAAGTAGACACCCTGATTTTTGGCACTGTGAAGTATAACCGTGCTAACGGCAAACTTACGGTTGTTTGCAGAAGCTCAGATGATGTCGATGGTATTGTTCTGACATTGGAAGGTTATGGCGTAATGCCGATACATCCTAATAAAGCTGACAGATTTAGACTTGTCATTTCAATGGCCGAAGTTGAGGTGCCTGCCACTGTAACGGTTACTTCTTCAAACGGTGGTACAAGTACTAAAACTGTTGGGTTTAAAAACTAAACTTACAGTTAGCAATTAGTTACAAAGTTTCAACGGATAAGGGCCTGTCAGAAGAAATTTTGGCAGGCTCTTTTTTGGTTTGTATTCAGCTAAATTAAATAATACCCATTGAATTAGCTATGTCCCAAAAAGTTGTAGATGGGTTAGCCAACGGCGTAACCCATCATTTTGTAGCACGCAACTATCTAATAACATTATAAAACTGGACTTTTGATGGGTTACGCCTTCGGCTAACCCATCCTACGCGCTGACTCATTAAATTGTTATTTTTCAATATTGTAGTTCGCACATTTATGTGCGCCTTAAAGTAATGCGTGGATAAATCCACGCTCTACCCAGAAGCAGACATCAAAGGGCTTGCTAAGTTTTAAAAATTTAACAGCAACACTTAAATGGGACATAGTCAACGCAATTGTATAAACAGAACAACACCTAAAAAACCAGTGTTTTAACCCATTTACCATACAGCTGATCAGCAACCCTATTTAAAGCGTTGACATTTTCAACCATGTTCTCGGTAATTTGTTCAGGCGTCTGTTCGCTACTACTTTCATTTTGTAATTCGTGTTGATAATTGTTAACCCAGCAGGTCACCATGGATTCGGTCATCTCGACATGACACTGCATCGCCAGTACATTATCACCATAATGATAAGCTTGGTTTTTACAATTCGCTGAAGAAAATAATGGTGTTGCTCCGGGCGGGATACTGAAAGTTTCATAATGCCAATGAAACATAATAAAAGGATCTTGAATATCTCCTAACCAATCTTCGCCTGTACTTTTTCCTGTACTGTCGTCTTTACTATTATTATTTCTGAAACAATAATGCCATCCTAGTTCAGGAACAGCATTTTTACTGATGTTTTGACCAAGGGCTTTGCTGATCAGTTGTCCGCCTAAACAATGGCCGAGTATAGGACGCCCGGCCTTCAGGGCTTGTTTTATCAGGTGTGTTTCGTCTTTTACCCAAGTTATATCATCATTGGCACTCATACCTCCGCCCATAAAAGCCAAGCCAGCGATGGAATCATTAAGCTCGGGAATTATTTCATTTTTATAACTTTGAATAACACGATATGGAATTTTTTTCTGCTGTAGATAATCCACCAGGTAACCTGGAGCATCATCTGCTGAATGCAAAAAAATCAGTACTTCCTTCGTCATCTTCACTCCAAAAATAATCGTGTCATACAATTAAATAAAACAAGAGAAACCGTTTAAATTATTACATCGTTAAGTTGTCACAGCCATCATGGTTTTTCTTCGATGCATGTAAAGAAAAACACCTATATATAACAATATTGCAACAAGCGCCATACTGCCAGAGACAATAAACATAGTATTGTATCCAAAGCCAGCGCCCAATACTGAGGCGGCAACATTAGGTCCGATAAATTGTCCAAAACCCTGAACACTGGGCATTAGCGCAACTAAAGTTCCACTTCGATCCATATGTGCCATCATCGACGACTGGTAAACATCAACAAATGTCCACAACGTCATAAACCCGAACATACTCACCATGACATTCATATCGGTAACACCACTACTAAGCATCATAACCACCCCAGCCATTGCCAATAAAGAAATAAACAGAGGTTTAAACAAACCAAAACGTGAGCAATAGAGCGCAATAAAACAACCAACAAGGGCAAATAATGATGACCATGTCAAAACAGGTCCCATCCAATCTTCAGAAACACCATCAGCCAAAGCGGCTAATTCAATATAAGTATAATACCCCCCGATGTTAACGTAGGTAAAGCCTATTGCCACAAGACAAATTATCGGGAGAAACTTGGGCACTTTCCAATCTTCTACATCTTGTTGTGCCGCTTCTTGTTGTGCCAGTTCTTCTACATTAAGCGGTCTGTTGGGTAACCATCGTATGAGCAAGACACAAATTACATTCAATGCAATAAAAAACTGGTAAATACCACTCATTGAAAGTTGAGGTAATACATGCAGTTCTAAAGCGGTTGAAAATGCAAAGGCAAAAAGCAATAAATTAAAAGCACGAACAGGTTTAGTTGTTCCTCCCAAAGTTACCACAGCGATTGCGGTAAAAATTCCACTTCCTATTCCCGCGGCAACTCTGAGCCACAACACTTGTTCATAATCAACAAAACCTATACATAAAGCATTTGCACCAATAGATAATGCCAATCCAATCATCACCAGAAGCCGTCGACTCACCCGGGCAACAAATAGAGAAGCTATTACTGCGCCTAATGAAAATCCTCCGAGGTCTGCACCTGCAACTCGACCTACCTGTTCTGCAGTAAATCCCAACAATCCCACCCAGGCAGTACTGAGCACTGGAACACTCACCATAACGGAGTAACCAACCAGCGCCATAAAAAGTGCTGTGGAAATTGAACGCCAACCGTCAAATATATTACCACCCGAGCCTAAAGAGCTTATACTATTATCCATAATTTACCTTTTTATTCTTATTATTATTATTATTATTATTATTATTATTTAGTATGTTAGTACAACAATCAAGAGTATCATCACTTAATGACAATGCCTATCACTAAAATACTGGGTAATTCCCACTTTAATAACAAAAAAGCAGCGAGTATCTACCCCAAAGGGGTATTACTGCCAATTGATATTAAATAATTGAAATACAGTTGAAAAACAAAATGAAAAAACAAGTGAAAAAATAAGTAAAAAATATGAGCCTCTACGCCATATTGTTGCCGTATATCCTAGACAATAATACTGTTATTGATTATTCTAGGCTCCAAGGTATCAACTACTCTAATTTATGTGTAATAATCAACTTCTACAATGCGTGTATGACTATTTCGATGCGTGGAATCGATCCGATTCCAAAGCGGTCGCTTCATTTTTCAGCGATGATGCTATTTATATAGATACCGCATTAAATAAAGAATACCATGGCATTGAAATCGAACAATATGTCGCTGAAACCCTTTCAGCAACAGTTGGACGTATTCACTTTTCTATTGTTGAAGAACCTGTAATTAATGGCGATATTGTATTTCTGCAATCCTCACTAAAAGTCAGTTCAGATAAAGACAGTCAACTGCTTGAAAGTGCTGAACTGATCAAATTTTGTGATAACAAAATTGTCATGATTCAAACCTATTATAATTTAGAAGAAGACATTAAGGCCCTTGCGCAAGATAAAAAGTACGCAAAATCAGGGCTTGATCAAAGCCAGACAAATCTCATCAAGAACAAACTTGAAGCTATTATGCATAACGATGAACCCTATCGAGATTCAGAGTTAAAGCTACAAGATTTAACTGATATGTTAGATATTCGCCGAAATCATTTATCACAAATACTTAACAACGAATATCAAATGAAGTTTTTTGATTTCATCAACCATTATCGCCTGCAAGCCTTTCTTAAATCCCTGCACAGCTGTAACTTGTCAGAAGTTAACATTACTGAGCTGGCCTATGACGCAGGTTTTAGTTCTTCTTCTGTTTTCTACAAAATATTCAAACGTTATCAAGACATATCTCCGAGCCAATACATCAAAAACATAGTTCAAACTAAGCAGTCTTAAATTTATACCCGAACTACTTGGAAATGTAGGCTCAGAATTGAATGGCACTTAGTTAAGCCGTTCACCTCTGATTTCAATAACTATTTCCCCTTTTTTGGATAACCATTTTTTAATATGTCTTTCTGATCTTTATGTCTTGGAACCATCAGTAGTTTATATGCCTTCGGTCATCTCTTGACTGCCCTAGGTTCAATCCTTTCCGGTCGATTGCCTACTTTTGCCTAGCAGATTGCGGGGTCGGACCTACATAACCTCTTGAATAAGGGGTAGATTGCGGGGTCGGACCTACATAACCTCTTGAATAAATGTACGATTAGCCCCATAACAAGCGAATTATTTGGCTTAAAAGCCTCTTTTTGAGTACAAAATCAAATCTTTAAGGAAGAAGATAAATGCCCAGAGCAAATCGTTATT
>JABSOI010000017.1 GCA_013216015.1 Alteromonadaceae bacterium | reverse complement strand
TTTAAGATTCAGCAACGCAGTAAATATGTTTTTTAAACGAATCAAAACCTGCATTTTGAATGGTGATGGGTATATAGCTGATCTATAGCCTGTGAAGCTGCTGCTGATGTTTTATAATTTGCACTTTGCCCATACGAAATACAATTAACCTTAAACCGATCTCATTCACTATTTGTTTGTTTTAATTGTAGACGTTCTCTAACTAAGAATTGACTAAATTCGGCTGAACCTTGAACATTCAGATGATCACCATCGAGAAACTTATCTTCGTTTATCGGGAAATTAGATAAATCAATAAACTTGATATTAGTATGTTTTTGTTCAACACTTTTGATCGTTTCATCGTATTTTTGCTGAATTTTTTCAGGTATTTGTTTAATAAAATACGGATGCATGGGCGTTGAAATTATGGTGAGTTTAATGTCGAACTGTTCTGTTAAACTTGCAATGCGATGGATGATCTTTACACCGGTATCAGAAGCATTAGCTTGACCATTTTCATCATAAAAATAAAATTTAGCTTTGTTTGTTATTCTCTCTTTTTCAATATGGTTTCCTTCAATGCGCTCCACACCTCCATAAAATGGATATTCTGCATAATTGACATTGTTACGATAATAATTGAGCACAACTCTTAAGTCAGACATATAGTTAAAAGGTAAGCCCCAATGAAACTTTAAATAACTAATTATATTGTCTGAACTAAATGTATTTATAAGCGGGTCAGATAAATCATCAATTAAAAAGTAATAATTCATTGTAATGCTTCGTGATCCTGCATTGTCTTGAAATAAATAGTTATCGGAATATTGAGCAACATGAATAGGTGATATAGCGATCAAAACATCTTTAATATGTGGGTTGTTTTTTAGCAGTGCTTTTGCTTTGTAGTATGTAAAATAAAGAGGTTCACCTGATATGGCAACATTTAAAGCGCCTTCAATATAATCAGGATCCATAGACGTTGCTGAATGAGAAGCACCAATAATTAACGTATTTATTGAGTCTTCGAATTTAAAGAGTGCGGGGTTATATACAGGACCTACAAAGAAATGCTTGCCAATAAGTGAAGCTGATATTAGTAAGGCAAGTGTTGAAACTACTGTGATCAATAACCAATTCAAATGTTTTTTCATTGTAGCCCCGTTAAAATTGGAAATATAAAAAGCCACGAACGTAGCTCATATTCAATAAAGAAATGGTCAATAACAACGCAGTAACTACTGCATATTTTACTGTTGGTTTATATCTGGCAAGTAATTGTGTACTGTTTGGAAAAACTAAAACTAAAATCATACCAATTAATAAATATAGGGGTTGTGCTGACGCCAAATGAGTGGTGTTTTCAAAATTGTTAAAGGAGAACATTTGTACCAGTACATGATAAGCATCTGAAAAGTCTTCGGCGACAAATAATACGCGTGTGCTGATGACACCAATAAATGTCATTGTCCATGCAAGCAAAAATGGTAACTTCAGATTAGCTTTGATCATCATGTGTGAAGCAATAACAAATAGACCGTTAATTATTCCCCATACTACAAAGGTCCACCCCGCACCATGCCAAAAACCAGAAACGAAGAAAGTTATAAATAGCGCGAAATAAAAATTAAAGTTACCTTTGGATTTATCGTAAATATTGCGAAAAATATAATCACCCAAAAACTTTGAAAGTGTCATATGCCACCTACGCCAATAGTCTGCAAAGTTACGAGCTTTATACGGAGAATTGAAATTTATTGGTAGTGCAATACCAAACATTATTCCAAGTCCTATTGCCATATCAGCATAACCTGATAAATCAAAATAATAAGACAGGGTATAACTTAACGATGCCGTCCAGCTTTCTAGCGTATTTAAAGTCTGAGCAGAATCAAATGCTCCCTGAGCCCAATTTGACAAAGGATCAGCAATTAATAGTTTTTTAGTACAGCCAATGGTAAATAAAAACAAACCTCTGGCTATATTTTTATAGCGAGGCAACGCTTGTTTTAAATTTTCATACTGGGGTACAACATCTTTATGATGAACAATAGGGCCAACAATAAGTTGAGGGAAAAAAGTAATAAACATAAGGTAGTTAACTAATCCGTAGTCCTTGGTTTCACCTCTGTAGGAGTCAACCAAAAAAGCGATCAACTGGAAGGTAAAAAAGGATATCCCTATAGGCAGTAATATATTTTGATAAGGTATTGCATTATCTAGAAACAGATTTAGGTTAAAAATGGCAAAATCGGTATATTTGTAGAAAGCAAGTAAAGCCAGATTTAGCGAAATTCCAAGCCACATTACAAAAAGTCTATATCGTTTGTCTTTATTTATACTTTTTGACAAATGATGCCCAAAGATATAGTTAACAAATATGGCCATAAGAAAAAATGGAAAAAAGTCGCCACTACCATAAGCGTAGAACAAGCAAGAACTAATAATAAGAACAACTTTTGCTAAAGTGATCTTGTTAAAAGCCAAACATACTGAATACAGGAAGAAAACGACAGGTAAAAAAATAAAAATGAATCCGTATGTAGAAAAAATCATCGGATTGAATTACTCCCTTGAGTTGTATTTAGCGCTCGTATAATTGCGTCAGACAGCTCTGTTTGCCATAATTGATAGCCTAATTTATTCAAGTGAACATCATCAATTTCAAAAAAAGGTTTACTTTGAACGGTTAAAATTTTTGGTAAATCAACAAAATAACACTGTTTCAAGTTATGACAAGTGTCTTGCAGATATAGGTTAAACTGAACAATTTTAGTGGCCAAATTTTCACATAGCATTAAATTAGTCGCAGGTTGTAAAGCCGAAATAACCAAAGGCACATTGTTGAGTTTTTGAATTAACAAATTGAATTGTTTTGACATTGTTAATGTATTTGAGTGACAAAGGTCATTAAATCCCGCGGCAATTACGATTAAACGAGACTGTGGCAATTGAGAATATTCCTGCACCCGATTAATTAGTCCTTCAATGCGTTCTCCACCTATGCCTAAATTTATACTGTGGTTTGCTATTTGACTCACATTGAGCCCCTGAATACTTGAACTTCCAAGAAACACGATGCTTTTTTTATCTATGCTTCTGGTTTTACGCATGTAATGGGCATGTGTTGTTTTTTCATATTGGTATTGAGGAGAAGGAGCCCTATTTTTTGAAAGGTATAAATAACCTAATGTAATAATACTAAATACAATGGTTAGGCTTATTGCGATTTTCATTTTAATCATGTGATTTTTTATTAGCATATTATGAGTGTTTACTCTCTCTTGAGAATAATAGTACATTTAATTTATGTTAAATAGGCTCTGTTCCATATAATTGTTAGTACTAATTTTTGATTTCACCAAAGGCTTATTTGATAAGCTCTTCAGAATATTTTTATTGATTTTTTCAAAACACACTAATAATCTATAAATCATGAAGTTACTGTGGTGACAACATTAAAATGGAACAGAGCCGTTAAATAATAGTGTTGGATTTATTTAATATATATTGCATTAATGCAATGGTAACATTACTCACATAAGAGTCTTTGGTGCTATTGATGACCTAGGCAATGGAGCCACCTAGTCGTTTGTTAGTTCTCTAATTGCCTCGTTGAATTGTTAATTCTATGATATATAAGTGCTTTAATAACTTAAAAAAACAGTAGCACCAGTCACTAGTTTTACATCTCTATAGGTCATTAAATAAATAATAATGTTTAAAATATTGATTGTTTTTTATCCATATAACATCAACACCACGTCTTATGTGGGGGGTAAATGAAGTGGTGTTACTTCTTGGTATTACGGGTTAAATCACGTACAGGGTGCAGAATAGTGGGGTAGGGTAGTTTATTGGTGCTAGTGAAATTAGTGATTAAATTCGACCAAGCATTTAATTAGAGATAGATACAAAAAAGCCCTAACCGAAGTTAGGGCTGCTTGCTTCCAACGAAGGAATGGTGCCGACTGCCGGAGTCGAACTGGCGACCTACTGATTACAAGTCAGTTGCTCTACCAACTGAGCTAAGTCGGCACACAAAACTGTGTGCGACATTCTAATAGTATTTTAAAAATGGACTAGAACATCTTGGCACCGAGATTATGACTTTTATTAAACTCACAAACTCTGAAATTGTTTAAGTATAAATGGTGCCCCGACCCGGAATTGAACCAGGGACACGAGGATTTTCAATCCTCTGCTCTACCAACTGAGCTATCGGGGCATTATTATACTTATTTAAAGTCGTTACCGACTGTCTTCTCGGCGTTGCCTTGAAGACGGGCGGTATTAAACTGTTTTTCCCTTTGCCCGTCAACTGTTTTTTTATTAAAAATGTTTGTTTGTTGCTTTTTTCGGCTTTCTGTTAGTTTAGTGAACAAAAACACCTTGTTTTTGATGATTATTGTTATTTTTTAACGGGTACGTAACCTTCAATTTCTGGTTCTTTACCTTCAAAAAGAAATGCAACCATAGCGGTTTCTAAAAATATACGGTCGTCGGGGTTCATCATGTTCATTTTTTTTTCATTAATTAACATGGTTTGTTTCTTTTGCCATATTTTCCAGGCCTCTTGACAAATATTATCGAATATTCGTTTACCAATTTTGCCGGGGTAAAGTTGAAAGTCCAGGCCTTCGCCATCTTTTTTAAGGTGTTGGCAAAATACAGTGCGGCTCATAATTTTTATCTCTTTGTTGGTATAACCATATCTTGACAACTTACAATCATCAGGTGACAAATTGTAGGTGTGTATTGATATAGGAAGGTGTTTTAAATTGTATAAGAAAGTTTATTACAAAATACAAACTAGTTAAACGTAAATTTATAAAGTTAGCGGTTAAAAAATTATAATACTTTTGCTAATGATAGGTAAGATGAGTAGGTAACAATAAACATTCTTTTATTGTATTTGTTTAAGCACTTTGATATTTGTCAACCTTAAATCCTGCTAATTCTTTCGATATAAACTTTAGTTATTAACCTTATCTAGTGGGGATTTAGATCATTAAAGATGATCACTTATTTAATGGGGTTGGCTATGTACCAGTTAAATGTGGCTATAAAAGTTGTAGACGGGTTAGCCAACGGCGTAACCCATCACTCTATAGCACACAACTACTTAATAATATTAATAAAAACTTGTATTTTGATGGGTTACGCCTTCGGCTAACCCATCCTACGCGTTTAAATCTTCACCTAGTGTACAAACACAGAGAAAACAAATCATTACAGTCACAGTTAACTGGTACATAGCCAATGGGGTTGGTATTACTAGGCATTCAGTCGTTCGGCAATAACAGAAAGTGATATTCTAGGTTTCAGCTCAATAGAAATGGTATACAACGGCTATGGGGGCGACTCTGTAGACTATTTCAATCCCCTATACTATGTATAGGCAGCATAGCTAGTGCCCATCCAGAAACGAATGTCTACTGCGGACGTCCCACTAACACGAACTGTACACCACAAGATGGTGTTATTTATAATGATTAAACGGCCATATCTAGTAATGTTCATATTGCACCATTGGATGGACCTCGCTACGACCCCGTTTCTGGACGGACACTAGCTAGTTTGGTTTGTTGTATCATATGTCAACTTCGTAATTTTTATCCTTCAAAATAAAAAATGTCATAGGTGATAGATTTTATAATGTCATCTTATGGTTGGCTCTACAGGTCGCTAACCAGTGGTAAAATTTATTTATGGTCGAGAATATAATTATAAATATGAGATGAACCAGTAAGAGAAATTAATGGTAGCAATGTAAAATAAATGTGTACTATATGTTAAATTAGTGGTAATTATGTAAGTGAATGTTTAACTGTGTTTTAAAGTTAGACAACGAGCTATGATGCTTTGGTCATTTGAGACTAAATTGTTAACTGGAAGATGCTTCCAGAAAAGCAGAATTTCTTCGTTTAAGGAAAGATAATTCGACTAGTATAAGTGTTATTGAATAAAAATGGATCTAAAGGAAACCAGGGACGTTAGATTTATGCGATTAGTGGGGAGCTGTTTTACCCCGATGATTGTAAAAGGAGTTCTTATTAATGTTAACCTCCGTGTGTTCAATTTATAAAAGCATATTTGCATTGCTTTTTATGATTTTTTCCTGACTTTATAATTCTCTGCTCTTTTTTTTAACTTAAAACCTCTGAGTAGGTTAATGGTGTATTAATGGCAATTTATGAATGTAATAACTGGATATTCAATCCTAAAAATCAAGAACTTGTTTATCTCGATGGAGAGGTTTTGCAACTGCCTGCAAGAATATGTGCATGTCTTCAAACATTAATTGAGGCTAAAGAAACTGTTTTTTATGACGAACTCCTGCTTAAGGTTTGGGGAACAATACATCGAGATCCCAGTACTATATCATCCGTTATTTCTGAACTAAGAAAATTAATTAATTGTGGTAATAACGGAATAAAACTTATTCAGACTGTACCCAAAAAAGGCTATCGGTTTGTTGGAGACGTACGGAACATTAATATAATAGTTCAAAATGAACAACTCGATTCAAACAGAGTACAGACAAATAACGTTGAAGAAAATTTATTCGCTATAAATAATGATGATCTTGAACCAACAATAGCAGGGAAGAGCACAACGTGGGGCCGAATTTTCAAAAGTCCTAAGTTTCTCTGTTTATTATTTTTTGGGATCATTGTTTCCATATCTTATTCACTTATTGGTTTAAATATTGATTCAAAGGATGAGTTGACTACTACCATTCCTCAATTTTCAAGTTTCGAGGTTATAACTCATGAGGAAGGTCTTGAAATGGACTTTGATGTTAGCAATGATGCTAATTGGCTTGTATATAGCCATGAAGACAGGGAAAGTAAGCAAACAAATATCTTTGTGAAAAATTTATTAACTGGAGAAATACAAATTTTGCCGGTTGATGACATGAGTAATTATGAATCGCCAAGTTTTTCTGGGGATGCTACAAAAATAGTTTATATAAAAAATTCTGAAGAAGCTTGTGAAGTGTGGATTATTCATTTCAATAGTTCATCATTTGATGTGTCAAGCAGAAAAAAAATATCAGAATGTGGTTTGTCTGGATTTTGGACAACAACATCATTTTCTAATGATAGTAATTCCATTTATTTTTCACGTTCAAATTCTCTTACAGAGCCTTTTAGAATTTACAAGCATGACTTAACAACAGGTTACGAAAGAAATTTAACAGCGCCATCATCCTCTGGTCGAGGTGATTACTCTTTTTCATTATCTCCAGATGGAACTAGATTGGCCATTATTCGTAATAAGTTATGGCAAAGTACTATTATTCTGGTTAAAAACCTCGAGAATGGCAGTATAAGTTTGATTAAAGAGTTGCCCCTTCTTTTAGAGCGGGTCGCATGGTATAGCAACAATGAACTTATTTATCGAGGTATGAATTGGCAGCTTTATTTGCACGATATCCAAAATAATGCATCTTCAATTTTTGCTAATATTTTTCAACCTATTTATTTCCCTGTGGTTGCAGATAACAGGATATTTACTTATAAAGGGATGAGTCAAAAAATTGAAATTTGGTCTTTAAAAGAAAATAATGACGAATTTTTTACTTTGGCAAAGGAAATAAATAGTCCATACCAAGACTTAAATGCCACACCAGGTACTAACGGTATTACTTATTTTTTATCAAATAGATCTGCAATAGAGCAGGTTTGGCGAAAGGAAGGGGATCATTACACTAAAATATCGAATGCATTATTACCTGACAAGATTGAAAATCTTTATTATTCGGTGTTGGGTCATGCGTTATTTGGTGTATCGGATAAGAGAATATTCAAATTCGATTTAGAAAGTGAAACATTACAATGGCTGTCAGATGATAGTAAAAGCATACTAAACTTAAGTCTTTCGGAAGATGAGAATAGCCTTCTTTACTCTGTCGATATTAATGAACAATGGTTTGTTGAAACAATAGATTTATCCAGTATGGAAGTGACTAGGTTTCCTTTTAATGGGTTTTCTGCTCATAAATCGAATGGCCACGTTTATTTTACTCGCTACAGAAAATCTGGGCTGTGGGCGTTTAATTTAAAGTCTGAAACTATAGTTAAAATTAGAGATGATTTTAATGCACTCTATTCAAGTTATTGGGACGTATATGCTGACAAGTTGGTTTTAACGAGTTCAGATACGGTACAGATTTACGCTTTATCAAATACAAAATTAATTCAGCAGAGTATAAAATTGAATGGTTCTGTGAGAAATATTCAATGTTCTGATCTTATTAAAGGTTGTCTTTTGGACATTGACATAGCTGGAAGCACTGAGGTTATTGAACTTAAGTAAATAGAGGGATTTCTAAGAGAATTTTGGAAGACTTATATTTAATTATAAGCGATAACGTTTTTATAATACTTATTTAACCTTTTGGGGTCATATGTTTAAATTTAAAAAAAAATTTACAATGTTTTATGCATTATTGTGTTTATCCATTATTATTCTGGAAATAGTAACATTTGAAGTGTTTGCCCAAACAGTAGCTACCCTAGATACTGTTGATACAGGTGAGGTATTTGATGAGGAGAAGCCGATGATTTGTCCTCATTTTCCTCGATGTAAGGCTAGAGTGAAATCCAAGCTCTAAGTTCCTCATTTCTCATAACAGAACTTTCTGTGGATTGTGAATGAGTAATCTGAAATTGAGTTTAAACTTTTGATTTTTAATGTAATTATACACCAGAGTCACTTTAAAATGTTCTGAACCTGCATTTCAAAGTGGCTTGGTATCATGGTATATTGAGTATAGAGATTTGAGAAAGTGTTTGTTCTATGAGTGATTACTCAATTACCCATTATTTGCATCATGATGACTCTTTGGTTAACTGCGTTGCCTCGTATTTTTACTTATATACCTCTTAAATAAAGCGCTTTATTTCACTGTAAGCATTAGTTTTATTTCTATAGGGGTTTGGCGCATCTTAATTCATAGATATACAGGTGACAAAAGCTCTGGAGGAATACCGAAGGAAAAACAAAGGAATATTATATGGAAAATTTAACTGGATTATTTACTGTAGTTAATGACAAATAAGTGGTCTTGTAAATCGTACACTTAGTAGGGTTTCTTTTTTTAATAGTAAAAATCAGTAAGTAAAAGTGAGAGTTGATTATGGAAGATTATTTTGACAAAATTTATTTGCAGTTAGAAAACATAATACGGGCTAAACTGGGTAAGGCAACTAATCGTGAACGTCCAAAATGCATAGTTTTGTCAGCGATTTATAATGAGTATCTCTTTCGTAGAATTCATAAATGTATTGCTGAAGTGTGCAATGACGGAAAAAAAGTTTTTAATGCTGAAGTCATGTTAATAGGTGTTGGTGATTTCAAACGTACATCTGGGTTACGCCAGAATTTATCGGATTTAACCCATAGTCAGTTTATAAGTGCGGATTGTACTGATTTCATTGATGTAATGACCCAGATTAAATTATCACAAGGGTTTGAGCAACAGGATATTCTCTTGATCTGTTCTTCCGATATCTCAAAGTGTGACGCGCAAGAGAAAGATAAGGTTCAGGATTGCTCGAATAATCAAAATTCAGATTATTTTCAAGTATGGGGTGAAAAAAAAACAGGTCATGGCATTATAGTTCTTCATGGTTGCCAGAATCTCGCGGTCGATAAGAAAGACCGTTACTGCATAGAAAAAGCAAGCTCTATCCCTAAAAGTACTTATTCAACTATAGGAATTGATGAACTTATTTGCAGGGCAGCCAGTTATGACATGTTGATGAACACCGATTTCTTCAGCGTATACCCAATTTTATTCCCCGAACTTCAATCCAGTATTTTGGTTTTTGAACACCGAGCTCATCGAATTCGGTTAACACAAACCGAGGATATTTCAACTTTAGTTGAGTTGGAAGTGTAAAGTAATATTTTGGAGTATCAGTATATAAGGACGTTGATGTCGTAGTTATTGGTTTAACGTCCTGTTTATCTTCTTGTTCACCTTTTTATTTTCTTAATTGTTTACCTACCTTTTTACCTAAGTAAAGTAATTAATTTCAGCGTTGATGCAGCAAAACCTACCGACGCTTCTGTAGTTAAGTCATACCACTGTTGTTGTGATTTTTCGTTTACTTCCTGCGAGGGTAATTGTTCGCAATCAACAATAATGGGTTGAATATCTAGATGGAAGTGACTAAAAGTATGGCGAAATGTTGTCAGGGTTTGCTGCGTTACTTCTTTTAGCCCGAGGTTTGTGAGTAAATCATTAATATCGCTTTGTTCATTTACTTCATGAAAACACCATAATCCGCCCCAAATTCCACTTGGTGGTCTTTTTTCCATAAGAACCTGAGCACCCGTTTCTGCTTTAATGCGGGGGATCACCATAATAGTCGATTTTTCAGGGATACTTTTCTTCGGTTTCTTTTGAGGAAAGTTAGCTTGTTCGTTACCTGCAAATGCTAAACATCCTGAATTTAAAGGGCAGTGTTCACAATCAGGTTTAGTGCGAGTGCAAACTAAAGCGCCTAAATCCATCATAGCCTGATTATATTGGGCGACACCTTCTTTGGGCGTTAGTATTTCAGCAATGGGCCATAAGGTTTTTTCAAATTTTGCCTGAGCATTATGACCTTCTACAGTATAACATCGGGCTAAAACCCGTTTAACGTTACCATCTAAAATTGCATGATGTTTATTGCGCGATAAACTTAAAATAGCTCCTGCGGTTGAACGACCAATACCGGGCAGGGCAATAACTTCTTCAATACTTTGTGGAAATTCCCCTTGAAAGTCCGACAGCATTATTTTTGCGGCTTTATGTAAATTTCGCGCGCGTGCGTAATAACCAAGACCTGTCCAATGGTGTAAAACGGCATCTTCATTTGCATTAGCTAAAGCGGTAATATCTTCAAAACTTTCCATAAAGCGCAAATAATAAGGAATAACTGTGGCTACCTGGGTTTGTTGAAGCATAATTTCAGAAATCCAAACTCGATACGGGGTTTTATTTTGTTGCCAGGGCAGATGTTTTCTACCTTGTTGATGGTACCAGTCAAGTACTTGGCGGCTGAATTTTTTGGCTGATTTTGCTGATGTAGAGATCAAATTGTTTTTCTTACTAAATGCTTCTTTAATAACGAGACAGTTTAACGAATTAAAATTACACTCACAATCATATCATTTAGTAATTTTTACTGTTTTTATCTATTTATAAATGGAAAATTTATCCATTTCCCTCTATGCTCTCGCTTTTAAAATATACAAGCTATAGCTGAGCTTTGTCAGTACAATTACTTATTAGCTAGATATTAGCTAGATATTAGCCAGATATTAGCCAGATATTAGCCAGACATAAGCCATATCTTATCCAGAGGAACAAAAATGAAAGTTGATGCAAAAAACCGTAGCCAACGTTTACGTAAAAAATTGCGTGTTGAAGAATTTCAAGAGCTAGGCTTTGATGTCGCATGGAAATGTAAGGATGGTATTACCAGTGAAGAAATTGATGTTTTTATCAGTAAATTTTTTGATGAAGTGATTGACCCGAATGAATTAGGTTTTGGTGGTGAGGGTGATACTTTATGGCACGGTATTATTTGTACCCAGAAAATAGGTAAATGTACTGATGAACACCGTGATATCGTTAAGAACTGGTTGAATGACAATGGCGTAAAAGCCGTTGATGTAAGTGCTTTGTATGATGTTTGGTGGGCAGAATAGTTAGTATGATTGACGTTGAAAAAAATGCTGAGAAGGGCACTGACAGTAATCTTGTGGACGTAAGTAAAAATAATCGTCAACAAAAACATAAAACAATAGAACAAGCGGAGCAAGAGGGTAAATATATCCGTAAAGTCCGCAGTTTTGTTAAACGTGAAGGACGGTTAACCAAAGGGCAAGAGCGCGCATTGAATGATCATTGGCAAACAATGGGCCTGAATCATCAGGATGGAAGAGTTGATGTTAAAGCTCTGTTTGGTAATGATAATTCGGTGGTTTTAGAAATTGGTTTCGGTATGGGTAAATCTTTAGTTGAAATGGCTAAAAATGCCCCTGAGCTAAATTTCATTGGTGTTGAAGTGCATAAACCCGGTGTTGGTGCTTGTATTTCATTAGCGCAGGAACAAGAAGTAACTAATCTTAAAGTATACGAGCACGATGCGATTGAAGTACTTGCTGATTGTCTTCTTGATGACAGCTTAACCACTGTGCAATTATTTTTCCCTGATCCCTGGCATAAGAAGAAGCATCATAAACGCCGTATTGTACAGGCTGATTTTGTTGAAACTATCCGTAAAAAACTTAAAATCGGTGGCGTATTTCACATGGCTACCGATTGGGAAAATTATGCAGAATGCATGTTGGAAGATATGAACTCTGCGCCGGGTTATAAAAACTTATCTGAAACCTGTGATTACGTGCCCCGACCTGATTCCAGGCCATTAACAAAGTTTGAAAGTCGCGGTCATCGCCTGGGACATGGTGTTTGGGATATTCAGTTTTCTCGTACTGAGTAGAATAACGATTCGAGTGGCTATGTTTTTATAGTGATGTTTTTGTGACTAAAAGTTATTGGTGTTAACACTCACTTAGGTAATACCAATGTAAAAACATATTGTTATTTCGGCTGTGGAAGTTTTCACACAGCCTGTTCGCTTTATAAAAATAAAGAGTAGTCGCGTGCGTAGGTTAAGTTATGTCTGTTATATACCCGTAATCATTCAAAATGCAGGTTTTGAAGCGTTTTAAAAGATTATCTACTGCGTTGCTTTCAATCCCAATAGCCCGCTATTGCTCAATCAAGCGCCTTTTAGATAAACTTTCAAATTCACCTCAAATTCCCGCATCTTGAATGACCACGGGTATAGGTGAGTCGGTATGACGACAACCTCTGAGTATTCGTTGACGAAGTAAGAGCACCTTAATGCCCGAAAGTATGGGTTTAAGCTTCTCAAGCTATCTACATTTATTCGTAACATTAAGGCGCATACAACCTACATTGCTATTGTTTCATAGTATAAAAACAAAAGTAATTTAGCTGGTATGAAGGACTATAATCCTACAACTATTATAGCCACACTTAACCAGTTGTTTTCTATTTATTTATCTTTCGCCTCAAGATTTCAACGCGTAGGATGGGTTACGCCGGTGGCTAACCCATTCTACAACTTTTATAGCAACACTTAACCGGCACATAGCCGATCACATTAACTACAAAAACATTCTGACAGATTAAGATCTACACAAATACTGTTGTTCAATATGAAAAAGATGCTGGCTGTTCCGTAAATTACCTGTGTCTTTTAACCATTTCTCATCAATAATTTCTCTTTGTAAGGCCGCTTGTAAAATTCGGCTTTTATATTGAGTCCAGAAATAAACGGTTGCTTCTTGGTGTACTTGATTGTTTGGAAATAGTTCAGAGCTATTATCCTGTAAATCATCAAGGATATGTTCAATTACTTTTGGTTTTAATTCTTTTTCAATTTGTAATTTGAATTTATTAAAACGTTTAGCTTTAAATAACTGCCAAATTAACCAGATAAGCGTCAAGCTGGCTATGGTTACTATTACTTCCACAGAATTTCTCTTTTTACTGCTATTACTCGCGTCCTACAAACTATCATAACAGAATCATTTCATCCAAGCTAAATGATACTAAACCATCAAAAGTTAAATTTTAAATAATAATTCAAACCAATTACACCAATTAAACACCATCACTATCATCATTAGTAAAAAGTAAATGAGCCCCTTCGCCTTCATCAGCAAGCACGTCATCTTCATTATATATCTGACATTTTTTTAACGATAAACAACCACAGCCAATGCAATAGTCAATTTTATCTCTGAGTTGTATCATTTGCTTAATTCTAATATCTAATAAATCGCGCCAGTGTGTTGAAATTTTCGACCAATCGTCTTTGTTGGGGGTTCGTTTCTCTGGCAGGGCTTCAAATAACAAAGCAAGTTCAGTTAAAGATATGCCAAGCTTTTGTGCCGCTTTAATAATAGATACCCGCCTTATAACATCGCGGTGATATCGTCTTTGGTTGCCGGTATTTCTAATGCTATGGATCAGTTCTTTTTTTTCATAAAAATGTAATGCCGACACCGCAACACCTGTGCGCTTTGCCACCATGCCAACGGTTAGGTTAGCTTCTCGTAGTTTGGTCATTCACCTGTTCCTAAGTTAATTGTGGACTAATAGTTAAGTTAAGTTAAATTAAAAATAATATTTTAAGTTTATAACAAAAATGATTTGACCTGAAGTGAGGTTGAGGTTTTAAAGTGCCATCCAAGATAATAAATTAACTTAAGAAAATCAAGTTAACAAATGATTTAAGACAAAAGCAAACAGGAAACACTTATGAATTCAACTATCGCATTATTCTCAAGCGCCCGACAAAATGGCAATACCGATAAACTTTTACAGCAAATAAATACCCAGTGGCCAATGGAGGTTATAGATTTAGAGAGTTTAACTATTTCAACCTATAATTATGAAAATAAATATCAAACGGATGATTTTTATGCGTTAATTGATAAGATTCTACAATGCGAAAATATAGTTTTTGTTTCGCCTGTATATTGGTCAGCGGTAACACCTTTGATGAAAAACTTTATTGACAGGTTATGTGAACTGCTGGATGAACCTAATTTAAAACATAAGGCAAAGCAATTAAAGGCAAAACAGGCATTTGTTATTACCACTTCGGCTAGTTTGGAAGTTTCGTCAACATTTGCTAATTTTTTTAAGGAACTATTTCGCTATTTTGGTATGAAATTTAGCGGCTTGCTGCATATATATTGCCGGGAAGGTTATGACGGTGAAAATAATGATGCACAAATTAATGAATTTTTAGCAAAAATTAGTGGTGAGCGTAATAGTTTTAGTAAAGGCTCAAGGAAAAATGTTTAGCAAAGGGTTCAATGAAATATTTACCAAGACTATTTTGAATAGGCTCTGTTGTAGATAATTGTTGTCCCTTCAAATGGAATTAAACTCAACCCTTATATCTAGGACTCTGTGACTAATTCTCGTTAAAAAACCAATTTATCGCCTAACCCTTTAAAAATAGGGGATTCATCGAGGGACAACAGTATTATGGAACAGAGCCTTTGAATAAGACTATTTTAAACAAAGTAAAGATGAATAAATGAATGCTGACGAGGAGATGTTTGTGATTGGTTTACAGGGAATTCAGGGTGAAATTTGTGATGTTGGTGAAGTTGAAACTCATATTCGTCAGTACTTGAAGTCACTGGAACTTGAATTTTCTTTAACAGGTCTTGAACTTATAAATGCAATGATAACCGCACATCTTTCTCGTTACAGTTTCAGTAGTGTTAACGTTATTTTAAATAAACCGATATCCCTCAATAAAGAGGTTTTATTTGCACGGGTGATCAACCAAAAAAGCGGTGGTTATTGTTTTGAACATAATAAAATATTTTATTTGGCGTTATCGGCGCTGGGTTTTGAGGTAAGGCCATTAATCGCACGGGTAATGCTTAATGGTGATCCTGATACGGGTCGTTTACACAGACTAACGTTATTAGATTTTGAAAATGAGCAATATATTATTGATGTTGGTTTTGGTGCAGAAAACCCAACAACTATAATCAAATTACCAACGCACTGTGATGCAAATAAAGCAACAGTCTCTGCTGAAGCTTCTATTCAAAATTATCAAACAGAGCAGTACAAAGCTGAGCCGCACCAAGTAGACAAGTACGAAGTCGTGCAATACCAAGTTGATCAAGAATTTCAGAATAGCTTCCTCATAAAAAAAGTGGAAGGGGAAAGTATTACCACTTTGTATCGTGTTGATTTAGCCGAATATACAGAATTTGATTGTAATATTGGACATTTTTATAGCCATCAATCTCCTCAGGCAATTTTTGTAAATCATTTAGTGGTTTCACGAATCGAAAACAATAAAAAGTACTTACTGAAGCATTTAACTTATTCAGAGTTTAATACGCTTGAAAGCAGTGAAAGCAGCAGAGAAATTGCAGATGCGAATGAACTTTGTGGGTTATTGAATAATACCTTTTTTATTTCTGTGACTTTGGTCGAGGCAGATAAATTATTCAAACATCAAATGATGAAGTCTGGGGATATTTAAAAAATATTAGAAAAATTGGTATGAAATATTTAATATAACGTGGGGTAATCACCAATTAATCTATCAAAACCAAAGTATAATTTAGTCGTAATAGGTAACAGACCATATTGTTAACTTTACGATATAACCTGTCATTGATTAAGTTATACTTTTTCTAATGATTATTCTGACAGGATGGGTTAGCCGTACAGCGCAAGGTTTCAAGTAGTAAAAACATTTTTGTAAAACATCACAACAAAAGAAAAACCACAGCGTGCGGTTGGGTCAGATCAATTTTCTAACCAAGACAATGCACTTTACTTGTGCACCTCTCATATCATTAACGCACTATTCTAAAGCAGAACTAAAAAAGAATAGCTTTACCTATGCCTAATAACTTTATAATTATCAGCATATTACTGCTTTGCTTTGCGGTTGGTACAGGCTTTGCAATTTGCTTTGCATCAACCCAGATAGTGAAAATATCAGGAAAACGCATGAGCAAAAGAAGTAATTTAGTCGTTATCGGCAATGGTCCAGTTGGACATTCATTTTTAGAATCGTTAGTAGAAAGTGGTAATTCTGGTAATTATAACATTATTGTTTTTGGTGAAGAGCCTCGTCCTGCTTATGATCGTGTTCATTTGACTCACTGGTTTAAAACGCGTGATGCTGCCGACATCAACATGGTTGAAGAAGGATTTTATCAAGCCAATGATATTACTTTATATACCAGTGACAAAATCACCGACATTGACCGCTCACGCAAAGTAGTTACCTCTCAAAGCGGACAAGAAATTAGTTACGATAAAATAATTTTAGCGACAGGTTCTTTTCCGTTTGTGCCGCCAGTACCCGGCCATAAACGAGACAATGTATTTGTTTACCGTACCATTGAAGATCTGGAAGAGATCACCGCAGCTGCACAAACAGGCAAAGTCGGAACGGTTATTGGTGGAGGTTTGCTAGGTTTAGAAGCTGCAAAAGCATTAAAAGATTTGGAACTTGAGACCCACGTAGTTGAATTTGCACCGCGTTTAATGGCTGTTCAAGTTGATGATGGCGGCGGTAATATGCTGCGCAAAAAAATTACCGATCTGGGTGTATCTGTTCATACACAAAAAAACACCCAAAACATCAGTGATGGCGACAATGCCTTTCACAAAATGAGCTTTGCAGATGGCGAAGTATTGGAAACCGATATTATAGTGTTTTCTGCGGGTATTCGTCCCCGTGATGAACTGGCCCGAAGTTCAGATTTAAAGCTGGGAGAGCGTGGCGGGATAGTTATCAATAATAATTGCCTAACTTCTGATGCCGATATTTATGCCATTGGTGAAGTTGCTTTATGGGATAACAAAATATATGGCTTAATTGCACCGGGTAATGCAATGGCACAAGCAGCTTGTGATCATCTTACAGGTGCCGGAACAAGTGAATTTGCCGGTGCAGATATGAGCACTAAGTTAAAACTTATGGGGGTAGACGTTGCCTCTATTGGTGATGCTCATGGTAATACACCCAATAGCCGAAGTTATACTTATGTAAATGATCGTGAGGAAGTTTATAAAAAGATTGTTGTTAGTTCAGATGATAAATATTTATTAGGCGCGGTACTTATTGGTGATGCGTCTGAATATGGCACATTGTTGCAATATATGCTCAATAAAATGGAATTACCTGCCGAGCCTGAAGGATTGATTTTACCGCAAACAGACGGGAAATCGGCTGGCCTTGGTGTTGACGCTTTACCTGATACAGCACAACTTTGTTCGTGTATGAATGTTACTAAGGCTGATGTTGTTAATGCAGTAGAAGCCGGAGCTGTTAATATTGGTGATATTAAAACGGTAACGAAAGCAGCAACCGGCTGTGGTGGTTGTTCAGCATTAGTGACACAAGTATTAAATAGCGAATTGGAAAAACTCGGTGTTGAAGTTAATACCGATCTTTGTGAACATTTTTCCTACACCCGTCAGGATCTACTTAACATTATTCGTGTTGAACAAATTAAAAGTTTCGAAGACTTAATCGCGAAACATGGCTCTGGTTTAGGATGTGACATTTGTAAGCCAACAGTTGGGTCTTTACTTGCCTCTTGTTGGAATGACTATATTCTGAAAAAACCATTGCACGCCCTTCAAGACACCAATGATTATTTCATGGGCAATATGCAAAAAGATGGTACTTATTCTATCGTGCCAAGAATTCCGGGTGGTGAAATAACGCCTGACAAATTAATTGTTTTAGGTGAAGTTGCGAAAAAATATAATTTGTACACCAAAATTACCGGTGGTCAAAGGGTTGATTTATTTGGTGCCCGGTCAGAGCAATTACCTTTAATTTGGCAAATACTGGTTGATGCAGGTTTTGAAACAGGTCATGCCTACGGTAAATCATTACGTACAGTAAAATCGTGTGTCGGCTCTACCTGGTGTCGTTACGGTGTGCAAGACTCTATGGAAATGGCCATTTTATTAGAGAATCGCTACAAAGGTTTGCGCTCTCCCCATAAATTAAAAATGGCTGTTTCAGGTTGTACCCGTGAATGTGCTGAAGCACAAAGCAAAGACGTTGGTATTATTGCCACAGAAAATGGCTGGAATATGTACGTTTGTGGTAATGGCGGCATGAAACCACGTCACGCTGATTTATTCGCCTCAGACCTTGATGACGTCACTTTAATTCGATATATCGACCGTTTCTATATGTTCTACGTACGTACTGCTGATCGTTTACAACGTACTTCTGTATGGATGGACAATATGGAAGGTGGTTTAGACTATTTGAAGTCTGTGATCATTGACGACAAATTATCAGTATGTGAAGAGCTTGAAAAAGAAATGTCTGGCATTGTTAACACTTATCAATGTGAATGGAAAACAACGTTAAAAGATCCGGAACGTATGGCGCGTTTCAGTCATTTTGTAAATAGTGACAAACAAGATGAAAACGTTGTGTTTATTCAGGAACGTGAGCAAATTCGTCCAAGAAATAAAACTGAATCTATTGAAGTTGTAACCATAGATTAATTGTTGAATCATTTAAGTAAGAGGAATTGAGTATGAGTAAGTGGGTTGATATTTGTAACCTTGATGAAATACTGCCAAACATGGGACGATGTGCTTTGTTTGAAGATCAACAGGTTGCTATTTTCAGAGTGATTAAAGCAGGCAAAGAATTGCTTTATGCGATAAACAACTATTGTCCTTTTAGCGAAGCAAACGTTTTATCCAGAGGCATAATTGGCAGCCTGGCCGACAAAGTTGTTATTGCTTCACCAATTTATAAACAACATTTTGATTTAACCAATGGGCTATGCGTTGAAGACGAAAGCGTTTCGCTGAAAACTTATGAAGTAAGATTGGAAGGTAATACTGTGCAATTAGCTGGCTAATTACTTGGCAAATTATCGGGTAAACCACCTAGCAATCAGCGTTAATACGCCAGTATTAAAATCAGTTATAACTGTGAGAGTATTCGCCTCTCACGGTTATCAATCTAACAGTTTCACTCTAATATCGAACTATTCTTATCATTAAAACCAACGTCTTACTTTGTCCTTATATTGCAAATATTCCTCACCAAATTTCTCAGCTAAATAAAGCTCTTCTTTCTTGATAGCAATATTAAAAATAATAAAAGCTGACGGGATAAAACTTAAAGTTATCCAACCATTATCAAGATAAATTCCAACACCTATAGTAATTAAACAAAAAGCCAAATATATAGGATTACGTGAATAAGCAAATATGCCAGTGGAGATTATTGCTGAGGTTGGCTGCCAAGGTTCAACATGCGTTTGGGCGCGTTTAAAAGCTAATATTGAAATGGCGATAATTGCACAACCCGACAAAAACACCACGATAGCGATCGCAGTGAAAACGGTACTAAATTCAGGATTAATTTTGATATTAAATAATTTAACAAATTGCAAAGCATAACCAGCAAGCATGAAGATAATAAAAACTAACGGCGGAGGAAATTTTACTGCAGGGCCTTTTATATCAGTGTCGTTGTTCATATTTTTAACCTTATGATGTTTCTATATTCGTTAAGTGCTTTCTTGAAATGAATATAACATAAAATAGTAGCGTAGGATGGGTTATCCGCAGGCGTAACCCATCAAATCATAGTTATTATCAGGTGCTTAAGCAGTTAGCCGATAACAAAATGTGATAGGTTTACGCCTGATGCCAGCCCATCCAACCTGTTCGTTTAACATCAGTTAAATCGACTAATACAAAATGGGCTGATATCTATATCGGTTTGTTGACCTGTGATTATTTGTCCGATAAGTTTTCCTGTGATCGCTCCTTGCGTTAAGCCCAAATGCTGATGGCCTAAGGCAAAATACACATTGGCATGATTTGGCGCTTGCCCGATAACGGGTAATGAGTCGGGTAATGAGGGTCTAAAGCCTAGCCATTTTTGACCTGTTTTGGCGTTATTATCTTTATTTTCAACAAAGTCAGGAATGTTTATCAGCATGTTTTTTGCGTGTTTATACAATATGTCTGCACGTTTCATATTGGCTTTTTTCTTTAAGCCTGCAAATTCAACTGTTCCTGCCAGGCGTAAGCCATGTGCCATTGGTGTCATAATAAATCGACGTTCGGCAGAGGCTACGGGTCTTGATAACTCAGCGTTTACATCTGTGTTAGGTAAATTCAAGCTATAACCCCGCTCTGCTTCAATAGGCAATTTGTAGTTTAATTGTTTCAGTAGTTGTTTAGACCATGCGCCGGTGGCAATGACAACTTGATCAAAATTCAACTCGTTTTTCCCATCGCTTATTTTTATGCCAAAACTGTTATGTTCAATGTCTGTAACCGAAAATTGTTTAAAAACTGCACCTAATTTTTTTGCATGTTTTGCCAATACCAGACATATTTCGTGTGGATCCAGCGTATGGCCTACATCAGTGAAATATAAAGCATGCCTAATTTTTTCATTAAGGTTGGGCTCCAACGCCAAAATCTGCTGCCGATCGAGTAGTTTTACCGGGACACCAGCATGATGATAATGGCGATATTGTTTTGTAATATTCGATAAAGGTGTGTCTTCAAATACTAATAAGCTGCCTTTGGTGGTAAGCAAGTGTTTGGCGTTGGCAGCTTCGAGTACCGTTTTATAATAAGCGATGGCATTTTTATTCAGGCTTTTTATTGTTGCACTATTCTTTGTTCTGTTTTTGTGGGTCATATTACCGATAAATTTTAGAAACCACGGAATGGCTTTAACAAAATAACTGGGTGATATTGCCATAGGGCCAAGTGGATCTAATAAAAGTTTAGGTAATTGCCACAACAGGCTGAATTCGGCAAGAGGAAATACTTGTTCGGTAGCAAAGTGTCCTGCGTTACCTTTTGAGCAGCCTTCACCCACATTATTTTTATCAAGTAGAGTAACATTAAAGCCCAGTGACTGCAGTTCAACAGCACAGTTTACCCCTATGATGCCAGAGCCAATCACGGCAATGTTTTTATTGTCAGCTGTTGTGTCATCGGGCTCGTTAATTCGAAAGTGTGCAATGTTATGTTTTATATTACTGTTCATTTTTATGTTTCATTGTTTGAAAATTTAACTTCTAACGCTTCCATCAGTCTATCTTCCAACGCTTCCATCAACTTGTATGATTATAAAACCTTTTGGAAAAAAATCGTCTTTACTTAACATAAATGTGCGATCTATCTCCATGTTGATTTAATCGATCACCCCGTAGAACGTGGATTTATCCACGCTGGCCTTTGAGCGCACATAAATGTGCGAGCTACATCCCCGTGGATTCAATCGAGCAACCCGTAGTACGTGGATTTATCCACGCTGGCCTTTGAGCGCACATGAATGTGCGAGCTACATGTCGATTTAATCGATCACCCCGTAGTACGAGGATTTATCCACGCTGGCTTTTGAGCGCACATGAATGTGCGAGCTACATGTCGATTTAATCGGCCTGTAATAAACGCACGACCACTAACCCGTGGAATGACTGCGTTCTTACCATAAAAATGACAGTGTGACCGAATGCCAATTGTCATTTCCCACCAGGAATACTTTAAATAGTCACTTCTTAACTCAGGCTAGCTAGCCGTAATGAAGCGTATAGATTCGCCTTCAGTGTCAGCCTCAAGGGTATTTATACATTGATAATCCTTAAAGTCGTCAATATTTACATCTGCTTACTCCCACTTATTTCAGCTAATGTTTAACTTTTTCTAATTTAAACTTGTTTGTTTTTGAGTGTTGTATACAATATATTGTATGGTTTATAGGATGCAAATTTTTTTTACATAAAGAAGTCTTTACTTAAATAAGTCTCTATCTTAAATAAGTACCTACAAAAAAAGAGAATATTATGATGATCAACTGGAAAGGCGTTTACCCGGCAGTAACTACACAATATAACGACGATTTATCGATTAACTTTGATGCAACACAGCACATGATTGATACCATTATTAAAGATGGCGTAGATGGAATTATTGCATTAGGTACGGTTGGTGAAAACGCGTCACATACCCGTGAAGAAAAATTTGCTGTTTTAAAAGCCGTAAAAGAAGTCGTTGCTGGTCGTGTTCCTGTTTTATCGGGCGTTGCGGAAACAACTACTCAGTTTGCTGTAGTGTTTGCTCAGGAATGTGAAAAAATTGGCCTTGATGGCTTAATGGTGCTTCCAGGCATGATTTATCGTTCAGATGAAGCTGAAGCTATTTATCACTATCAGCAAATTGCCCGTAATTGTAATTTGCCTATTATGCTGTACAACAACCCTGTTACTTATGGTGTTGATGTGAGCATTGAAGGCATGAAAGTGCTTGCAGCTGAAAAGAATATTGTTTCTATTAAAGAAGCGACTGCAGATACCCGTCGTATTTCTGAGCTTTTCTCGGCGTTTGGTGATCGTTTCGTTATTTTTGGTGGTGTTGACGACATCGCCTTAGAATCTTTGATGTTAGGTTGTACAGGTTGGATATCTGGGTTAACGAATGTATTCCCGAAAGAATCAGTCGCTATCTACAAATTAGCAGAGCAGGGCCGTTATGCTGAAGCGTTGGAGATTTGGCGCTGGTTCCTACCATTATTACGTTTAGATACTGTACCTAAATTAGTGCAATGTATTAAGTTATGTGAACAGTTAGCGGGTCGTGGTTCTGAACTGACACGTCCACCACGTATGCCGTTAACGGGCGAAGAACGTGTAAATGTTGAACGTATTTATAATGAAGCTGTAGCAAGGCGTATAGATTTAAGTAAGTTTAATATTGATTAGTTAATATCCATAATTATTCACGGAGGGAGATATGATTAAAGGCACGTTTTTTTGTATTGACGCTCATACCTGCGGTAATCCTGTCAGAATAGTCACTAGTGGTCATCCTGATTTGAAAGGAAAAACCATGAGTGATAAACGTCTTGATTTTATGCGAAATTATGATTGGATCCGCCGGGGGTTAATGTTTGAGCCCCGGGGGCATGACATTATGTCGGGTTCGTTTTTATATCCTCCCTGTAGTGAGAATGCCGATGCCGCTATATTATTTATCGAAACGTCAGGTTGTTTGCCTATGTGCGGTCACGGCACTATTGGCACTGTTACTGCGGCAATAGAAAATGGCCTGATCACACCAAAAATACCGGGCAAGTTGATTATTGATGTCCCCGCCGGTCAAATTTCTGTTGAATATCAACAAACAGGTGAAAAAGTTAACTCAGTTAAAATTTTCAATGTACCTTCATATTTAGCACATTTGGATGTTGAGCTTGATATTCCAGATTTAGGAACCTTAAAAGTTGATGTTGCCTATGGCGGTAACTTTTACGTAATTGTTGAACCACAGGAAGTTTTCCCGGGTATTGACCAATGGACGGCCAGTGAAATATTAAACTGGAGCCCGATAGTACGAGAAGTTGCCAATAAAGTATTAGCATGTGTTCATCCTGAAGATCCAAGTGTTAAAGGCATTTCTCATGTACTTTGGACAGGCAAATGCCAAACAGAAGGTTCAGATGCAGCTAACGCAGTTTTTTATGGTGATAACGCTATTGACCGTTCTCCCTGCGGTACTGGAACCAGTGCCCGTATGGCGCAATTATATGCAAAAGGCAAACTGGGTTTAGGTGACAACTTTGTTCATGAAAGTTATATCGGCAGTCAGTTTATAGGCAAAATAGAAGCCTTGGTTGAACTCGACTCTGCTCAGGGACAAATATCCGCAATAAAGCCAAGCATTCAAGGTTGGGCAAAAGTTTTTGGTAAAAATTGCATTACCATCGATGATGATGATCCGTATGATTTTGGCTTTGTTGTAAAGTGATAAGTGATAAGTGATAAGTGATAAGTGCTAATTAACAACTGGTTAAGTGGTCGCGTAGGATGGGTTAGCCCCAAGCGTAACCCATCAATTTAACATTTCTCACCATAAAATTTATAGAAATTCAAAGCCGATCTACTAAGTAAACAGATTAAAAGTAAAGAATTGAAAAGTACATAATTGAAAAGTAAAGGGACTAAAAATAATGACTATAAAAATAACAGGACAACATTTAATTGCCGGTCAGTGGACGGGCGAAACTGAAGGTGGTTTTACTGCATTTGATGCCAATACACATCAACCCATTAATATCCCTTTCGCTGATGCAACTACAGAAGAAGTAAATACAGCCATTATACGAGCCAATGAAGCATTTGTTTCGTACAGCCAGCTAAGTGCAGCAAAACGGGCGCAATTTTTACGTACCATAGGTGAACAAATCAATGCGTTAGGTGATGAGCTTGTAGAAGCAGCTTGTGCTGAAACAGGATTACCTGCAATGCGCATTCAAGGCGAACGTGGCCGTACGGTTGGTCAGTTGGGCTTGTTTGCTGATTTATTAGAAGCAGGTGAATTTCCGGCAGTTATAGATAAAGCTGATGCAGATCGTCAACCTGTGCCTAAACCAGATACTCGTCTGGGTTACTTACCTTTAGGTGTTGTTGGTGTTTTTGCAGCCAGTAATTTTCCTTTAGCATTTTCAACAGCGGGTGGCGATACAGCTTCTGCATTAGCTGCGGGCTGTCCTGTGGTGATGAAAGCCCATGCCGCACATCCTGCAACAGCAGAACTGGTGGCAAGGGCAATATTAAAAGCTGTTGAACTTTGTGGTGTACACAAAGGTGTATTTTCACTGCTTCAAGGTAAAAACTACGCGATAGCCAGCCAAATTGTAATGCATCCATCAGTGAAAGCCGTCGGATTTACCGGCTCCCAACGAGTGGGTATGATTCTGCAGCAGCAAATATATCAACGCCCTGAGCCTATCCCTTTTTATGGTGAGCTGGGCAGTATTAACCCGCAATTTCTTATGCCGGCTAAAGTCGCTCTGGATGCCGAAGAATTATCTAAAACCCTGATAGCTTCATTAATGATGGGACAAGGACAAATTTGTACCAGTCCGGGTGTTTGGGCAATTATTGATAGTGATGACAGTTACAATCGTTTTGTCAACAGTGCAGCAGAAACACTCAGTCAGCAACCCGCAGGTGTAATGTTAACTCCTGCAATGTGTGCTGCATATAATAAAGCAGTAGAAGAGCGTAAATCTATTAATGGTGTAGAGTTGCTGGCAACCGGGTTATCAGGCGAGCCGCAGCAATGCTCTGCCACTTTGTTCGCGACAGACTTGAATACTTTTGTTAATAGTTCATTGTTACAGCAAGAAATTTTTGGTTTTAGTGCGCTGATTGTTCGTTGTGCTGACTTTGATGAGATGATGCAATTTATTACCTTATTAAAAGGAAACTTAGCCGCGAGTATTCATGCAGTCGATAAAGATTTCGATTTGGCCCGTGATGTCGCACAAACAATCGCTCATAAAGTTGGTCGGTTAATATATAACCAAGTGCCGACGGGTGTAGAAGTTTGTGCATCAATGAATCATGGAGGCCCTTTCCCTGCTTCTACAAATCTCCGCACAACATCGGTAGGCAGTGAAGCCATAAAACGTTTTCAAAGACCTATTTGTTATCAAAATATGCCACAGGAATTACTTCCCGCCATATTGAGAAATTAGGAATTAACGAATATATTTGTATTAAATTGCATAAAAGCGTAACAAATATAAAAAAGGCCCTTATTTTTTAAAAAAGGGCCTTTTTTCTGTTTTAGTACTTTGAATATGTTTCTACATCTTTATAATAGCTTGAGTAAACTTAAGGGATAACGCATGACCATCGTATATAAAACCAGAACACAGCTAGTAGTTGAAACACTAAGAGAAAAAATCTTAAGCGGTGAAATCAAAGCTGGGCAGCCATTACGTCAAGCAGCATTGGCAGATGAGTTAAATGTTAGCCGAATACCGGTTCGTGAAGCTTTACTGCAATTAGAAGCTGAAGGATTAGTTGCTTTTGAACCGCATAAAGGGGCCACGGCTACAGAATTAAGTGCTTCTCAGGTTGATGAATTATTTGAACTCAGAGCAATGCTGGAGTCTGAGTTATTAGCTTCATCGCTTCCAAATATATCGGATGAAATGCTTGACCAAGCGTCAGATATTTTAGCACGGCTAAACAAGGCGCTGGGTAAAGAAAATGCGGCGAATACGTGGAGTGAATTAAACTCCAGCTATCATAACTGTCTTTATTCCGGAGCAACTAAACCTCAGACTCAAGATTTGGTGAATACGCTGAATAAGAATGCAGACCGTTATATTCGTATGCATTTACTTTGGGCTGGTGGTATTTCTAAAGCAGAATCAGAGCACAACGACCTACTACGTTATTGTAAAGCTAAAGATGTCAAAAATGCTGTTGCGATGCTAAAGCAACATATTCTTGGTTCACGTGATGAAATTAAAGCTTTTTTACAAGAACGTGAAATTGCCAACGCTGATTAATGCAAGCTAATTGTTGTTTATTAAATTTCAGCCACTAAACAAAAACAAAAACAAATCAATAAGATAAGTGCCTGTTTTGCTGTTTGTAAAATGAGCACTTATTGACTTTAAGCAAATAAACCTATAGTATTCCCGCGCCTTAAAACCAATGAATTCACTTTATCAGTGATTATTTTTGCTCAATCAATGATTGAGTGTCTAAACGTGAGATAGCAATGTTTGAATTACATGCCAGTAAAGTATCGAACCTGAAAAATGATGTTCTTTCAGGACTAACCGTAGCCTTAGCTTTAGTACCCGAAGCCGTGGCATTTGCCTTTGTTGCAGGGGTTGATCCTTTGGTGGGTTTATACGCTGCTTTTATGGTGGGTTTAATTACTTCCATATTTGGGGGGCGTCCGGGAATGATTTCAGGCGCAACAGGTGCAATGGCGGTTGTAATGGTAAGTTTAGTTGCAATTTATGGCGTGCAATATTTGTTTGCTACAGTGGTTTTGACGGGGATATTGCAGATACTGGCTGGTTTATTTAAGTTGGGTAAATTTATTCGCTTAGTTCCACACCCCGTAATGCTTGGTTTTGTTAATGGTTTAGCCATTGTTATTTTCTTAGCTCAACTTGGTCAATTTAAAGTTAAAAATTCCGCCGGTGAATTTCAATGGATGCAAGACGGCCAGCTATTTACAATGGTAGGTTTAATTTTACTTACTATGGCAATTATTCATTTTTTACCTAAATTAACCAAAGCTGTGCCTTCTTCTTTAGTGGCTATTGTTGTTGTTACTGTTTTAGTGCAAAGCCTAGGATTAGATGCCCGTACAGTTGTTGATTTTCTACGTGATATGACCAATGACCCTGCCGCCTCTATAGCGGGTGGTTTACCACAATTTTCAATTCCTCAAGTACCGTTTGATTTAAATACCTTAAAAGTTATTTTCCCTTTTGCTTTAGTTTTAGCTGCGATAGGTTTAATTGAATCACTATTAACTTTAACATTAATTGATGAATTAACGGGTACGCGTGGTAGAGGGAACAAAGAGTGTATTGCGCAGGGTGCTGCTAACACGGTTACAGGGTTTTTCGGTGGTATGGGTGGCTGTGCAATGATCGGACAATCAATGATCAATGTTAATTCAGGTGGACGAGGTCGTGCATCAGGAATTACCGCAGCGCTTGCATTACTTGGCTTTATATTATTTGCTTCTGGTTTGATCGAACAAATTCCTCTGGCGGCACTTGTTGGCGTTATGTTTATTGTTGTTATCGGCACGTTTGAATGGTCAAGCTTTCGTATATTACGCAAAGTACCAAAAGCTGATGCATTTGTTATTATTCTGGTTTCAGGCGTCACAGTTGCTTCTGACCTAGCAATAGCCGTTGTAGTTGGTGTTATTGTTTCTGCGTTGGTATTTGCTTGGGAACACGCTAAACACGTTACAGTAGTTCGCACTAGCAATGAGCATGGGTCAACTGTTTATGAAGTTAACGGACCAATATTTTTTGGCTCAGTTGCTAACTTTTTAGAACAATTTGAAATAGAAAATGATCATGACGATGTAATTGTTGAATTTAAAAATTCTCGTGTAGCTGATCATTCTGCCATTGAAGCGATTGATACTTTAGCAGAAAGATATTTATCCCGCGGTAAAACCTTGCATTTAAAACACTTAAACCAGGAATGTAAGTTGTTATTGAAAAAGGCTGGAAATATGGTTGAAGTGAATGTAATAGAAGATCCTGATTATCATATTGCTACTGATAAATTAGCGTAATAACTTATGAATAACTAATAACTGCATTTAAAATACGTGTATCCAGTTTCGTTAATTGATTAACTTTTCTTGCAAATAATGGCGAGGAACAATTGATTAGCGAAATTGGTAAAATACCAAACGTCTAATAAATAGCGTATAATTTAATCAACGCGTATTTTTTATGGTTTGACATTGTATTTATGCAATTAGAGTTTTTTGATGTTCCCAGTCCTTGTATAGGCATTTGTCAGTCTGACGAGAAAGGATATTGTCTTGGCTGCATGCGTACGCGGGTGGAAAGACAGAGCTGGATCGGATTAAATTTAAACGCTAAGCAAAAATTGATTAAACGTTGTGTCCAACGTAAAAAGCGTAAAGAAGGCAAAGGAAAAATAAAAGTAGTTATTGAAGAACCCACTGTTGTACAACCTTCTTTGTTAGACCCACTAAGCATACCAAGTACACCAAAAATTGATAATTATACTGCCAGAAAGCCTAATACAGATAACGCTACAGAAAACATTCCAGAAAATACCGATACAAAAAATACCCCTACAAATAATACCCCTACAAATAATACCAATACAAAAAACACAACTACAGATAATTCAACTGATTTTGATTTCATTGATTTTGAGTTGTAAATTTTAGATAAAACGGTTGCCCCTACCAAAAATTCCCTATATGATACGCGCTCTTGAGAAATCACTAATCTTTTATTTTTTCAAATAATCTAGTTGATAATCAATATGCCCCGATAGCTCAGTTGGTAGAGCAGAGGATTGAAAATCCTCGTGTCCCTGGTTCAATTCCGGGTCGGGGCACCATATTTTAAAGGCCTGCAAGCGATTGCAGGCCTTTTTCATTTCAGCTTTTTTGTCCTCTTTGCTAAGTTGGCTATGTCCCAGTTAACGTGGTCTACAATAGTTGTAGACGGGGTTAGCCAACGGCTAACCCATCCTACGCGGTAAAATATTTACTTTACAAAAGTTTAGTTGGTTTTAGCTAATAAGCATTATAAAACAGTTTGCTCTAGTTTCAGCCATTGTTAACTGGGACGTATCCAGCTCATTGGTATTAAAATAATGAAAAAATATCCTAATCCCAGATTATTTAGAGAAAAATAAATTTTTATCAATATTCAACTATACTTGATCACTATGTCTCTTGGATATAAATAATGACTTGAAATAGGGTGTTAATCTTGAACAAGCTTATGGTAAATACTCTTTCTATTAAGGGGGGACATTCATAAATCAACAAATCTAAATTAAGGAAAAACAAGTCAAAGCTAAATCAAAATTAAATTAAATCAAATACTGAAGTTAAAGTAATTAGAAAACTATGGAAAAGAAAAGTTTATAAGGAATAATATTATGTTACACAGTTTAGTGGTTTTTATTGCGAGTTTGTTAGGTTTTATTACATCAATTTTATTGTATATATTTGTTGTATTCGCGGTTTTGTTCAAAGTTCGAGAAAAAAAATTCAGTAATTCTAAATCAAAAATTGCTCTTTACAATATGCCATTGATCAGACCCATCCCCATTTCTACCCATGAATTTAAGGGATTAGATAAATTTCTGGTTTTGATCTTTTCAAGTAGACGTTGGCGTATTGAAGACGCCTTTTCTTTTAAATTTCAAAATGAAGAATACCTTATACCTGCTGGTTTTGAATTTAGTGGAAGATCAATACCCAGACCTTTATGGGGGATTTTTAGTTCAAGCGGAGTATTATTAATTCCTGCTTTAATTCACGAATATGGTTATCGTTATAATGGTATTTATTGTATTGGAGATCAGGATCAGCCAATACTTTCGCATCAAAATAAAACTAAAGAATTTTGGGATGATTTATTCAGTAGTATAGAGATTGATATTAATGATATTGAGTTGCTTAGTACATTAGTTAAATTTTGTGTAAGAAAAGGTGGGAAAAAAACGTGGAAAAGCTTCCGTACAAAAAGTGAAGTAGCTCTGCAATTTAAATGGTCGTTAGAGCCATTTGAAGTGAACAATGAATTGTACGTAATAGAGAACGAACCATTGTCTGAAGATAACCCGCTTTCAAAAGACGAGCAGATTGTTGAAGATGATCAAGTTGCAGAAGATGATCAAGTTGTAGAAGATGATCAAGTTATAGAAGATGAACCTGCCCCAGAAGATGCTCAAGTTTCTGAAGATGAGCCCTTTATTGATAACGAGGTTTTCGTCAGTGGTAAAACTAACACGAGAACTATCGGCTATGAGAATTCAAACAGACAAAAAGTTTTAGGCACACGTGGTGTTGTTGGAAGTGATCCAAAACAAACAACATATAAAATGGAATGTTTAGTCTGTCATGAATTTTATGGTTCAAATGTGTCTGAAATATATCGAAGAAAGTGTCCTAAATGCCAAAATGGTAATGTAGGTACCCCTTATTAAATTTTCAATGTTTTGGTAAAACTAAAGAAGATTTAAGTTAAACATTAGCTGGAATATATTAGGAATGTCTGATCATACGGCCATTCCTAATTGGCTAAACCTCGAATAAGATATGTTTTCTAATGTTGATATTTAAGTTGATATTTAAGTTGATATTCATGTTAAATATATGTTAAATTTAGCGCTGTGCACGTTTTTTGTACGAGCCTGTATTCAAAGTGGTAGTTGGCATCTTGTTGATGTTAATAACTTAATGGTTTGCAATACCCATGGATACAGAATACAAAAACACTAAATATGAAAAATATCGTTTTTCTTGTTCTTTCAAGGTTTTTTTTGTTAAAATTTGAGTGCGGCTGGGGCTTATATTATTTAACGTTCCCAATAATAATATTAAAAAATAATAACGGAAATATAACATGATTAACCCTCCACTAATCCTTGTCAAAACGTGGTGCGACATGATTAATAATCCTGAAAATCAGGAATCAAAAGAGCATGCTCAAACAATGATCCTTGGAGCATTTGATAACCCGGTAGATATGATGCTTTTTTTAAATGAACATAATTTGTCAATTAAACTGCACGGATAGACTGATAAGATCAAAACAATAGAAAATTGATTTAGTTACAAACTTATTGGATGATTTGTAGCTCAAATCTGTTTCTCTTGACCCTTCTTTTTTCTACTTCTGATCTAATTGAATAATAAGTTAGGTCAGTAGTAGTTATTATTCCTTGTCTATTTGGTTAAACAATAATACAAAAGTCACAAACTATTGATTTTTTAGGTTAGGTAAATTTCTTTCCTAAACCCTGATAGCCATTCTTTATGGTCGTGTAGCCATATTACTGCATCTTTATGAACTTATGGATACTAGTTTAACTAAGTAAGTTTACTTGACCAAAAAGTCAACTTGTGAGATATTTTTATAGTGTTCATCAATGTTAACCCTGGATTAACAATATTAACAATATTAACCTCAAGTGAAATCTAATCACTCATTCAGAAGTATAAAAATAATCAATGAGGAAAAGCTATGAAATTCAAGTCACCAGCACTACTGGTGTTGTTTTGCGCGTCTACAGTTCAAGCCAGTGATATTACAGATGCCTGTTTTAACTGTCCGCCATTAGATAAAGTTGCTGATGCAGCAACTTTTAACGATTCAACTTACTATGCAGATGCTCTTACAGCTGTTGGTAATAATTTGTCGGCAGCCGAAATAAAAACAAAAATAACCGATGCAATCAGTCAAAACCACAAGAATTTATCTTATTCTGAGGCGTGGTCTGCACTAACTCAAACAGATGAAGATCCGACAAACACCAATAATGTAATTTTGCTTTACAGCGGAATTTCACTTCCAAAAATGTCTAATGGCAGTGCAGAACAGAGCACTGATCCTGATAATTGGAATCGTGAACATGTTTGGCCAAAAAGCCATGGATTTTCCAGCTCCGGTTTAGAAGCTTACACAGATATTCATCATTTAAGGCCTACGGATATATCAATTAATTCGTCTCGTGGTAACTTAGATTTTGATAACAGCGATGGGCCATTGCCAGAAGCTCCTGCTAATAACTTTGATGCTGATTCTTTTGAGCCGCGTGATTCGGTTAAAGGCGACGTTGCCCGTATGATTTTTTATATGGATACCCGTTATGAGGGAATGGACGCTACACCTGATTTACAAGTAGTAGATCGCTTAACCACAGTTGGCGAAGCTGCACTTGGGCGTTTATGTCGATTACTTGAGTGGAATGCGGTAGATCCCGTTGATGCCACAGAGCAAAACAGAAATAATCGAATTTATGAATACCAGGGGAACCGTAATCCCTATATTGATCATCCTGAGTGGGTTAATTTAATCTTTAGCGCAGAAGCCTGTAGCCTAGATGATGGAGATGGAGACGGCGACGGGGGAGGAGACGGCGACGGCGACGGAGATACATCTTCACCATCCGGTGCTTTGTTTATTTCCGAATATGTGGAAGGCAGCAGTTATAACAAAGCGTTAGAGTTATTCAATCCTTCAAGTGATGAAATAGATTTAGAGGCTGAAAACTATCAGTTAGGTCGTTTCAGTAACGGTAGTACTACAGCTATAATGTTTGATTTAAGTGGTATTGTAGCTGCAAATGGTACATTTGTAATTGCTGATTCAAGAGCTGCAACGGCAATACTTGATGTTGCGGATCAATTGACCGGCAATATCAGTCATAATGGCGATGATGCTTATGTGCTTTATAAAGATAATGTAGTTGTCGATTCTTTCGGACATGTTGGTGAAGATCCCGGTTCGGCTTGGGGAAGTGACTCTTATACAACCAAAGATAATACATTGCGTCGTAACTCATCGGTGGTCAGTGGTGACACGATAACCAATGATAATTTTGACCCGTCAGTGCAATGGACTGGCTTTGGCAAAGATGTGTTTTCTGATTTAGGTCAACATTCCATTATTAATCCAGAAATTTACATTTCAGAATATATCGAAGGCAGCAGTTATAACAAAGCGATAGAGTTTTTCAACCCTTCGCCGACTGAAGTAGATTTAAGTGCAGGTAATTATCAATTAGGCCGTTTCAGCAATGGTAATACTGTAGGGACAATGATTAACCTTGAAGGTGTTATTGCAGCAAACAGCGTTTATGTAATTGCAGATTCCAGAGCGGCAAGTTCAATACTCGATGTAGCGGATCAATTGAGTGGTTCTGTTAGCCATAACGGTGATGACGCCTATGTTTTGTATAAAGACGGTGTAGTTATAGATTCATTTGGTCGAGTTGGCGAAGATCCCGGTTCTCAATGGGGTTCTGATTTACAAAGTACTAAAGATAATACTTTAGTGCGTAAAAGTTCAGTAACCGTTGGTGATACCATTATTGATGATGTATTTGATCCTGCATTGGAATGGGATGGTTATGCAAATAATACCTTTGACTACATTGGCTCTCATGAAAGTGGTGGCGGTGGCGGTGGTGGCGGTGGAGATCCTGTTAGCCAAATCGGTGAATGTGCAGATCCGGCAACCTTGATCAGTGCGGTACAAGGTGCAGAGTTTTCTTCACCATTGACCGGTGAAACTCATATTATAGAAGGTGTGGTAACTGGCAGTTTCTCAGAAATCAATGGTTTCTTTATACAAGAAGAATTGTTTGATCAAGATGCTGATTCAAGCACATCAGAAGGACTATTTGTCGCGATGTCTAGTGGAGAATATCCAGAGGCTGGCAGTGTAGTTCGCGTAATAGGCCTTATTTCTGAAAGTTATGGCAAAACACAAATCAGTGCGACTGAAGATGTTTTAAATTGTGGTGTTGACAGCATTTCAGCAACAAATTTACATTTACCTTTTAGTTCAGCAGAAGAACAAGAAAGCATGGAAGGCATGTTAGTGACTATTGCTGAAACTTTAACTGTTACCGACAATTATACTTTGGGTCGTTACGGGGAAGTAACTTTATCAAAAGGTCGTGTGTATATACCTACTAACATACATTTACCTGGTTCTACTGAATATGCTGAATTAGCGGCAACAAATGCGCTGAATAAGATCATTCTTGATGATGGCTTAAATGGTTCAAACCCTGCGGATATTATTTATCCTACCGGAGGTTTATCTGCTTCAAACCCTTTACGATTAGGAGACGAGGTTAGTGCTCTGACAGGTTTGCTGGATTATAGTTTCGGTAAGTATCGTATTATTCCTGTTGAACAACCCAACTTTGTTTTTAGCAACGAAAGAACATCGGCTCCTGAATTGTCGTTAGGTAATTTACGTGTAGCAAGTTTTAACGTATTAAATTATTTCAATGGCGATGGCCTAGGTGGTGGATTTCCAACTTCCAGAGGGGCAGATAATGCTGAGGAATTTACTCGTCAGCGTGTCAAAATAATCGATGCTATTACTGTTATGCAAGCCGATATTATAGGTTTGCTTGAAGTGGAAAATGATGGTTTTGGTGAGTACAGCGCTATACAGGATTTAGTTAATGGTTTAAATGCAGTTGCTCCTGGAGATGTACATTACAGCTTTGTTAATCCTCATATACCTGCTGATGCAGATACGGGTGTAGAACTTTTAGGTGGTGACAGCATTAAAGTTGCGATGATTTATAACGATAAAGCCGTAACTGAAATTGGTACTACCGCTTATTTAACAGAGTGGCCATTTGAATATCATAACCGTCCACCAATGGTACAAACGTTTAGAGCTATTGAAACAGGCGAGCGTTTAACGATAGCAATAAACCATTTTCGTTCTAAAGGCTGTTCAAGCAGCGGAGGGGTAGAAAATGAAGATAAACTTGATGGGCAAGGTTGTTACAACTTGCGTCGTGTTCAGGCGGCTGAAGCAATTACAGCCTGGTTAGCTCTGCATCCGACAGGTGTTGAAGATGAAGATGTATTGGTCATGGGTGATTTGAATGCTTATAGCAAAGAAGATCCGGTAAGTACCATTGAAAGTGCTGGTTTTACAAACCTTGCGAATATTTTCGTTGGCAATACGGCTTATTCTTATGCATATAAAGGGGAAATTGGTACTTTAGACCATGCTTTAGCGAGTGCTTCATTAACTGAAAAAGTCGTTGATTTAACTGAGTGGCATATCAATGCTGATGAACCTGTTATTCTGGATTACAATACGGAATATAAAAGTGCAGATCAGCTAGTGAGCATGTATAACTCTGATTCATACCGGGCATCGGATCATGATCCTGTAGTGATTGAAATTGAAGGTGTAACGCCATTGATTTCGGTTAACGAAATTCATTCAGATTTAGGGTCCAACGCACGCTGGAAACTTTTTAAATTTAAAGTTCCTGAAACTGCAGTAAGTTTCACTGTAACACTCTCTGGCGGCGAAGGTAATGTTGATTTGATTGGTAGACATCGTAGAGGGTCGAAGAGGTATGTTTGCCGATCTATATCAGATGGCAATGAAGAAAGCTGTGTAATGCAATTACCTAAACCGGGTATCTGGCATATCTGGTTACGTGGTGAGCGTAATCACAGTCGTGAGCTTAATTACAGTGGAGTTACTTTAACAATGGAAGCTTTATATCCAGAACCACTTAATTAACAAAGGCTAGTAATTAACTGTATATAGTCATTAATCGTATATAGTAATTAATCGTATACAGTAATTAAAAGCTCTGGAAATTAAAAGCCTGCATTTTTGCGGGCTTTTTAATATATAAAAATTACCTCAAAGTTTCGATAACATCACACGGAAAAACAAACCCGATAAACTTTTGTTAAAGTTATAGAAAGTGCGCTTTATCGTAAAATACAGTAGGATAGCTAAGTCATCCTATAAAAGTAAAAAATCGCATGAAAGCACCTATTTTATATTATGTTTATGATCCCATGTGCAGTTGGTGTTGGGGTTATCGGCCAACGTGGTTGGCTTTGAAAGATAAACTAAAGTCAGTTGTTAATATTCAATACCTTGTGGGTGGTTTAGCTGAAGATTCAGACAAACCAATGCCAGATGAAATGCAGAGCTTTTTACAGCAGACATGGCGTAAAATTTTTCAGCAGCTGGGCACACAATTCAACTTTGATTTTTGGGACCACTGTCAACCAAGACGTTCAACTTACCCTGCATGCCGGGCTGTATTGCTTGCTCGGGAATACAATTTAGAGCAAGCGATGTATCTGGGCATTCAACAGGCATATTATTTACATGCAAAGAACCCTTCAAATATTGATACCTTAGTTGATATTGCCGCTGAAATTGGGCTAGACAGAGAGTTGTTCGGGCAAAAAATAACGAGCAATGAGCTAAATCAGCAATTAGTAAAGGAAATTTCCAGGGTTAGAAAAATGCCAACACAGGGTTTTCCGTCATTAGTATTGTGCGTGAATGAGCAACTTATCACTATTCCTGTGGATTATAAGCACTGGCAAAGCAGTTATGAAATTATTGCTGATCATTTGGCTGGCGTTTAGTAGGCATTTAACATCTTTCAACAAAGACAATTTAGCTGCTTAATTTAGCTGCTTATAGTGCAAATTTAGGTTTGAAATTATTGCACGTATTGCAGGAGATTTGGTGGATGCAATGGTGACGTTTGTTAATCGATTAACTTATGCTAATTTTTTTGAAGAGGTTGCAGAGCGAAATCCGTTTAAATGCCCACATTGTGGTGAAATAATGGAGCTGACGCGATTATTTCATCCGTTGAGAGGGTTTTTCTATGACATTTTTGCACCTGGTTAGCAGGCAACTTTTTTGCTGCCTGTTAGGAAATATTTATCGATGGTTAGTTACTGATCTTTAGTGTTTTGATTTTTGTTCCAAAAGAATTATTTACCCAAATGCTCTGGGCTTTGCACTAATTTCCATCATCATATTTGTGTTCAGAGGCGGATAGAAGCTAATGATCTAAATGGTGATATATTATGGAAAAACGGTTCAATGCACATATTAGAAGGTGCCATAATTTATTCTTTTTAGGATTTTAGTTTAGGGCACGCCTGTTTAATAAAATAGACAAACTCAACCAGTACATGACAAAACTATTTTTGAATAAGAGATACATCATCAAATGTTTTGTCTGGAACTAAAAACCTGTGCTCTTGAAAATTTATCCTCATCGATCCCTACCACTAACTTAATACAATTGGCTATGTCCCAGTTAAGTGTGGCTATAATAGTTGCAGGATGGGTTGTCCAACGGTGTAACCCATAACATTTGGTGACCACCAAGCCGTTAACCACCTGATAAAATTATGTTTTTATTGGCTAAACCATCATACGCGTTAAAATTTCGACTTTAACAAAGTTGATGTGGCATTATCTTATAAGTATTATAAAACAGTTACTTATGGTGTTTGGCACACAAAACTGGGACATAGCCAATACAATTCGTATAATTCGAATTGTGAATAATCAATAAATTCATTAATGCGATTTAATTTTTCCGATTGATAGCATTTAGGGTAAAATGCCATTTTTAAATTTTGTTAACCAAGAGTCACATTAATGGATCTCAGTACAATTAAATCTTTTTCTTTTAAATTGAAGCATAATAAAATTTTTGAATTGTTTGTCATTTCAATCATTATTCTTTCGGCCCTGCTGATTGGCGCTAAAACGTACGATATTCCAGCGTCAGCAATGAGTGCTCTTAAAGTTTTAGATTGGTTTATTACGCTGATTTTTTTATTTGAAATTGTGATACGTTTTATAGGTGAACAGAACAAAAAACGTTTTTTCACTAAAGGTTGGAATGTATTCGATACTTTAATTGTATTAGTAAGTTTGATCCCAATTGAAGACAGTGAACTGGCGTTAATTGGTCGGTTGATCAGAATTTTCCGGGTAATGAGAATGATCTCATTTATTCCCGAGCTTCGACTTTTGCTTAACTCGCTACTTCGTGCACTTCCCCAGCTGGGTTATGTTGTACTGCTTATGTTTATCATTTTTTATATATACGCAGCAGTAGGTTCCAGCTTTTTCAACGACATTAATTCTGTTTTATGGGGTGATATTGCTATTTCCATGCTGACGTTATTCAGGGTTATGACCTTTGAAGACTGGACCGATTATCTGGGATTGTCTTTTTTGTTGATTATGTTGACAAAACCTTTTTTTATGGTTAAGATGTCAACATAAGGTGATTGGAGATAATTTCATGGCAGAGTCTAGGTCGGTTGAAAATTACAAATATGCATCGAGGGTGCTGGATTTTAAATGTGTTGTAGATGACGCAGGGATTCCTATTTTTGCACCAAGCATGTATTTATTTCATTTAGCTAAGACTGGTCAAGCTAAGACGAGTATCCGCGCCTACTCATTCGATCTTACTAAATTCTTTACCGTGCTTGAGCATACAGAAAATGTCCAAGGGATCTATGGCATAGATTATAGAGAGATGACAGATGAACAGATGTCACGATATCTACACGGCTATCTCAAAGTACAATTGCAGCTCAAAGACAGTACTGTCGAACGTCATATCGCTTCGCTTACCGGCTTCTATCAATTTGCTTATTCCCACGGACTAATGGACACCTTTCCACATTTTACTTATTCCTATGGCGATGAAGAAACAAAAACCAGTATTATGCAAGGCTTAACCACGAAGCTCCATGAGACTTTTATGGATGAAGAGACCTTTAAAGAAGTGGTGCTTGCTAACTTAACTACCAAAGATCCCTTCTTACGCGAACGTGACGAGCTCGCATTATTGCTTGGCTATCACGCAGGGTTTAGGACAGAAGAGCTGGTGATTGAAGGTAACCTATGTGTTAAAAAACTTAAAAAACTTTTGCCCAAAGAAAAAGAAAAACGAGTACCTCGTGCCATCAAACTTGACGTACTTGGCAAAGGGGATAAAACACGAAGTGTACAACTGACGGTTAAAGGTACAACCGCGATATACGATTTTTTATGGGGACGTGCTAAGCACATAAAAACTACTTTGATGTGCAATAAGAAAGGCAAACCTTTGAGCTACGAGAGCTATGGTACGGAGCTATTTCGTGGCTGCATTAACACCTACCTCGCTAAAACCACCCTGAATGAAGATGAAGTCAAAACATGGCAAGAGAGACGCTATCATACCTTGCGTAAATGTTATGCAACCAACATGGTGATGTTTTGTCAGGAAACAGGACAGGACCCGCGTGTTTTTGTTACGCAATGGATGGGTCATGAAGATCCAGAAACTACTGAGATTTACATCTTTTATGATGCGGTTTTAAATAAACGATTGAAGGTAATGAATGATCTTAATCTCCAAAAGGCGGTTTTTGGTCAGCTGTACCATAAAAAGTATAAAAAGGGAGATAAGTAATGGATGACAGCATGGATTTAAATGACTTTGATATTCCTGCCAGGGTATTACCGGCCCAGTACTCCAAGACAGAAGCCTTAGTGGGGATTGGTCAAAAGGAGTTAAAACGTATTAGTGTGCCAAAAGATACTAAATTAACTTTACATCTAGTGTCTATCGACTATTTGCATTCCATTAAATTTAAAGGGCTAGCTGTATTATCACGACAGAATCAGGTTAGAGGTATTTTACTACTATTTAAGTTTATTGCTCATAATAACTATCAGAGTGACCGCGATGTACCTCAGGATGTTTTTGCTGAGTTTTTGCAATATGTTATAAAAAACTCCAGCCAAAAAGGAAATACAGTTGGAGCGACTGTAAAGTATTCTAAATCACCCATAGACTGGTATCTTAGCGAAATAGAGAAAGTAAATGACAGAAATAACTACTGCGATCAACTACGACTTTATCTAGCCCATTTTCCAAATTTTGAGAGAAGCCCTACAAATCCTTATCCACCACTTTCTGAGATGTTTCCAAATTGCCCATATAGTGATACTGAAATAGTTAAGTCATTGCGGCTAATATGTTGTTGGACATTACTTGAGCATAAAAGACAACGAGAAGTTATTCTGCTTGATTCAGAAATTAACGATTTGGTTACACGGCTTAAAAAACGTAACATTACAGCTCCTCCTGTATCTTTTGGAGTTTTTTCAGGAGTTAAAAAAGAGTTAAATGATGAATGTAGGGCCCTATATTACCCCCTTGTGAAATTCGTATCGAATTCGAATGATCTGGTTTTGATGGAAAGGTTGATTCAATCGTTAAGACACCCCTTCAAACCTTCTACATCGTTAGATGAGATGCAACTTATATTTAAGAAAGTACTTCAATTAGACGAAAGAGTTTCGAAGGAATTTAAATATAAAGGTAAGAAATATCAGCAGCCTTCGATTCGCTCTATAGTCTATCGTGACTTGTTTGCACCTTCTTTAGTTGAAGTATTTGCAGCACAATGTTTTTTAGCATCTGATAGAGTACAAACAAGCAATCTAGAAAGGCTTAAGCTTACTGATGTCACCAATAATGATAGAGGATTCCAAGCTGAGCATGTAAAAGGGCGTCGTAACAAAAGGCACCAAAAAGGAATTACCAGTGTATACCCACCTGAAGAGTTGATACATGATGCTATAGATGGCTATTTTGACACACTTAAGTCCTGCCAGCCAATATTACCACAAAAGGCCAGGGCAAACGGGTCTAAATTAAACAGTTTTGTAAATTAACAGTGAATATAATTTAAACTTTAAGATTATTCTCAATAGATTAAATGATCAATTTGACGATCTTTTTTACTCATGGCATATAATGGTCTTTGCCTGAGATTATGATGAGCCCTACAACTATTAGTGAAGCATTTAAAGACTTAACTGACCCTCGTATGAATAGAACAAAGCTTCATCCGTTAATTAATATTTTAACAATATCTATCTGTGCGATTATTGCTGGTTGTGATGATTTTCAATCTATCTCCGAATATGGCAAATCTAAAAAAGCTTGGTTTGGGGAGTTTCTTGATTTAGAAAATGGTATTCCTTGTAGAGATACATTTAACGATGTTTTTAACCGCATTAACCCTCATGAATTTGCTCGTGCTTTTACTGCGTGGGTATGCTCTTTAGGTGATTTAAAAGATGATATCGTTGCTATTGATGGCAAAGTAATGCGAAGGACTTTAGACAAAACGAATGGCATTCCAGCCATTCATTTAGTGAGTGCTTGGTCCGTTAAAAATAACCTTTGCTTTGGACAAATAAAAGTATCTGATAAATCAAATGAGATCACTGCTATTCCAAAATTACTAGAACTTCTTGATATTGAAGGCGCCACCATCACGACTGATGCAATGGGAGCTCAATTTAAAATTGGTGAGCAAATTGTTGAACAAAAAGGAAATTACGTTCTAGCACTTAAAGGAAACCAAGGTGAATTCCATGATGATATCAAACTATTTTTAGATACAAATCTTAAGAATAACTTTTCAAAAATACCACATGATGTTTTTAGTAGTGTTAATGGTGATCACGGAAGAATAGAAACACGTAAAGTTTGGCTTACGTGTGACGTCGACTGGTTAAAAGATATTCACCCGCGATGGAAAAGTATAAGGGGAATAGCCATGATCGAATCTACAAGGGAAATGAATGGAAAAGAAAGTTATGAGCGCCGCTATTACATCACTAGTCATCACGATAAATCCGCGGAATTTATTGCCCATGCAATAAGAACTCATTGGCATGTTGAGAATAAACTTCACTGGCAACTAGATGTTAGCTTCAACGAAGATTACAATCGGCTGAGAAGTGGTCATGCAGTTGAAAACTTTGCATTAATGAATAAAGTCGCTCTTAATTTATTAAAAAATGAAAAAAGTATACGCTTAGGTGTCAAAAATAAACGTTTAAAATCGGGTTGGGATGATGACTATATGATGAAGGTACTTATGGTTGGGTTGACAATTGGTTAATTAAGACCCGTTTGCCCTGCCCTTTCTGAGCTCCTAGTGACATCAAGAATAAAAAGGAAAACTTAAGAGCAAAGAATTATGCTTAACCCGCTAATCAACATGACAGTTATACAGGCTAACTGTCTGTTAAAAAGGATAATTCTGGTTATTTGTATTGTTCTGGATTCGAACTTATATTTTGGAGTACAAGTCTTGAACACTTATGACTGGTTTATCTAAAAGACCTTCTTCTGTCGGGGAAATTCAATGAACAGGAAATGCTATATAACCGACCACTCCAGTCGGCTATAAAACATCAAGATGGTTAAAAAATACAATGTTTCGTATAGTCTTTCATTTCGGTCATTGTCCAATCGCCTTTAGGCTTTTCTTTTAAATTTTCGCACCATTCCTTGCTACCTATTTCAGGAGCACAACCCATAATAAAAGCAACCAAAATAAATAAACTTACTGCTTTTTTCATTCAAAACTCCTACAGTTAACGTTTGACTACTTAAATATAACAGCTAATTGAATTAATGTAACAAAAATAAAACAAGTAGTATTACAAAACTGAAACTATGTTCTAGACTCTAATTAATAAATTGTAAAAGGAAATACATTATGCTCTCGATTAAAAATTTATCTTGTTTGTTTTTTATCTTCACCTTAGTGGCTTGTGCTTCAATGGGAAGTGGAACTAAAGCAGAAAAACAACATGAAATTCTGAAAATGAAAGATACGGTATTAACAAAACTATTTGCCGAAAAACCCGACACCCGCAGCCAAATCAATTCAGCACCTGGCTATGCGGTTTTTTCAAATGCTAATGTCAATTTAATATTCATGGCAGCCGGAACAGGGTATGGCGTTGTTAAAAGTAGGAGTACAAGTAAATATACCTACATGAATATGGCTGAAGCTGGGATCGGATTAGGTATTGGAGTGAAGGATTACCGTATTGTAATGGTCTTTCATACTGTAGATGCAATGAATAACTTTGTTGATACCGGATGGACTTTCGGTGGTAACGCAGATGCTTCAGCCAAAGCGGGTGATAAAGGAGCATCAATTGAAGGAGAAGCCTATTATGGTGATGTTACAGTATACACTTTTACTGAAAGTGGTTTAGCGCTTCAAGCTACAGTTAAAGGAACTAAATTCTGGCAGGATAAAGAGTTAAACTAGTCTTTACACTTTCCACCATGTAATTAACGCTTAAATTTACCCTATGTGTATAGGGTAAATTCATTACTTTCATGCTTCACTAGTTGCATTCGCTTAACAAGGCCCGTCTAAATCCAGCTACCATTTTTACATTAGCTGAATTTGATTATTAATTTACTTCCAATGTTTCTTCAAAAACGAAACAAATTCAACCTCATCACTTGTTACCTAAAGATTGTGAAAATCTAAGTTCAATTTCGACAACAATTTTCGACAATAATGCAAGTTGACAACATAAATAGTAGCGCTTACATTTTTACTTCATTAATGGTTTACGCTTTATTCAAAGGGCATTATCTAATATTTTATTAATATAGCTCTAAATTTAAACGAATAATACTTGGCTATTCTAATCAAAACGTCAACATAATTGATTTTTTAACAGTTTTCCATGCTCCACCTTTATCTCTTCACAATGTATCTTATCAGATACGGATACATACATTTATCACTTTTTGTCTTCCCTAGAAAACATTGCTTCTAGTATTGAACATTGTGCTTTATGGCGCACAATAAGTAGGTTATAGCAATCAATGTATTCTAAAGAGGTCGTTATGGTTAGTTCCATTGTAATTGGCGAAAGAATTAAACAATATAGACTCAATCAGAATTTTTCTCAAGAGTCATTAGCTGAACTTGCAGGGTTATCCAGAACTGCAATTGTAAATGCTGAAAAAGGCAAAAGCGGGCTTGATACATATATAACTATAATGAGAGCACTGGGTCGTATTGATGTGTTTGAATCCGCATTTCCTGAAGAGTCCGTATCACCTGTCCAGATGGTTGAACGAAATAAGCGAAAGCGCCAAAGAGCCTCTTCTAAACCGAAACGAATGAAAGAATATAGCAATATTGAAGATTTGGATTGGTAATGGAAGCTATAGAAGTTAGATATAAAGGTGAAAAAGCAGCCGCTATAACATTTGAGCCGGGTTCGGCAGCGGGGCAATTTGAATATTACCCGGAGTTTGTTGAAAAGCAAATCCAGATTGCGCCATTAACAATGCCATTGGTAAACAATCGGATTTATCAGTTTCCGGGATTAGACAAAGAAACTTTCAAAGGTTTGCCAGGCCTTGTAGCTGATTCCCTGCCTGATAGTTTTGGTAATGCTATATTAGGACCAATGGTTAGCAAAACAGCCTGAACCAATCCATAAAATCACCCCATTAGAGCGTTTACAATACACTGGGACAAGAGGTATGGGAACACTTGAGTATTTTCCATCAAAACGAATAAAAGGATTTAATGCTTCCCATAATATTGAATTAGAAACGCTCACAAAAGTTGCCCAAACTGTATTGAATGAACGATCTGGCTTTGAATATAGTGCAGCATTTTTAGAACAATATGCTGATAAAGAAATGATAGAAGCACTTTTAGCTGTTGGAACCAGTGCAGGTGGCGCTAGACCTAAGGCTTTACTAGCGTTTAATCAAGACTTCACTCAAGTCAAATCAGGGCAAACCGATGCTCCTGATGGATTTACCCATTATTTATTGAAGTTTGACGGTGTAACTGACCGTGATCGAAGTAAACAAACATTTGGTGATCCTATGGGATATGGGTTTATGGAGTATGTTTATTATTTGATGGCAAAAGAAGCCGACATTAATATGGAGCATTGCGATCTTTTGCCTGAAGGTGACAGAAGGCATTTTATCACTAAACGATTCGATCGCATTAATGGTAATGAAAAACGCCATATTCAAACATTAAGCGCCATGACCCACGTAAACTACAATCAGCCGGGAGGCTACTCCTATGAGCAAATATTCAAGGTAGCTAGAGATTTACGATTACCTAAAGAAGATGCATTGCAAATATTCAAACAAATGGTTTTCAACCATGTTGCCCGTAATAATGATGATCACTCTAAAAATACAGCATTCCTGCTGGATGGTAAGAAGTGGCGAATAACACCAGCTTACGACGTTGCATTTAGTTATGCTATTGGGGATCCTTGGGTCGAGCAACATTGGATGGCAATGAACGGTAAGCGAAAGGAGCATGATAGAAAAGACATTTATGCAGTAGCAGAATTATGTTTACCAACTATAAGACGCACAGAAATAGATGAAATAATTGATAAAGTTATTCACGCTGTATCTTTGTGGGACGTACTGTCAAAAGAGCATGGTGTGCCTGATACTTTAAGGAAGAGTATTAGTAAATTATTATTGATTGAAGACTTCATATAAATATTCGTTTTAGTGTATAAAGCGCTATACATTTTTTGCTTTTTTAGTAGCTGGTTGTATTAAATAATAAATTGGGTTATTTCAAAATATCACTGTTCTTATTATAACTCCCCCTAAACCACCAAAAAATAAAAATCCAATCCACTGATAAATATCACTTTATAATTTAATTTAAAATTAATTAATTTATTTATCAACCTTTTTAGCTAGACCTCCGTATTAATAAGTAACAAAATCAAAAACAGCATTTTACTTTCATCTACTTAACTGTAGACAAAGGATAGAAAAATAAATGACAGATGAAAAAGAACTGATGTTTCAAGTTAAAGAGGGGCAGCTAAACAAACTAGCCATTCTTTTTGAAAACAATAAGGTTCAGTTATTTAATTATTTTTTGCGCTCGGGTAATAATCGAGCGCTAAGCGAAGATTTAGTACAAGATACATTTATGCGGGTGTTGGCTTACCGAACTAGCTTTAATGGCACCAGCACCTTTAAAAGCTGGCTTTATGGCATTGCTAGAAATACCGTGGCAGATCATTACCGCAAAAATAAATCTCAGCATCAACTTCTGGATATCGAAGAAGTAGAGCTAGTAAATGAGCATACTTTATATGAAGAGTTAGAAACAAATCAGCAACATGATTTATTTGCGAAATCTTTAAATAATATAGCGCCAAAGCATAGAGAAATTATTATATCAAGTCGTTTTCAACAACTTAATTATCAAGAAATTGCCATGCTTCTAGATTGCAATTTGAATACTTTAAAAGCTCGTATGCGTAATGCAATAAGTAAATTGCAATCTAGTTATCAACAGCTTGTTGGAGAAAATACCTAATGAATAATACCGACATTATCGACTGGAAACTTGCTTCACTGGCAAATGAAGCTTGCTCTGAAATGAGCGATGAAATGCAGAATTTGCTCAATAACGATGTTGAATTACAAAATGAATTACACTTTATTGAACAATTTTGGCAAAACAACGCTGAACAAGCAGCTAAACCATCAGATAAAATGGACGCCGACTTTTATCAAATGTTGTCTAGGGCACAAGCTGCACAAAGCGACAGTATTAGCATAAAGTGTGAAAATACTATTCAACCCAAAACTTCCCTGCTGAGCTCATTAAAGCACATTTTTACGCCAAAACCTTTAATGCAATTTGCTTCATTAAGTCTGGTTTTTGTGATTGGTTTTAATGTGAACCAACCACAGCAAATGTCTAATAATGCAGATTTTAACGGGTTAAAGCAGCAAGTATCATCATTAAACACTTTACTGGCCATTTCAATGTTACAAAAAAAATCTGCCAGTGAACGTTTAACCGGGGTTGCCTACAGCAAACAGTCTGATCTTTCTGATCCTATGTTAATCAGGCAACTAATTGATTTATTAGAGAGTGATAACTCAACAGCAGTTCGACAAGCAATTGTTAAAACTTTAGCAGAACAAGATGTTTTTCAGGATTCAGAGTCAGAATTACTCTCGTTAGCATTAAGGGAAAAGAATACTTTAGTACAAATTGAGTTATTTCAATTGCTCATAAATAAAGGTACGCCTACCACCATAAAACTAATACTTGAACAACTTAAAAAACAAGATACACAACCGGAAATTCAACAATTTATTCAATCAAAATTAGCAACTTCATATACTTAATTTATCCAAGGAGTACTACCATGAACAAATCATTATTCGCCGTAGCATTTACTATGCTGGCAACAATTAATACAAATACACTTGCTGGTGAACAAACTCATAGTTTGCCATTATCAAAACCCGGTCAACCTGTGTCAGTATAGATCGAAGTGGTTAATGGCAATATAACGGTTATCGGTTATGAAGGTGATACTATTGAAATAAGTGCTACCACTACTAATAACAAAAATGATAAAAATTCCCATGAACTAAAAAAAATACACAAAGCTAACAGAAATCGAAGTCCTGCCAGATCGTCTCAAGGTCTGAAATCTATCAGTGGCAACATGTTACGCCTGGAAATAGAAGAAGATAACAATGTTGTTGAAATCAAGAGTGAAATATCAACACAGTATGTTAACCTCATTATAAAAGTACCTCACCGTTCAAAATTAGATATCTCATTATATTATGGCGGTGATATAAAAGTAGACTCCGTACAGGGAGGTATAGAATTAGAGTCATACAAAGGTGCAATTTACGCAAATAATATATCAGGGCCAATTGTTGCTGAAACTCATTTAAAAGATATTGTGGTGGTTTTCTCTGACTTCAACGAAACTAGCCCTTCTTCATTAACCAGCCATAGCGGTAATATAGACATAACCTTAACAAAAAGCATTGCTGCAAATATAACAGTGCAAAGCTATCAGGGAGAAATTTTATCTGGACTTGAACAAGAATTCATTTCAGTAGAAGAAGTTAAAAAGACTAAACGAGGTAATAAACAAAAGATTACCATTGGTAAAACTATGCAGGCTAAACTCAATGGCGGCGGACAGGAATTATCATTAACAACTTATAGCGGCAACTTATACATACGTAAAGCCAAGTAGTAAGTTTGCTTAATAGCATTACTTAAATGATAGTTCTTAAATGACAGTGCTTAAATGAAATATGGAGCGAAGAAGTCTGAGCAAATACATCTCAACATTGTTCAGCTTCTTCCATATTAAAGGTTACAAAATTAAAGGTTACATAGTGTAAAATTACAAAATGTAAGATTACAATGTTTGGAAAAATCGATCTGAGCGCGGTATATAATAATTCTCGTAATCCAGAGACATCACCACACTGCTGGAGCGACCAATTATTTCTTCCCTTGGTACAAAACCAATTACTCTTGAATCAGCACTGTTATCACGGTTATCGCCTAATACCAAATAATGTCCCTCAGGTACTTTTACTTCAGGAAAGTTTGACAACTGTGAACCTGCTGAATTGGTACGAACTGTATGAGTATTGCCTGATAAATTTTCATGAATATCAATAACTGAACCATTTACGGCAGCATGTTGATAACTTAACTGCTTACCATTAATAGATACGCGATTATCTTTCATTGAAATAACGTCACCTGGTAAGCCGATAACACGTTTAACCAAACGTTTATCCGAAACAACTGAGTCAAATATAATAATGTCATTACGTTGTGGGTCAGACATTTTCATCAAAGAAACATGAGTAAAAGGTATTCTAATATCATAAGCCATTTTATTAATAAAAATTCGGTCTCCTTCAATAATTGTTGGCTTCATTGAACCTGTCGGTACTTCATTCCAATCTGCTACTGCACTACGAAAAACTAACATTAAACTTAAAAAAACTAGCAGTGACTTATTGTCTTTCCACATTTTTTTTATCCAATTATTCATTAACTTTTCCTTTTTTTAAAACTATCAACTTATACCAGTGCAATTGATATTAACAATAACTACTGACTTAACATTAACAAATAGGTTCAACGAATAAAAAGTGATCGACATAATTAAATGTAAGGATTTGTATCTATTTCCCACAACCATAAATATTGCAAGCACAGAAAGTGTGCAATCACTGGTTATTTTTCTTTTCACTGTAGGCAATAACGTTATTATCTTTAAAGAAAATACCTCTTAATTCAGTCTGTGGTATTTTATATCGTTCAGATGTAGCTGTTTTGTATAATTCTTATGTTTTTCGATTTAATTAAAAATGGACCAAAATCGACTGCTGATCTTTTTTGGCCATTTTCTTCACCACCAGCATATACGAATTATCTATCATGCGCTCAATCTCTCCCTGTGGAATTGAACCATCAAGAATAACAGTATTCCAAAGTGCCTTATTCATATGGTAACCAGCAATAACCGCAGGAAAAATATCACGCAACATTACCGCTTCGTCTGGATCACATTTTAAATTCATCCAATAATATGTTTTAGCATCATCATTAGTTCTCGCACTCTTGGCAATTTTTCCTAATGCTAAAGTCGCAAACATTTTATTTTTTACTTTAAATACTTTTACCTCTTCACCAAAAGGATAATCTAATGTTGTTTCAACTTTTGAAAGTAAGTATTGTTGGGCTTGTTCATTATTCATAACTGGATCATAAATGCTTAAAGTCATTATTTGACTTTAACCTAAATTAGGTAATTGAAACAATATCAAGTAAGGTATTGTTAAACCTAAAAATAAAAAAAAGAGTTTAGTTGTGTCGCTACTGCTTGGGTCAAAGACTTTAACACGTTGATTTATAAATTAAATACTGGATTATCAATCTCATTTATTCAATATTTATAAAACTGCGTTTTTTGCGCTACGCTTTGTTACAAGCTTTCCTTTGCTTGATGGCAGATAATAGACGACAATTGATCAATATTACTAAATATACTCATCTAAAAAAGTAAGGATTATCAATGAAAGGTTTTTTTACCTTTTTGCTGCTTTGCTTATCCACCAATGGATTTGCAACGGAACAGGCAGAAGAAATATTTAAACAACTTGCCCCGTCTTTATATCAAATACGGTTAATTGACAAAACCAGTGGTGAAAAATCATCTATTGGCTCGGGATTTCAAATTAGTAAAGACGGTTTAATTGCCACTAATTATCATGTTATTTCAGGCTTTGCACGTCACCCGGCAAAATACACCATAGAATTTCTAGACCACCAAGGTAACAAAGGTGTACTTGAATTGAAAAGTGTTGATGTAATAAATGATTTGGCCTTAGTCAAGCGTAGTACCGAAATTGATTTACCTTACTTTTCGATTGCCGACAACGCTCCCAAAAGAGGTGAAGAAATATACTCATTAGGAAACCCTCATGACTTAGGCATGATCGTTGTTCCCGGCACCTATAATGGTTTGAAAACTGAGTCATTTAATCAACGTATTCATTTTACCGGCTCAGTTAATCCAGGCATGAGTGGCGGTCCGGTAGTAAATAATGAAACAAAAGTGGTAGGTATTAACGTTGCGACTTCAGGAAATCAAATTGGCTTTCTTGTTCCCCATGAAAAATTAGCTAATTTATATAAGGCATACCAACTCTCTGTGCCAGAAAGTATTGATAAACAAATGGCGGACCAACTTTCACAAAACCAACAAAAATTATTTTCCACAATCTTAACCGCCGAGTGGAAAATAAAAACACTAGGTAATGGCGTGATACCAGCTATTGATGTTCCATTTATTCGTTGTTGGGGCGAATCGAATGCAGATAAAACAGATGCATTATTTTTAGCTGCGGTAGCTAATTGTTCTCTAGATGAAAATACCTATATTTCTTCACGTTTCTTTACCAGTAACTTAGAGATGGAATTTCAATACATGCAAGCCAAAGAGCTAAGTGATACTAAGTTTTATCATTTATATGAAAAACGAATTCGACGTGCGGGCCCCGGTAATAAGGCAGGTAAAGACAATGTTTCCGAATATCAATGTCACCACGACACTGTTACGCCTGATAATAACGCCATTGAAAATAAAACAATTTTTTGTACGCGATCCTATAAAGATTTCCCGAAACTATTTGATGTTTTGTATTTAGCAGCATCAATAGACAAAAACAACCAAGCTTTGGTCAGCCATTTTACTATTGCCGGTGTAGAACAAACCACAGCATTAGCTTTTACTAGGAAATTTATGGAGTCTGTAAAATGGAATTAATTATTGAAGAAATAAGCCGCGGACATAAGTTACTTGGTCGACATAAGACCATTAAAAATACTGTGACAATAGGCAGAGGATATAACAACGACATAATTCTTACCGATCCTCATGTATGCCCTGAACATTTATCTTTGGATTACGACGGTGAAAATTGGATTGTTTCTGACAAAGATACTATTAACGGAAGTTTTTTAGAAACAGGTAAAAATTCGGCTGATCAACACGTTATTAGCTCAGGTGACATAATTAGTATAGGGAAAAGCCAGATACGTATCATTTTCCCCCATCATCCTGTCGCCAAAAGCGTAACCTTCAGTCCCTTTGAAAGCTTAATCAGCAGCACTCGCCATCCTGCGGTAATTATCGGCAGTATGTTCCTTTTTACTTTTGTTGCTGGTTTTATTTTTTATCTCAACAACTCAACAAAAGTTACCTTTACTCAATTATTAGTGCCGTCTGTGGGAATGACACTGCTTTTTGCCCTATGGCCCAGCATGGTTGCCCTGATTTCTCATTTAACTAAGCATGACGCAAGAATAATGAACCAGTTAGGCATTAGCTTTGTCTTTTTTAATCTAATGTGGATAACTGATGTTTTTGAAACAATTGCCCAATTTAACCTGTCGAGTAATTGGCCATTAACAGGATTGATCACTCTATTTCCTATAGGTTTAGGGTTTTGTCTATTTTGGCTAAATTGTTATATCGGTTTTCATATGACAAAAGAACGTAGATTAACGGTGGCGTTAAGTTTAACGGCAATATTATTTGGCGGTAGTTTTTTAATTAAATTAAGTCACAAACCTGACTTCAATCCTTTGCCAAGTTACAATGTCACAATAATGACGCCAAATTTTCTTATTGCGCCCAGCAACACTACCGATAACTTTCTAAAAGATAGCGCTCAATTATTCGATAAAACGCGAAAAGCAGCTCAAAAGAAATAAAAAAAACTGCCTATAGTGATAACTGTAGGCAGCTTCAGAATTGAATACTAATTATCTGAGTTTGGATTAAGCGCAACCTTTATGGCTGGCTTAGCAATGGAAGCTGGCTTAGCAATAAACCCTACTGCGTCATAAACATCAACAAGTACCTTACTTGCTCTTGCTGATGCCTTTTCAGCGCCATTTCGCATCACTTGTTCTAAATACGTCTGATCATTTCGGAATTGATGATATTTATCTTGAATGGGTTTTAATAACTCAACCACAGCTTCTGCAACATCACCTTTTAAATGACCATACATTTTATCTGCATATTGAGGTACCAGCTGTTCAACACTTTGCCCTGTTGCACAAGATAATAAAGATAACAAATTTGACACACCAGGTTTTTCTTCAGTATTAAAATAAATATTCGCCTGTTCGTCTGAATCGGTCACTGCACGTTTGATCTTTTTAGTGATTTTTTTAGGATCTTCTAACAAGCCAATAAAGTTACCCGGATTAGTATCTGATTTTGACATTTTTTTCCCAGGCTCCAGCAAACTCATTACCCTGGCACCATGCTCTGGAATATAAGGTTCAGGTACAGTAAAAACATCACCATAAAGGTTATTAAAGCGATTAGCGATGTCTCGTGCTAATTCTAAATGCTGCTTTTGATCGTCACCTACAGGTACTCTATCTGCACGATAAAGCAATATATCAGCAGCCATTAATACCGGATAAGAAAATAAGCCTGAATTCATATTAGCTTCAGATTTTTGTGACTTATCTTTATATTGAGTCATGCGGTTAAGTTCACCCATTTGAGTGTAACAGTTCAACACCCAACTCAACTGGCTATGCTCAGGCACATGCGACTGAATGAAAATAGTACTTTTTTGAGGGTCAACACCACAGGCAAGATATAAAGCTAAGCCATCCATAGTCGCTTTGCGTAATGCTTCTGGATTTGGGCGAACAGTAATAGCATGTTGATCAACTAACATGTAATAACATTCATGACTATTCTGCATGTTAACCCATTGCTTTAATGCGCCTAAATAATTACCTATAGTCAAATCACCTGAAGGCTGACAGCCACTTAATACAATCGGTTTATTCATTATTATCCTTTTACTTGCACCCCAACAGTGGGATCGCATTTCTAATGTTTATTACAATTTTTTTATTAAACAATATTACTTTAAGCAATTAAGTAATTTAAATAAATAATTACTTACGTACTTGATTACTTAGTTACTTAGTTACTTAGTTACTTAGTTACTTAGTTACTTAGTTACTTAGTTACTTTCAATAGTTCTGTGCGCATTTGATCAATGGCAACTTTATAATCTGGTTGTGAGAAAATAGCAGAGCCGGCAACAAACATATCAGCCCCTGCTTGTGCAATCTCTGCAATATTATCTACTTTAACACCACCGTCTACTTCTAAACTAATATTACGACCACTGGCTTTAATTTTTTCACGCACTAAACGCAATTTATCTAAAGTTCCAGGGATAAAAGATTGACCACCAAAACCAGGATTAACAGACATCAATAATATAACATCTAGTTTATCCATCACGAAATCCAAACAATGCAAAGGCGTTGCCGGGTTTAGTACAAGTCCTGCTTTACAACCATTATCTTTAATAAGTTGCAAGCTACGATCAATATGGTCGCTACCTTCTGGATGAAAAGTAATAATATCAGCACCAGCTTTAGCAAATTCTGGAATTAGGCTGTCTACGGGCTTCACCATTAAGTGCACGTCAATAGGAGCAGTAATTCCATAATCACGTAAAGACTTACATATCATAGGACCAAAAGTTAAATTTGGTACAAAGTGGTTATCCATCACATCAAAATGGACAACATCTGCACCTGCAGCTAATACTTTAGCAACATCATCTCCTAAACGAGAAAAATCAGCAGAGAGTATAGATGGAGCAATTAAAAATGAAGACATAACTATCTCTTGTAAACAAATCTTTTAAATTTTCGCTACTTTACCTAATGAACAAGCATTTATGAAGTAAAACTAGATATTGCGGATTAAATTATTGCACTTTTTTTGCTCTTTATGCATAGTTACGCACCAATATAGCGCACTAAACTTTTTTTCTATCCATTATTTTCTGGGAGAATAAATCACAACCACTTGAATTTATTGCAATATAAATATTTTCTGGCTATTTTTTTATACAGGCATTGTCCTTGCACTTCTACAAACAATATTTTTAATAATTATTTAGACTAAAAAGAGTATTAACATGAAAAAAACTTATATCTCATTTGCACTCACATCAATCATCGCTAGTTCAGCTTTTGTATCAACTCAAACAATGGCTGTTGAAGGTTTATCTGCTAATGTCGGCGTAACTAATAACTATTTATGGCGTGGTGTTACTCAAACATCTAATGCAGCGGCGGTTTCTGGTGGTATTGACTATGAAGACAAATCAGGATTTTATGCTGGTGCCTGGACTTCCAATGCAGATTGGGCTCCAAATATGAGCTATGAGTTAGATTTGTACGGTGGTTTTTCCAGTGAATTAAGTAATGGTATTGGTTATGATGTTGGCTTTATCTATTATAATTATGATAACAATGCCAATTCAGATTTCAGTGAAGTATATGTAAATGTTTCTTATGAATTTTTAACTTTTGGTTATGCTACATTAATCGATTCTGATGCTGGCGGTGAATTTTCTGATGATACCTATATTACTGCAGATGCTGAATTTGAACTTACTTCTGACATTGCCTTAAGCTTACATATCGGTACCTATAACTTTAGCGCAGGTGGTGACTATGTTGAATACAGCATTAATATAAGCAAAGATAATTTTACATTTTCACTAGGTGACACTGATATTGATGGCGCTGATGGAGACGTTAACTTTATCGTTTCTTATTCTGTTGATTTTGATTTATAAGGAAGAATTGAATAGTTTGCACCAATGAATCATAATTAGTCCCTTAAAGAAAACATACTAATATTTTATTTGAGGAACAATATGACTGACAAAAAAACTAACAACTTAAAAGAAACTTTTAAAAGTGTTGGTGCTGCTTTTTTTGGCGTACAAAGCAATAAAAACCGCGAGAGGGATTTTAATCAAGGCAAATTAAGTCATTTTATTATTGCTGGGCTTATTGGGGTACTTATTTTTATTGCTTCATTGGTTGCTGTTGTTTCTTTAGTTTTACCCGGATAATACCAATTTAACTCATTAGTGAAATTGGTATTCTAAATAAATTTAACGATGGACTGCTTTTTTGTCATAAAAAGCTAACAACTCTGATACCTTCTTTCTGGCACTTCCTTTTTGACTAATTGTTCGTGCGACTTGAATTGATTTTATTTTATTGGCATGCTCATAAATTTTGCGGGTCCAAATAGTATCGTGATTACTGATCAATACCGATATATTTGATGAGGCGGTAACTTCCTCTGCGGCATTAGCCAAATCAGCTTGTTCATCCAAGCCAAAGCCATTACCGGAATAACTGGTAAAGCTTGCCGTTTTGCTCAATGGTACATAAGGTGGATCACAGTAAATTACATCGTTCTTTATTGCGCGTTCAAATGTCTGACGATACCCTTCACAGACAAAAGTGGCTCTTTTCGCTTTTTCAGCAAAATAATTTAATTCGGCTTCAGGGAAATAAGGATGTTTATATTTTCCAAATGGAACGTTATAACCACCCGATTTATTATAACGACACAAACCATTGTACCCGTGTCGATTCATATACAAGAAAATTAACGAACGGAAGTATTTGTCTTTACTCTGGTTGAATTCACTTCTTAACTGGTAATAAACTTCAGATTGATTATTTGAAATATCAAAAAGCTTCGCGGCATCAGTAATAAACTGTTGTGGTCTTTTTTGTAGTATTTGATAAAGGTTTATTAAATCTTGATTAATGTCATTCAACAAATAGTGTGGATAATCTGTATTTAAAAAAACAGAGCCTGCACCAACAAAAGGCTCGATTAATCTATCCCCTTTAGGCAGAATTTTTCTGATAACATCGCTTAAGCCGTATTTACCTCCAGCCCATTTAAGAAATGCCCGATGTTTTTTTTTCATTCCGCCTGTTCGCCTTAACATTAATTATTACTACACCATGGTTACTGAAAATGCATTTCAAGTAACAGGAATATATATATGTAGATTAAAGCAGAATTGTATCCTTTATTAACACTTATTGGGAGCTTTCAAAGACATTGATTTCATTATTAATCGCACTAATTGATTTAATCCATGGTCTACGCTGTTTTAATGTATTCGGCAATATTGAAATAAGTGCTTCAGCCCCGGCTCGGTTGGTAAAATGCTCAGAGGTAATAACAAATAAAGGGTCATTATTTAATAAACGATAATAACCATTAAAATTAATGTCTTGATAGTCAGCTACTAATGCATCAAACACTTTTTGATCTCTAGAAGCGTCGAACTGCACAACAAACCCACTATTAAACTGTTGATAATATGCTGAATTAATTGTTCTTTTTTCAGTAGTAGCATCAAACAAATTGGCCTGAATGGGTTTATCAATGCTTAGCTGTTTATTCTTATCTACTTGTCTATTTACCTTACTATTTACGTTTGCATCTACCTTATTAACTACCACACCTGGTTCAGCCACTTTATTACTTGCACCCAGGTTGTTGTATTCTACAGAACCAGTCTTTGATTCAAACAATGCAAGTGCGTTAACAATGTCTTGTGGTTTTGCGGGTTGAATACTTTCCTTTAAATACTTGTCTGCTCCTAAGGATGGATTCTGACCAGTTAGGGATATAAATATATCTTCATTATTAGCTAAGCTGCCTTGCGTAGCAAGAGCTGTTGATATGTTAGTTACATTAGAGGTGTCTGTTACAAAGATTTGCCCGGAACCCATCGTGTCAGTATGTGGCAAACTATTATTTTGTTGAATATTTTTATCCATGCTTGTATCAGGTGCAGGAAGAGAGCTAAAGCTCATAGTATCCCGTTGATATAAACTAACTATAATTGCAGCCGTAATTATACTTAATAGTGTTACTCCTAACAAAAATTTTTTGAAAATGGTGAACTCGAATAACGAAGATTGATGCTTGAACTGTGGATCTTTAAACGATAATAACTGCCCGGTGTTTGCAGACAGTATTGACATTTTATTTTCAAATAAAGCCTTATTATCTACAATTAAAGCACCCGCTTTCGCGGTACCCAACATTAGGACATTAATACTGGTATTCGATTTTTGACAAATTTTATTTAACTGGCATAGCTCATACATTAACTGTAATGATAATAAATGTGCATGTTCTATGACAATGCTAATAGCCTCATCCGATTGTTGGGCTAAATTAAAAATACTCACCGCCAATGACTGTTCAGGATCAAACAAGCTACTACCAAATAACTGTTCGATAATTCGGCATCTTATTTGAATGTCATTTAACTTTACGGAGATAGAAATGAAACAGGCATTTTGATTTACAGGTAATGCACCAAGAAACAAACTGCCTACTTTTGAATAAGCTTCGCTTTGTTCATCAACAATTAAAATAGCTTGTTTAGAGAATCTTAAAATGTAATCTATACGCGCATTAGTACTGATAGTTTCGACACTGGAAGCATTCATTGATAATTTAGTTATCTGTGCTAATGCGGACATATTTCACCTTCCGAGTTTTACAGTAATCAAAAGTAAGCTGCCTAGGCACCACTTAATATAGGGCCCACTCAATATAATCACCAGGCTTTCCAGCCATTAATATCACAGAATTTGTTGAAGCATGGCCTCGGTTACATCATCACGAATTTCAGACTTTCCAATAGCGGTTGGAACAATAAACCGCAATTTTCCGGCTAGATTTTTTTTATCACGACGCATATGACAGATAAACTCGTTAAAGCCCATTGATTCAGGAGCGTGTAACGGTAAGTTAAAAGCCAAGAGCAAAGACTCAATACGACGGAGATCTGACACTTCAAGCAAATTCATTCCTACTGCCAGTTTAGCAGCAAGTACCATGCCAGCAGAAACTGCTTCACCATGAAGCCATTTTCCATAGCCTTGATCAGCTTCTATAGCATGTCCGAAAGTATGACCTAAGTTTAATAATGCTCTAACGCCAGCTTCAGTTTCATCTTCAGCCACGATATCTGCTTTGCACTGACAACATTTTTCAATCATTGCAGCAAGAGTATTGCTATCTTGACTATTAATCAGGGAAATATTTTCTTCAAGCCATTGAAAGAAATCACCGTCACCTAAAATACCATATTTGATAACTTCGGCCATTCCCGCGTTAAATTCACGCATCGGCAAAGTGGATAATGTATTTATATCAATAACAACGGCTTTAGGTTGATAAAAAGCGCCAATCATGTTTTTACCTAAAGCATGATTAACCGCAGTTTTACCGCCAACAGATGAATCTACCTGAGAAAGAACTGTAGTAGGTACTTGAATAAAATCTATACCACGTTGATAACAAGCTGCAGCAAAACCCGTGATATCCCCAATAACCCCTCCACCTAAAGCAATAAGCGTAGAATCTCGGCCGTGGCCATTTGCCAGCAGGTGAGACATTATTTTGTCGAAGTTTGTGAGATTTTTTTCAGCTTCGCCATCGGGTAATATTATTTCATCTACCTGATAGTCCGTTAACACCTGCTTGAGAGTATTGGCATACAAAGGATGAACAATAGTATTTGAAACAATACAGACTCGTTTGCCGCGGATATGAGCAGTAAAAAGGCTCTTCTGATTTAAGAGCCCAGAATCTATATTGATGGGATAACTGCGATCACCAAGATCAACAATAAGTGTGGTCATTTTGTTAAATTCTGCTTAGAAGTTTAATCGTTCAACAATTTTATTAGCAACCACTTTTGCACTTTGATCATCCGTTTTCACAATCACGTCAGCGATTTCTTCATACAAAGGATTACGCTCTACCGCTAATCTTTCAAGTACAACTCTCGGCTCTTCCGATGTTTGTAATAAGGGGCGACGACGATCTCTTTGAGTACGGGCAACTTGCTTATCTATAGTAGTTTCAAGATAGACAACAATGCCACGCGCTGATAGATGATTGCGTACTTCTGGACTGATCACTGAACCGCCACCCGTTGCCAGCACAATACCCTGCCTCTCACTCAGGTCATCAATTACCGATTCTTCTCTTTTGCGGAAGCCTTCCTCACCTTCAAGGTCGAAAACCCACGCGATATCTGCGCCAGTTCTGCGCTCAATCTCTTGATCAGAATCGAAAAAATCTAGATGCAGCTTTTCAGCTAGCTCTCTACCAATGGTGCTTTTGCCTGCGCCCATCGGGCCAACAAGGAAAATATTACGTTTTTCTGCCATTAGACTAACTTAAACTCAATGTAATTAATTACGGTTACAGGATATGAGGGAACCCCCTCGAAATTTTTAAGGGCGTAATTATCGCAATTGTTAGGCAGTGATTGCAAGCAAGTGTGGTAAAAATTCATCACTTACTTGCAAATAAAGTTAAAAACGCTCTGTAACTATACGAGGAGTAACAAAAATGAGTAATTCCTTTTTCTCATTAAAGTTAGAACTATTTCTAAATAACCAACCAAAATAGGGAATATCACCCAAAACAGGTACTTTTGACACAGTACTGATAATTGATTGCTGATATATTCCACCTAATACGATAGTTTCGCCATTATTAACCAAAACCTGAGTACCTATCCGTTGAGTATCTATCGCCGGCGCTTGTCCGTTAGAGACATCAGAAACGGTATCTTGAGTCACAACTAAATCTAAAATAATTCTATCGTCAGGTGTAATATGTGGTGTAACCGTTAAACTTAGTACCGCTTTTTTAAATTGTGTAGACGTGGCCCCACTGGAAGACGCTTCCTGGTAGGGTATCTCGACACCTTGTTCAATATAAGCTTCTTTTTGATTCGCTGTGGTAATACGTGGACTGGCAATAATTTCGCCTTTATTTTCTTTTTCCATCGCACTTAATTCTAAATCTAAAATTATGCCATCAGCTAAACGAGCCACTTGAAAAGCAAGACTGCCGGCAGCATTTGATACTGGTAGATTTACATTCAAGCGATCACCTAAAGAAGGTACAACTCCGCCCGCTGCTGAATTTGCACCTTTGATATTCCCTGATGTTGCAAATTCATCTCCTGCATCGGTAACTCCCCAACGAATACCAAGTTCTTCATTGATACTATCTTTTACGGTCACCATTCGCGCTTCAATTACCACCTGTCTTACAGGTATATCAAGCACATTCACCATACGTTTAATATCTTCAATACTTTTAGCTGTATCACGAATTAGTAAAGTATTAGTACGCTCATCAACACTGACACTACCTCGAGCTGATAAAATACTGTTTTCTTCATTTTTAATTAAATTAGCAAATTCAGCCGCTTTTGCGTAATTCACTTGCACATACTCAGAATACAGAGGCGCCAACTCAGCTACTTGTTGTTTAGCTTGTAAATTTCTCGCTTCCTGGGCTGAAAGTTCATCGCTCGGGGCAACCATCAAAATATTGCCCTGCATCCGCTTATCTAACCCTTTAACTTTCAATATTATGTCTAAGGCTTGATCCCAGGGAACACCATCTAATCTTAAGGTTATGTTACCTACAACAGAATCGCTGGTGACTAAATTGAAGCCGTTATAATCAGCAATAATTTGTAATACGGTGCGTACAGAAATATTCTGGAAATTTAGGGAAATATCCCGGCCAGTGAAATCTTCAGAATTTCCTAAATAACCAGGAGATTTGACTTTTTCTTTAATGACTAAAGAAAAAACATTATTAGTATGTCGATAATCGAAAGTAAAGTTACTGTTTATATCAACAACCAGTTTCGCATTTTTACCTTCCCTGAACGTTTCAACACCAGTAACTAAAGTACCAAAATCTGTAACATCTAACTTATATAATAAATCATCAATTATTTGAGTATTATGAAATTCAATATACAACTTACCCAATTTATCACTAACATCCACGGCTACCATGCTGTCATCTAAATATACAAATAACTGACCTTCATTTTCTTGTCCGCGCTTGAAATCTATTGATTTGATATTGTTAATAAAATCACTACCTTGTACTACTTCATCAACAACGAAATTGGCAACTGCTTTATTTAACACTAATGAAAATTCAGCTCCCCGTTGGCTGACATTAAATCCTGAAAGTTTTTCCAGGTTAATCGACGCAACTACCCGTCCCCCTAGTTTTTGAACAGTAATATCCTGTACACCAGCATGACCTATTTTTGTACGGGTAAGGTTATTAGTGAATTGGGTTGCATCAAAGGCTATTTCAATACGGGCTGGACTGAAAAAAGTTTTAACCTCAGGTGGTTCGTTAATATTCTCTGAAAGTGAAAAAACGAGTTTAATTTCGTCATTTTGCATTGTATTATATCTTATCTCAGACAATTCCACTGAAAGTGCCATTGATGACACCAAAAATAAAATTGTCGAAATCATAAATTTCACACATGTGCTACAGGTAAATATTTTTAATTTATTCATATTTTTAACTAGCAACATTAGTTCCTTCACCCCTCTAAATCAGCTCTAACCATTACAACCGCTGTTTCACGTTTAACCCAACAACCTGCACCATCCGGGATCAATTCAACTACTTTCACTTTATCCTGTGTTACAGCCATAATAATGCCGTTAAATAATCCAACATAATTACCTGAAGCCACTCTATGTAAAGTGCCATCAGACGCCTCAACCAGTGCCCAAAGAGTACCTGAACCACCTAAAGTACCCTTCATGGACAAATCACTTAAAGAAAATTTTTCTAACGGCTGTTTCCGACGTCGCAGATCGGGACTTAAACAATCAGACATTTGTTGAACTTTTGCCTGAATCGCTTCAGGCTCTGGTGCAACAAATGGACTTCTCAAAGTATGAGCCGAGTACTCAAAATGATGAAAAACAGGCGCTGATGGCATAGGTTCTATATATGTTGTAGTATTTGCCTGAACGGTTGCCATATGTGCTTTCAGGTCATCCGTATTGTCAAAACATCCGCTGATAAAAAGCGGCAATATTAAGATGAAGACTATTTTTTTCATTTTGAAGAAGCCTCGCGATATTTATAAGTACGTGCCTGCAACTTTAAAATTAAACGACTTTCACCCTCTTTGACACGACTAATATCAAAATCATGTAAAGTCACAATTCTTGGCAGGCCAGCAATTTTACTGACAAAATCACCAAATTCATGATAATCACCCACAACTTCGATATTTATTGGTAACTCAACATAAATCTCTTTTGAAATTTCTGGTTGCCAATCTATCTTAACAAAATTCAAACCACTTGTAGTACCAACAAAAGTTATATCATCAAGTAAACCTGGTGTTTCCAGACTTTCCGGTAAACTCTTCAACTGTGAAGTTAACAACTCCTGGGCCTCTACCATTTGTGCTTGAAAAAGTTCCAGATTTGCAGCAACCTGATATCTAGTTTTGTACTGCCGCTTTAAGGTAACTTCTTCTGCTGTAACACTATCTAATTTTACCAGCTTATCTTGAATAAGCATCACATAACCTAAAATCATCACAATAATTGCCAAAAAAATAGCTAAAGTAATTTTTGGTATCAGTGGCCATTGACCAATATTATCCCGTTCAAGGTTATCAAATTGCGATAAATCAATATTCACTATTTCGCTCCTTGAATTGCGGTTTCATCTTTCAACCCTTCAATGCGAACGCGCATTTTAAACTCGCTAAGTAATTTACTCTCTGCATCATTAGAGATAATAGATTCTAACACAGCATTAACAAATAAATCAGAAGCTTCAATTTCCCTGATCATATTTGCTAAGTGGTTATTCGATTCACTTTTGCCAATTAATAAAATGCTACTACCTTGTTTATCTAATTTGGTTAAATAAATACCACCAGGCACGATCTTTGATATTTCGTTCAATACCTGAGTGCCGACATTACGGCTACGCTGTAATTGTTCAATAACACTGATCCTTTGCTGCAAGGCCGTTTTTTTATGATTCAATGTTTGAATTTCAGCAATTTTAATATCAAGTACTTTAATCTCATCTTTCAGAAATTGATTTCGTGATACCTGACCATCAATTCTAGCCTGATAGAATTGACTGACCATAAATACCAGTCCAAAAGCCATCAATGCGACCAAAGCTAAAATAGTAAAATATTCTTTCTCTTTGGCTTTTCTAGCTTCTTCACGCCATGGAAGTAAATTTATATATGCCATGGGGTAAAACTCCTCAATGCTAACCCGGCAGCAACCATAAATTGCGAGGCAGTTGTTTTTAATTCATCCTGATCAATATTTTTGGAAATTTTCATGTTTTCAAACGGATTAGCAATGACCGTATGAATTCCAAGCTCCTCGGTCAATAACTCATGAGCTCCTTCAATTAACGCGCAACCCCCTGAGATAATCAAATAATCAACCTTCTCTTTACCGCTGGACGTTAAAAACATTTGAATTGCACGACGTATTTGTTGCACCAATACAGTGTGAAAAGGTGCCAGGACCTCAAAAGTATAATTAGGAGGCAAATCATTCGTTAATTTAGACGTTTCAGCTTCTTCGAAAGATTTATTGTAATAAGAGGCAATTGAACGAGTATATTGTTCTCCACCAAAAATTTGATCTCTGCTATAAATATGCTTATCTGCATCAGACACAGAAATTAAAGTCATCGTTGCGCCGATATCAACAATAGCGATAATTTTATCAGCGGCATCATCCGGTAACAGAGGTAAAACTAAATCATGTGTTCGGCTTATTGCATAGGATTCAACGTCTATCACTTTAGCTTTGAAACCACCACTTCCAAGTGATGCTACCCGAGTTTCAACCGATTCCGTTCGCGCAGCACTGAGCAACACATTAATTTTACTGGGATCAGACTCATTAACGTCTAAAGATTCAAAATCTAAACTGACCTCATCCAGCGGATAAGGTATCAAACTATCAGCTTCTATTTCAATTTGGCCCGCAAGTTCATCTTCGTTAAGGGCAACATCCATATAGATAGTTTTGGTTATAACAGTTTGCCCCGAAACAGCTGCTGCTGCCAGAGTGACTGATGAAGAAAACTTTTTTCGAATTTTTGCAATGACATTACCAACAGCTTCGATATCTTGAATTTCCCGATCGATCACCACTCCTCGTGGCATTGGTTCAATTGCCAAAGCTTCTAAAATGTAACCTTCATTTCCCTGGTTCAACAAAACAGCCTTAACAGAGTGGGAACCTATATCTATCCCAACCATCAATGATGTCTTCTTTTTCCATAGATTACTTAACATAACGTCCTACTAGATCTTATATTTATTATAATATTAGGCATAATATCGATATAAATACATTTATTACATGCTTTTACAGGATATACTAGTACTAATAAGTGTTTTTTCTTTTATTTTTCGAATAATTTATTGAGTAGTTATTAATGTTTTCATTCAAACGACTAGTAAAATTTGGTCTTATTTCGTGTTTTTTACTAGTACTGGCATTAATTATTGCCTATTTCAGCATTAAAGATAGCCTGCCCAGTGTTGAATCTTTAAAAAATGTACAGTGGCAAACGCCAATGAAAATATTTACCGTTGATGGCCAATTAATCTCTCAGTACGGTGAAAAAAAACGTATGCCACTGCCGCTTGAAGAATTTCCCCAACCATTAATCAATGCTATTTTAGCTACTGAAGACGATCGTTTTTATCTGCATTTTGGTGTTGACCCTATAGGTATGGCCAGAGCAGTGATAGGTCAAATCACAGGTAGCAGCAGAGGTGGAGCCAGTACGATCACCATGCAAGTTGCACGTAACTTTTTTGGTTCAAGGGAAATAACTTATATACGTAAACTTCGGGAAATTTTTACCGCTTTTCATATTGAATATTTACTGACTAAAGATGAAATTCTTTCACTTTATCTGAACAAAATTCCACTAGGACACCGAGCTTTCGGCTTTGGTGCTGCTGCACAAGTTTATTATGGTAAAGAACTCCATGAATTAACTCTGCCACAGTTTGCTGTGTTGGCCGGTCTGCCAAAAGCCCCTTCAGCCATTAATCCAATTCGCTCACCTAAACGCGCCAAAGCTCGTCGTGCTGTGGTACTAAAACGCATGTTAGTGAGTGATTACATTTCAGAAGAAGAATACACAACAGCACTTAATGCACCAATAACAGGTAAACGCCACGGTGCCGAAATTGAACTTGATGCTCCTTATATTGCAGAAATGGCTCATCAGGAAATGATCAGCTTATATGGAAAAGAACAAGCTTATACGGGTGGTTACAGAGTTTTCACTACGGTTCCGGCACATTTACAGAAAACGGCTCAGCAAGCAGTGATCAGCAATTTGTTCAGTTATGATCAACGCCACGGTTACCGTGGGCCAATAACATCTTTGCGACCTGAACTAAATGGTGAAAACACAGCAGGTATTGCCACAAACAGCTCTGCAAATATTCAAGTTGAAGATGGTGTTGATTCATCGGGATTTTTACCGCTAACCTCTGATGAAGTAAATGCTGCAGTAGCTGAATTATCTGGCTATCAAAACTTAATACCTGCAGTTGTCAGTGAAGTATTTGACAATGAGGTGACAATCAAGCTCATTAATAACATGGATGGCATCATTCCCTGGCAGGGCATGTCTTGGGCGCGTGAATTTATCAGTGATCAAAAACAAGGACTTCCGCCTAAATTAGCCAGTGATATACTCTCTTTTGGTGATGTTATCTGGGTCACAAAAAATAATATTGATGACAACAGCTACCATTTAAATCAATTGCCTCAAGTCAGTTCAGCATTAGTTGCTATTTCACCTGACAACGGGGCTATTAAAGCCGTTGTTGGTGGTTTTAGCTTTAAGCAAAGTCAATTTAACCGGGTCACTCAAGCTAAACGTCAGGTAGGTTCAAATATAAAACCATTTATTTATTCAGCGGCATTAGAAAATGGTTTCACCCTGGCTTCTATGGTTAACGATGCTCCGATAAATCAAGCAGATACAAGTACAGGTTTTGTCTGGCGTCCCGAAAATTCGCCTCCAATTTATATTGGCCCAATCAGAGTGCGTCGCGCTTTAGCAGAATCCAAAAATGTTATTGCTGTTCGCTTATTAAGATCCGTTGGCTTAAGAAAAATTATCGACCACTTATCATCCTTTGGGTTTGCTCCGGATGAACTTCCCCGTGATGAATCTTTAGCTTTAGGCTCTGCTTCATTAACTCCCTTGGAAGTTGTAACAGGATTTGCGACTTTTGCCAACGGAGGTTTTCTAATTGACCCCTATCTCATTGATCGAATAGAAGATTCATTAGGTAATGTTATTTTTCAAGCTGAGCCATTATTAGCTTGTGATGATTGTAAAAATCTCTCACAAATCGATGATTTTCAGTCACAAACAGATCTTGAATTTCAAAAGAATTTAACTGCAGGTATAAACCCCTTATCTTCGGATAGCATATCTGGTGAATTTGAAACGATTAATACTTCCAGAGACAACTCCGAAGACTACGCCAATGAATTTATTGTTAATAGAGCTGAACGGGTAATTTCACCCCAAAATGCATTTTTAATCACTGAAGCACTAAACAGTGCTATTTGGGGATTTGATAGGTCAGTAAATCCTAGTTGGCGAGGTACAGGCTTCAGAGCTAGAGCATTAAACCGCACGGATATTGCAGGAAAAACTGGCACAACCAACGAAGCCAAAGATGCTTGGTTCTCTGGCTTTAGCCGCAGATTGGTGGCAACATCCTGGATTGGTTTTGATAACCCTAGTCGAAATCTGGGTCAGTCACGGTCCAATGCAAATTTGGGGAAAAATCAAATTACAGGTAAAGAGTTTGGCGCAAAATCTGCTCAACCTGCATGGATCACTTTTATGAATACTGCGTTGGCAGAACTTCCAATTGAACCTTTTGAACAACCTTTAGATATAGTTTCTGTTCGCATTGATAAAGTCAGCGGCAAACTCAGTAAAAAGACCGATAAAACCAGTTTATTTGAATATTTTCAGATAGGTACACCACCTACAGAATATGTAACGTTCGATAATAGCGGTGAGATTCTTGATGGGGATGATTCTACTGAGGATGAAGATATTTTTTAATATCGTTTCTTTGCTGTTTCTTTACCGTTTATTTTAGAGATGGGATACTGCTTCGAGTAACCCATCCAAAACTATACATCTTTAATGAAAATTTTAGATTTACGCTGAAAGTTATACATTTTTTGCTTACCTTCAGGTAATTTTTCAATTGGCTGTTCTACATATCCCTGTTCTATAAACCAATGAGAACTAACCGTCGTTAAAATAAAAATAGACGCTAACTTCTGTTTTTTCGCTTCTTTTTCAAGAGAATCAATCAAGCGAACCCCACGATTGCCGCCCCGGTAATCGGGATGGATAACCACACAGGCAATTTCTCCGGCATTAGCTTCCGGATATGGGTACAAAGCCGCACAAGCGATAATAACGTCTTCTTTTTTGATAACGTTGAATAATCCTATTTCTACTTCAAGCAATTCGCGCGAGCGCTTAACAAGTATTCCTTCTGACTCTAGCGGTTTAATCAGTTCTAATATTCCACCAACATCTTCTATTGTCGCCCTGCAAAGCAATTCTTTGTGATCTTTGGCGATCAATGTTCCTGCACCGTCACGGGTAAATAGCTCCTTCAAAAGTGCACTATCACTTTGATAACTTACACAATGACAACGTTCAACACCTTGCTCGGCACTTTGCGAAATAGCCCGCATGAGTAACCGCTCAACATGATCACCACTGCTGTTGGCAAGTTTTTTGATGGTAGCTAATCCACAACTACGGATTAGTTTTCCGTCTTCACCAATAAAACCAGCACTTTGTGTTAACGCAATTAATTTATCCGCTTTTAAAGATATCGCTGCTTGTGTTGCTACGTCTTCCAATGACAAATTAAATACTTCACCTGTAGGTGAATAACCTATCGGCGAAAGTAACACTATGGAGCCATAATCGAGTTGGGTATTGATCCCAGTGCTATCTATACGTCTGACTAAACCTGTAAATTTAAAATCAACACCGCCTCTGACACCAATAGGTTTAGCAATAACAAAGTTGCCTGTGCTCACCCTGATTTGTGAACCATGCATTGGTGAATTGACCAAACCCATAGTTAACAATGCTTCAATATGAATACGCAGCGAACCCGTCGCATCTTTTACAGCCGATAAAGTATCCGCATCAGTAATACGTAAATTATTATCTATTTGCTGTTTTAAGCCATACGCTTTTACCCGTTGTTCAATTTGCGGACGAGCCCCATGAACCAGCACTAATTTAACACCCAGACTTCTCAGCAGAGCTATATCATGAATAATATTGGCAAAATTTTGATGTTGAATTGCTTCACCACCAAACATTAAAACAAAGGTTTTACCCCTATGAGCATTAATATATGGTGCTGCATTTCTGAACCATTTAACGTTATCTATACTGCTGTTATCCATAAGTTTTTATCACAATTTATTACACTGATACCTGTACGGGTTCCACGAACTAATGGAAATGGTATTAAACCCATGCATATACTTCAACACAAGCCTAACTGCTAACTTAAACAAACGCTTAAGCAAATACTTAACCAGACATGAAACCTAAAGAGTTAACTAAGCACCACCATCACTACGATCAACTATATATTCCATTGCCACTTCATCGTCTGGATTTTTATGCGGGCTTTGCTCACTGTCTTCAATAATATTTTCTGCCAAAGAATTTTTATCTATAAGTGCAAACCCCAGCTTATTGAAGAATTCAGGCACATAGGTCAGTACAATAATTTTCTGCAATTCTATTTGATGAGCAAATTCTAATAAGTATTGCACCATAGCCTGCCCTTGACCCTGGCCATGTGCTTCTTCATCAACAACAGTAGAACGAATTTCAGCCAGCTCTGTTTGATAAATAAAAAGCGAAGCACAACCAACAACAAAACCATCAACTTCAGCAACAACAAAGTTTTGAATATCATGAATTATATTTTCTCTGCAGCGTGGTAAAATTTCACCCTTATCAGACCAAAAATCTACCAATTGATAAATTTTGTCAACATCAGACATTCTTGCTCGACGTACCGATAACGCAGCAGCACGCTGGGCATTTAAACGCTGTTTAACTTGTTTAAGTGCCATATTGATTTGGTCTTTACCTGGCGCGCCCAAAACCTGGGTATTAAAATTATCGTTATTCCCTGCTTGAATATCTGCAAGCGCTTTTTGCACTTGTACTCTTGATGTGCCTCCTAAAGCTTCACGCTTATCAAGACAAGATTCTACCGACAAATGCTGATAAACGTCTTGCTCAATCTTAGGAGAAAATTCTTGCAACTGAGCAACGGTATAATCTTCAAGGGCGTGTCCAGCTTCAATTGCAGCTAAAACAACTTCACCAACTATATGATGAGCTTCTCGAAACGGAATGTTTTTACTCACCAGATAATCAGCAAGTTCGGTCGAATTAGCGTAACCTTGTTGTGCCGCAGCCAATGTTCTTACCCTATTAACTTTAAGCCCATCAGCGACTAAAACCGCCATTTCCATACATTCTTGCCATGTATCAAGCGCATCAAATAAACCTTCTTTGTCTTCTTGCATATCTTTATTATAAGCAAGAGGTAAGGCTTTCATGGTGATAATCATGCCGGCAAGCGATCCCATCACCCGCCCTGTTTTACCACGAATAAGTTCTAATGCATCCGGGTTTTTCTTTTGTGGCATTAATGAAGAACCAGAGGTAACTAGATCACTTAATTCAATAAAACCAGCTTCACCTGAATTGTAAAAAATCAAATCTTCAGCAAAACGTGATAAATGCATCATGCTTATGCTAGCGCTGGATAATAATTCAATCACATGGTCACGATCAGAAACAGCATCTAAACTGTTGATCGTTGCGCAACGAAAACCTAAATTTTGAGCAAGTTCTTCTCTGTCAATCGGGTAAGCAGTACCTGCCAATGCTCCAGATCCAAGCGGAGACGTGTCGGCACGATAAAGGGAGTCTTTTAAACGACCAATATCCCGGTTGAACATTTCCACATAAGCTAAACACCAGTGACCAAAAGTTACAGGTTGAGCCCGCTGCAAATGAGTATAACCAGGTAAAACCGTATTACTTTCACGTTCAGCCAAGTTCATTAATGCCTGTTGCAAATTAACCAGAGCAAATAAAATATCACCACCGGTTTCTTTACACCAAAGTTTTAAATCGGTGGCAACCTGATCATTACGACTACGACCCGTATGTAGCTTTTTCCCCAAATCACCTGTTTTTTCTATCAGGTTAATTTCAACCCAGCTGTGAATATCTTCTGCATCAGAGGTTAAAATTTGTTTTGGATCTTGTTCTACTGAGTCTTTTAACTCATTCAATGCAAATTGCAGCCTGGTTAATTCATCTTTACTTAAAACATTAACTTTGTGTAAAGCCTCTGCCCAGGCAATTGATCCAACAATATCTTGTACTGCCATCCGATAATCAACAGGCAACGAGTCATTAAACGCTTTAAACTGTGCACTAGCTTTTTCTTTAAACCTACCGCCCCATAACGCCATTATTATTTCTCCTTTGCCGGGGCTTGATCTGATGTTTTAGCTTGTGAAAGAGCTGTAATACGGCTAGATAAACTAAACAAACGAATAAAACCCTCAGCATGTTTCTGGTCATAAACATCATCAGCACCAAAAGTTGCAAACGCTTCTGAATACAGGCTGTTAGGAGAACGACGCTGAGTAACTGTTGCTTGTCCTTTGTAAAGTTTAACAACAACATCACCAGTGATCTTTTCTGCAAAAGACGCTGCCGCGGCTAATTGTGCTTTTGCCAGTGGTGTGAACCAACGACCGTCATAAATTACGTGAGAAAATTCCAGGGCAACCGATTCACGAAATTTCAACGATTCTTTGTCTAAAATTAAAGACTCTAAACCTTTGTACGCTGCCATCAATACGGTACCACCCGGTGTTTCATAACAACCACGTGATTTCATGCCAACTAAACGGTTTTCAACGATATCAATACGACCCACACCATGAGCGGCTGCTTTTTCATTCAAATACATCAGTGCCTTATAAGCTGACATTGGTTTGCCGTCAACCGACACTAATTCTCCTTTATCGAAACTTAAGCTAACCTTGCCCGCTTCATCTGGCGCATCCACAGGATCAACCGTCATGGTCCAGACTTCTTTAGAAGGTTCACACCAGGGATCTTCTAATTCGCCACCTTCATGTGAAATATGCCATGCATTTGCATCACGGCTATATATTTTAGTCAATGAAGCCGAACAGGGAATATCACGCTCAGCCAAATAGTCCAGCAAGTCTTCACGAGAAACCATATCCCATTCACGCCACGGCGCAATAACAGTAAGTTCGGGTGCAAGCGCAGCAAAACAAGACTCAAAACGTACCTGGTCATTACCTTTACCAGTACAACCATGACACACGGCGTCAGCGCCAACTTTTAACGCAACTTCCACGTGGGCTTTGGCAATAATAGGACGCGCCATTGAAGTACCAAGTAAATATTGGCCTTCATATACTGCACCCGTTTTAAGGATAGGATAAATGTATTCTTTTACGTATTCTTCTTTAAGATCTGCCACATAACATTGTGAAGCACCTGATGCTATCGCTTTTTCTTTAATGCCTTCAAGCTCTTCTTCACCTTGACCAACATCTGCACAAAATGCAACAACCTCACAACCATCATAGTTTTCTTTTAACCATGGAATAATAGCCGATGTATCTAATCCACCTGAATACGCTAATACTACTTTTTTAATCTTTTTCTTTTCTGCTAAAGCCATGTTCTCAATTCCTAAATTCTTAATTTCTTAAATTACTTACATATGTATGTATAGCTTATTTTCAACGACTTATTTCAAATAACTTATTTCGAATAACTTACGTGTTGGAGTATATTTCGACCTACAAAAATTATTCCGCTATTATTCTGCTAATAGAGCAACCAGCACTGCATTTTGTGCCCACATTCTGTTTTCAGCTTCCTGAAACGCAACACACATGTCGCTATCAAAAAGCTCCGTTGTTATTTCTTCATCTAAATGTACTGGCTGGCAATGCATAACAATGCTTGCGCCTGTGTCAGCCATTAATTTATGATTCACTTGATAAGGTGAAAATTTAGCCAAAACATCCTTAATCTTACTTTTATCACCTAAGTTATCGTCACCCATTGAAATCCATGTATCGGTATAAATAGCATCTTGCTGACCTATTTCCTCAACTTTGTCGGTAAGTATTAACTTACTGCCAGAAACCTGCGCTAAAGATTTTGCCTTATTAAATATTAACGCATCAGGCGCAAAACCTTGTGGGCATACCAAAGTAAAATCAACACCTAAAATCGCAGCCATGAGCATCAAAGAATTAGAAACATTATTACCATCGCCAACATAAGCTAACTTAACGCTTGATAAATCGTTAAAATTTTCAGATAAAGTAACAAAATCAGCTAATGACTGACACGGATGATAAATATCACATAACGCATTAATAACTGGCACAGAAGCATGTTCAGCTAATTCTTCAATAGCATTGTTATTAAAAACCCTTGCTACAATGGCATCAGCCCAACAAGAGAGGTTTTTTGCATAATCGCTGATCCGTTCACGTTCACCTAATTTGCCATTTTGCTGACCCAAATAAAGCGAATGACCGCCTAATTTATTAATGCCAATATCAAAACTTACATGAGTTCTAAGTGAGGGCTTTTCAAATAACATAACAACTGACTTGCCAGCCAATGCATTCTTATAGTCCGCAGGGTTTTGTTTGATTTTTTTAGCCAGCTCAATAAGTGCCAGCAATTGTTCTTTGTTTAACTGATCATCAGCTAAAAAATGTGAAATAGAGATCGTTGGATTAAACATTAATAAAGTCCTGTACGAAAAAGTGTTTAAAAGTTAATTGCGTTATGTGAAGTTCAACGGCCAGGTTGAATGCGAGTGCCAATGTTGTCACCTTTGAGCAAATTAATTATTTGCTCGGGTGACTGCCAACTGGCAACCGCGATACTTCGTCGTAACTGATTTGCAGCATGAAGAGCTGCATTAACTTTAGCTGTCATTCCGCCAGCAATAACACCTTGTTCTATTAAGATTTTAGCTAGTTCGCTATCTAATGATGACAAATACTCACCATTACCATCTTTTACACCATTAACATCTGTCAACAACAATAGTTCAGCATTGAGCAGCTGGCAAATAGCTACCGCCGCATCATCAGCATTTACATTGACTAATTCACCTGAGCTTAATGAACCAATAGATGAAATAATAGGTAAGAATTTTGCCTTTAATAAAGTATCAAGCAACTTGCTGTCTTTAGGTTTTGGTTCACCCACCAAACCTAAATCTTTATCGCTTAATTTACATGAGATCATATTACCATCTGACAAAGACAAACCAACAGCTTGCATACCTACAGATGTTGCCGTAGCGACAATTGACTTATTCACACTTCCCGCCAATGCACCACTGATAATTGGCATTTGTTCAGCAGGCGTTACTCTTAAACCCGCTTTTTTTTGGGTGGTAAAACCAGCTTGCTCAAGCATTTCATCAACCACACAACCACCACCATGCACCAAAACAACAGGATGATCTTCAAGAGTGGCTATTACAGATAACAGTTCAACTAAGGCTTGCTCTTTTTCAAGAATAGCGCCACCAATTTTAATCACTAGTGGTTTATTCATGAGTTATTCCTGAGCTATCGCTTTTAATTGGGGGATTAGATTTCAAACCAGTAGGTACCAAGCTACCGGGTATCAAGCCAAAATCACTAGGCAATCCTAATGAAATATTAGCACATTGAACTGCCTGGGAAGCCGCACCTTTGAGTAAATTATCGATAGCACAACTCACCACTAACACTTGCTTTTCTGCGTCAAATTTCCAATGTAAATCGGCAAAAGGGGTCTGGGCAACATTGTCAATTTTCGGCCAGGTAGACACAAGCCTTACCAGCGACTTATCATGATATGCTAAATGATAGGCGTCATTTATTTGCTGTTCAGTAACATCACCTTTTAACTGCAACGTAATTGTGGTGAGTAAACCACGTTTATAGGGTGCTAGATGAGGATTGAAAATAACTTCTGCCTGAGCTTCTTGCGATATTTCAGGTTGATGACGATGTTGCAAGATATTGTACGGCGTTAAGCTAACCTCACAAAAACTGGTACCTAATGAAGCTTTTCTTCCTGCACCAGTAACACCACTAATGCCGTTTACAACAATCAAAGAATTTTCAAGATGAAGTTTATTAATACTTATTGGTTTTAAAGCCAATAAGCTAGCCGTAGGATAACAACCGGGTACAGCAACTAAATTTGCCTTGGCTATTTCAACTTCATTCCATTCAGCCAAACCATATACAGCTTGAGACAAAGTACTTTTACACTGATGTTCAAAACCATAATAGGTCGGGTAATCTGCTGGATTTTTTAAACGAAAACCACCTGAAAGATCGAAAACTTTAATTCCCGTATCTACAAAAGCTTTAGCCCACTGTGCACTGAATTCATGCGGCGTGGCAAAAAATATCGCATCAAGCGAATCTGCGGTGCCATTTTTTTTATTACTGACTGTCGTTTCAAACCAATGTTGAGAAAAAGAAATAAGGGGTAGGTCACATAAACCCAGCCATCGAGCATGCAGTTCACTAAATTTTTTTCCAGAAGAAACACTGTTTTCAGAAACAACTAATTGTTGTATCGAAATTTTTTCATGTAAGCAGAGTAAACCTATTAACTCTGCCCCTGCGTAACCACTTGCACCAATAACCGTAACTTTCATAATTATCCTCAATTTCACTTTAATAAATGCAATTTTATGCAAATATAAACTACAGCTTCTCGACACTATTTGTAAATTTATTTGTCAAAGTTAATAAGTTTCAACTTTGACAATCTAATAAAACAGTAGTTAGCTAACTAAACAAAACTCCTACCAATATAATAAAAAGCCGATCATCGCAGCATCATTGTATCCATTATCATTTTTGAGTAGCCTTATTTAATTAGGTTAATTACACTATAAAAGAGAAAATATCATTTTATGGGTAGTTATGCAACAAAACAGCATAACTATATGCAATTTTTATTAATAGGTAACCTGAGATTGTTATATGAATAAATTACCTAACTTTACCGAAGCATTAACTCAACTAATCGCCAGTCCTTCAATCAGTTCAACACAGGCTAGTTGGGACCAAGGAAACCATCATATTATCCATTTACTTGCTACATGGTTTGAGCAGCTCGGCTTTTCCATTTCCATTCAAAAAGTGCCTGATACCAAAGATAAGTATAACCTGTTAGCCAAAATGGGTAGTGGAACAGGCGGATTATTATTATCGGGACATAGCGATACAGTGCCTTTTGATGAAAATCGCTGGCAATCTGATCCATTAAAAATTATCAGTAAAGATGATAAATTTTATGGATTGGGTACCTGCGACATGAAAGGATTCTTTGCTTTCATTTTGCAGGCATGTAAAGGTTTAACTGCACAGCAAATGAAAAAACCTTTATATATTTTAGCAACTGCCGACGAAGAAACGACCATGGCAGGCGCCCGTTTTTTTGCAGCCAGTGAATTGGCAAAACCTGATGTTGCTATTATAGGAGAACCGACTAACTTAGTTCCTGTTGTCATGCATAAAGGACACATGTCTCATCGTATCAGCGTGCAAGGTCAGTCTGGACATTCAAGCAAACCCGAACTTGGTGTAAATGCCATTGAAATTATCCATCAGGTTATAGGTAAATTAATTAGCCTCAAAGAAACACTCTCGAAAAATTACAACAATGAAAATTTTGATGTTCCGAACCCAACGTTAAATTTTGGTGCAATTAATGGTGGCGATAATGCGAACCGTATATGTGGTCATTGCACATTAGATATTGATATGCGTTCATTACCCGGCCTTAGCGATAGTGAACTGATTAAGCAGCTGGCAGAAAGTTTAGAATCGTTAGCAAAACAATATCCTGGACGCATCACTTTTGAAGAACTACATCCCAGTTCACCCAGTTTTAAACAAGTCACCCCCACTCACTTAGTCGATATCGCAGAAGAAATAAGTGGTCATAAGTGCTGTGCTGTAAATTACGCCACTGAAGCTCCTTTTATTCAGCAACTAGGTTGTCAAACAATAGTAATGGGACCCGGTTCAATAGACCAAGCCCATCAACCTAATGAATATTTAGCCTTTTCTGAAATAGATAAAACCACCACTATGTTAGTGAAAATGATCCAGCACTATTGCTTAAATGACTAACGGCCCCAGCTAATTAAAAATACCGTATCAAATAGCTTGGGCAAACCGCTCAAAGCAGTATTTATCGCCATTGTAGCTGTTCTTTATATGATAATTAAAAAGACCTACTGCCTGCAATAACCACCAAAAAGGAGTATTATTATACGGGGGTGGGATATGAAATTTAATAGAAATAAAATTGAAATAGGCCATTACATGTCTAAAACTAATATTCAACTTAGCGATAACAATCTAAAGATTAATTTCGGTGATGAATTCGACATAACAGACGTATTAAAAAACAATAAAGTTGAGATTATGCTTGATCATAAAAGTTACATTTTCGATAGGAATGTTTTAGACGGGGCAATAATAGCTTTAAGCCACTAACAGCAGGCTTTAAGCCAGTAATTACCGACTTTAAGCTGATAACACTGTGGCCTTTGGTTGTTTATAGCATTAAGCCAATAAAGGCGATGCTGCGCTTTTTTAGAGTAAATTCGCTCTAAGGGTTGGGTGTTTGCTTAAACTTTGTGAATTAGTTGTAACTTCCTATTTAATAAATACCAATTCTGTCATTTATAATAATCGGCAGATTCAACCTTGAAGTGCATAACCACTAAGCAGCTATAGCCACCATATGTTCAGCCATTAATTTGGCTGGCGTTTTGTAATTGAGTTTCTTTCTTGGTCGATCATTGAGTTTTACTATTACATCTTGGACCTCTGATTGCGATACTTTTTTGAAGTCTGTTGATTTCGGCCAATATTGACGTAATAAACCATTGGTATTTTCGTTCAATCCTCGTTGTCACGAACAATAAGGATCTGCAAAGTAAACATCACATTCCAACCCCTTTGTTACCTCTTCATGGTAGGCAAATTCTTTACCGTTATCTGCCGTGATCGTTACTACTACATCTTTGAACGGTTTTAACAAAGCAATGGTTGCTGCGGTTACTGTTTTCGCTGATTTGTCATCTACACGTGCCGACGGACGATGATTGCGGGGTCGGACCTACATGTGATTGCGGGGTCCTACATGTGGTGATTGCGGGGTTGATTGCGGGGTCGGACCTACATAACCTCTTGAATAAATGAACGATTAACCCCATAACAAGCGAATAAACTGGCTTAAAAGCCTCTTTTTGAGTACAAAATCAAGTCTTTAAGGAAGAAGATATATGCCCATAGCAAATCGTTATTTTATCCTCGGCCATATTTGGAATATTACACATAGCTGTCATAAACAAGAGTTTTTACTTAAATTCAAACGAGATCGAGACCGTTGGTTATATTGGTTATGGGAAGCTAAAAAGCGCTTTGGTTTAACCATTCTTAATTATATTGTCACTTCCAATCACATTCATTTATTGGTTCAAGATGGATATAAGCAAGAAGTGGCAAAGAGTATGCAATTGATTGCTGGTCGAACGGCGCAAGAATTCAATAGACGTAAAAATCGTAAAGGCGCGTTCTGGGAAGACAGATATCACGCTACAGCAGTTGAAAGTGTTGCGTATCTTATAAAATGCATTGTTTATATTTATTTGAATATGGTTCGAGCTGGCGTGGTACAAAGTCCAACAAAGTGTTTGCAAAGTGGATTCAATTAAATACAATCGCCCCCTAAAAAATATCAACTGATCGATCGAAAGAAACTTTGTCAATTAGTCGACGTAAAATCAGATGATGAACTGAAGAAAAATCATTTAACTTGGGTTAAAGAAGGTTTGATTAAAAGTCAGATAGTTCGTGATGAAAAATGGACCGGTAGTCAGGCTAGTAGGTGGAAAATTGTTTACAAAAAAATATATCGATGCGGTCGGTATAAAAGTAAATATCGGGAAGTAAAAGTAATAGATGATTGTCATCTAGTTCAAGAGCCTAGTAGGCCTTACAAAATCGATTTATAGGTCGAAAACATAAGTTTAAGCCGTTTTCAGGGCCTTTTACTGATATTAAATACCGATCAATCAATCTGTTATGTAGGTCCGACCCGCTAGTAGTCCGACCCCGCTAGTATAGGCTCCGACCCCGCTAGTATAGGCTGTAGCCCGCTAGTACAATAGGCTTAATCGACATACTCAACTGGCAAGGCAAAGAAAATCTCTTTCTTCAGCTGTTGGATCGCTATTACCTCAATGGTTTGGTTTCAGGCGTGCAGCCTAAAGTGCTAGTTAATGCTGTTAACGATACAGGCAAACCATCCATAGGCTGCAGTGTTTTACAACAGGAAGACTTTATCATCAAAACTTATGATGATGAGTTTCCACTACTTACTGTCAATGAATATGTTTGCATGGAAGTGGCTAGAGACTGCGGTTTAAAACCGAGTCAATGCTGGCTTTCGGATGACTTGAGAACCTTTATTACTGAGCGATTTGATGAAGTGGATGGCAAACGTTTAGGTATCGAAGACTTTACGGTACTCATGGGTAAACAAGGAGATGAAAAGTACCAGTCCAGTTATGAAATGTTAATGAAGGCAACTTATCTCTTTACTAAATCAGATGCGCAACTTAGACGTATATATCAATATATCGTGTTTAACTGCCTAATTGGAAATGGTGATGCGCACCTTAAGAACTTTTCGGTTCAATATGATGAAAGCAGAAAAGACATCATATTGACACCACCTTATGACATTACCCATACGCTAATTTATGACACTATAGATAATAAAATGGCTCTTAAGCTCAATGGTGCTAAACTTTTCCCAGACAAAAAACAGTTGGTGAAATTAGGCAAGAATTACAACATAGATAGACCAGAAATCATTATCGAAGAAATTGCGGATACGATAAGAGATTACATGAATAGCTCTACTGAAGTGGGTATTATTGAAGGTTTGAAAGATTCAATATTAAGCTCAGTTCATTGCGGCACGAGTGAAAAATATTCGTCAAAAGGTTATATCCACGATAAGAAAAAGAAGTTTGACTAAGAAGTTTTTGGGGTCACTTAATCAGCTTCACCTATAGTTAGGAACACACACTTAACTACCAACCAATCCAAGTCATTGTTTTTATCAAGAATCAACCAAGAGGCGACGGTTGATTTATTTACTTTTAATCTGACCTGACTGGCACGTCAAATGTGAATTCCTATTGTTTCAGTTGTTCACTTAAATAGTTATGGGCAAATTCAATATAACGCCAAACTGTTCGTTCACTGATGTCATTGAGTAAGGTTTGTATTGTAGCAATATCAAACCCCCATAAATGGTAAAAGGAAAATGCTAAAGCTTGATCCCTTGATTTCTCTTCTAAGTCATCAAGTAATATTTTAAATTCAATAAACGTATGGGAATGTTCAAAACATTTATCTTCAGCTAATAAAACATCATCACATTTATCCGCTAAAGTTCGACTACCTAAGCCATGTCGCGACGAAGTCAACTTCCTTACTTCGTCAACGATGATCCCATAAACCATTTTACGCAGTAAAATAAAAAGATCATTGACCGACTCGATATGTATAGATTTTTGTTTTTCTACAAGTTTCAAGGATACAGTTTGTGCAATATCGTTAGGGCAAAACAAGATCACAGGGGTTGGTATTACTTTTTTACTGCTTGAGTAATCCATTTTGGAAAAGTGTTTAATTAGAGGTTGAAGCAAAGTTACAACTTCATTTCGTGCATTAACATCGCCCGAATTCCAACTTTTTATTAAGTTATTTAAACTATCTTTATCTTTACTACTCAGCATTATAAACCTCTGGACAGGATACCTGTTCGGTGTTTTTCAAGACAGTTGTTAGTATCGTGATCTTTCCTGGTTTTTATAGTGTCTATCCAAACTCGTTTTATTTAAAAGCATTTATCTGCTTTCGCTACGCTCCAGTGCGATTAATGTTAACTCTTGAATTAGTGGATAAAATCATAATGGACAATTATATTTCCAAGGTCCACCAATATAATCCATAGAGGCTTAATTAATTACATACCCCAACCATCAGCTGTTTATTTATGTATAACGCTAATACAATGGCTCTTTTATTTAGATTATCACCATAATCAACAATAACTTTTTTGTAACTAAACATTAACATTGTATAGTAATGAAATCTAATGTTTAGTCTATATACGAAAAAATATATTCGTCGTAGTCGCATTGTTGATATGGGTGTAAAAGGTAAAACAACCAACTACCACCTAATTGCTAGTTGGCCAAAAGGAAAGAGTGAACCTACTTACTGGACAACCAATTAAGATAGAACACAATTTAGCGCAGATTCAGTGATTGGTTTATATCGTTTACGTTGGCAAATAGAATTACTTTTTAAAGAATGGAAATATTATTGAAACCTGCAAAAATTTAACACACGTAAGTGACAATAATGGAAAGATTGATTTCTTAAATTTTATTACCTTTGTTGGCTAAACGATTGATAGGATATAGCGTCCAGCGATTTAAAGGTATTGAGCTATCAACATTTATGGTTGAAGAAAACACACAAGGTTGGTTTATCAACTGATGAAATATATATGTAAATGCGTTACCGAAACTGAAAAAAGTCTGGCGAAAGACAATAAGTTTTCTGTCGAATTATGCTAAACGAGCACATTGAGATAGAGATAAAAAACGGGCCGATTTAAGCCTGTTATATCTTAATGGCCAATCTATAATTTACAAATCGCTAAAATATATCAAACCAACAACAAAGCCGAATGGTCTATACCACGTATTACTACACATTAAAAAATCGTTTCTATACTCCAATTTTTGAACAATATTTACAATCAAGTTTTAAAAAACACCACTAAAATCACAGCTTATTAACTTTTTTTTAATTATTTTAATAACCCGTGACAGTAAACCACCCTTTATTTCGTGTATAGACTAATAATCAAATACCTCTATTATTCATTACATTATTTTATTATTAGTAAAAAGGGATATTAATGGATACTAATCAGGAGTTATTAATAAACATTAAACAGGCAACAACACGTTGTCCTGAAGAATTAGCGAACATACTTAAATTTGATGTGGATGATCTCATAATGGCCACCGACGCTCTGTTTGGCCCAACAATAGACGATTTAAAACATAAATTAGTTCAGGCAAAGCTTTTTAACGAAAAGCTTTTAGATAATTCTCTAGGGGCTGATAGTGCCATTCATCAAGTTATTGATGAAAACCTGGAATTTGTGCTTAAATATCTGGATTAAAATACTTACTCATAAAATTTTGATAATGAAACTACTAAATTAAGAGCTAACACCGCTTACCGATTTTATATTTACTTCTTTTATGGGTTTTTGGTTAACTCAAATGTTCCACAAAAGAAGAAACTCCTACACTTGCTTCAGGTGTGTTCGGAGCAAGTTTTTATGCACAGGGGATAAATTTTATTGGCTACTTGACAAGGCTGCTTAATAGGCGATCCAGAACAACAAATCACTTGAATAAGCGATGAAAAACTCATGTCTGTTGAATTAATGTTGAGTTACAGGATTTGGTAAACGCCACCGCTCAAACAATCCGTCACTGTTAGTGGTAACAATTTTATCATCATCTGAAAAGGCAACACCAAGTACTGACGATCTTCCACGTGTAACTTCAGATTCCCACTGGGCAAGTAAAGCACCATCTGATACCCGCCATAATTGTAATACTTGTCGGGGAGAGCCAGATAGTAATGTTGATTTATCCGGCGAAAAAATTGAATCATTAAATTCAAAAAAGCGTAAATACGTATCTAACTCGGCTAAAACGTCACCCGAAGATAAATTCCAAAAAGTTCTGTCCTCAATAGCATCAAGGGTGAAACCAACAGTACCATCTGCACTGATACTGACATGATTGACCCGCGAGCCATGATCAAACACATGTATATTATTGCCAGATTGTGTTTGCCATAACATGGCCTTTTTATCACTTGAACCCGTGAAAGCCAGTTGACCATTATCTGATAAACTGACTGAGTTAATATCTAAACGATGTTTATCAAAAGTTGTGATTTTATTTTTATTAACATCAATCACGCTTGCTTTACCACTTCTAAATCCTAATAAAATAATCGAACCGTTAGCTGATATATCAATGTCATTGATGATGTTATCAGCGACTTGCCATTCCCCAAGTTTTTGCTTATTTAACAAGGAATATAAACGTACCGATACCCTGTTGGATATAAAATAAAATTGATTATTCTTACTGATATCTACTATTTCAATAAATGCAGCTTCATTCCCGCGTAGGCAGTGAAGTGGTAATATTGTCTGGCTATTTTTCCATAGGCATACACTTTTTCCATCAGCAACAAGATTAAATTGTCCATCTTTGGAAAGAGCCGAAGCGGTAACTATACCTTCACTATGACTTAAGGCTAAGGTTGACTTAGCAGTATAAACTTCTTTGGGTGAACAACCGAACAGACTTAAAAGACCGATAGTTAAAATGACCTTTACCATTATATTTACATCCATTTTACTTCTTAAACTATTATTACTATCTACAATTATTCTCCTGCTAGTCAAGTAAAAAATATTAAATTTTCCACCATCAGTGAAGTAAAATCACAGTCATTTGACTTATAACGGTTTTATCATTCTTTTCTTTTATCCCACAATTTTTGATTAACTTTGCTAGAAAAGTAATCTTCTGTTTGCCAGCAACGCGGTATCAAATCGAGTTCTTTGCGCTCTTGATAATTCGATGCTAATAACGCTAATATTTCATTCAACCGCTTTTTACTGATCCGTGAAAATTTACTTACTGTTTCAAATTGATATAAATTACTTGTTAAGCCAACGGTGATATCTTGACCATAGCTAATATAGGTTAAATTTTTTGTCGCTGACCTACAAAGAGGTTCATCCGGATTTGGGGGATTTAATTTCGTGACAATGGCATATTCATAACGGTCTGTTAATTTGCCATTAGCATCTGTAGGGATATAGGTTATGCCGAATCCCTGGGGGTAACTGCCCGTGATTTGATACAAAGCATCCACAACAGATTTACAACAGGCACCACGATCCGCATTTTGATGCATTACAATAAAAACTTTCGGTAACAACTTATAGTTATAGATCGATTTAGTAGACATTATCAGGGAAGTATAAATTTGCGGTACTTTTAACAAATTACCAATACCATTTTTAGGCGAAATACTGCATCTTAATAAATATTTTATGAAAGTTATTTTTTTCTTCTCGTTTTTATTATGAACATCTCTGTCTGCTTTTGAATTACCCACATAAGTTCTCTCACCAATACCCTCGCTTACATATTTAATTGTTTCCCGATACTTTATTTGCAGTAAAGCTTTTCTCTCAGTTAATTCTAAAGTTCGATAATGGTCTAAGTCCCCGAATTCTCCTTTAACAATAGCTTGCGCATCAGGATGATAATAGCCAATGTCTTGTAGAATAGCCGCCATCACAATAGGAATTTTAACCATAGTGATAAAATTATTATATTGCTCAGGTTTTAATTTACCAAATTCCTGATATTGCTCTGGTGTTAAATCTTCAAGAAATTCTTTGAAGTAAGGATCTTTTGATATTTCGTCTATACAGAGTCGGTCAAGTAATCTACAGCATAATATTGCTTTATATAATGGTTTTCGTAATTGGTTATTATCAGCTACTCTTTTGCCTTCTGAAGGACCCAACAGTTGAATGGTACCTAATAGCTGAGCCGATTTCTGGTTACATTCATCAAAATCATCGGCTTCGGTAAGATTGATCACCTCACAACAAATTTCTAATAAATGTTGATGCCTTTTATCTTTTTCTGAATTGAGTAACTGCTGATATTCGACTATTTTCTGTTCTAATTGTTTAAGACTTTGTTGACAGCTGACAAGCTCTTTATTGCTCACATTTGGTAATTTTTCTTCTAAACTAACTTTTATATCGTTAAATTGTTTAAACTTTTGTTGAACCTTTGGCTGATTTTCAAAAAAAGCAATAGCGCGATCAAGCACAGAGTCTTTGATAACACTGTGACCGTAGATTTTGTCCAATAAAACCTTTACTTGAACGGTATAAAAAGAATCACTATATATTTTTTTTGCCATGCAATAACAAATCTAAAAAATTAGCTCCTTACAATAATTTAGTTAAGTTTTAGATAACTAACAAGTAATTATACAAATTACGATAATTAATCGTTCAAATTAAAAGGGCCTAAAACTCCAATAAAACCTCCGTTCGCCCCACGCCCCTTGTCTTCATTGCCTTCAATACCAATAGCACACAATTATTTAGTCTGCCGCCTTGCAGATATATTTATAAGGGTATTTAGTCGAAAACCTTAAAACTGCGCTAATGCAATTTGTTTTCATTGCTGTTTTGTATAAATAAAGTTACTCAGATAATTAACAAGACTGGTATTAATTTAATCCTTTAATTTTAACTTGATTTTGTTTATGAGCTAACTGCTGGCAAATATTCACCAAATCAGAATGTAATCCGCCAGCGGTAACATCACGACCGGCTCCAGAGCCTCGAATAATTAACGGATTAGATTGATACCAGTTACTTCTAATTTGAAAAATATTATCACCCGGCGTTAAACTAGCGAAAGCATCACTGTCTGGCAATTGTTCTAAACTCACTTTGGCACTGATTGTTTGGTGATCACTTTTAAATCTTGCTACATAACGAATACTGGCATTATTATTTTTTGCATCGGTTAATTGTTGATAAAAATAAGCATCTAATTCATCGGCGCGAGCTAGAAAATCTTCTGTTGTTAATTCCTGCAATGCCTCTGATACTAAGTTTTGACATTCAATATCTTCAAGTGACAAAGTAAAACCAGCCGCTCTGGCTAAAATAAGCAATTTCCGCTGTACATCCCGACCTGATAAATCTTCTCTGGGGTCTGGCTCTGTAATACCTTCTGCACGCGCTTCTTTCAATAAAACAGAAAATTCTTTATTGCCGTCGTAAATTTCAAATAACCAGGACAATGTTCCAGAAAAAACACCAGAAATTTCTAAAATTTCATCACCACTGTTTTTCAAATCATCAATAGCATAATTAATGGGTAAACCAGCCCCAACAGTGGCATTACCCAGCCATAAACTATGATTTTGACGAGCCGTTTTCAATAAAAATTGGTACTGCTCGGTACTCGATGACGCGGCCCATTTATTTGCGCCGATAACATGAATTCCTTGTTTAAAAAATTCCCCGTATAGTTTACTAAATTGCTCACTGGGGGTTACATCAACAACAATTAATTCATCGTAAGGGTGATTAGACAACCATGACATTAACATTTGATGATCATATTTCTGTGCATGGTGATTAAATAAACTTTCTGCATGGGCAACATCTATCCCATCAGTATTGATTAACGCCTTCTTTGATGAGAGCAAACCAACCAAATGTAAATTTTCCAATGCTGGAACCCGATTTAATTGTGTTGGCAATATTTCAAGAAATCGTTGTCCAATATTACCTAATCCCGCAACAACTAAACCAATATTTCTAGCATCTTTGGTCATGTCATGGTGAATATTATTAAGTAACTCGCCAGTACAAACTTGAGATAACACAGCAATAATACTGTGACCACTGGTAGAATTAACTAACTCAAGTGGCTGAGCACTTTTAAGAGATCTATTAAATCGAGCTCTAATATCGCCTTGTTTTGCGACTTTATGACCTACTACTGCAAGAATTGACACTGGCTTAAAAGTAACCTCAGTGTCATGGCTGGCAAGCCATTGACTCAATGCTTTTTGTTGTTCAAGGGTAATAACAACAAAACCTTTTTTGGTATCATTACATTTAACCGAAAATTCTTTACTTGCACGAATGCCTGACTCACCAAGAAAGCTGTCAGACTGAGCTAACAATAAATCATTTAATAAAGTAACCGATAACTCCTGCTTGGCAATTTGACCAAAAAGCCCTATTTCAGTACCGCTTATTTGTGCATCAAAACTACTGGCAACATGTAAATGTATTGTGCGATGTCTCTTTTCATCCATTAGTGGCTGCAAAGTTTTTGCATGTAATACCGGATTACCTAAACGTCCCAATTCTTTGGCAACACCATTGGGTAAACGATGTAATTTACGTGCATTTGGGACTATTCGAGGATCAGCACTATAAATACCATCAACGTCTGTCCACAAAGTCACATTTGAAGCTAAAGTCAAGGAAGCCATAATAGTCGCTGAGTAATCACTGCCATTTCGTCCTAAAGTACAAGCTTGACCATGACTATCTTTAGCTATATAACCCGTGACTACTGCTAATTTACTTTGCTGCTGATTTTGACGTAACTGCGCAGCACTTAATGCTTTATCGACCTGACAATCATGAATGTTATCAACTACCAGAAAATCACGGGTATCAAGCATATAACTTGGGCAGACACGTTCATTTAATATTGCTGACAATAAACGGGCAGACCAAACTTCTCCAAAAGCCAGAATATTGCTTTGATGGGCACGGGCATTAGTTGATAACAAGATATTAAGTTGTTCTATATCCTGAGTTAACAAGTCTGTTAAACGACTGGCATTATTTTCATTCAATAATATGGAGATCAAATTTTGTTGTAATTTGGAAAGTTTATCTAATGCACTGCCAAGTTGTGGCTCCTCATCTATCGCTAATTGATAAATTAAAAATAAATTATCAGTGGTTATACCATTAGCAGAGACAACAATAATATCGTTGAGCTGACAATTTTGGCGAATAATATCAATCACCCGCTCAATACATTGTGCATTAGCTAAACTACTACCTCCGAATTTATGAACATTAACACTATGTTTCGCTAAGTTATTTTCAGCCGTCAATGTTTCTACATCAGCAAATTGCTGCTTGTCCAACTGTTGTGCGATATTTATCTGATTCATTATTTTACCACGTAGCGCTTAGCGCAGGATTTTGTGGATCAGCAATAAGCCTGTTAGATTCACTTGACTGTTGCTGACTCTCTTTATTATTGGTATTAGTTTTGTCGGAAGTAGTGCTGTCGGAAATAGTCGCCGACTTTTCAATATTAATCTGACTCGCGTCAAGGCCCTGTACTAAATCATTAATAATATCTTCAATATCTTCAATACCAACAGAAATTCGAACCAGAGATTGTGAAATTCCAGCCTCAATTTGTGCAGAAATTTCCATACCGGCATGTGTCATGGTAGAAGGATGACTGATCAGACTTTCTACCCCTCCAAGAGACTGGGCTAACGTAAACAGCTTCAAATTAGCAAATAAGGCTTCGACCGCTTCAACTCCACCTTTAACTTCAAAGCTCATCATAGAGCCAAAATCACGTTGTTGCCGTTTGGCAATATCATGACCAACATGCGTTACCAAACCTGGATAATAAACTGCTTCAATAGCCGGATGTGTCTGTAAAAGTTTAACCACTTGGTCAGCATTTATTTGATGCTGCTTCAATCGTACCGGCAATGTTTTTAAACCTCGCATAGCAAGAAAGCTATCAAAAGCAGAGCCCGTTATACCAATGCAATTGGCCCACCAGGCAAGTTCTTCTCCTAATGCTTGCTCTTTTGTTACTAATACACCACCAACAACATCGCTGTGGCCATTGATGTACTTGGTCGTTGAATGAAATACAATATCAGCACCCAGTAGAAGAGGCTGCTGCAGTAATGGCGAAAGAAAAGTATTATCAACCGCAACTAAAGCACCAACTGCGTGACTTGCTTTCGCTACTTTTTCAATATCCACCAAACGTAACAATGGGTTACTTGGTGATTCCAACAAAACCAATTTAGGCTTACAAGCTAACGCTCCAGCCAGCGCAACTTCATCATTTTGATCAACAACAATTACTTTAAATTGACCTCGCTTTTCTAAATGAGTAAATAAACGATAACTTCCGCCATAGCAATCATGTGGAATAACAATAGTGTCCTGGGTTGATAATAACTGACAGATCAAATGCACAGCCGACAGGCCTGTACTGGTAACTATGCCAACGCTGCCCTGTTCCAGATCGGCAATAACCTGTGCAAAAGTCGCCCGGGTTGGATTTCCCGTACGAGAATAGTCAAATTGCCGCTTATCGTTAAAACCTTTTAGCGAATAAGTGCTCGATAAATGAATAGGAGCAACAACAGCACCATGATGTTTATCACTATTAATACCGGCCCTGACAGCCGTTGTAGCGAATTTTTGTCCGCTCATAAGATTCTCCAATTACACTAATTAACAAAATATTGACTTTTAGATGTTTAGACGTCTAAAACTCTAAACTTTTTGACTTTAATGGTCAAGGACTTTTAGACGTCCAAACTTCCACACATTCGTTATTGACTCGCTGACCACAACTAGTACAATTCGGTAGGAATGATAATAACAAATATTGAGGTAAATCTATGGCAGAGTGGAATGATGAATATATTAATCCATACGCCGTACACGGTAAGAAAAGTGAACAGGTAAAAAAAATTACCGTTTCTATACCTTTACGTGTACTAAAAGTACTGACAGATGAACGAACTCGACGTCAGATCAATAACTTGCGACATGCCACAAATAGCGAATTGTTATGTGAAGCTTTTTTACATGCTTTTACTGGTCAGCCTTTGCCAGACGATGCTGATTTGGCAAAAGACAATGATGAGAAGTTACCAGCAAGTGTGCGTAAACTATTAGAGTCTAAAGGTATTACAGATTTTAGTTCTTACGAAACCGAAGAAGATTAATACCAAAAAGGGATAATACCATTTGTATTAACTAAGTGCGCATTTACTTAGCCCCTTTTTAACCCCTTTGGTATAACGATCAACTGTCAATGACATAACTGATTGACAGTTGAAATCGAACTTTTTGTTTTTTCATATTCTTATTGCATGTTCTTATTGCATGTTCTTATTGCATATAGTTATCTGGCATTGGCAACGCCGCCACACCCGAGTCCACAGCAGCCTGAGCAACAGCCATGGCAACTTTAGCACACAAGCGTGAGTCCATAGGCTTTGGAATGATGTATTGCTTGCCAAATGTTAACTCCTTGCTGCCACTGGCACTTAATACTTCTTCCGGAACAGGCTCTTTGGCCAAAGTTCTAATAGCGTGTACGGCTGCAATTTTCATTTCGTCGTTAATCGTTCTGGCACGAACATCTAATGCACCTCTGAAGATAAACGGAAAACATAAAACATTATTCACCTGATTTGGATAATCTGAACGTCCGGTGGCAATTATAAGATCATCACGTGCTGCTATAGCAGTTTCTGGTTTTATTTCAGGATCCGGATTAGAACAAGCAAAAATAACCGGCTTATCAGCCATTGATTTAACATGTTCAGCAGTAAGTATATTTGGACCCGACACGCCTACAAACACATCAGCACCTTCAATAGCATCTTCTAAGGTACGTTTATCTGTATTGTTGGCAAACAATTTCTTATATTCATTTAAATCATCACGACGTGTATGCAGAACCCCTTTGGTATCAAGCATATAAATTTTTTCACGCTGAGCACCACATTTGATCAACAATTCCATACATGCAATAGCGGCAGCGCCCGCGCCTAAACAAACAATATTGACATTTTTTATATCTTTATCCTGAATATCTAAAGCATTTAGCATACCCGCAGCCGTTACAATAGCGGTACCATGCTGATCATCATGAAACACAGGTATCTGACAACGTTCTTTTAGTGCTTTTTCAATTACAAAACATTCCGGAGCTTTAATATCTTCTAAGTTAATACCACCAAAACTATCAGCAATATTAGCAACCGTGCTAATAAAATCTTCAACGCTTTTATGCTTAACTTCTATGTCAAATGAATTAATATTAGCAAAACGTTTAAATAATAACGCCTTACCCTCCATAACAGGCTTAGATGCCATTGGTCCAAGATTACCCAAACCTAATATCGCCGTACCATTAGTAATAACCGCAACAGTATTTCCTTTACCCGTATACTTATATACATCATCAGGATTTTCCGCAATTGCGCGCACAGGCTCAGCAACTCCGGGGCTATAAGCAAGTGATAAATCGAGGCTGGTTTCTGCTGAAGTTGTTAATTCAACACTAATTTTACCTGGTGTTGGGAATTGGTGATAATCAAGTGCTGCTTGGCGTAAATCTTTCATGATGATGTCCTGATACGTGAAGGTGTAATTAATAAGTTCTTATGGTAATCGCTCTAATCTTATGAACATTGTTTAGAACCTCTTTCGGCGTTAATTACTATTTTTATTGTTATTATTAATATCCGAAGCCAAACCAGTTTGGTATATATATGTTATTGCATAGTGCTTTAGAATATCAAGCCCATTCGTACACGTTAATTTGCAAAAAGCTATAATTAATCTACATTTAATATAACAAAATTATATAAACTATCTGAATATTGGACATTTTCACTTGAGTAGTCTTATTAAAACAATCGATTTGATGAGCTAATTAACCGAAGTTTCACTGTACCTCAAGGTTAAGCTCAATAACTGAAATTAAGCTTTATATCGAAACATTTCATCGTAGATTTCAGAAGTTGTTTTAACAGAGCCAATTATAAGGCTGGTTAAATATGGTTATATTTATCAACATTATTATAGCCAACATCCATCAAAAACTATTGTTTACGCAATATTAATGATTTCTTTAGTACGAAGAAATCAATACATTTGTAATAAATACAGTCCCTAATAAATATAGAAAAATTTGAATTATTTTTCTTCAGACATAAAAAAACCAGCTAAATGCTGGTTTTTTAAATTCTAACGGTTATTCCGTAAATGGATTAACCAGAATAATGGTTTCATTACGATCTGGACCAGTAGAAATGATATCTACGGGAACACCTGTGATCTCTTCAATGCGCTTGATATAAGCAATTGCATTAGCTGGTAAATCAGTTCTTGAAGTTACACCAACGGTTGTTTCAGTCCAACCTGGCAATTCTTCATAAACAGGAACGATCTTTTCATAACCTTCCGCAGCTGTTGGCGGTACAGTAATGATTTCACCTGACTGGGTTTTATAACCAGTACAAATCTTTAATGTTTTTAAGCCATCTAATACATCAAGCTTAGTTAAACAAAAACCCGATATACTGTTTACTTGTATTGCACGGTGCATAGCTACAGCATCAAACCAGCCACAACGACGTTCACGACCGGTAGTTGCGCCAAATTCATGGCCGACTGTACCTAAGTGCTCTCCAACCGCATCATGAAGTTCTGTCGGGAAAGGACCTGAACCTACGCGAGTTGTATAAGCTTTGGTAATACCTAGAACATAATCCAGATTACGCGGACCAAACCCACAACCTGTAGCAACACCACCAACAGTAGTATTTGAAGAGGTTACATAAGGGTAAGTACCATGGTCAATATCAAGTAAAGTTCCCTGAGCTCCTTCAAACATAATAGATTCGCCATTCTTGCGGGCTTGATCTAAAATTTCTGAAATATCTGCAGTCATAGCTTTAATGGTATCTGCTACTGATAATGCATCAGCGAGAACTTGTTCAAAATCTACTGGCTCAGCTTTATAATAATTTACTAATGAGAAATTATGATATTCAACAATTTCCTTTAATTTAACAGTAAAAGATTCTGTACAGAATAAATCCCCAACACGTAAACCACGACGTGCTACTTTATCTTCATACGCAGGACCAATACCACGACCCGTTGTACCAATAGCTTTATTGCCGCGCGCTATTTCGCGAGCTGCATCCAATGCATTATGATAAGGAAGAATTAGCGGACATGCATCACTGATAAGTAAACGCTCACGTACTGGAACCCCTTTACCTTCCAACATGGCTATTTCTGTCATCAAGGCTTTAGGGCATAAAACTACGCCATTGCCGATCAAACATTTTACGTTTTCACGCAGAATACCAGATGGAATTAAATGAAGTACGGTTTTTTTGCCGTCAATTACCAAAGTATGTCCAGCATTGTGGCCACCTTGATAACGTACTACGTACTTAGCTTTATCTGTGAGTAAGTCTACGATCTTACCCTTACCTTCGTCACCCCATTGGGTGCCTAGAACTACGACGTTTTTGCCCATGCTTTCAATTTTTGATAGAAAAATAGGCGAGGATTCTATCAAAAATAAATTAGCAGTCCAAGTATTATATGATGCTTTTTAGTACCATTATGAAATATTCAATAAACATAATCAGTTATATTCACAATAAATCGTACCAAAACGTCACTAAGTTATTAACCATAAAATAACACTGCCCAGTAAAACCACAGTGATCCCCATCGTTCGAATCGACGATATTGGCTCTTGACAGAGCTTTTCTACATAAGATTTCCATTTATTTGGGAAAAGTGCCGGCATCAAACCTTCTATGATAAAAGCTAAAGCAATCGCCATGACGATTGTATTACTATCCATTATTATTCCCGTTATTTCACATACAACAAATACACATTCAACAACTACACAAACAACAAAGCCATGACAAGGTCATGGCTTTGAACTGATACCAATCGGCATAATGCAGACTGTGTAAAATTATTTAACTTTAATATCTTTCAAATAACGAAAGAAATCACTATCAGGTTTAATAACCATAATATCACTTTTACTGTTAAAGCTCTTTTCATAAGCCTCAAGACTTCGATAGAAGCTATAGAACTCGGCGTCTTTCTTGTAAGAGTCAGCATAAACTTTTGCCGCCACTGCATCACCTTCACCGCGCACTTCATATGCTTCTTTTTGTGCCTTTGCTAACATTACCGTTACTTTTGCATCAATAGTTGCACGAATGATCTCTGACTGCTCTGCCCCTTTTGATCTATGCTCTTTAGCTACCGCTGTACGTTCTGCACGCATTCGTGCATAAATTGAAGTACTCACTTCCACAGGCAGGTTAATAGCTTTAATACGAACGTCAACCACTTCAATACCAAGATCTCCGCGGCTGCTTGAAGCACTTTCCAATGCCTTAGCCATAATGTTGGCACGATCCCCTGAAACAATTTCTTTTATCGTTCTCGTACCAAATTCAGTACGTAAACCATTATTTACTTTTTGTTTCAATAATGCTCTCGCATTATCAATCGAACCAGAAGTACGTAGGTAATAAGTAGAAAAATCAATGATGCGCCATTTTACAAAAGAGTCGACCATTAAATCTTTCTTCTCAGAAGTAACAAAACGATCAGGTGACTCATCCAACGTTTGAATACGTGCATCCATTTTAATGACTTTTTCAATCATTGGTATTTTAAAGTGCAAACCCGGCTTATATACTTTCATTTCGCCAGTATCGCCATCACGCTTAATTTTTGAAAATTGAAAAACAATGCCACGTTGGCCTTCATAAATAATAAAAACCGAAGATACAGATAAAACAGCTAATGCAACAACCAGGATAATTAAAAAATTCTTCATCGCTTAGTTCCTTCCTGTATTAAATCTATCACTTCGACCCGAACTAGACGGCGAGGTATTATTAGATCTTGGCTGTTGATTGAGACTTTGAATGGTCTGAGGTAAGTTTCTGTTGATTGTATTTTGCTGCTGCATAATTTTATCCAACGGCAAGTACATCATATTATTACCACCATCAACATCTACCATCACTTTGCTGGTATTGCTATATACTTTTTCCATTGTGGTTAAGTACATACGCTGACGGGTAACCTCTGGCGCTGCCTGATACTCCGGCAATATTTTTTCAAACCTTGCTACCGCACCTTGAGCGTCTAAAACAGTTTGCTCTTTATAAGCTAATGCTTCCTGTTCCATACGTTTAACACGTCCACGTGCTTTTGGCTCTAAGCCTCTGGCATAAGCTTCAGCTTCACGCAAAAACCGCACTTCATCTTCCTGAGCTGCAATCGCGTCATCGAACGCATCTTTAACTTCTTCAGGAGGACGAGCATCTTTAAAGTTAACATCGACAATAATCAAACCTAAGTTATAAGGTTTGATTATTTTTTCAAGCTCTTGCCATACAGACTGACGCACTTGCTCACGACCACTAGTTAAAATATCATCCATCTTTGCATGACCAATAACATAACGTAATGCGCTATCTAATGACTGACTCAAACTATCATCAGCATTAGTAACACTGAAAATATACTTACGGGGATCAGTAACACGATATTGAATTTGCATTTCAACACGGACAACATTTTCGTCTTGTGTCAACATAAAGCCAGACGCTGGTAAATCACGTGTGCTTTGAATATCAACCGGAATAATACGTTCTGCAAAAGTCAATTTCCAGCGCAAGCCCGGTTCAACAACACCAGCATACTGACCAAAGCGTAATACAATGCCTTTTTGTGCTTCTTTAATTGTGTAAAAACCACTAAATACATAAGTAATAATGGCAACACCTAAAGCAAGTAAAATACCTACCGTGGAAAAACTTTTACCTCCCTTACCGCCACCTTTTGATTTTCCACCGAAAATACCTCCGAACTTTTCACCGAGATCTTTCAATAAATCGTCTAAATCTGGTGGGCCTTGGTTATTACCACCTTTCTTTTTCCAGGGGTCTTTATCATTATTCCCCGGTTCATTCCAAGCCATAGCGCTCTCCGCGTTAAATTTAAAAAAATATCTGTTCACTTTTAAAACTTAATATATCAGTCTGTTAACTTTCAATAAAGCCTTCAAACCTTTCTTTATCTTGTTTCATTAATCGATTCCACTCGCGTGCCGGCAATTTTATCTTTACCAGACAATTGCCATCTTCATCGTAACGTTCCTTATCAATACAGTTTAATAGATAAAGTTCACCACGAAATTTACCCTCATTGGGTGGTATCTTTAAATTATGTGTAACAACCTGCTTTCCTAAACGCTCAGCCAACGCTTGAAAAAGCAAATCAATGCCAATACTTGCTTGCGCCGACAGCCAAACACGAATAGGTGTTCCATGTTCATCACGGTCGATACGAGGTTCAACATCGTGCAATATATCAATTTTATTGCAAATCAGAAGTTGAGGTACTTCACCCGCATCAATTTCTTTAAGTACATGTTCAACTTGTTCAATATTTTCAGCACGCCGTTCATCAGCTATATCAACTACATGCAATAGCAATTCTGCTTCACGGGTTTCCGTTAATGTTGCTTTAAATGCAGCGACTAAGTCATGTGGTAAATGTCGAATAAATCCAACCGTGTCAGCAAGTATAACTCTGCCAACTTCTTCAACCTCAATTTTACGCAAAGTTGGGTCCAGTGTAGCAAATAGCTGATCTGCAGCATAAACCTCAGCATTAGTAATACAGTTAAATAACGTCGATTTACCCGCATTGGTATAACCAACCAGAGAAACCGTCGGAATTTCAGCTCTATTTCTGGCCCGTCGTCCTTGTTGCCTTTGTTTTTCAACCTTTGCCAAACGTTTACGAATATTAACCATACGTTCACGTAATAAACGTCTGTCTGTTTCAAGTTGTGTTTCACCCGGGCCACGTAAACCTATACCGCCTTTTTGCCGCTCTAAATGAGTCCAACCCCGAATTAATCGAGTGCTAATATGACGAAGCTGTGCTAATTCAACCTGTAATTTACCTTCATACGTACGGGCACGCTGGGCAAATATATCTAAAATAAGAGAGGTGCGATCAACAACCCTGCATTCACACAAAGCTTCAATGTTTTTTTCTTGTGAAGGTGACAAGATGTGATTAAATAAAATCACATTAGCATCAAACAACCTGACAGCTTCTGCAATTTCAGTTGCTTTACCACTTCCAACAAAAAACTTAACATGAGGAGTACTACGCTTGCCAGTTATTATATTAAGCGCAGTAATGCCCGCAGAATCTACAAGCATTTCAAACTCTTGTAAATCTTCACGCGCATTTTCATCTGGAAAATCTAAATGAACAAGTATTGCTTGTTCACCTGCTTGATAACGGTCAAACAAATGAGAAAACCCTATTTACACCGTAACCAATAAAATTATAGCCAACAGTTAAACATGCTTGCATTAATCTTGAGGATCCGAATTATAACCCGACTGCACTGCTGGTACTGGCGCAGTATTCACTGCTCGCGCTGGCACTACAGTCGAAATGGCATGTTTATACACCATTTGGCTCACCGTATTTTTCAGAAGAATGACAAACTGATCAAACGACTCTACTTGTCCTTGTAGTTTGATACCGTTAACTAAATAAATTGCTACTGGAATGCGATCACGTCTTAAAGCATTCAAAAATGGGTCTTGTAAAGATTGCCCCTTTGCCATTATTTGGCCCCTTTTGTTATTTTAACTTAAATGTTTTGTGTAATTTCTATCGCTAATTTTACTATTATTTACAATAAAAATAATTAATTTTTACAAATAGATTACTAAGTTCTGATAAAACAATTTCTTACCTACGAAGATAAGTATACACCAATGTTTAAAGTTTGCTTACACAAGATAAAATTTGTTGCAAATTAAACTCATCTTCCATATTTAGCCAATGTAAATTTGGCCAGTTTCTTAACCAGGTCAATTGCCTTTTAGCCAATTGCCTAGTGGCACAAACTCCACGGAAAATCATTTCTTCATGGTCTAAATCACCATCTAAATATTGCCACATCTGACGATAGCCCACACAACGAATAGATGGTAAATCGTGATGCAAATCACCTCGTTGCTTTAAATTGACCACTTCTTGTTCGAAATTCTGTTCAATCATTTGATTAAAACGCAATTCGATTCGTTCATGTAAAGTTTTTCGTTCAATTGGTGCAATGGCAAACTGCAAAACATCACCTTCCACCTTATCACCTTTTGTCTGTGTTAATTGTGACAAAGTGTTTCCCGTGAGCCTAAATACTTCCAGTGCACGAATTAAACGTTGTGGATCATTAGGGTGAATTCTATCTGCTGCTTTTGGATCACATGCTTGTAGTAACTGATGCATGTGCTCCCAACCCTTTTCCTGAGCTTCAAGCGTAATACTTTTTCTAATTTGTTCATTAGCCTCTGGCAACGGCGAAATACCATCAATCAAACTTTTAAAGTACATCATAGTGCCACCAACCAACAAAGGAATACGGTTATTCGCTCGGATTTCTGCGATTTCAGCCAAAGCATCTTTACAAAATTCAGCGGCAGAATAACTTTCAGCGGCGTCTTTTATATTAATTAGCCGATGAGGGTATTGTTGTAACTCTTTGCTTGTTGGTTTTGCTGTGCCAATATTCATATCTCGATAAACGAGCGCAGAATCAACACTAATAATATCGCACGGTAACGTATCGTATAACGCCATGGCCAGTGCAGTTTTACCTGAAGCCGTTGGCCCCATTAAACATATTACTGGCGGTTGTTTAGTACTCGAAGACATATAATGCAATTATCAATTAATTTTGATTGTGTTGGCTTATCTCAGATGTAAGGTCAACCACGACAGAATTCAAGAGCAATTGGTGCTCAAATGCAGAAGAAAAGCATTTTTGTGCTTCAATTAATAAATTTTGTGCTGAATCCTGAGTAAATTCACTGTCCGTCATCACTTGAGCGATAATGTTTAACCAGTCAGTTTCTTGTAATGGCTGGTTCTGATCTCGTTTTTGGATTTCATTGAGTATAATTGCAAAACAGTCATTAACATCTTTACCGCGCAATAAAGCCGGGAATTGTCTGATCTGAATAGTAGATTGCTGCTCAGTAATAAATACAAAACCTAAATTGCCCAATGGCATATTATACTGCTGTACTAAATTATATTGTTCTGGTGACAAAATTATTTTAACAGGTAACAATAACGGCTGGCTTATCCATTCTGATTGAGCTCTTTGTTGCAGTGACAAAAATTGCAAAGCATGGGCAAGTTTAAAAAAAGAAACTAATCTAAGCTTATCCCTTACTAACATCACCCCATAACCTTGTTCAACAAACTGAATAATAGGACATTCTAAATCTGCTGTTAATTCAGTTTGCGCTTGGCTGATGCTTGTTTGCTGAGGTATTTTCTCAGTTATTCGTTCAGGTCTTTGTTCACTGAATTGTTCCGTAAATTGCTCAGTTTTCTGCTCCCCACCAACAGGGTCAGTTATTGGTGTCATTAACTCCTGATAAACCTCTGCAGCACGCACCGACATTTGATTATTACCGAATAAATTTAGTGATGAAGATGAGTGCTTAGCTGATGACTGACGTTGCGTACTCTGGTTAGGAGTAAAAGAGGCGCCTGATGAAACACCTTTGACATCATCAACTATAAGTTCAGCTTGATAAGTATTGCCCGACTTGTCGTTAATATGCTGATTTGTCGAAACTAAGGGCTTAACGTACCCATTCTTGTCATAACTACCTGTATCATGACCACCAGCTTGATTTTGTTGTGAATAGCTGGTATTCATTGCTGATGAATGATTTGTATCCGGTTGAGTGCTTTGAAAAGTGGGCGAATTTACCGGTTCATTTTGCTCAAACTCCAACCTTTGTTCATTTTGTAACGCTTGATTACATACCGAAAAAATAAAATCATGAATATATCGCCCTTGATGAAACCTGACTTCATGTTTCGCCGGGTGAACATTGACATCGACTTCCCGATGATCTAATTCAAGAAACAAAACAAAGGCTGAATAAGTATCAGCAGGCAATAAATCTGCGTAAGCTTGCCGTATGGCATGGTTGATAAGTTTATCGCGCATCATACGACCATTAACATAGCTATAGCATAAGTCATTCTGTTTACGATAATAGCTAGGCTTGGCTAACCAGCCCCATAAATGCAGATTATCATGAACACAATCTACCTCAATTGCATTTTCAACAAATTTTTGTCCACAAACCTGTGCGACCCGTTTAGCATGTTGAGACACATTTTGTGCCCCGCGATACTGACGGATAACCTTACCGTTATGAGTTAGAATAAAAGTAACGTTTAAACAAGCCAACGCAATTCTTCGCACCACTTCTTCAATATTAGTAAATTCAGTTTTATCGGTGCGTAAAAATTTCCGACGAGCAGGAGTATTAAAAAATAAATCTTTAACGTCTATCGTAGTGCCGTCAGGATGTGCCGCTGGTTGAATGGTCACTTCCATATCCCGGCCTTGTGCACATGCTTGCCATGCCGATGTTTGTTCTTTAGGTTTAGATGTGAGCGTTAAACGGGAAACCGAACTTATACTTGCGAGCGCTTCACCACGAAAACCTAAACTACTTATGGCTTCCAGATCATTTATGTTTTTTATTTTACTGGTAGCATGGCGGCTTAACGCCAAAGTTAATTCTTCCTTAACAATACCCGCACCATTATCAATAATGCGTAACCTTTTAGCGCCGCCTTTCTCTACGTCAATTTGAATTTTTGTTGCGCCGGCATCCAAGCTGTTTTCAACTAATTCTTTAATGACTGAAGCAGGACGTTCCACCACTTCACCAGCGGCAATTTGATTCGCTAAACGGGCTGGTAATATTTCTATACTCATAAATTATTTATCTTGTGGTGTTTAGATTCTTTTATAAAAATCACCAATCAGTTCGATCAGCTCGCGGGAATTCTTAACGTTTGACCAATTTTAACAACATTTGAAGTTAGATTATTAACCAATTTCAAACTACCAACTGTAACATTGTAACGCTGGGCCAATATTGATAATGATTCACCACTACCCACTTTATGTTGACGATAAACAATTGAGGCTAAATATGTGCCCATTGGCGGATGCGCCACAAAGTAGTCACGCACTCCTGTATATATGGCATGGGCCAATTTCTGCTGATGTTTGGCAGAATTTAAATTTAGTTCATCTTTATGGTTTGAAATAAAACCTGTTTCTACCAGTACAGAGGGAATATCAGAAGATTTTAAAACGGCGAAATTACCATGCTGAGGTAATTTATTATGTAGCCTTGTTACCTTTTTTAACTCTTTAAGAATTTTACTTGCGGTATTAACACTAACTTCCAATGAATGTTCTTTGTTCATATCTGCTAATGTTATAGCTAAATTATCATCGACTGTATTCTTGATAACACCACCGCCACCGCCAAGTAATTCAGAGTTTTTTTCACGATTAGCCAGCCAAAGTGCCATTTCAGATTCAACACGTTTATTTAAAACCACCCAAACAGCGGCACCATTTGGCTTAGAGGTTCGAAACGCATCGGCATGAATGGAAACAAAAAAATCCACTTGTTTCTGCCGGGCTATTTTCGTTCGACGATCTAAATTTACATGATAATCGCCTTTGCGGATCATTACCGCTTTCATGCCTTTTTCTTTATTGATTAACGACTGTAATTTTTTAGCGATGGCGAGTGTTACTTTTTTCTCATATGAGCCTTTGGCACCAATAGAGCCGGGATCGTCACCACCATGACCAGCATCAATGCCAATAATAACTGAACGTCGACCATTTTTAGGTTTTTCTACCACCCTGCTAATTCTATTTTTATCGTATAAATCTATAACCAATCGATCCCCATAAGGCCCGGCAGGTGCTAATGAAAAAACAGTTAATTTATAATCTTCAGCTAATTCCAGAACTAACCTTGTAGTACCCTTCTTTTTGGCTTTACTGGTACGAATAAGTTTAATACGATTATCTTTTTGTGCTAATTTACTTAGTTCAACTAAATTTTGGCTATTTTTAAAATCAATCACTAAACGTTGGGGGTTTGACAAACTAAAGTAGCTATATTCAGGTTTTTTACTTAAATCAAAAACTAGCCGTGTATTTTCAGGGGCAGGCCAAACACGAACACCTTCGATATTATTTGTAGCTCCCGCCCCGGCACTAAATAAAGCCCCTAAACAAGTTAAAAACACTAAAATAATTATATTCTGTCGCACAGTTCCGTCCTAAATTAACTGATTAATCACTAGCCACTTAATACCAACTAGGTATTAGGCCACATCGTAGCTAATATTTTTAATACATGAATGCCTTTTTCACTTTTGGCATGCAAAGTTATATTTCTTTGTTCACCACTATAAATCAAATTAACAATTAGATCAGCTTCCGTTAACATTCCAACGCCTTTTTCAGGCCATTCGATAAAACAACAGCAATTGTCTGAAAAATAATCCCGAATTCCCATATATTCAAGCTCTTCCGGATCAGCTAATCGGTATAAGTCAAAATGATAAACTTGCCACAGGCCTAAATCATAAGGCTCAACTAAAGTATAAGTGGGACTTTTAACGTTCCCCTTATGCCCCATGCCTTGCACAAAACCTCGGGTTAGCGTGGTTTTACCCGCACCAAGATCACCGTTTAAATAAACTACAATACCTTGTTTTAATTTCGATAGCACTACCGATGCTAAAGCACGCCCTATATTAATAGTCGCAGCTTCATCGGGTAAAAAATAAGTTTTTTCTTTCATTAATTCAATCTTCACATGCACCCTTGAACTTTACACCAAATGGCACCCTTTACACTTTTATAGCAAATGGCACTTTCAGCTTTCACTTATTAACCAACTTATTAACCCGTTAATTAACCAGTTTTTGTACTTCATTAAACAAATCGCTTGCCAGCAAACCTCGCTGACCACTTCGTTGAGCTATATTATCTGCCGCTTGACCATGAATATAAACAGCAAAACGTACTGCATCAAGAGAATATTTCATTTGCAGTAGCACAGCCCCTATTATGCCAGATAATACATCTCCCATGCCAGCAGTTGCCATTCCTGCATTACCACTGGTATTTATCCATGTACTGATACCATCAGAAACCAAACTACCCACACCTTTTAATACACAAATACCTCCATATTTTAAGGCAATGTTCTGCACTGCAGCAAATCTATCCGCTTCTATTTCCGCGATAGAACAATTTAATAATGCTGCTGCTTCGCCGGGATGTGGCGTTAATACCCAATGCTTATAATATAGTGATGTTTTACCTAACAAATGCAAAGCATCAGCATCGATAACAGCTAATTTTTTTTGCATCTCTTGTGAAGAGCTTTGTGGCATACTTTGATGCCCATCTTTTTGTCTAGGGATCAGTTTTTCAACTACACAATTGAATAACTCTTGTGCCCATTGATCTTGTCCAAGGCCAGGGCCGATAATATATGCTTTAGCTTTATTTAGCGATTGAGCATCTGTTAAAGAAGCTGCTTCACAAGGCGCTAACATCATTTCAGGACGACCATTAAATACTAAGGACTGATTACTCTGGTGACAGCAAACAGCCAGTAAAGCCGTTCCAGCACGCAATGCCGCTTCGCCCGACAGACGTATGGCTCCAGGCATACCAACATTACCGCCTATGGCTAAGATCATCCCAATATTGCCTTTATGCATTGTTGGTAAACGTTTCTGCAAAGCAGGTAAATTATTCAAGGTTTGAATAAAGGTTTTATTTTTTACCGCATCGGCAAAAGCAACACCCAAACCAAGATCAGCAAAATACAGTTTACCAATATAAGCTGACGCTTGTCCGGTCAGCAAACCTTGTTTAATTGCTATAAAAGTAACTGTGGTATCAGCGTAAATTGCCGCACGGGCAGAAAAAGTAACACTATTTTCATCCTGGCCAATACCTACCCGGCCAGTATTGGCACACAAACCTGACGGCACATCAACACTCAGTACTTGTGCTTTATGATGATTAATTAGCTCAACAATTAATTGCATTTCTTTGGCTAATTCCCCTCGAAACCCTATGCCAAACAAACAATCAACAATCAACTGGCCTTGGAATTTTTTAATAATATCAAGCGTTGAGCTTTCCTTTGAATCTATGTGGCTATTTAATAAATCACCCGCTAAACAGTCAGCTACACAAACAATTGTTACACCACAAGACTGTAACTCAGTGAAAGTAATTAACGCATCACCTTTTATTTTTGACTGTTCAACCACCAGCAAAGTAGTAACCTTTAAACCAGCCAGATGCGCTAAACGGGCAATAACAAAACCATCACCACCATTATTACCTTTTCCGCAAACCACTAACAAAGATGTTACTTTGGGATAATTCAATTGTATTTGTTCAAATACAGCCGCACCTGCAGCTTTCATCAAATCCAGCATAGCAATGCCTTGTCTTGCAGCTACTAAAGCTTCATTTTCTTGAACTTGTTTAGTCTGGTAGGCTTGCTGTGGTAAACTGCCCGGCAATCTATTAGCAATCATCATTTTCTCACTTGTGGATATCACACCTATTAACTATCAAGATTTAGCAGAAAAAATCAAGTCCTGGGGACAAGAACTTGGTTTTGATCAAGTTGGTATTACCGATGTTGACCTGTCTGAGCATGAAACATCTTTCACCGATTGGCTCAGTAAAAACTACCACGGTAATATGGATTACATGGCTCGCCATGGTTTAATGCGTGCCCGGCCAGATGAATTAGTGTCAGGTGCTATTCGTGTGATCAGCGCTCGAATGAATTATCTGCCTACCAATGCTAAATTCGCAAAAATTCTTAAACAGCCAGAGCACGCTTATATAAGTAGATATGCGCTGGGGCGTGATTATCATAAATTAATGCGTAAACGTCTTAAGCAACTTGGTGAAAAAATTAAGCAGCATTGCGAAACATTTAATTATAGGCCTTTTGTTGATTCAGCACCGGTTTTAGAACGTCCTTTAGCTGAAAAAGCGGGCTTAGGCTGGGTGGGAAAACATAGTTTAGTGATTAACAAACAAGCCGGGTCCTGGTTTTTCCTTGGCGAATTATTAGTTGATATTCCGCTTCCTTGTGACACTAAAGTAGAAAATGATTGTGGTGCTTGTGTTGCCTGTCTGAAAATTTGTCCAACTGGCGCAATTACAGAACCTTATGTTGTCGATGCCCGCCGTTGTATTTCATATTTAACCATAGAATTACGCGATGCTATTCCGGTGGAATTTAGACCTTTGATGGGAAATCGTATTTATGGCTGCGATGATTGCCAACTAATTTGTCCATGGAATAAATTTGCCAAGCTATCGGTTGAAGATGATTTTCAACCAAGACAAAATCTTGATCAGGAATCGTTATTAAATTTATTTGCATGGGATGAAAACAGCTTTCTAAATAATACCGAAGGCTCACCCATTCGACGGATTGGTTATCAATGCTGGCAAAGAAACATTGCTGTGGCATTAGGAAATGCCCCATACCACGAAGAAATTGTAGCGGCCCTAAATAAAAAACTACCTGAATCAGAAGCCATGGTAGCCGAACATATTAGCTGGGCTATTGAACAACAGGCAAATAAACAACGACTTAAAGAGCAATATATTGAAGTTAATCAACGATTGACCGGGCGTTTGATTCGTTCTATTGAAAAAGGACTTCCACGTGATGCGTGAATTGGTAATATTATAGGCTAGATCAGAAATAACAAAGTTAAGGCTAATTTCACCCTAACTTTGTTATTAATTCACGATCTGATGATTCATTCTTGCAAACTAAAATAAATCTAAACTAAACTAAACTAAACTAAACTAAACCTAAACCTAAACCTAAACTAAAGCGTTTTAACAAAATTTTGCAATGCCGTTTTATCCGCACTACTCAATTGGTTATAACTATTAATCACAGCCTGTGCTTCACCACCATGAGCACTGATAGCTTGCTCTAATGTAGTCGCTGAACCGTCATGCATATATAACACTGCACGGTTATTTCGCTCAAGCAAATGCAAGTTATGACCTAAGCCCCAAAGCGGTGGAGTTCTAAAGTTACCGCTACCCAAATCATGTAGCTTCATATCAGAATACGGTCGGATCTCTAAATCTCTCAGATGAGTTGGTGCCGTTGAACTGGTATGTTGTACCGGCGTATGACAGCTGCTACAACCTACTTGATTAAATAACACATCACCTTCGGTAACGCCCGGTAAATCATAAGAACCCGGCTTACGGGAAGGAACCGTTAAGCTTGTTACATAACTCGTCAACAACTCAACTACTCTACCCGGCAACTCTGCTGAATCAACACCGTGATCTGCCAATAAAGCATTACTGACCTGATCAGAAATCTCTGCTACAGAGCCATCCCATGTGTAGCCTGCTTCTCTACCAACCATATGGTCAAGCAACGAAAGACCATAAATTGGCGGCGCAATACGCGGCCCTTTTGCCGTAGTAACAATTTCAGAGCCTCGACCATCGCGGAAATGACAATTACCACAAGTGGTTGAACCTATTTGTGCATCAGGATCATCAAAGGTAGATGAGCGCGTTTTATTAGGATCAACACCGTGGAACAAGTGATGACCCAGTAAGAAGTCATCAATCATATCTTCTTTATGGATTGTCACTAAAGGCTGGGTGAAGATAGCATTATGCTCAAGGTCAATATATCCACCAGCATCAGAAAACTCCTGACTAGTTGAAGCTTTACCTGCCGAGTTCAAGCGTGGATCACCATACTTACCACACCAGCCACAACCAACCACATAATGACTGAAATCATTATACGTTTGCGCGCCCGTAGCACCTGCTACCGCTGTAAATTCAAAACTGATCACTTGACCATAGCTAAACAAGTTACCCCAACCCAAGCCGCTGACACCTGCGGCAAAAAATTGCTGACCGTTTGGCGAACCTTGTCTACGCATAGCTTCGTTACGTAAAACATTACCGTTAATCTGTCCTTTAAACTGAACATTACCTGGCGAATCTTCTACCCAAATAGTATATCTGTCTAAATTTCTCAAGCGATCATTGTTATGCTGCGCATCAAGTACAGCAGCAGTAGTACCGTCTTGAGTAATAGGATGACGGAATCTCATCCAGTTCGCAGAACCATCAACAAATGGAGTGTAATTATTCACGTCAACCCGCGACCCTGCAGTTGTAAATAAGCCAGTGAAAATCCACTGAGAACCCGGATCATCATTTAACTTGTTAGGATGCAGATAACGGAAAAAGTAATTGTAATCCCCCTGACAAGGAATACTCGCCTGAGAATTAATAACATCAACCTTAGTAAACGTAGCATTATCATCAACTGAGCAATGCATTTCCAATCCGGAATCACCGACTTGTTTAACAATAAATTCTCCCCATCGCCAGGTCAACGTACTACCCTCTATATCGAAAGCAAATCCATGCGAAGTTGGTAGAGTCCCATTCATTGGTGTTGCTATCGCTGATGGAGGATTAGCTCTTGGTGCAGGACCAACATTATGCTCGGTTAGTGAATTTGAGGTCCAGTCCAGATGATCAAAATCAGGAGAACCGCCACCGCCGCCACCTGTTCCGCCACCACCACCGCTAACCAAAAACGAGTCAGTGGCTTGTGCTTGGTCGCCAATATTATCAGTGGCAACAGCACGCAAAAAATATGTACCGGCAACTACGTTAGTCAGGTTAAACTGATATGGCGTCGACATCACTGTACCTACCGATTGCTCTGACATATTCGGCGCAGTAACAAAGAGTTCAACACTGGCAATAGATCCATCACTATCACTAGCCGTTACCACAACCGTAGTATTATCACCCTCAGTTAATCCATCGGTACCAGCAACACTTACCACTGGCGCTTCATTACCTTCAGTTGGCGGATTTTCCGGTGGATCTTCTGGTGGCGTTTCATTACCTGTACTACCTGCCACTACAGAATGCTGTGGTGAAATGTATTGTCCAGTGCTGTTGTCTTGAATTTTAAGCTGAATAACATAAGTATTACCTGAAACAATGTTCATGCTACTCACATCCCGCTGCCAGCGAGTGCCCGATTTACTACCGGCAACACAATTATCAGAAACACAAATATAGTTCCAGCTACCGTTCCACCCCTGATCTTCGAAAAACACCGTTGCCGTACCGCCGCTAACCTCTATACCATAATCAGCAGTACTGGTTGGAGGGTCAACCGGATCCTGCGGATCTTCAGGAACCTCTATGTCAGCAACATCAAAGCTGCTAGTCGCGCTAGTGGTGTCAGCATCGTCATCTGTAGCTACTGCACGTACGTTATAAGTACCAGCAATAAGATCTGCAATCGTAAATTGATACGGTGATGATGAATCACTGGCAAGGTATTGCTCACTCGCCCCTGGTGCTGTCACATAAAAAGCAACAGTTGCGATAGTACCATCGCTATCCGTTGCTGTTACGGTAATAGTGGTGCTATCACCTTCTGTTAACCCTCCTGGTGATGCTATAGCAACTACTGGTGCAACGTTTACAGGAGGAGGAGTTGATCCGCCAGCATCATAAGCGACCACATTATAAGTAGGTGAAATATATTGGCCTGTATTGTTATCTTGCACTTTAAGTTGAATGTCATAGCTATTACCAATCACAATATTAAAGCTACTGACCTCACGCTGCCATTGATTACCTACTTTACTGCCGGCAACACAGTTGGCGTTAATACACATATAGTTCCAACTGCCATTCCAGCCCTGATCGTTAAAAAACAGGGTTGCGGTACTGCCATCAACAAATATCCCCTGTTCATCGGCAAAGGCTTGGCTAGCATTGACAGTACAAAGAAATATCAATGCCAATGCCAGCCAGCTGTTTATTTTTCTTGTTTTCATTTTCCTTCCTACACAGGTTAATACCGACAACTTAACATTCGGTAACGCCCTATAAATTAAGTTAATAACAAAAATCTCTTCAAATCAATCTCCAGAATTCATCTGGATCATATTGAAATGAATAGACATTCTAATAATTGACTTAGAACCAGTTCCAATTTTATAACCTCTCGCTTCCTGCCATTAATTACTGATGTCTAACCCCTTACGCCCGAAAATGTTCACAAACATAAGCGTGTTACCGCTACCATATCGACCAAAAAACAGACTAGCAGTTAAAATGATTTATTTCAAGTTATTGAACATTTATCCGTATTTCTAAAATATCAAATATCTATTCTTTGATGATAAATATGAGTAATGCCAATTTCTTAATGAGGTTAGTTAATGAGATTGGTACAGGTGGTATTTGACGACTAGAAACAAATAATGACAACCCTAAGGTCGTCATTATTGTTATCTGCCCTTTCTAACTACGAATGGTTCATTAGCGTTATTGCGTGAATAACACGCCGAATTTAGTCACTATATATTGGCCTGTACTGTTATCTTGTACCTTAAATTCAAGGTTATAACTTTGACCCAGCACGCCAGAGACATCTCGATAAAACTGGCCATTTCCCCATGTACCCACTCGACAATCACTATTTACACACAAGTAGTTCCAACTGCCTGTCCAACCACTATCAAGATGATAAATACGCATTGTATTATCGTTAACGTAACTAAGCCCAAATTCATCTTCCGGTGTTGAAACATCACCCGGGCTAACCGTGATTGAAGCGCTATCTTGTCCTGTTGCGCCATCATCATCACTGGCAACAACCCTTATTTGATAACTACCGGCAATAACACTGGTGACTGTTGCAGAAAAAGGAACTACTGTATCGACTACCAGTAACTGCTCACTGCCACCTGGCGCAGTAACATAAAAGGCAACACTGACGATTGAGCCATCTGTATCTGTTGCACTGGCGTTTATCACTAAATTATCACCAGCAGTTAACTCTCCACCAGATAAAGAAACACTAACACTTGGATCACTGTTTACAGGCGGTTCAACAGGAGGAGTAGTACCGCTGGTGAAAGTAACTTGCTTGCTGATAATATATTGTCCTATTGCGTTATCTTGCACTTTAAACTCAATATCATAGCTTTGACCTAATACTGCTGAAACATCCCGATAAAATAAGCCATCCTGACGGATTGTAGTTCGGCAATCCGAATTAACACATAGGTAATGAAAACCAGCACTCCAACCATTATCAACGTGGTAAATTCGCATGGTGTTATCATCTACATAACTAGCACCAAATTCTTCGGTAGGAGTAACAACTTCACCAGAGCTCACTTCAACTGAATGAATACTTTGTGAGCTTGCACCACTATTATCTACTGCTGTAACGACTAAACTATTACTGCCAAGCTGTAAATCAGTGCTCACCACTGACCATGAATAACTCGCCTCCCCTGAGCTTTGGCTGGCATAACTAATACCATTTACACTAAAATCTACGGTATTAACGCCTTCAGGTGCATCTGAAATATCGCAACTTAAGCTTAGCTCGTCACCTAAATTAATATTACTACCGGGGGATAAAGTACAGTTAGAAATCACCGGACCATTATTAGTTTCAACATCATCACCCCCGCCATCACCGCCACCATCACCAGCCAGAATAAAACCATTTGCAGATGAGACAAAATCACTGAAATAGGCCTTGACCTCAGCACTTTTCTCAACCTGCGAATTAGTATATTTGAAGAAATTAGCACCCGCCTGATCAGCAGAATTTTCCCACTGTGGCTGTTGTGTCCAATTGGCATTGATGTAATGCCAGGCCTTAGTCGAAACACGCATGATCTCAGCATTTTTATCAGTAAACCAGGTTAAATTATTTATCGCTGTAACCGGGTTACTCTGACCTTGAGCATGCGACGCGCTGCTATTAAAAGGTAAAGAAAAGTCATATTGCACCCCTAAATCACCATGCACAGTAGCTTCAGCAATAAACAAAGGTAAACCTTCTGCTTCAGCAATACTTGCTTCCTCGGTTATATCACTGCTAAATTGAGAAACCCCAACCCAATCAACATATTGTATTCCAGGCCAATAACCTTGTTCGATATTTCCTAACGCGCTGGTTGAACGACCTGTGCCATGATAAGCATCAGACTGCCAGACATGGGCGACATTAGTCACCCCTTGAGAATTTAAATAACTAACCACATGCTTATAAATACCACGAAAGCTATCAAAACTAAGGCCGTGAGCATCGCCGTTAAACTCATAACAAGTTCTCAGGAAAAAATGGGTGTCTTGATATAATTTAAAAAAATCAGCCAATTCAGTAAGTAGATCATCATGACTACCATTTTGGTAAACCCCGACAGCTTGATTATTACCCGGGCAAAACATACCGATAGAAACCACTTCTGGTTGATAAGTTTCAATCAACCATTGCGCATTTTGTACACCAGAGCCCCATTGGTTTCTTCGTTCACTATCGGCACAACCCTCAGCAGAATCTGAATTGTAGTTATCAAGATCTTTAAGACCATCAAGTCCCTTAAAACAGTAATTAGTTACTTGTTCAGTCGCTCCTCGCGTTAAAGTCGTATAGCTGGTAAAACCATGAGGTCGAGGTAAAGAGTTGTCAGCCATATAATCCAGGATTGACTGTTGATCTTGTCCCAAAATAAAAAAACGTTCACCATCAACAGGAATGGCTGGCTTCTCAACCGCAAAAGCCTGGCTGGCGCATATGTAGGTTAGTGCCACCATAGCCAGGAAATTCTTGATATTCATTGTTGTATTTATATTTATCATGTTTATATCCCCTCTTAGCAGAGTAAAATCTGCAAAATAGAGCTTTTATAAAAAAGCTCAGATTATATATCTTGTACAAAAAAATATATTTTCATCTTCAACACCGAAGACCTCAAGGAACCAGAGATCGGCTTGATTCTCTTATTACAATTTCAAAATCTAAAACATGTCTGAAATTATGAGCTTTGACTTTTGACAGGTCGTCAAATTTACCTGAGACAAGCATTTTCGTCGCCAAATCAGCCATTTCCATAATTGGTTGCCTGACCGTGGAAATACGGGGCCATATTGTTGTCGCAATTTGTGTATCATCGAAGCCGACAACGGTAAGTTCATCAGGTACATCTATTTTTTTCATATGGGCCACAGATATTGTCGCGGCAGCCATATCGTCATTACTTGCAAAAATAGCTGTTGGTCTTTCTTCTAAAGATAGCAATTTACTGGCGGCTGCTAACCCTGACTTATAAGTGAAACTACCCTGTTCAATATATTGAGGTGGGATATTAATTTGATTTGATCGTAATGCATCTAAATAGCCTTGATATCGTAAACGACTACTTCCTTGCTTAATATCCCCAATAATATGGGCAATTTGTTTATGCCCTAGCTTAATTAACTTTTCCGTTAACTCAAACGCAGCTTGATAATCATCCATACAAATATAAGGCGCTAAGTTAATTTGTGTATCAGGTGATACCCTGACAAAAGGTATCTTATTTGAGATGAGGAGTTCGAGTATTTCACGTCTATCACAGACAGGGGGCAACAAAATCATGCCATCTACCTGAGTTACATTGATAATATCTTTTACAGAATTTAGCGTACTTTCTATATTTTCATCAACTTCATCAATAACCAGATGATAACCACTAGCTCTACAGCGTTTTAATACGCCCAGCAAAAATTGACTAACATAGGAAGCACTTGGATTATCGTATAACAAACCAAGAAAAAAAGACTTGTTGCTAGCTAGTCTCCGCGCAGATACATTGGGCTGATAATTTAAAGTTTCAGCCGCATCCATCACTTTCTTTCTGGTCTTGTCTGACACTTTGTCATCATTATTCAATACTCTCGAAACAGTCATCATCGAGACATCAGATAATTCAGCTACATCTTTTATCTTTGCTTTTGTATGTTTACTCATATTATTCACTCCGATGAAACACCATTCCTTTGTGTCACTAAGCTAGTTTCAAACGACTTGTAGTTGAAATTTTGTTTCACAATTAATTAATAAAGATAATAAATAGAAACCGCCAACTCATATAAATTAACGATGAATGAGATAATTAACACCTTACGTCAAACCTTACTATGTTAACGCTATCATTACATTTTCACAAAAACAAGACTAATTGAATAAAAAACAACCCACCTACGATATAAACCATTAAAATCAAGAAATTTAATATTTAATTTATATACATACTAATTTATAGATCAATGATCCAAGATTATCTGTCACCTACTCTTTTACAACTTTCAACTAATAAATTTTATACTGTTATTGACAATTGATAACTTTACATAGAAAATGTTAACGCTAACAGATTTATTAAAATGAACTATGAGAGGCTACCTTTGAAATTTATTCCATTATCCATGGGTATTATTAGCTTTTTATCAGTTTTGGTGTGCTTTAATCCAAAAGCTGATACGAATGTAAATTCGGCAAACAAGAAAATTAATAAACAAATAATCACAGGACCACTAACCCCTAATGATGGTAAGACGCTGTTATTTATAGGGCAAGATTCTGACACCATTAGCGCCTATATCTCTGCTGTGCCTGAAGATAACATCGAAGGTATTACGCTTTATACTCAAATGAAACATAAAGACCCAGCTAAAACTTTGTTTGCTGTTTTTGAATCTGCAAATTGGAAAGCAGGTGATGTAGACTTTTCCAAAACATTAAAAGAATCACCAAATGCAGTACTTGCCGTAGGTTTAGCTTTCGACAACTGCAACCAGGAAAGCCATGAATCAAATATAGCTAAAGGTGAATACGACCAAAATATTGACTTAATGATCAACCATTTTAAATCACTCGCGCCACGGAAAGTATTCTTGAGAATTGGCTATGAGTTTGATGGTCCATGGAATTGTTACACACCTGAAAATTATAAATTAGCTTTTCAACGAATTGCAAAAAAAATCAAACTTAATCACGCAGATAATATAGCTACCGTATGGCAAACAGCTGCATGGGCAGACAGCTACGGTAATGAAAACTATGATTTTCGTTCAAAGCAACATCTGCAAAACTGGTATCCCGGTGACGATGTCGTAGATTGGGTTTCTATGTCGGTATTTTATCGGGATTTGTCTCAATGGAATTATGTACCACCAATATCTCCTGCAGATACCCAGGAAATAACATTAGCTTTTGCCCGCAAGCATAACAAACCGGTAATGATCGCTGAAGCAGCTCCCCAAGGTTATAGAACAGGTGCTCTTACCCGCAGTTTTATTCAACTTAATGATCAATCCCCATTTACAGGTGAACAAATTTGGCAAGCCTGGTATCAACCATTTTTTGATTTTATTGATAAAAATAAAGATATTATCAGAGCTGTTGCTTACATAAACACCCATTGGGAAACTCAACCAATGTGGCAATGCAAACCAGGCATTCCAGCCGGACAAAACGGTTGCAATGGAGGGAACTGGGGGGACAGCCGAGTACAAGCAAATAAATACATTAAAAATAAATGGTTAGAACACGTCAATAACCATGAACGTTGGGTTCAAAATAGTAATTATTAACACGAATTAATCTTTATAAAATAATTGAAGTACCAACAGAGCAAATATCATGAATAAGATAATCAATCCTATTTTAAAAGGATTCAACCCAGATCCAAACATAATACGAGTAGATGATGACTATTACATTGTCACCTCAACCTTTGAATGGTTTCCGGGGGTACAAATACATCATTCCAGAGATCTGGTCAACTGGCGGTTGACTGGTCAGATATTAAACAAAACGTCTCAACTGGACATGCTGGGTATCCCTGATTCCTGTGGTGTCTGGGCCCCCCAGTTAAGTTATCACGAAGGTACTTTTTATCTTGTCTATACCAATGTTAAAAGCTTTGACGGACAATGGAAAGACACTCCAAACTATTTAGTAACCTCCCAGGATATTTCTGGTCCGTGGTCAGCGCCCATTTTTTTAAATTCCAGCGGTTTTGATCCTTCTTTGTTTCACGATGATGATGGGAAAGGTTACTTAGTTAATATGATCCTTGACCATAGAAACAACACTTTTTTTGGCGGCATAATATTACAGGAATACAATAAATCAACGAAAAAACTCGTAGGTTCCATAAAACACATATTTTATGGAACTGAACATGGCCGTACAGAAGGACCACACCTTTATAAAAAAAATAACACTTACTATTTATTAACTGCGGAAGGTGGAACCAGCTACGAACACTGTATGTCTCTAGCTCGATCCAAGTCTTTAGCCGGCCCTTATGAAGTTCATCCAGACAACCCATTCATTACCGCAAAATATGACCCGGACAATTATTTGCAAAAAACAGGTCATGGCGACTTAATTCAAACTCAAAATGATGAATGGTATGCGGTATTTTTAACCGCCAGACCATTAACTAAACTAGGTCGCTGTATTACCGGCAGAGAAACTGCAATAGAAAAAATTGAATGGCATAAAAACGGTTGGCCATACACAACTCACGGCAATAAAGCGGCACGAATGGAAATTGAGGCACCAGATTTACCTGCCCACCCATTTAAAAGCCGACCGGAACGAGATAATTTCGAATCAAAAAAACTAGATATTAATTTTCAATCATTACGCATACCAATGACAGAGGATTGGGTTAGCCTAAACAAACGTGGCGGATTTTTAAGATTAACCGGTCGTGAATCATTAAGCTCTTGCCATAGGCAAAGTTTGGTTGCAAGACGCGTACAAGCTCACCATACGGTATCACAAACAGCACTAGAATTTATGCCGGACAATTTTCAACAAATGGCAGGGTTGGTTTGTTATTACAATACTAACCATTATCACTATTTACATATTTCAGGTGGTGACTTTGGCTTAGAAGATAACAAACGATACATAAGTATTATTAGCTGCGATAACCACGATACAACAGAACCGGTGACAAAGATTGAGATAAACGCAGCAGGAAAAGTTTATCTTAAAGCCGATTTTAATGGTGCTCAATTACAATTTTGTTTCGCAATTGAAGCAATAGACACTAACCCCGTTTGGCAAAGCATAGGTCCTGTACTCGATGGGAGTATATTATCTGACGATTATGTAGAAAACAGTACGGTTAGGTTTCACCCCTGCTTTACTGGTGCATTTGTCGGCATGACTTGTCAGGATCTTTCTGGTCAGGCAAAACATGCTGATTTCCAATATTTTGAATATGTTGAAATGGAGCAATAAGGATGGAGTCAAAATAATGGACATTGATCATTACGACATAAATAGTTGCGACAGAGATAGTAACGACATAGACACTTACGCTCAACTATTTTGGCGAGATGGGTTTATCCTTATCGAAAATTTTTTCAACATCAATTTAGTTGAAAAATACAGCAAAAAAATTATTGACCATTTTGGTATGACTCCTGATTTTGAGCATACTGAAGAATTTATCGAAAAATCAGGAGTCGAAGTCATCCCTTGGTTTCCACAACGGGAAGGTGTTACTTGTTTCAACGCCGTTAGTGAAGATAAAAAACTAATCGCTTTAACCCAGGCGATTTTAGGTGACGGATGGTATGAACAATATTCAATGGTGATGTTTTCAAAAAAGGGCACTGTAGGTCAAGCCTGGCACCAGGACTGCTTTCCAACAGATCCTGGAAAATTTAATATGAACAGATTGATGTATACCATGGATATTGATGAACACACATCAGGTGGACAAACCTTGGTGGTTCCGGGTTCTCATAGATCAGGTATTTTGCCTGCACAATCAGAATATTTCGATGAATCCAAAGCCGTTACTTTAAGCCCCAGAAAAGGCAGCCTGGTGTTACTTCACGGACATTGTTACCACAAAGTTAAACCTGTAACTGGCCAATATAGAGTATCAACCAATTACAGAGTTGCTCCCAAAGATACTCCAGAAGACATTACCGATATTGGTATCTACCGTAATATGTTTTACCAGTTCTCAACGGCTAAAGTTCTTAAAGAGAGAGATTGATAAATATATAGATAAAGAAAGGAGGAATAAATAAGTATGCAAAACCAACTTCTTTCTTAAATATCAGCAATTGTATTTATTGTTCGTTAAGGCCGGTGACAAAATCATCACACCCTTGCATTTCCTCTAATTCTTTCCCTTTAGTTTCATGAATATACTTCAAAACAAAGACAATAGAAAAACAAGCGCAAACAGTATAAAAACCATAGGCAGCAGCTAAACCAATTGTGCTGAGAAAAATTGGGAATGTCATTGTAATGGCGAAATTTGCTCCCCATTGAGCAAAGCCACTTACAGCCAAGCCTGAACCTCTGATTTTGTTTGGAAACATTTCGCCAAGCATTACCCACATTACAGGCCCCCAGGAGAGATTAAAAAAGAACACATAAGCATTGGCAGAAATTAGGGCAAAAGTACCCATTGCACCAAGTATTAAATTACCATCAAAATCAACATCTGACGAAGCAAACGCTATCACTAACCCAGCTAAAGAAGCAGCCATACCAATCGAACCAAACAACAAGAAGGGCTTCCTACCAACTTTATCTATAAAATACATAGTGATAATACAGGCCAAAATGCTGACGGCACCGCTGATGATGTTGATTAATAACGCGTCAGATTCAGAAAAGCCAACGGCTTGCCAAAGTACAGCACCGTAATAGAATACAACATTAATACCTACAAGTTGCTGGAATGTCGCTAAACCAATACCTACCCAGACTATCTTTCTAATCTTTCTGGTATTGCCATCCAGCAAATTTGACAGCTTTGGTTGATGCTTGTCACCCGCTAATGAACCTCGAATTTCATCAAACTTTTTATTACCTTCATCTACACCATAAAGTTTTGTCAGTACAGCCTTTGCCTGAGTATATTTCTGATTTAACACTAAGTATCTTGGACTTTCAGGAATGAATATTAAGGCGACTAAAAATAATGATGCTGGTAAAAGTTCTATCCAAAACATCCAACGCCATGCTTCAAAACCCATCCACAATTGGGAAATAGAAGCGCCAGCCAAATCAGCCAGATAATAATTACTTACAAAGGCAGAAAACAATCCCCAAATGATAGCCACCTGTTGGACTGATGACAAAGTACCTCGATATTTTGCAGGAGCAATTTCACTGATATATGCTGGAGCCAAAACTGAGGCTGCACCCACAGCGATACCTCCAATAATACGATAAAGAATAAACTCAAAAGATGAGGTGGATATTCCAGATCCCCAAGCACTGACTATAAATAACACAGCACTAACAAGTAAAATGGTACGACGTCCAAATTTATCCGCAAGTTGTGCGGCAACAAAGGCGCCAAAAGCACAACCAAGCAACATACTAGCTACATTAAAGCCAGTACCAATACTGTCAGAGTTAAAAGCTAATTGAAGCCCGTCAACTGTGCCATTGATAACACCGCTATCAAAACCAAATAAAAAACCACCAATGGTAGCCACACAGCAAACTAAGACGATAAATAAAGTATTTTCCCGCATATTCTAACTCTCTAACTTTTCTTTTTTTATTGTTGTTTGGTTAAAACAGGAACAATCTACTCGCTAAAAACTAACTTTTTGACCTGTTCCATCGTTTGTTGAAATAAATAACTGGTATGGTGAGTCATGACATTGTGTTCTAAATGATTATTGATAATGGCTTCACCAACGGCTTGTGCTTCAAAGTTAAATCCCAGACTAGTACGCTGGTTGCTGAAATGTGCAATTTCTTCATCAAGTTTATGTAAAGTGCATTGATCAGCCCGCCAAAAATTGGGAATAGCAATATATCCTTCATCACCAATGATATAAGCCCAATTTTGTAACTTACATTGAAATGAGGTAGCTAGAGTTAATTTCACCTCGCCACTTTCTGCCAGAATAACCAAATCATCTTCAACGCCATTTTCGGCAAGATGTGCTTTTACCTGTATATTATTGATAATATCTTCAGCAAAATAATAGGCAATTGCTATTGGATAAATTCCCATTTCCAGTAAACAGCCACCAGACAGTTCGCTATTATATTCCCGTCGCTCACTGCTATAGGGTAAAGGGTAACCAAAATCGGCTTTAATGTGCTTTAACTTACCAATCCTCCCTTCATCTACCCATGCTTTAGCCTTAATAATTGCGGGTAAAAAGTAAGTCCACATAGCTTCCATCAAAAACAAACCTTTTTCGTTTGCTAATGTTGACAGTTGTAACATTTCATCACTACTGATGGTAATTGGCTTTTCACAAAGCACCGATTTACCTGCTGATAAAGCAGCAACTACATTTTCAAAATGAATATTATGGGGCGTAGCTACATAAACCACATCAATGTCAGGATCATCAAACATCTTTTGATAACCTTCATAAGCTCTCGGGATATCGAACTTTCTGGCAAAATTTTTGGCATCCTGATCTTTTCTAGCTGCCACTGCAACCAGCTCACCATTAGGTACAAATACCATGTCCTGACAAAATTGCTCTGCAATACGACCAGTACTAACAATCCCCCATCGTATAATTTTACCTGAAACCAACTGAGTCACCGTATGATTCTCCTTATATTGCGACCTTAACTAGTGTCCGTCCAGAAACGGGGTCGTAGCGAGGGCGATCCAATGGTGCAAGATGAACATTACTAGATATGGGCGTT
>JABSOI010000178.1 GCA_013216015.1 Alteromonadaceae bacterium | reverse complement strand
TACATAAGCACGCGCATTATTTCTTTGAAAACCGTTTTTTGTTGTTGACAGGGGGGAGTCCACATAAGCTGGCTATTTATCATTGTTTTAACGCAGAGAATCGGAAAAAAGGAAGTATTGAGCAAGTGCTGCTTATCCCGAATTCAGGTTAACTAGATAGCAATCAACGATAAAGTCATCGACGATTGCTTTATCTGCAGTTGATAATGCATCGTCACGAACGGCTTGATTGAGTATAGGGAGGATTGCTTTACTCATATACAAATCACCAAGCAAATTGATAACAGGGCAAATTTTCGCATTAGCTAAACCATCTAAATAAGCTTGATAGGATTCAACACCACTATGTGCAATATCTCGTAAAGTGAACACTTCGAAAACGATAATGTTTCCATCATGTTCACTGGAGATTTGCTCTAGTTCTGATGTAACCGTGACATCCAAGTTGAGACGGGCGGATAAAACATTGGCGGCACATTGGGCGAGTTGTGGTTGTTGTCTGAATTGTTCATCATCGTCAACCACCAGTACTTTGGCATTGTTGAGTTTAGATAGTTTGTCACGTATATAAGATGCAATGTGTTCGTATGGAGATTGCCAAATTTCTTTAATTGTACAATCATCTTGTTGTGATAATATCCGATCGTAAATTTGTTGAACACTATCATATGCGAAGCCGCCGTTTGCACCACCTACATTCACTTCCAGTACTTTCCAACCTGACGCTCCGCATAAAATGTCCCAACGGCAAGATAACAAGCCTTTGCTTTGTGAAAAGCGGTTAATCAGTTCCAGGATTGATTGTTCAGAATATCCAATAGCTTGTGCAAACTTCAAAAGATCATTGTTGAATAATACTTGAGGTAAACGTTGAATCAACGCAAAAAGTTCATTTAAAGATTGTTTTTTTTCTTTGATTATATGGTCAGGAAAAACCCAGGGAGTAAGACTTATGTTCCAGTCGGGGCGTAAAAAATTACTTTTAATTCCTACTGATCTTAGTTCATCGGCTATATCATCAGATTCTTCGTTATTTTCAAAAAAATCGACCCAAAATGTATTTGAATTAGTCATCATAGCTGGATATTACTCTCGTCAATGTTATAAAAAGAAGGTGATGTAAAATGTCTCATAAAGTTAAGGTTTTGTGACTTTATAGTGTGAGCATTTAGTTTGAGCATTTAGTTTGAGCATTTAGTGTGAGTATAAAGTGCGAGTAAATTTCAAGTGTGATTTTTGTGGATGTACCGTTAATTGTCAGGGAACAATTGAAGAGTGTATTAATTTATAAGTTAATAAGGGCGTATGATTGTTCTGTGTTAGTATTGCGCCTTTTCGTTGAAACCAAACTCGTAATCGGGTGAAGAATAAGGCATTTTGTTATTAGTAATTTTAGTGGGAAACAATCAATGGTATCGCTTTTCAAGTAGGCCATTAAAGGAAGGGAGCAGGTAGATTTTACAAGTATTCCTATTAAAAATGCTGTAGTGCTGTTAGCTGTACCGATAATTATAGAGATGATGCTGTCATCACTACTGTCTGTAGTCGATATTTTTTATATCGCAAGTTTTGGCGCTGACGCAGTTGCTGTTGTTGGTATCACAGAAGCATCGCTCAGTTTTTTTATGTCGTTATTTTAGGTCTGGCAACTGCAACAACGGCTATTGTTGCGCGTAGAGTAGGTGAAAAAAATGTGTCTGCTGCGAATGTTATTGCCGGACAAACGTTATTTATTGGGTTGGTATTTGCGCTAATTGTCAGTTTTGCCGGTGTGAAATTTTCATCTGATATATTGCAATATATGGGAGCGGCAAATTCGACGGTCACTTATGGTCACACCTACACGGAAATTATGTTTGGTGGCTCCTCTTCTATTATATTTTTATTCCTGTTAAACGCCATTCTACGCGGTGCTGGTGATGTGAAAATTACCTTGCGCGCATTGTTATTATCTAATGGACTAAACCTGATCATAGATCCGTTACTCATTTTTGGTCTGGACCGGTGCCAGCAATGGGAATTGATGGCGCTGCCATCGCGACAATAATTAGTCGGGCGATCGGTGTTTGTTACCTTCTGTACCACATAATCAGTAGTAATAGTCGCGTCATGATCAGGTTAGTTCACTTGAAAATACACATAGCACCTATATTGAGTTTGCTGAAGTTATCAATTGGCAGTACATTAAATGCGATTATATTAACTGCCAGCTTCAGGGTTAAGTAGTGCTGCGGCAACATTAGTGGGACAATATTTAGGAGCTGGCAAGTCGCGGGCCGCAGAACAGGCAGTATGGCGTGTCGCTAGGTATAACGCCATCCTTATGACTTTTGTTTTTTTGATGTTTATAATGCTCTCTGAATCTATTCTTGGTATATTTTCTACAGATGTACTTGTTATTCAACATGGGAGTAGCGCCTTACTTTATATTAGCTGCAGTTATATTTTGTTTGCAATTGGGATGGTGTTATTGCAAGCATTTAACGGAGCAGGAGACACGGTGACTCCCTCAAAAGTTACGTTCGTTTGTTCCTGGTTGTTTCAATTGCCACTTGCTTATTTGCTGGGGGTTGTCATGGATTTTGGTGTCGATGGTGTATTTATGGCGATAGCCCTGTCACATGTTTTTATGTCGCTTGCAGCTATTGTTCTTTTTCGTAAAGGTTATTGGAAAACTAAAATAATATAGTTAATGCCCGTTCAGAAACAGGGTCGTTTTGAGGACGATCCAATGACACGAAATGGGCTCTACAAGATATAGGCGTTTAGTCATTCTAAATAACACTATCTTGTGGTGTTCAGGTTGTGCCAGTGGGACGTCCGCAGTAGACATCCGTTTCTGGATGGGCACTAGTTAGGTAAATGAAAAAATTATAAGAAGCTAATGAATGTCTTTGTTGTTAATTAACTGTAAATTATATTGTCGATTTGTAAAAATAAAGTTCTTATTATCTGTTGTTTTTGATTGGTTTTTTCCAAATCTTAGTGCTATATCCCTTAGATTTTTCTGAGGGGGAAGCATTTTCAGAACCAATAAATATCAATGGTACTTAATAATGATCCTAATAATTATAGTGTTTCTGTTCATTGAAGTTATACACTTATTATTTGTACCTAAGAGTGATTTCGGTTACTGTGGTGATTATTAACAAAGTTAACTTATAAACCTAAGCTGTGTAATAACTGAGGTTGTAGATGCGGTTTGTTGAAAATTTAGGGTAACAGGGTAACGTCAGAGGATGCATTTGAATAAGTTCAGCTTATTATATCTTCTGAACATGCGTTGTTAATTTTCAATTAGGCTAACCAAATATATTAAAGAGTACATTAAACCACTATTTGAGTTTAAATTTTTATACTCATGTTGTTGTCCTGAGTACTAATCTCGGTAATGTATAATTTTTATAAGTTGACTGGTTATTTTAGCGTAAATGTAAATAATAAAATCGAGAATTTTAATGAATAAAATCTTAGAAAAAAACTTGGATACGAGCTTTTTCGGTCATCCAGGAGGCTTAACTACCTTATTTTATACTGAAATGTGGGAGCGCATGAGTTATTACGGTATGCGCGTACTTTTAGTATTATTTATGACAGCATCACTTCAGGACGAGGGATTAGGAATCACCGTAGCCTCTGCAACCGCTATTTATGGCTTATATACAGGCTTTGTGTATTTTATGGGTTTGCCTGGTGGTTGGATAGCGGATCGGTTATTGGGTGGACAACGTGCAGTTTGGTATGGTGGTTTAATCATCATGTGCGGGCATATAGTATTAGCCATTCCATACGAAGAAACCTTTTTTGTTGGTTTGATACTGGTTGTTATTGGTACAGGTCTATTGAAGCCTAATATTGGGGCTATGGTTGGTCAATTATATAAACCTAAAGATGAACGTATTGATGGTGGTTATGCAATTTACTACTTGGGCATCAACTTAGGCTCATTTTTTGGTTACCTCATACTTGGTTATGTAGCGGCAGAAGTTAGCTGGCACTGGGCTTTTGGTGGTGCTGCTGTTGGTATGGCTATAGGTCTGATTCAATATCGCTTAACGACCTACAAACTTAAAGGTGTTGGTTCTGAACCCGTATCACCGTTGTCTCCGTCAGGAAAGAAAACTAGCTGGTTGGTGATTGCTGGTGTTGCTGTAGCGTTTTCAGCTTTCGTTATTTCAGCACTTAGAGGATATATAGAACTCAATCCTGTGACTATAGCTGAGTATGTTGCCATAGCCTTCCTCGTACTGTTTCTTGTTTATTATGCGTCTATATATAAATTTGGTAATTTAACGGCTAATGAGAAAAAGAAACTTGGTGCTTTATTTCTTGTTTGTGTTGCTTCTACATGTTTTTGGTCTGGCTTTGAGCAGGCAGGTTCATCTCTGAATTTATTTGCCAGAGATTATACCGATATGATGATCGGCACTTTTGAAATACCGACTGCCTGGATGCAGTTTTCAAACTCTATGTTTATAGTGCTTCTTACCCCATTTTTTGCTGCACTATGGATTAATTTAGGCAAGAGAATGATTAATCCATCATATGGTTTTAAATGTGCTCTTGGTTTAATGATCATGGGTAGTGGTTTTATTGTAATGTATTTTGCTGCACACTTCGCTGCATCGGGTCTCAAGGTTGCTCCTTATTGGTTAATTATGACTTATTTCCTACATACTGTTGGTGAATTATGTTTAAGTCCTGTAGCACTCAGTGCAGTAAGTAAATTATCACCGAGGCGTTTTAGCGGTCAGATGATGGGCGTATTTGTATTAACTTATTCTATAGGTAATATTTTTGCTGGCTTATTGGCAGGTAAATTTGATCCAAATAATGTGGCAGAAATGCCGGGCCTTTATGCTCAAATCAGCATTTTCTGTGTAGGTGTTGGTATAGTGCTCCTGCTTATAAGTATGAAAAGCAAAGTTTGGGAAACAGTGTCAGATGATAAAGTAGAAGCACCTACGCCTGCTTAATATTTATTTTAGATACAATATCGCTTGTTGAAAGATACAATTTTAAATAACCCAAATATTCATAGATATTTGGGTTTTTTTTATTACACCTAGGAAATCCCAATTATAGCCCTTTGTTTATCTACGATCCAAAATGTTGGTTGAAAAACAACCAGTGATT
>JABSOI010000177.1 GCA_013216015.1 Alteromonadaceae bacterium | reverse complement strand
TCACAGAGTCCTAGATATAAGGGTTGAGTTTAATTCCATTTGAAGGGACAACAATTATCTACAACAGAGCCAAATTAGTAGAATACTTAATATTAGCAAATATTTTGATTTTTTAAACTTACGGTCTTCAAGATGCGACAGAACCTGACTTTTTACTCTGATCTAATTTGTTATGCTGCGAGCTCTCAGCAAAACTATTAAGCGAGAACGTTAACAAAATAAATAGTGACATGCATTTTTTTTGATTGAAATCTAACATCTTTAGTAAATCCTTTAAAAAATTGTTGTATTGACAGAAGTGGTTGAGAATAGGAAAACTCCTTTTCTCCTATCCTCGAATATACGATTAACTTAGAAAAAAGAATAATACCCTTTGGTCGTAAAGTAGGCGTTTTTAGTATAAAGATCATTCATGGATGTTGTGATTTTTGATTTGGTCGCATCTTGAAGGCTAGTGAACATTTAAATGAAATATGTATAAATGTTTGTGATCCTAATTATTTCCTCACATGAATTTCTCTTGTATAAATATGATAATCATTTTTGCTAAGAAAAAAATTACTTCTTCCACGATGTTATGCCTCTGTTGGTATCTATTCTTTGGACTCAGTTATATAAGTAATGAAGAGTTACTGGTTGAACTGAGATAGTTCTTATTGAACTATCAAAATCTATTGCGCCTGATAATTATAGTTATCGGGCGCAATAGACAACCTGATCAATTCGGGGTATAGTAGATTGTATAAAAACACAGTAGTTTCTTGACTTTCTGTCCTATAGGACAATTTGAGGTTTTACTTTCGCTACTTATGATGTGACAGAAGAAACATACAGATGACAACAACAAGACAAGCACAAAAAAAACGCTCCCGGGTGAAAAATGATATCACCACAATGCAATTGACCCAGGGTAATAAAACGCGTTTGAAGAATATTCAACAAAATGAAAAATTTGACAAGCTTGAGGAAGCGCTCGACGAAGTGTTGAGTGTTTATGAAGACAGAAAACGTGATCTGGCTTTGGGAGTTAAGACCGATTGAGCGAATTAAGCCTGGCAGATCTACACGTTGCCGTTCCGTCCGAGCATCGCGAGGCAGCTAACCGTTACTTTACTGATATATTTTCCCGGTTACCGAAAAATACCCAACGCGCCTACAAGAGTGATCTAAAACACTATTATCAATATTGTTTTGTCAATAATATGCCCGGCTTAACGTCTGACATGAGCATGACGGAGACGAGCATCAAAGCATATGTCACGGATATGTGCCATTCCCAATTGACCCATAATACCATTGTGCATCGCATGGCTACCTTGTCGAAATTCATGAAAATTGCCCAATTACCGGATCCACTCAAGCAATCTGAATATTTGCGTGATTTTATCAAACTCGAAATGCAAGACCATGATATCTTTATTGTCGCCAAACAAGCGCCGGCATTAACGTTGGAAATATTGACCCATATCAATGACACTGTGATCCCCGACACGCTCCTTGATATCAGGGATCTCGCGTTGATTAACCTTATGTTTGATGGGTTATTACGCGCTGATGAAGTCGCTGCTGTGCAGCTGAAACATATCGATCATGGTAAACAAAGCTTGCTGGTTCCTCGCTCTAAAACTGATCAACAAGGGAAGGGCTCCCGGAGATATATATCCAAAACCAGTCTATCCTATATTGCGAATTATATCAGTGAAGCTAACACGTCAACAAAATTCAAAAATGAAAAAGACGCTAACGATCCGACCCGAATCAATCAAGGGATTTTATTTAGGGGGATCTCGCCCAAAGGGACGAGTATGCTTCGTTATGATGAATCAACTACGCGAATTAAAGATATGAAAAAACTGGATTATAAGAGTATCTATCGTTCCTTGAAACGCATTGCCAAAAAAGCCGGTGTTCTGATCCCGATCTCTGCGCACAGCCCTCGGGTTGGAGGAGCAGTTTCTATGGCTGAAGCCAATATACCTACGAATAAAATTCAGGAGGCTGGAGGCTGGAAATCTGCAGTGATGCCAGCACGATATACTGAGCAAGCTAATGTAGACAGTGGCATGGGACAATTGGCAGGTCTATTTGATCGTTGAGTGGGCATTTGTCATAGTTCAAATGGGCGTGACGAAGTCGGAAGCTCTCATTGCAACCATTCTGACAGAGGGGGGAAGTCGCTATAGTATGTTCTATATTATATAAGATATGAGTGTTCTTACGATTCTGTTAATGTTGGACCAGATGGATTTTGTTTGTACCTTGGATGGAAAAGTTAATACTAAACCTTTATCGATGCGACTAAAATCTACTATTCAGTATAGGGTGGCAACGATTTTATGAGCTAGTTTTCAAATTATACATAATTAGTATGACTCAAAATGTATGCATGGAGGAGATTTAGATCGGTATATTTGTATTGTTGAAAAAAATTCAAACACTGGGTGAATGAAACGGATACCCAGCAAGTCTATTTAAATAAAGTTTTTTGATAGAATTTAAGAGAGTTCGGACTGTAGAGTTATTTTACTTTTGTCTTTGACCAATTGTTGTTGTCCGTATTCAAATTCAGTTGTATTTAATTCTGCTAGCAATTTGTGCAGATCTTTTGAATCTCGTTAAATCACCCACAAGCTTCAGAGATGAATCTTAGATCATATTGAGCAATCATCCTTTACCGCGTTATTAACATACGTAGTGTTGTATATGTATATTTCGCCTTTATATGCCCATTATTTATTCTTTGGTTGTCGATAACTTATTTAAATTCCATAAGGTCAGTCAGCAATAAAGTTAACAATATGCTGCTATTTTGCTGCGAAATGATTTTCTGATAAATACTAATAACGACTTTTAGTTATGGTAAGAACATTTGGAACTTTTCTAGCGTTTGATTTCTGCTTTTTTCAGTTGTGCCTGTAAATTGTTTTCAATAAGGCTGGTAAAATCCTCATTAGTTTTGATTTTACTGACTACAATGTTCCTCGGCTCCTGTACTTTATCAATTAATTTGTCAATCTCGCTGTTAGTCTTTTGTGTCACTACTGTTGCGGCCACAATATCATGTCTGTCTTTTGTCTCAGAAGTTAACTGTCCGCTTAAAATGTATGAAATTCCAAACCAAAAAATTGAAATAGATACGCCTACTAGATAAATTTGTTTATCCATTATTTAATCTCCACGATTACTTACTCGTTATTAACAAAAACTGAAGGCTCAAGTCCTTCCAACACATAAAATGTCTACTCACATTGAGTGTCATCACTACATACTGGGCTTGCACATTAATCAAACTGGTACCTTGTTTAAAGGTCCGACTATTTTTGTTATAATTTTTCAAATAGTACTATCTTTACGGTTACAAACTGATGTCGTGTCTTGTGTTTTATCACTGACTAATTCACCACGTTTTTAAGGGCATTATTGGCTAGTTGACAAGCCTTATTGGCCGGACAAAAAACAAATCTTTAGCTTGTATACTAACGTCAGGCAAAAAAATACTAACGCCAACAATAAAAACACTAGCTGCCCAATTCATATAATTGACCCAACACATTTACATGTAAATTCATCACTGTAAGGTATCAAGATCACTATCCGTACAAATAAGAAACTGGGATTAAGTTAAAACTGATAATATTAAAAACTCAACAATGCTCAGCAGAACAACCCCTGAGATATAACTTTTTCCAATGTTCAAATAATATTGAATATTCGCAATACTGAATAATATCGACATGAAGATGCCGTATGTTAAGACAACATTTAAATTGGTATTTTTGTTGTTAGATAAGTGATAGTCCGTTATTTGCCCATAAGAAATAGGGTGATTTTCGTTAACATCCATGTTAATTACCGCTGCTCGCTATGAGTATGTATACCCATAAAGTAAATATAAATAGTATATTTTTTAACCGGCATTGTCAACATAAAAACTATCTTTGAATAAAATGACCAGTTACTGATGTTTGGTTTTTAGTGCGCTCGCTGGTTCTGTCGCATCTTGCTTTTTTAGCCAAAAATGTTAAATTTAAAAATTATAAAATCAACAGGTTAAAAAAGCTAAAAACAGTAAAATACTCAAGATGCGACAGAACCACTGCTTGCGCTATCGCTTTTTTACGAAAAATTGATAAATTAAATGAATCTCAAATGGCCTGGGTGCAAAACATATTTGGCATACAATCTGAGGAGTTTTGGGAACTTGTTGGGATTCTACATAAAAATGAACTTGTAGATATGTATGAAGATGAAGTGGTAAGAATTTCTGATCAAGTTTTATCTACTTACTTCTTTTATTTATCTGTATTTGAGAAGAAAATCATCCCTTTTTCTTTGATTGTTAGTGATTTTTATCCTGACTTCAAGCGAACAATTGTAGATGCCTTAAATCCTGTTATTAATGCATTTGATCAAATGAAAATAGTTAAAGAAATAAGAGGTGAAATAAAAGATATTTTTGATGCTATTTCTCGGGCCGAAAAACAAAGTGACTCAATTAAGTTTTTGAACTCTTTTTGGTTTGCATTGCCAACAGAAACTTTAATCTTTGCAAATAAAGCAATTTCTGAAATACAACAAGTAGACATTGTTTGGGAAAATGAAATATTTGAAGAAGCCAAAGACGGACCTGATGAATCATCTTTAGTTAGTTTATTAAGTAATTTTAGAAATTACAAAAACAAAGAATTTAAATTGTCTTTTGACCTACTTCTTAATTATCTAGAAAAAGATAAACAATCACTTGGTCACATCATTAGAGAACTTAAAGATAAATATAATTTTAAGCCAAAAGATCAACGTTATGGTTATCTCATCCAAATTCATATTGTTAATACACTAATAGAGCGAATGAATAATGGGGGAAATTACCTGTTTACTCGATTATTTATGTTGGTTGCTGAATATTATTTAAAAGTTGAACATACAGAATATCAATGGGCTCGTGGTGGTGATTCTCTAAGTATGATTACCTTTAAATTATCTCCTGATGATTATCTTAGACCGTTAAGAAAAAAACTGTTTGAACATTTATCCGGTTTACTAAATATCGTAAAATATAAGGATAATGCTCAAGCGGTCTTCCAAGAATATTTTTCCCATTTTAAGTACGAAGTCAAAGAAATTGCACTGGCTGACTTACCATATATAAAAGATTATTTTGTAAATAATTTAAATCATACTGATATATCACCGGAAGCTGTCAATATAGTTGCAATGATTTACTTTAATTATGCCGCTTTATTTTGGCTATCATTAGCCTCATCAGC
>JABSOI010000176.1 GCA_013216015.1 Alteromonadaceae bacterium | reverse complement strand
ATCATAGTGGGCTTTATTTTACCTAAAAAAGGTTATGGTTAGTCGCAGGATAAAACTAAAACCCTGAAATTCACAAAATATGGAGGGTATTATAACACCATGAATTAATAGATTTATTTTTATCGTCAATACTGGCGAGGATAACTATCACCTACTAAAAGGTGTCAAAAAAAAACAAGGTGAAAAACCTTGTTATCACATCTGATAAAAATTGATATATCTTCTATATAGAGTTGTCACATTCTAGACCGGATTTGTTCAACAACTGGATAGGTCGCGGCTTCGCGCGACTTATCCTTGTCTGTTATAGTTTTGAACTAAAATCATACTAAATCACAGCTAAGCAAGGTAAGTAATCCTACTTCCTGCTCGGTGTTGCTAGATAAACCCTTTAAGTTTTGAAGAAGTCGTTGAGACTTTTCTTCATTTATACCTGCTTCAATGAATAATGACAGTATTATCTCATCTTTAATTGCAGGCTCAATTTCCTCGCTTGCATACTCTTTACTGGCAATACGAACTAAGTTAAGTGGGCGAGGCTTATATTGCCCTTCACAATAAAGGTCAGGAGTCATACTTTCTAATGAATATAATATTTCAGAGTAAATATCAACAAGTTCACCAATAAGAGCAATTAGATCGTTATAATTTTCATTGTATGCTGGTTTGTCAGGCTCAAGTTTAAATACTTTACTATTATACGAAAGTGTCTGAGTCTTTCCTTTATGCACGCCTCCATTATGAACTGTATTTCTATTGGCTCTAAGAAAGCTGACAATCTCTTTGTCCCGATTAATATTTCTCCGATATTTATCTTTATCAATAATTTTAAATATACTGTTTATTTTATCAGGAAACGAAAAAAAGCCACCTGGCAGTTTAATTATTTTCTGCAATATTTTGTTTTTATCTGATTCGGAAGCATTTTGATGCTTTTCAATTAACGAAATATATTTTAATTCACGACTATTAATTAAGTCTGATTCAAATTCGTCTTTATGGGTTTCATATAGCTTTGAAATCCAAAATTCAAAAGAAGAGAAAGCAGAAACTTGAAAATCTAAAATTTGACTTCCCAACATACCGTTAAATTTATTAACAAGTAACTCTTTATTCTCTTCTAAGGTGAATTTTACTTTAATATTATCAAAAATTACCACCTCATTATTAACGGTTATTTTATTACTATAAAACCCTTCCGCCATGACCTCTTCTATTAATTTTGGATAAGGCTTTCTCCCTACACCATTAGATATTTCCTCATTAATTAAGAATAATATAGATAGATCACAAACATCCCTCATATGAGAAAAAAAGCTACTGAAATATATAAATGGAAGATTATTATTATTGATATGGAATCTTATTCCCAACCTTTCTGATTCATGATAAAAACACTTGTCTTTCAGTGAGAGGAAAGCACCTATCCTACTTTTATTATTAGAGTCAAAATCACACATGTTACCGCCAAAGCATTGGAAAAACGAAAAAACTATAACACCTGAATAACAGGCTAAAAATTGTGGGCTAAAATGGAGCAGAGCGAACAGACCACTGTTTTAGTCCTTGTTGATTTTCTTGTTATGTCTTATTTTAAAACATCGGATTTACTTGTAATTGATGAGAAATATGTGCCATAAAATCAGGCATACCTTCAAGTAAACACTGATCTTTTGTACTGCGATCAACTAACTCTTGAAGAACTACATAGTTCCTCTGAACTTCTAATTTACTTAGATCTATATGGTCAAAGTCTGGAAATACGCTACCATAAATTACAACGTCTTCAATGATTGAACGCCATTTAGTCGCATATTCATCCTGATTACTACTATCACATGCATATACAAATGCTGCGGCTACGGCATCTGCTAATTGGATTCCATAAACATTTTTTGAGTCAACTAAGTTGAGAGGTTCTTTTAGGTTGAATGAAATTGGATTATCAAAACCAGCAATTCTAGTAAATTTTTTGGAAGTGTTACCGACCATTGCATTAAAAAGCTGCTGGTCGTGATCTAAAGGTTTAGAGTTATCACAATATGCGGTTAATTCACTATATTCCATTCCCCATTGAGCAAGAATACTAAATAATGCGGTGTTAGTTAGATCAAGAACCCATTTCCCAGCACCTTCACCTGCATAGCCTTCTAATTCATCAACAATTGCATCTTTATTCATTATTGCAAAATCAAAGATTAATTCTAAAACTGGTGACATATCAGGATTTTTTGTTGCTGTGAATAAAGCCTTTAGACCATCAAAATCACCACTTCGCATCAAGTTTTCAAAGTCTTCAAATATTTCTTCAGCCATTGCACCACGAGATGTTAATTCTACATATAAAATCGTACTTACAAATTTGTGAAAATTAGTACTATAGAAAAGCATGCTATTTCTTTGAAGAGAAGGTTCAAATATATATTCAAAAAATTTTCCTGCTAACGCATATTTTTTATTTGAAATAGAAACTTTTATTCGTCCTTTCATAGCTTCTATTATTTCGTCAATAGCGCGTCGTCCTTTGCGATTTTTGACTAAGTTACCACCTTTAATTTCGCCATTCTGAATTTTGTATTTGCGGATTATATGTTCAACTAACCCTTTAGCTTCAATATCATCACTCACAACAGATGCATAACTAAAAAATTTCTGCTGCTTATCAAGTAAATTATTTCCAGTAAACCCTGATTCATCAAAATATATATTTGCTTCTGACTTCATACGATACAATTCCATAGTTTGCGTAACTAGAGATAACCGTGTATTAGTGCGCATTTCGAATTAAAACGTCGGCAATTTCGGCTTAAATAGGTTGCGCATATATTTTATAATATTTTCAGTAGTTTACCAGTGATCTTACTTGCATTCAACTCCATCTATAAATTTACATATCGAGCCGCGAGATATATGAGCCCAAAAAAAGCACGTTATGTAAACGCTTCAAGAAAAATATAAGGATTGTTAATTAAGCCGGGATAGACGAGCCTGAAATTGGTATTACATATCGTGCCAAGTTCTTTAGTAAGTTCATTCTTGAACAGTAGAGAAGTCATACGAGTCACAATCGAAAAAATTATACAGACTTCCATATAAAAGGACATTACACGGCATTAAATGATTTACGCTAATAGCTAATTCATTAGAAGATATATGGCAATATTTTTAGCTGGAATATCAGCAATGCGCACTTTGTTAACGTTAAAGTTCATTCGTTTTTTAAATAAAGCTTTTCTGACAGACGCAATTTTTGAATTAGTTCGGATAAGGGGTTAATTCCACATAGCACTGGTTTGTTATCATGATAGGCTGTATCCCTTAGTATATATGCCTTTCAGCGACTTACCTGTTGATATTTAATTAATTGTAAATCTAGTAACGTATTGAACAATAATAACATTATCTTAATATCGAAATTCAGAATTTCCAATAACGGGTTAATTCCATATAGCCCCCCATTTGTCACCGTTAACAGCTACAGCCTGATACAATATAGCTTAAGTGCAAAATCACAAAGAAAGATAAAACCTACTCTGCAATCTTGTATAGTTTAATTTGATGAGTTAATTGGTTAGTTTATCCATCAATTTGACTCTTTTTAGGGGAGCCAAGAAAACGGTCGTTTAAGTTGCAGCAAAACTGAATTTACAAATATATATAAAATACCTATATATCAGTTAATTACAAAAATATTTTTTATTGAAATGTTTTTTACTAACTAACTACATCCCTTTATTGTAAAGGCTTGTAGAGCATCATGAATACAAACCAGTGCTATGTGGAACTAACCCCTACCTGCGATTACATTTCTAAGCTGCCTGTGCGGCAGTGAACGCCTTAATGGCGAAGCTCGTCGCAGCCAATGCTTTCTAAGCTGCCTGTGCGGCAGTGAACTATCGCCCGAGCGTGTTCGAAAAGTTTGGTACTTTCTAAGCTGCCTGTGCGGCAGTGAACTAATTACATGATCCTGCTTTTTGTTGATCATTTTTCTAAGCTGCCTGTGCGGCAGTGAACATTCAAATGTGAATACTGTTATGTCTGTGACTTTTCTAAGCTGCCTGTGCGGCAGTGAACTAATCAAATCACCTTTACCGTTAGTTAACTTTATTTCTAAGCTGCCTGTGCGGCAGTGAACGACGTAACTCAAGAATGGCAAACGTCCGACATTTTCTAAGCTGCCTGTGCGGCAGTGAACCTATGTCTGAGTTTGCTTTTTTACCGCAGCATTTTCTAAGCTGCCTGTGCGGCAGTGAACAATCGACTAAAATGTAATCTGTGCAGCTGTCTTTTCTAAGCTGCCTGTGCGGCAGTGAACGCGGTAAAGTTAAGTCTATAACCTGTAGTAATTTTCTAAGCTGCCTGTGCGGCAGTGAACAATAGAATATCAGCAAAAAAACTAGTTACAACAATTAACTGGTATATTTTTAGCCTTATAACCTATAATTTTAGTGTGCTTGTAACTGTATAATATTTAGGGATATTTTAAACAGCGACTTTTTTTGGGTATTCATAAAATATGCAGTCCTGTAACAATTGATTTTTATTCTATAATGAACTACAAATATTTGGTCTAACATTGAACTTATGATTACAAATGTGTAACTCATTTAACCCGAAAATATAGGTAGTGTCCCCCCTGTCTCCGTTAGGGGAGAAGGTGGTATCATAGAGCCACAAAGATTAATAAAGTTAACGTCATAAACGATAGGCACTTATAATCGAAGAAATTAAAACCAAGGAATAGTAGCGTTAGTTTTACTCAAACCATAACAAGTGAATTCACCAACTTGTGATTGTTCAATGAGTTCACGACCGATGAAAAGCTTAAACGTCCTCCCTTTTGATAAACTATTTATGTTTATAAAAGGCAAGTTGGATTTTTCATCTTCAAAGTTAACGTAAAATTGCATTGCTTTTTCAAAAGTTTCATTATGCCGCTTAGCTCTGCGGCGAGCTAAACGTGTAAGATTAGTCTTGAACTGTTTACGACTAAAACATGCATAGGTATTAACACTATGAATAAATTCAAGCTAACATATATTACCTGTTACCACTGAGCCAAATGGAATGCCATTAAATGAAATTCGAATAGGAGCAGCAAAATTTCCGGTTGTAAAGCTTGCCGATTTTCTAAATTTATAAATAATCCATTTCTTCTTACCATGAAATCTCACCCATGAAAAAATTTCTGTGTCTCCTTTAGGTGCTACAGTAATTTTATAGGATGTTGGACCTACATGGCTTGTAATGAGTATTGGTTTACTCCATGCAATAGGAGGGGCATAACCATAAAA
>JABSOI010000175.1 GCA_013216015.1 Alteromonadaceae bacterium | reverse complement strand
AAACGCCCATATCTAGTAATGTTCATATTGCACCATTGAATCGCCCTCGCTACGACCCCGTTTCTGGACGGGCACTAACTATTCTATTACAGGGCCAATGTTCTCTGGCCCTAAACAAACACCATTTTATTGTATTGCTGAAAAACTGGCTGAAATTGGCTTATCTCCTGCTGATGAAGACTGTATGACCGATACGGTAATTAGTTTTTTATATTTATCGACGCAAGGCCTTAAGCCATACATCCCAGAAGAGGAACGTCCGCTGGACATAACCACCACTCAAACAAGTGACGGCAAAGTGGTTGATTTTATTGTGCGATGGGAGCGCGGCACAATTAATCGTTTTATTTATTCGGTAGCTATGTTGTCTCCTGAAACTCAACATAAAGAAATACCTGATTTTTCTGCGTGGAATAAACACTTACTTTATTCTTTTCAAGGGGGTGTCGGCATTGGTTTTAAGCAAGGTAAATATAGTGAATCTCATGGTTTAAATGCTGAAGTTTTAGCTGCTGGTTATGCCATTATTTATTCAACGGGCACCGCAACTGCTACACATTATAATTTAGAACTGGGCGGTGAAACCGCTATTATGGTGAAAGACCATTTTGTTTCTAAATATGCCCTACCTGATTATACCGTATCGGTAGGTAGTTCAGGCGGTGGAATTCAACAATATATTTACGCACAAAACCACCCGGGTTTGCTTGACGCAATTGTGCCTCAATACGCTTACACCGATCAGGTATCTCAAATTACCAACGGGGCTGATTGTTGTTTAATTGAGCGCTGGATAGATTTTCAACTTATTGCAAATCCGGCTTCGCATTGGGCTGATTGGGAACAACGTACATTACTGGAAGGGTTGAATGCCAGAAATAATTTCCCCAACCCATTAGTTGATAGCGGTGCTATGCCTTGGTTGTCTTCTGGTAATAGCGAATGTGGCAACAATTGGAATAGCTTAACACCCTTGGTGATCAATCCAACATATGGCACAGCCACTGGAGTAACGCCTGATGTTCAGGCGAGTAATCATTGGACTTTTTATCAAGATTCCGTAAATATTTATGGTATGAATGAAGATGGATATGCTAATCGGTCATGGGATAATATTGGTGTTCAATACGGTTTAAAAGCACTTGTTGACGGTAATATTACGCCTGAAGAATTTTTAGACTTAAACTGGAATGTAGGTTCCTGGAAACAAGAAGCAGACTTTATTCAAGAAGTTTGCCCATACTTACCAGAAGCATGTGATGCTGTAGATTTTTCTCAAAATTCTTTCCCTGATATTTGGCCAAACCAAATAGATCCCTGGAGTATGCGTAATATGAACCTTACTACCGATACAACGCTTTCACCAACAGGAGAACACCAGCACCCAGAGCAGCAGCAGATTCAGGTGCGATTGAAAGCTCTATTGAACATGGAATAGTAAACCGGGGTAATATTCAAATTCCTGTTATCGATTTACGTCATTATCTTGAAGAAGCCCTTGATATGCACAATACGCATCAATTTTTTGCAGCGCGCCAACGTCTTATTAATTTTGATGGTGATGCAAGTAATCAACTTATTTGGTTTGCTGATTTAGGTGTAAACAAGTATATAAATCCTACTATGCAAGCATTAGAAGTGCTTGACCATTGGATTAACAATATAAAAATGAATCCCGGTAAAACAGTAGGCCAAAATAAACCTGTAAATGCCGTAGATGCATGTTGGAACAGTGACAATACCATTCGCCATAGGGGGGAAGATGTTTGGGATGGCATTTTAAATGACAAACCTGACGGTGCCTGTACTCAAGATTATAAAATTTATAGTAACTCTCGAATGGTTGCCGGCGCACCAATTACTGGCGATGTATTTAAGTGTGAACTGCAAAGTATTGATGATGCAATAACAAAAGGTGTTTATGGTAACTGGCATCCCTGATGCCACACAAATCAGTATATTAAAAGTTATTCATCAAGAAGGAGTATGTGATTATCCTGTTGATCAGTATTAACGGAATCGTTTGTGATTCTTTGTGATGGTTTATGCTCCTGTTATAAGCTAGCGGTGTCTGTTGTACCTGAGTTCTTTTTTCCCAAGTTTGTATGTAATTTTAAACACGCCTCTGTTTCGTGCCTGTGGTGGTACAACTGCTGTTCGTCTTCTTGGTTGTATTATCTCTACTGGTGGTTGTATTGGCTGTATTGGTGATTGTAGAGCTTGCTGCATATCTGGAATCGTTGGTGTGTTACTTCTGAACCTTTGTGCATTGGTTATTATTGGGGTCGGTACTTTAAAGTGGATACTACCATCAGCTTCATATTTTTCTTCTTCGTACTTACCTAGTTCTTCTTCATTTCTTCTGCTTCCTTGTCGTGGTTGCATTAGAAGACTAGTTGGTGGTTGCATCGCCATTTGTTCGGTATCACTTTCATTAAACGAATCATTGCGTGCTGACCGTATTGAATATGCAATACGTGCGAATCCCGCCTGCTGCATTATTTCTACCACATTATCCTCTAGACCTGGAGAAAGAATAACCTCCTGGATTGAAGCCACTAATTCGTCTGGATTATAGTGCATTCTTCTGAGCATCAGCGCTCCTAATTCAGATATAAATCCATCATAACTATCATACTGTCCTGATTCTCCAGCCCATTCGGTGAAATTACCTATTTCAGAACTGTTGTTATCGTATTCATCAAGTTGTATTACTATTCTCTGAATCTGCTCACTAATAGAAAACTTGTTGGGTGTGGATTGCCACAATTCCAGCATATTTATAACTAACTGTGTGTACTTAAATACATCACTTTTATCACTTTTATTACTTTCCATATTTCCTCCAATATAGCCAGGGTAAATATCCGGATGGGTTAGCCGTATGGCGTAATCCTTCACTCAAGCTTTGAAATATTTATATTGATTGTGCTCGTTCAATTTCCTGACTTTATATTACTCTTTGATTGCTAGGTGATTGCTAGGTGATTGCTAGGTGATTGTTAAGTTTAGGATGGGTTAGCCAACGGGGTAGTACATCACTTTGTATAACGCAACTATCTGATAATACTGTTGAAAGCTGATGTTTTGATGGGTTACGCCTTTGGCTTACCCATTCTACGCGCTCAAACCCAGCCTCTGAATGGGGTCGGACCGACGTAACCGCTTGGTCAGTATGTTGTTAAATGTCACACTGGATTTTGGCGTTTAAATGATATTTTTTAACTTTGGGTGTCCGTTTTAATTTCCTTAATTGTTTTAATTAGTTATTGACGTGATAAATCATAGCGTAAGGATGTATATTTTAAAACCAAAACAATCACGGACGATGGTAGATGGATGATAACTTGTAACATTATCAGACTTGTTTAAGTTATCACTTTTATACACGTTCATCGGTGATTTGACTAGGTGTTTACCTGAGAGTATAATCGGAAGTCGACCTGTTGTCTTCGCCACAAAATAAGTGTGGTACGCGCGGTGGTTATTTTGGCATTTTGTTTTCTTGCCTCGGGGCGCTGTTTTTTTAAGTGTGAGTTTTGTGGTTGTATTTCCCGTCTAGAACGGGTGGATTGCTCATTATGATTCATTCAAGAACTAACATAAATTTTCAATATCATAAGCAGTTTCCTTTAAATTATTTCTATTTGTTATTTTGCCTCTCTCATTTTATTCGTCGAAAGATTTAGTGCTCTTTTCGGGTACTGATTTCTCCCTGCAATATATTTTTATTCTGGATTCATTTCAGATTTTGTCTTGAATTTGAATTTGATTCAATTTTATGCCGTTTGCAAAAGTACCAAATATTAATGCAATGACTAAGTGCGTAAAACCAATTTAGCACAAAGTTTTATGATGAAAGAATTATCTGATCAGGTAAAAGATCAATAGAGGAATAAATCATGAAAATGAATAAATTAGTAGAAGCTATTGATGCAACTTTTTCACAAGTTATTCAAAGAAAACTTTTCCATTTATTTACCGAGGATGAAAGTCATACTGGCAGAACAATAATAGTAAATGATAAAGAAATGATTAATTTTGGTTCCTGTAGTTATTTGGGACTGGAGTTAGATGACCGTTTAAAGCAAGGGGCTCATGATGCAATTGATCGATACGGAACACAATTTTCAACATCAAGGGCATATATTTCTTGTGGCCTTTATAAAGAATTAGAAAGTTTGCTGACAACTTTGTTTGGTGCTCCGACATTGGTTGTAGCTACAACAACTTTAGGGCATCAAAGTGCACTCCCGACAATCATTAATGATTCTGATTTAGTTATTATGGATAATCAGGTGCATGCCAGTATTCAAGCAGCAAGTAGTTTGTTGAAAATTCGTGGTATTCCTGTTCGTATTGCACCTCACAATGATATGGAATTTTTAGAAGAGCAGATTAAACAATATAGGCATCAATATTATAGGATCTGGTATTTTGCGGATGGTGTTTACAGCATGTATGGTGATGCAACGCCAGTTAAAACGCTCAAAACCTTATTAGACACTTATAGTTCTTTTCATGTGTATATTGATGATGCTCATGGTGCCAGTTGGACCGGAAAACACGGTAGAGGATCTGTGTTGGGTCAAGGTGATATTCATCCCAAAATGGTTGTAGCCGTTTCGTTGGCAAAATCTTTTGGTGTTGGTGGGGCCGGAATAATATTTCCTAATGAAGAACTCAGATGTAAAGTACGTACCTGTGGTGGTCCTATGATTTTCGGCGGGTCTCTACAACCGGCTAACTTAGGAGCATTAATAGCGTCTGCAAAAATACATCTTTCAGATGAAATTCATACCATGCAAGCTGAACTTCAAGAAAGAATAGAATATTTCAATGAGTTATGTGATGTATATCAATTACCCTTAATTTCAAACACTACAGTACCTATTCGATATATTGGACTCGGATTGCATCGGATCATGTATAACATGGTTGAGAAATTATTTAACGACGGTTTTTTCGTTAATTTCGATATGTTTCCAGCGGTGCCAATGAAAGGGGCAGGTTTACGCTGTGCTATTACCCGACATTTATCAATGGAAGATATTAAATCATTAATTGAAAAAATATCATATTACTTGCCGATTGTTTTTAAAGAAGAAGAACGAACATTACAAGATATTGAACGTTTTTTTAAAGCAGAGCTGTTATCTGAGGCATTTCTTAATAGATTAGAACATTTAAAAAGGGCAGGGCAAACGGGTCTAAATTAAACAGTTTTGTAAATTAACAGTGAATATAATTGGGTGTAGATCCTTTCGTTCGACGAAAATATAAAAAGATCTATTTGTGATCAATAGGTTACTGAAAATAAATGAG
>JABSOI010000174.1 GCA_013216015.1 Alteromonadaceae bacterium | reverse complement strand
TCTGGTGAGAACTTGGATCTTTTGTCAGGGACAACACTTCTGATGAGAACTTGGATCTGTTGTCCGGGACAACACTTCTGATGAGAACTTAGCACTGTTATCCGAGACAACACTTCTAGTTTGAACTTGAACCTGTTGTCCGAGACAACACTCTGATTTGAACTTGGATCTGTTGTCCAGGACAACACTTCAGGTAAGTACGTTGCACTGTTGTCCGGGGCAACACAAAAGATATAGAATATTTGGATATATAAATATATATCCAACTAAAACATATTAAATTGTTTACATAGTATTTTTATCACATATAATAAATAAAACATTTGGAGTTTATTATGAAAACAATAGCCTTTTTTAATACTAAAGGTGGTGTTGGTAAAACCACAATAACATCTGAAGCTGCTATATTTGCCTCAGAAAACCTTTCGGGAAGAGTCTTAGTAATAGACACTGATATAAACGCTTCTTTACTAGATTATGCTTACGATAGAGAAACAAAGCATGATATGCCATTCCCAGAGGTCACAGGTCATGTTCAATCAAACATAGATAGGCTAATAAAATCATTAAGAAATGGTGAAAAATATGATTATGTAATTATTGATTGTCATGGTGATTTTGACCAGTTAGATAAAAACTTGATGTATGAAGCCGATTTAGTGGTTTTACCTGTAATGATGGACGAGAAAAGTGTACGTCCCACCATAAAAGTAATTCAAGAAAAGATATTGCCTATTATTGATGAAAGGGAAGGTGAACTGGATTATGTTATTTTAATTAACAATATTAAGAAAAACTATGGGCCATTAGAAAGAAATCTAATTAGTTTAATACAACAATCTGGTTTAAATCTCTGTCCGAAAAAGATTCTAAAACATGATGCCAAATTTAGAGATGTTTGGCATGCTGGTATAACAATGATGGAGGTTTACAATAACAAAATGGATAAGTCATATGAAAATGCTGGGATCAACCTAAAACTAGTATTGGCAGATATCTTTAAAAGGGTTTCATAATTATGGCAAATTTACTTAAAAAAGCTAAAGCATTAGGAAATAGAAATAAGACATCCATTCAACAGGCTGCTATTGAAAAGTTATCTGGTCATTATCATTTAGGAAACAAAGACTCAACAGAAAATGAAAACTTAATATCACCCCCAGATATATCAGAACAAATATCTGGAGAATTTCAGACAAAAGGGAAAGATACTGATGCTACGATTAAGGGGGTAAATATAGATTTGAATATTAACCCATCAGAAGCAGGGTTTACTAGTACATATTCTTTACCGTCTGGTAGAACGGTACCATGTAGAACATACCTAATAATGGATCCTGAAAATGATACAAGGGTTTGGATACATAACCCGCGCCATGGCGAAGATCCGCCTATCGATGATATAAAAACATCAATATTGTCAACAGGTACGAATATGACTGCTGCAATCGTATTACGCAATGATGATGTAATTGATGTTATCACCGGCAGTAGAAGGAGAAAAGCTTGTATAACCGTAAGAAAACCATTTCAAGTAACTGAGCTTTGGGACTGCCCTGTAGATGACGCTAAACAATTGGCTTTACTGGAAAATGAAGGTAATTTAAAACCTCATGTTTTCTCTGTGGCAAAAGCCTATAAAAAAATGCTGGAAGGGGATACACCGGTAGCTAAAACACGTGCTGATTTGGCTAGATTACTAACAGGTGACAGAGCATGGGTCACTCAAATTGTAGATATAGTAAAACTTCCGCTAGATCTGATTGAAGATTTAATGCCTTTAACTGAAAAATATAAGGTTGAATACAAACCAGCAATAAAGATGCAAAAACGATGGAAGGCCCTAAATAACGAAGCCAAAGATGAAATACTGTCTCGAATGAGAAATTGTTCAGTTTTAACTTATGAAAATCTTAAAACAATAATGCTTAAAGAACTATCGGACAAAGGAAAGAACACTATCTTTAGAGTCAATGTTCAGAAAAAAGTAGGCGATAATGCATATATTGTTTCAAATACAAAAATAGGAAAAGGACTCTTTATTACAATAGGGGAGGGGGGCAAGGACCAATTGCTTTCTGATTTTAAATTACTATTAGAAAATATTGAATAATTTATGTGTGTGATAACCTATAGAGATCTTTTAAATATTGGGATCTCTTAATCACTTTTAATAATTTAGGGATTATTAATGTCTCTAAAACCAGGCAAAAAAGCGTCTAATTACCTACACCTAATATTTATATCCTGGGTATTACCTTTATTAATGATATATAGACGTTCTTAATGGTAAAAAATTTTTCCTAGACAAGCACAGCAGCAAATTAGTACTACCCCAAATAACATGTAGAGTTGCAAAAAATCAATTAAATGTCGAATTAGAGAAATACAGCCCGTTAATTTACCATTAAAAAAAATAGCGAGACTTTTTAGATAATCGAAATTTGACCAAAAATTCAATTGATTTATTAACATACATTTCAATGAATTCCATACACGACTGCGCGTCAGCTTCAAGACTCTATTTAAAAATATCATTTATTAACAACTGACGACAGGTAACGCACCAATAAATATAAGGCTCTGTTCCATAACATTGTTGTTACCACGGTAATTTATTGATTTACATGTTTTAAGTGCATTTTAAAAAATCGACTTAAAGATCACTGGAAAGCATGTAATAAAAGGCCTGTAGCAAAAATCAAAATAAGGGACAACAATAATATGGAACAGAGCCAAATATAAATACTGGTTAATTAATGACATGAAATGTACACACGTCTATGGGCTAACTGGATATTGAATACTTATTAGAAGAAAGCGGCAAAAAGCGAGAGAGATTTTCAATTTTTAGCATAAACTGGTAAATAACATGGAAAGGTACTCACTTTTTAATAAAAAGTGGTTAAAAGGATGGAACGCTACTCACTTTTAGCACAAACTTGTAAACAGGTGGAGGGGCTCATTCCTTAGAACATAATGGCAATAGAGTGGAAATCTACTCACTTCTTAGCAAAAACTGTTTAATCGAGTGGAACACTACTCACTTTTAGCTCAAACTTGTTAACAAATGGAAGGGATTTTTCTAAGAACGAACTGGTAATAGAGTGGAAACTTACTCACTTATTAGCATAAAAGAGTTAATTGGATGGACCGCTACTCACTTATAGCTCAACCTTGTTGATAGATGAAAGGATGTTTCTAGAAACCAACTGTAATAGAGTGGAAACCTACTCGCTTATTAGCAAAAACTGGTTTATAGGGTGGAACGCTACTCACTTTCAGCTCAAACGTGTTAACAGATGGAGGGACTCATTCCTTAGAAGAAACGGGTAATAGAGTGGAAATCTACTCACTTATTAGCATAAACTGGTTAATCAGGTGGATAGCTACTCACTTTTAGCTCAAGCTTGTTAACAGAAGGATAGATATTGCTTATAACTGACGTTCCGCACATAAAGCTGAGATTTAAAATCTGAGTTGATTTTCAGTAAAAATGGCATCAGATTTTAAATAGCGTCGCCTAATAATTACGCATCGTATACTTTTTACACTAAAATCGTATGAAAAACATATATATTTTATTAGGTGCGGAATGTCAGTTATAACAAACGGGTAATAAAATGGAAACCTACTTATTTCTTTGCAAAAAGTGGTTCATCGGGTGGAACACTACTCACTTTTAGATCAATCTTGTTAACAGATGGATGGGATGTTGCTTAGAACAACCTAGTAATAGAGTGGAAACCTAGTCACCTCTTAGCATAAACTGGTAATTCGGGTGGGAACCTACTCACTTCATAGCATAAACTGGTTAAGCGAGTGGAATGCTACTCACCTTTAGCTCAAACTTGTTAACAATCCCTTAGAACAAACCTTAATATAGATGGAAACCTACTCACGTATTAGCATAAACAGGTTAATAGGGTTAAACGCTACACACTTTTAGCTCAACCTTGTTAATAGAAGGAGGGGAGTTGCTTAGAACAAACTGGTAATAGAGTGGAAACCTACTCACTTATTAACATAAACTGGTTAATAGGATGGAACGCTACTCACTTTCAGCACAAACTTGTTAACCGATGGAGGGACTCATTCCTTAGGATAAACGGGTAATCGAGTGGAAACCTACTCACTTTTTACCATAAACTGGTAAATCGAGTGGAATGCTACTCACTTCTTAGCATAAACTGGTTAACAGGGTGGAATGCTACACACTTTTAGCTAACCTTGTTAACAGATGGAGGGAATGTTGCCTAGAACAAACTGGTAATCGAGTGGAAACCAACTCACTTCTCAGCATAAACTGGTTAATCTGGTGGAACGCTACTCACTTTTAGATCAAACTTGTTAAAATAAAGAGGAAATATTGCTTAAAAAAAACTGGTAATAGGGTGGCAAGCTACTCACTTCTGAGCATAAACCGTTAATCAAAAAAAATACTCATTTATCAGCCGAAACGGCTAAATAGGATGGAAAGGGACTCACTGTGCAGCAGGAGCTGGTTTTATATATTGAAGGCAACTAAAACTGGTCAATTGTATGGATAACTACTCACTTTTTGGGACAAACTGGTTAAACGGATGGAACGACACTCACTTTTTAGCAAAACGGGTAAAAAGCATGGAAAATTACTCACTTTATAAAACAGAATAATTAAACACATAAAACCATGCTTAATTTTTGCGCAAATTGCTCGTTAGGATTGAACAGGAATCACTTCATAGCAAATACTGGATAATAATTTGGAAATGTACATATTCCTATAGCCACAAAACGGTAAATAATGTGGAAAACAACTCACTTTATGCGATATACAGGTTAATCAAAAAGATTTGTACTGACTTTTGATCACTAACTGGTAATAGAATGGAAATTTACTCACTTCTCAGCCAAGACATATAAATATAATAGAGCGATCCAAACGTAAAATCAAAACTGGTTATTAAGGGTGAATCGATCTCACTTATATATTCACCGTCAGGTCATCATAAACAATACAAGGGTTGGCATGTTTTAAAACTTATACTAATAATTTTCATACGAACATTTTCTTTTAATTACCGGGTTACTTTGCAAAAATGAAGACTCGGAAATTATACACACATGGGAATGTGAACCATATATCAAGAGGTATCTGTGGTTATATGTTTACATAAACCTTATTTACACGATAGTGATAGTGGCCTTCAATGACATAAATTTAAACGTACTATTTCATTTAAATGTTTAATTGTCTACAGAGGTAAAAAGGCGATAGAACAAAAATCAAAACACTAAAGATCAGTAACTAACCATCAATAAATATTTCCTAACAGGCAGCAAAAAAGTTG
>JABSOI010000173.1 GCA_013216015.1 Alteromonadaceae bacterium | reverse complement strand
CGGCGAATCAGCGTCTTGTAACTATGCTTTTTAATTCACCTCAAATTCCCGCATTTTGAAAGGTAACGGGTATATATAGGGCTCTAGGAGGAACTACCTGGGAATAAATGAAAAATTAATTCCAACATTTACCCAAGCCACTTAAAAATAGAATCAACTACTCAGGTATTGCGCCCGACGATTAAATCTGTCCAGAGGAACCTGCTCCCAGTGTTCCCGCTGTTTAATGATATGACTAAATGATGGTAAATCATTATTGGCCACATAACTTTGCAACAACTTACGACTTTTCGGGATATAGTCACCACGGTATCTTAGATCTATTATTACTTCTTTTATTTTGGGGTTGAGGTTATCCCAATCCACGCTTCCATAAGCGGCAACACAATCGGTTTTGTTACAAATTCGTTGTACATCAGCAGACAGTTCTGCATAAATGATTGTAAATAATTTATTCTGTGTCTCCATCGAAATTTCAAAGTCACTAAGTTGAAGGTTTGTAATAAACGTACGAGCTAAATCACCATACAAACCACTCGCTTGCGACAATGTTTCAGCAACATCTGGCGCTACGCCTGCTTGTACTAAGTCATTTTTTATTTTAATACTGCTTTTTTCCTTAAAATCGTAGCCTCGTCCCAAAGTTACACCGGAAGTGTCTGCCGGAACATGTAAAATACGGCTATGATAACGACCTCCTTCCATGCCTTCGGCGTCGTAGGTCAATTTACCGACTTCTGGCTCTGTGTTTGATGTTTTCTTTTCACTCACCTCCACAGGTGAACTTATATCAACGGGCATAACACCAGCAGTTGGCTGAACAGCGGGCTCAGTATTTACTTTTTCAACATTTTCAGTTTTTTTGTTTTGAGTTATTGCTTTCACTTGTTTTGGTGATTCAATAACATTCGTGTCTTTGGAAGTTGGTATCGTTTGGGTATGTCCAAACAATTGCCCTACCAGATCAACAAAGCGAACCAAAATACTATGGATCAAATCTGAACAAAATCCTCCTAAAAGTGCTGCAAGTGGTTTGTCGAGCTCTTTCATATCTTCACCGCCTTGTGCACCCATGGCATCCATAGGCATTAATTCGCAAATCATCAGCCCACTCATCAATCCCATAATAATGCTAACCCAATAACTAGCATCATATTTAGGATCGTAAATACCTTTACCGATAAATTTATTGATTTTATTCAAACAAGCAAAAGTTCCACCTATGCCAGCACAAGATAACAAAAACAATAAATTTAAAAACAACTTCATTCCTGATGTTTCAAAAATCCCTTGATTCATCGAAACTTTATTTACTTCAGGCGAAAGTGCAAGCCCAATAATAGCGAGCATAAAGAAAACTGACAGACAAACCAAATTACGTACTAATGGAATGGGCCCTAAAAATTTTAGAAAACCTGTACGCCCCTTTTTACTATTGACAATAACAAGGGTTTTTGGACGTGCCGGCTTCACCAATTCTGTCATTAGGGCATGATAATTAGATAAATCAGTAAGCAGGTCTTCATCCAAAGGCTCATCTTGTCCCTCCTCTGCACTTAGTATTTTATCAAATTGGCATATGTGAGTTAAAATACCACTAGGAAGTGTTAACCCCTCACCCGAGGAATATTTCACCATTACTTTAACCTCAGTCGCCATTTTTGTTATAGCATCATGTTTCATGGGCATCCAAAGTAGTTGGTGTAACGGTTAAACCTAATTTATTCCCGCCAATTTTCACTAAGGTTTCGTCCCCTTCAATATGAGCATATTTTACGCAAAAACCATTTACCGCTGCTTCACTTAAACGTATATAAGTATTACCGTTAGAATGAATCCACTGAAACAACGCTTTTAACAAGTACCCATAATTGATATTTAATTTACTCAGTTCTTGTGTGTTGTGGTTTAACAATTCTTCTTTTTTTTGTGATGTCATCATAGAGTCCTTTTAATAGCGTTTGGCACTATCATTGTTTTCAATTAAGTGATAAAAACTTTCAAGTAGTGCTGTTTCTTTAGCAAAAATAAGCGCAAAAGCACTCATGATAATAACGGCTAACACAGCAGCTCATATAGCGTGTTTTTTAAACATTCCATTTCTCCGTAGTGGTGGTTACGATTTATTTTTAATTACCAATCAAAATAGAAATCTAACCCTAAATAACCGTACAATTAGATCTTTAGAGCACTCAAGGACGAGACGATGCCGCATTGGCTGCCTGTTTAGCTTATGTTGACGTGATTTTTTTAATTTAGTCTTTTTTTATTATCACTTGCAACTTCTTTTAATTTATCAAAAATCACTTCTCGGTGAATACTGTCAGCAAAAGGTACAAGATTAGAAGTAAAAATATTTTGACTAGTATCAATAGTATAGACGTGAAACCAAGCCGTACTTCCCCAGAAATTGTTAATCAATGTTTGATCACCTTTAGGAAAAGTAATTAGCTGGTCTGATATATAGTGAATGATTTTTGTGGCTCCTGCTGCAAGTTCTGAATTTTTACTGTAATTAATCATAGTCAGGTATACATCAGCATAATTACCTTGACTGATTTGAACCCGCATTAATGCTAAAGGACGTAAAGAAGTAGCTGCACGCCCGTTATTAAACGCTACTATTTCTACTTTAAATCTACTATATTTATCCGATTGGTCTTTTTTAAGTTTCTCAATTTGAGACTCAATATTTCTAATATCATTTCTTAAACGACTTAATCTTATATTATTATCAACACTCACTTTTTCTAGATCTTCTCCCACATCCACCAACAATGAGCGCACAGCAGCTAAATTGAGGATTGGCAAGCCTTCTTCATTATAAGGTAAATCGGAATAACTCCGGGTAATAGCCAGCAACTGGGTTTCATAATAGGTTGCTGCGGTATCTTCAATATAACGGCTTAAACTCCATTTCTTTAAATTAGCAATATGAAATTCTTCTAATATATGCTTGTTATCGTTTTCATTGATGAATTCTTTAATTTGTGTTTGATATTCTCGCAGTAAGTTATTTATGGCCGCGATATTTTTGATATCCTGCTTAGATTTGTCGAAAGCTTTAATTAAAACGGAAATACTAAACGCTGGAAAATCCAGTTTATCTCCTCTTTTACCCTGCTTATTATAGTCATATAAAAGTGTATCTGGAATATAGTGTTCCAGCTGTTTTAGTTCATCGGTTTTAAGTTGAATATTTGCATCGTTTGATTCTTCACGTATTATTGACGCAATTTCAATGCTCACGTTAGAGGTTTCAACAAAATAAATCTGCCATATAGGAATAGCCGCTGCAGAAATACCGCCAATTATGGCTATCCGCACCTTTATGTTATTGGTCATTATTTTATCTATCACTGAACTGTTTTTTCCTGGCGTTTCGTTTGGTTTATTATCAGGGCTATTGGCACTTTCACTATCAGCGTTTTTCTGCTCAGTAATTGATTTAACTCTATCTTTATTGCCCATTTTGTGTTTTCTTTTTAAGCTATTAAATGGAAAATTATTCATAATTGGTAATATTTTAATTTAGCAACTTAATTTATGTTGATAGGCAAAATTGTTCAGACTGTGATGAAGGGTGGCACTGTAATTCATAGAGAAACCCATGTTTTTATGATCTATTCCATCCTAAACTGGAAATTTAACCGTAATAAGCTTATAACCTAGTGTTCAAAATATTCAAGCACGGGAAACTGTATTTCATTATTCACAACTCAATACGATGTTGAGAGTCAACAGAGTAAAACTGCCAGTTCCCCACTACCGTGAATTTAGACCATTACGTATCTAGCTAGAAAATTCAGTAGTAAATGTCTTTTTTAGCCATAACAATATTTTAGAATAAAATTTTAAATTTTGTGTCTCTGCATCAGGTAAGTGGGTTTCATTTTCAGCATTCTTACACTCAGGTGCTTTATTCGCCTCTGTTGCTTTAGACAAAAAATCAATACGCTTTTGAAATCGTTCCTCAGGAACACTGGTCCAAAATGCACGAATTGATATGGTTCGTGCAATTCCACTTAGGTCGTTATTTACAATTAAGGTTTGAATTAATTTACGACTAGCCGAGGTGTAATCACCACGGTACCGTAGGTCAATTACGATGTCTTTAATTGTAATATTGAGTTGTTCCCAATCCACTTTTCCATATGTTTTAATACAATCAGCCTTATTAAATGCTCGTTTAACCTGGATAGCTATTTCTTCATAAATAGTTATAAATAATTTTTCTTGCGTCTCAATGCTTATTTCAAACTGTTCTAGGTTATTGTCGGTTATGAACCTCTCCGCATCTTTACCTTTTAGACTCGCCGCTTCAGATAGCACGGTCGCATCTTCATCACCAACACCAGCTTTGCAGAGATCAGTTTTTATTTTACTGCTTTTTCTCCGCTTCATATCATAGCCACGTCCTAATGTCAGGCCTGATTGTTCGGTTGGAACGTGAAGTTTACGACTATGAAAACGTCCACCTTCTGTGCCCTCGGCTTCGTATGTCAGTAACCCTTTAGTAATTGTCATGTAGAATATTCCTTCATATCGATTATAAAATTTCAGTTTCCAAAGAGGTGTAACTGAAAGTGTGTTTTAATTTTGTTATTAAATGTTATCTTTCTTTTGATATCACAACCCATAAAACTGATGAATCATTTCGTTTTAAAGGCGAAATTAAGCCGAAATTAAGCCGGACACCCACCCATATAATTAAGCTGGTCATCAACTCAAAACTAGAAATCAAACCACAAAAAAAGTACACTCTAATTAATAATTAACTCAAGGACGAGAATACACATGCCTAAACCAAGAAGCCAACAAATATCACTCAGCTCGACACCTTACTACCACTGTATATCTCGTTGTGTACGCCGCGCATTTCTTTGTGGTCAAGATAGCCTCAATGATAAATCATACGAACATAGGCGCGGTTGGGTTGAAGACAAACTGTTAGCGCTAGCAAAAGTTTTCGCAATTGATGTTTGTGCATTCAGCGTGATGTCGAACCATACCCACCTGGTATTATATGTTGATGAAAACACAGCAAAATCATGGTCAATTGAAGAAGTAATCCACCAGTGGCACCAACTTTTTAATGGCACGCTATTTACTCAGAAATATATCAATGGTGATAAACTTTCAAAAGAGATCATCAATTGTGTTATTGAAACAGCAGAAATATATCGACAACGATTAATGGATATCAGCTGGTTCATGCGTATATTAAATGAATCTATCGCCAGACAAGCCAATGACGAAGACAAATGCACTGGTAGATTCTGGGAGGGTAGGTACAAATCCCAACCATTACTTGACGAAGCGGCCTTAGTGGCATGTTTAGCCTATGTCGATTTAAATCCAGTTAGAGCAAAAATGGCTAA
>JABSOI010000172.1 GCA_013216015.1 Alteromonadaceae bacterium | reverse complement strand
TCCTGCGTTATCCTACTTACGTGCATCCATGCACTAATCATTGAATATTGATCACTTATTTAATGCGAATGGTATTAGCATGCTGATAAAACCGCAGAAAATATAGAAAAGATAACCCTCATTCATTTACCGCCGTATCCTCCTGAATTAAATCCGATAGAACAAGTTTGGCAATGGTTAAGGCAAAGAAAAATGGCTAATCGGGTTTCTCGGGTTATGAGGATATTGTAGACCGTTTAAGTGAAGCGTGGAATGGGTTCAGAGAAGATGTCGAAAGGGTAAAATCTCTGTGCAATAGATCATGGATTAATTTGATCACATGATTAATGCGAATGGTATAATGCTGGATAGAATCAGGGTTCCATAGTCAATTTCTACTGTTTATTTTGAGGATATTTCTTAACATTAATATTAGTAAACCAAAAACCCAATCACCCCAAAGGCAACAAAATACAAATACTAACCCCAGCTCCCCCATTCTTAACCGATTTATTATTAGTAAGCTCAATAGTCCCATGATGCTGTTCAATAATATTCCTACAGAAACTTAAACCAATGCCCTGACCTTGTGGTTTCGTTGAATAAAGCGGTACAAACAGGTTGTCTATATTGCCGAAGCCGTGGCCATTGTCTGTAATTCTTATTTCGCTGAATTGTTGGTCTGATGAAACTTGGAGTTCAATCTTAGTGGCATCTGCTTCTACTGCATTTTTAAATAAGTTAATTAATACTTGTTCAAAAAAGGCTGCATCGGCCCATATTTTGTCGGTTTTTATTTTGCTCTCAACGTTAATTTGCTGGTACAGGCCTGTCATTCGGTTGACTATTTGATGTATATCTAACCATTGACAGTTTAATTGGGACGTTTTCGATAATGAGGCGTAACGTTCAACAAAATTTTGTAAGTGCAAACATCGGTCAGCAATTAAACTTAAAGCTATTTTGTTTCGTTCATTGTTCTTTTTCTGCTGGTCTTGAGAATGTTCTTGCGGGTTAGTTTGTTCAGATGTTATTAGTCGCTCTAACAAGCTTTCTGCCAATGACGAAACGGGTGTTAATGAGTTGCGGATTTCATGGCTGAGCACTCTTATTATTTGTTGCCAAGCGTCTAGCTGACTTGCTCTTAATGCCGATTCAATATTAACAAACACCAGTAATTGATGAAGATCCTCTGAGTCTTCAAATACACTTTGTCTTATTTGCCATTGTCGGTTTTTAGTAGATTCTGTAAATTTCCATCCATTGGCACTTTCTTCCAGGCCAAGCAATTCGTGCGAGCCATGACGGAACATTTGCCAGGGCTGATTATATAATTGATAAAAAGCGGCGTTAGCGAAAGAAAGCTGGCCTTTAACGTTGAACACTAACATTGGGGTATTTAGTTGTTCAATAAGCTGGTAGACCAAAAAAGCATGTTGATCGTAACGAGATTTCTGTTGTTGCAGGTGAATGCTTAATTTGTTTAGTTGCTGATGAAATTCAATAACTTTGCCTTGGGTAAAGGATGGTTTGGCAAACTGTTTATAATCTTCATTATTAATGGCTTCAAGGTGTAATGTTGCCCGGTCGAATGAAGCTAATATACGTTTTTTAAAACTGAAATTGAAAATTATCAGGAATAAAATTATTAGAAATACTCCGAACAGTATTAAATCTGTGTCTAATTCGTTAGAAGATGCCCACCAGACAAACAGCAGCGGGAAAGGTAAGCTTAGTAAACTTAGTCTGCTAATTATGTAGTGTTCAAGCGATTTACGATTGAAGTATTTCATATTTTTCTAATCGACGGTACATTGATGATTTAGTGAGCCCCAATAATGTCCCTGCTTGAGGCACGTTATTGTCGGTTTTTTCTAGTGCTAATTTAATCAGTTTAATTTCAGCTTCTTCTAACGTTATCAGTGGTATTTCATTGCGGGTGGTATTGCTGCTGTTAGTTATGTGTAAATCATCAACTTTTATACTGTCATTCTGGCAAAGTAGTACTGCCCGTTCAATTAAGTGGCTAAGTTCCCTAATATTGCCCGGCCAGTGATAATTGCTGAGAGCCGTTTTTGCCGAGGCATCTAATGTACAATTTGGACGGTTATATTTATCGCCGAATTTTTTGATAAAAAAATTAGCCAGAGGAATAATATCGTCACCGCGTTCTTTTAATGAAGGCAGACGAAATTCAATGGTATTTAGTCGGTAATACAGATCTTCCCGAAATATTTCCTTTTTAATCAGGGTGGCAATATCGCCGTTAGTGGCACTGATAATTCTAATGTTTGTGCGTAGGGTCTGGCTGGAACCAAGCACTTCATATTCGCCTGATTCCAGCACCCGTAATAATTTACTTTGCTGTGCCAGTGGAATATTGGCTATTTCGTCAAGGAACAAACTGCCTTGTTCGGCTAATTCAAAACGACCGATACGATTAGATTTTGCGTCGGTGAATGAGCCTTTTTTATGGCCAAACATTTCACTTTCAAATAAAGATTCTGAAATGGCTCCCATATTAACTGAAACAAACGAGGCATTTTTTCGGGGTGAATTTTGGTGAATATAACGTGCCAGTTCGCTTTTGCCAGTGCCATTTTCACCGGTTAATAAAATGCCGGCATCGGTATTGGCAACTGTTTTAATTTGCTGCATTAGTTGCAACATTGAATCTGAACGCCATTCGTAGGCTTGGTTAACTGTTTCAGCCAGTTGCTGTTTAAGTTTTGTGTTTTGTGTTTGTAAATCCTGATAAGCGATTTGCTGTTGAATAATTTGTAACAGACGTTTATTTTTCCATGGTTTTTCAATGAAATCGTTAGCGCCCAGCTGCATTGCTTTAACCGCTAAATCAACATTGGACCATGCGGTCATTGCTACTGTTGGAATGTTTATATCAGATTCTTTTAACCAGGATAAAAAGCTTAAACCTTCTTCACCTGAGGTAGTGTCCAGGGTGTAGTTCATATCTAATAATATAAGTGAGACGTCATGTTTTTTAATCATTAATTGTGCAATTTGAGGACTGTCAGCTTCAACAACTTCATAATTGTGATCTTCTAATAACATGGTTAGTGTTATGCGAATATCGCTGCGATCGTCAATGATTAAAATTTGTGACATAAAATAGCGCTCTTTTTATAAGTATGTTTAAACATCAGCAAGATATCATATTCTATTGCAATTGATCAGCTAATATACTTTGTAACGCTATTTTTTCAGGAGGAGGACAGGAATGTCGATAGAAGAAATGATTGGAATGTTTTTCAGAGACACATATCTTTTGTAGTGTGGGTTAGCCAAAGGCGTAACCCACCATTTGGCGAGGCGGTATATTTTACATATTTGATGTACAGTGGTAAGAGGCAGAGTTTCTTGATGGATTACGCTTCGCCTAATCTATGCCAATCTAACCTACCCTATGGCACTCATTGGTCTGAGTTGTTATCAAGTTTATGTTGTTGTTTAACCTTTTGTATTGCTTCAAGACGCGCTTTTGCAATGGCTTCTTTAATAGACGTTCCTGTTAAGCCTTGTTCAATAAAAACTTTAGCATTCACTGCTTTGGCTGCTTCAGCTACATTTCGCAAATATTGTGCTTGCGGATAATCACGTTTTTCAAAACCTAACCGCCCTCGATAATCTGCTTCGCAAGCTAAAATAAAATCATCAAATTCGTCAGGTTTTCGCCAAACATCAAGTTGGTTAAATATTTTTAGCAGGGTAGTGGCTTTTAATTCGAATGCTTTATGACAATGCAAATGATGTTCACAAACCTTTAACGCCAATTGTTTATAATTATTCGGTACTTTAAGTTGGCGGGATATTCTTTCAACCAGTCTTAATCCCGATTTTCATGACCACGGTGACTGGGCCAGTTTTCCTTTGCGGTTAAGCTTTTACCTAAATCATGACAAAGAGCAGCAAAACGCACATGTGTTTTACCAGGTGGTATTTTAGCTGTTGATGTAATAGCTGTTGATGTATTAGCTGTTAATGCTTGATTGGTCAGCAAAACAGATTGTTGCAAGACCATCATGGTATGAATGCCACTACAAATTTCGGGATGCCATTGTGCAGGGTTAGGTATGCCCCATAATGCATCAAGTTCAGGCCAAATTACTTTTAATGCTTCACATTGATGTAATACTTCAAAAAATACATCAGGATGATCTTCGGCCAGACTGCGTTGCATTTCTTGCCAAATTCGCTCTGAAGTTAATGAACTTAACTCGCCACTTTGACTAATATCTGTCATTAATTGCAAGGTTTCAGGGGCGATGGTAAAACCGTAACTAAAGTAACGGGCGGCAAATCTTGCAACTCGAAGTACACGCAATGGATCTTCAACAAAGGCATCACTTACATGACGCAATATTCTGTCGTGTAAATCTTGTTTACCGTTAAAAGGGTCGATAATAGTGCCATCTTCACTCATCGCCATGGCATTAACCGTAAGGTCACGACGAATTAAGTCATCTTCAATAGTAACATCTGGGCTGGCATAACAAATAAAACCTGTATATCCCTGACCTTGTTTACGTTCTGTTCTTGCCAGCGCGTATTCATCTACTATTACACTTTTTTATTTTTAAGCTGTGAAATACTATATAAATTAAAGCGTATATGGATATTAACTATATAAGTACATTTAGATTAAGAAAGATGTGACTTTTGAAAATAATTCACACATTTATTAACTTTAATGAGGTACCTCGTATTGTCCTTATACGGATTTAACTAGCAGTTTGAGAACAATTTTCACTTAAGTTAATCAAGGTTCCATTATTTAATGAAAAAACTTGTTCAGCCATATTAATCGTTTCTTGTCTGTGAGCAATCATGATACGAGTTATCGGTAAGTGTTGGATCTGTTCACTAATTTTAGCTTCATTTTCTTTATCTAAATGGCTTGTCGCTTCATCCATAAATAACACACATGGTGATTGGTATAATGCGCGAGCGAGTAGTAACCGCTGTACTTGACCACCTGATAGATTAGAGCCCATATCACCCACTAATGAGTTATATCCCATGGTCATTTTGTTAATATCATCATGAATAGCCGCCAAGTGAGCACACTGTTCTATTTTTAAGTAATTTGGTTGAGGGTCAAAAAAACTAATATTATCGGCAATAGAGCCAGCCAATAGCGTATCATTCTGCATAACAGCAGCAATGTATTTTCGGTAGTTTTTAAGGCCAATTTGATTAATATCTTTACCGTCAAGGTAAACTTTGCCCGATGTTGGCTGTAATAAACCCAACATTATTTTCATCAAGGTAGTTTTACCACAACCAGACGGACCTGTTATGGCAATAGAGCCTCCGGCCTCAAGTGTTAAGTTTACATTATTTAAAATGGCCGCTTGCTCGTCGCTATAGCTAAAACAGATATTTTCCAGCGTTAGTTGACCTTTAGGTTCATCGGTAAATGTAGCTTCACCTTCTCGGTTTGCCTCTTGCTCAGTTAAAGCAATATCAGAAATACGGTCAAGGTGTAAGCGCATCATTTTGAATTGAATGATTTGTTCTATTAGGTTGGCAAACCTACTAGTTAGCTGTCCTTTATCTGACATTCCGCACCACTTTTAGGAATAAATTTGTCGGTAAATATCCCCGAGACAATCAATGATCGTTCGGTTTCTT
>JABSOI010000171.1 GCA_013216015.1 Alteromonadaceae bacterium | reverse complement strand
CTAAATGAATTCGACCAACGCTGACCACCGGCCAGATCATAGTATTGTGTGTGGTGAACCTTTCTATCGGTAATGCTATATTATCGGCGGTTTTTACGGTAAAATTGTTTTAGTTACCCTCTAACCACTATTGAGAGGTCAGATAGTGAATGAGCTCTTAACGGGGTAAGTCAGGATACGTGTAATTAAAGGACAGCGAAAACTGAACTTTCTAATAAAAAGTGCCATCAACTTCGCTTAGTTAAAATCACTCTTTAATCATTTATAAGTGAAAATTATGTGGGTTTAATACCATACCATTCAGATCGCCATTCTCCAGATTTAATTGGTACCTTAAGGATCTTATAATCTTTGTTTATAATTGGTAAATATTTTCTATTCTTTAACCAATCCATTGTTTCAGATAAGTTATTGCTTGATGTTAACTCTGAAACTAAATGCCAAATTTTTATTACTGGAACAATCTTATCCTGAGCATTCAAATTCCCAACAGAATTAACAGAGGCGACTATTGCTAGAAATTCAAAACTTGTATCAATTTTCAGAATACTTTTTATTAACTGTTTATCGTCTGATAAAAACTTTGAATTAATTTTTTTAGCCTGAGCTATTCCTTTTTTTATCTCCTTAGATCTTTGTATAACTTCTCTAACCTCTGCGGGTTCAATAAACCACTTGAGCTCAATAGCTAAACATTTTTTAGCCTTTCTATCAATGATAGCTAGATCAACGTCAGTATTCTTTATATTTCCGAATTCGAATTCAAATTCACAGTTAGAATCCCTTAGTTTTGAAATTATTTCATTTCTTAAAGTTTCTTCTTTTTCATTTACTAAGCTTGAATAAATCTTTTTCTCTTCCTTTATTTGATTTAGAAGAACACAAAAGTTCCTTTCGCAATTTACATTGTTCCATAAAAATGGGGATACAGCATAATGCCCATCATCCATATCTACTAATGGTTGTATCGCAATATCTGGATTTCTAACACCGACACAACCAAAGGTTAAATATTCAAGTATTTTGGAAACTTTTTTCTTATCAATATTTGTTGATCTAATAAGCTTTTTTAGAAGACTATTTTTTTTAGGAGTCCATAAAGCACTGTTAAAACCTAGATTATACATCCCCTTACCCACCGCTATTTGTCGAGCAATAAACCAGCCTTCTGCCATAGCTTGAACAGTATTGAATACTAATTTAAATTCATTGATTGAAAAGTACTTAAAATTCCATCTTTGAGGTAAGCTAAACCGACTGTTATATGTTGGCATAAGATAATCTGTTAGTTTTTTTATCATGTTTTGACTGAAATCTAGCGTAAACTTTTCCTGTGTGAGCTCCATATTAGCTTCAATGATAGGTACTAATTTATTATGATCGACATTCACTTCTTCATTTGAACTACGAATATTTATAATTCTATCGTATGCTTCATATGACAAATCAAGAGTAGACCAGTCAGTTGTTTTTATATTACTGTTTATCACTTCTAATTCTATTTCACCGTTATAATATAAGGGGAAAATAGAACTAAAATGAGTGTAATCTTCGGCTCTATCAATCCATTCATTAGCCATAATATAATTTTCTTCAACAAATTCTTTTCTGTATTGTCCACGTTTTTGTTTTTTACTTTTATAGATTACTTGCATAGGGTAAGTTAATGCATTAATTTGACCGTCGACATATGTGTCTAGTTGATTTTCTTTTAAAAGATGCGTGGAAATAATTTTATAATATTCAAACTCAACAACTGATAATAATGTCCAAATCGCATGAGAATAACCTAACTCTAATAGTTTTGACTTTTGAAATTCAATATCAATTTTTTTTTCAACTTCCCGTATATGTTCTTTGCTCAATACTTATTCCTTTATCATTTATTAGCTGCACCAATGGTTGTTATTGGCTTCATAATTCATTCCTATTCTATAAGATATTACTTAGATATTTCAAAAATATCTTTTAAAGGATAATACCGAAATTCGTGTTTTATATCAGAATGGTGCACTGAGCGGGATAGGATGAATAGGACAAAAGTATATGGACACTTAATATGGCGTGGTATCAGCAAATTAAAGACTTATAAGCTCATGTCCATAAAAAATTATTATGGGTGCTGACACGTTTGTAACCTACATTTTGCCTTGACATCATTTTACCTCTTTAAGTGTTCAATTAACTCTAAAAATTAATTGTAAACACTATTTACGGTAAAATCGAGCACCAGAATACAAGGGGTTCAGAGGGTTTTGAAAAGTGTCAATTAAGTGTACTTAATTGAACATTTTTATAATTTTAACCTGAATAATCCTCTAATCAGCAATACTTTTTTCTAATGGATAGAGTGAATGTAGGATGGGTTAACCGTAACCTATAATTCAAGTTTTAAATTGCTTAGCCAAATTTAAATTGATTGTGTTCGTTCAATATTTTATTGTTATATTATTCAAGTGATTAAGAACTGATAATTTGATGAGTTACGCCTTTGGCTAACACGTCCTACAATACTAATGGATCGAATGGTAAACGTAATGAATACTGTGGAAAAAGGCGATAAGTTAGAACAAATCATATATGATATTTTTTCTGAAGATATAGCTAATGGTCGTTTTTGGGCTAATAAAGATTGTTGCAAAATATTCATTAAAAAAGGTTATTACTCTAAAGATAGAGAAAAGAACATAACCTTTGATATTTCTATCGAAATATACTTACCAGAACAAGAAAAATACTCAGTGTTGGTACTAATTGAATGTAAAAATTATAATCATAAAGTTCCTGTCGATGATGTAGAAGAATTTTATGCTAAAACACAACAAATTTCAGGTGCCAATATCAAAGCGATTGTCGCTTCAACAAACTCATATCAAGATGGTACTTTCAAATTTTCTAGATCAAAAGGCATTGGCTTATTACGCTACTTCAGTAAAGAAAAGCGTGAATGGATTTTAACTCGTTCCCCTTCAACTATTATAGGAAATAGTAAAGAACTTACCGAAAGAGCAACCATATCTAAAGGTTTATTCGAGCAAGAACACAAGAGTAAGGGATTTGATTTTTATTGTTTTACAGGTAACAGTTATTCAAATTATACTCAAAAACTTTTTTCCGATTTAATTCTCTCAGACTTAACGGATGATAAAAAGGAAGCTTGGGATCACGTAAAATCTAGTATTTTAATTAAATATCCATCAATAGACTTTCTAGACGTTAATATAATTGAATCTAAAAGTTCAAATTTACTTAATGCTATCAAATATTATAATGGTTCTGTTTCTATTGAAAAAATTAAAAAATTTATATTGCATACATATAATTTTGAACTTAATTTAAATGTTGAACTGGAATTTGGGGTTTTAGGAAATATCAATTTTGAAGATTCTGTAATAAATATTGATAATTCACAATGCGAGACTGATGCTAGGGCTAGATTTACAATTGCACATGAATTAGGGCACTTTTTCCTTAAACATTCAAAATTTATGGTTGGAGAAAGTTGCTATGATTCTCATCTTGTTAGTGAAGAACGTAAAGATTTATCAATACCAGATATAATGCGTATGGAATGGCAAGCTAACCAATTTGCTTCATGTTTGTTATTACCTCGAAAGTCTTTTATAAAAGCATTTAAAGAAGAGGCTAAAAGGAGAGGAATAATTAATCGTGGATTTGGATCATTGTTTGTAGATGACCAAAAATGTAATATAACCACTATGGCTTTCGTGACATCACATTTAATGAAAAAATTTAGAGTTTCAAAAACTGTCATCATTATTCGTATGAAACAGTTAGGTATTATGCAATAAAAGAGACACCCACTCGTTACTAACAATATTCACTTAATTATTTTTTGTTTAACAAAAGATTAAAACACGAAAGAAAACCCAACTTTTGAGCAATCGATAAATTCAGGCGTTGGAATAGACTTTACTCCCATATTACTACTAGGGTTAGTTCCACATAGCACTGGTTTGTATTCACGAAGCTCTACAAGTCTTTACAATAAAGGGGTAGAGGTACGGGTTGTGTGGCGGAAATGACAAAATTGTAAGGTCACACCTTAAATAACAACAAAAACAGTAACTTGGCTCTAACTGCAAAAGTGGCATAAAACGAATAATCATAGCCACTAACCCATCGATACAAAGCAATATAAAGATGACTATTTTAGAACTAAACTTATTACGCCTTGTGTGGAGGAAGTGACAGGAATGTAATATCACCAATCATTTAGTTCAGTTTATCCTGTCACGATGAGCTTTAATGACCTTAGATAAAGTTAACGGCAATTATTAACTGCTTTCTTGACCTTTAACTATTTTTTATAGGTATTGTTACCCGTTCATAATAACCTACGTTTAATTGAACTATTATAATGGCTTAGACCACGACCTTACAAATTTGTCACTTCCCACACAACCCGATTTAGCTAATAATTTAATTTTATCCCTTTTGTTTGTTTTGGGTACATCTTTTGTTTATTTTTTGATACGATGACTTTCGTAGTTGTTGGTTGACAATTAAATTTTAGAAAGTAGATCTTAATTGGTCACTATTTTTCTTGAGTTTATTGAACAATCATCGACTCAAAATCAGGTGTTTTCTTTAACCTGATGTGTCCTCTTGTTATATTATTTATTTTAAAGGCAACAAATGAAAAAAAATTATTTATTAGCGTTATTACCTTCACTTTTTTATATCAATTCAGTGTCCGCTGAAAATATAGAGGCTGTTAAAAACTCAGTGTCTGTTGAAAAGGGACATCATAAGAATGCACATGATACGGGTGCATATGATATGAATGGAAATCCTATTGAAATTGATAGTTCTTCTTTTATTAAAGACGATGTAACAGGAAAAATCTATAGTAAGGATGGTCGTGTTTTTATTCGTAAAGGCACTTATGAATACTGGGATAATTATGGTAATACTATTGTAAAAGATTGTTCAAAAGCGCTTTTGTTTACCGATCCATATGTCGTACCTGATGTTGAACATGGGGAGTTACCTGGACCTGAATGTTATTTTCAACAAATAGAGTATCATGAAGATGGATCGGAATATGGGGATATGAAAAAAAAAAGATTAATGAACTCCAAAACTAAAAGATTTAATTCAGAAAAAAAATTGTCTTCTTTTAAATATTACAAGTGTTCTTCATTTTATGGTTATGCTCCTCCTCTTGCATGGAGTGTTCCTATACGTATTGCAACTCATATAGGTCCTACTACCTATAAAGTTACAGTAGCACCTAAAGGAGACACAGAGATTTTCTCATGGATAAAATTTCATGGTAAGTATGAATGGATTAAGTATCAATTTAGAAAATCTGCAAGCTTTACAACCGGAGATTTTGCTGCTCCTGTTTGGATTTCATTTAATGGCATTCCGTTTGGATCAGTGGTAACAGGTAATGCATGTTAGCTTGCATTAATGCATAGATTTAATATCTTAGTTTCGTTCATAATAGGGTCGAGCAGCTAAAATTACATTCACTAAAAAGCCCCCCGTCTACTCATACGGGGGTAAAGTCTTTTCAAACTCCTGATCTTTGCTATTACTCAAAAGTTGGTTTTTGTCTTTTCTTTTTAACTCTTTGAGAACCAAGAAAACATTAAGGCAATAT
>JABSOI010000170.1 GCA_013216015.1 Alteromonadaceae bacterium | reverse complement strand
TTTAGTTGTGAGTTCGAACCAGTTTTCAGGGGAAATATTTAAGCGTGTTAAAATATTGCAATGAGTATTTTCAATAATTTAAAGTGGGTGGCTAATTAACTTTCGAATCAATAAAGTGTAACTTTGATATAGGCGGATTGCCAATCAAGTTTAATTTAAAACAGGTTAATTTAAAGTGGGTGGCTAATTAACTTTTGTGGGTGGCTAATTAACTTCTACAAAGAATCCCTAAACTTCACAGGGGAGAGCAATCCAATGCAAGATTTGATGTTAACAATGCTAGGGGGGATTTATCAATTTGAAAGATCAATGCTACTAGAGCGCCAACGTGAAGGAATTGCGATAGCAAAAGCTAAGGGAAAATACCGTGGGAAACCAACTAACCTTGAACTGCATCAACAGATTAAAGAGCTGATAGAGCAAGGTGTAAATAAAACTCAAGTTGCTAAACAATTAGGCTGTACCAGAAAAACTGTTTATAACGCACTAGCTAAAGAATAATACTTTTTTGCAGGCAAAAAAAAGCGTTCACCTGAAATCAAGTAAACGCATTATAAAAACATGAAACACTAAGGGAAATAAAAGTCTCACACAGTAAGAGTGCATATCTCTATTAAAGTTCCTGTCCCACCAATAATAAATAAATTTAGACCGTTTCTGCCACTTTACGACCTAAGGTTTTACTACCACAACGACAACTGTGGGGCAGTAAGCGGTCATAAATCGCGAAAAAAATCACCATGTCTACCAGTTACAATGAGCCTGAAGCGGTCAAAAATGGTGGCTAATATTCACCTCTATTTAAGTCGGCTAGGATACGAAACCGGACGTTAGCCTTGGCTTATTTAACGATAAGTGATCCGACATTGCGGTCGTTAGGCCTTAGTTAGCTGTAATGACAACATCATCGCTATTTCCTAACATTAGATCTCGGAACAAAAACTATAAATATTGCATCAAGACGGTCGATTTATTGGAATGAAAATTATCCAACCTTACGATTGTTTTTCCTCCAAAGCGGACGCTTTCAGAATTTTAATATGAAGACTGTTTCTATGGCTGTTTTATCAATAGCAGATCGACTTCTAAGTGCGCACTGCGGAAGTAAACAATCCAAAAACCTAAACTTCTGCTGTAGTGCAAAAAGCAGTCATAAGAAGTTGGATAAACTGAGCTGATTTTTTCCACAAAACAGTCATTCTCCAAGCGGCTACATTGGCTAAAATGTAAAGTGGAACCTAGGTAAATGTAAATAATTCATTTACCTAGGGCTCAACATAATAATATCAGGCGCAATATGAGTTAAAGCGCCTGATATTTTAGTCATATTTACCGTTATTTAAGTTCGTTTTCGGCAACTTTTTGAATCAAATCATCCATAGTGCTCACACAAACAGGTTTCGTACTGCAATTAATAAACGCGGTTATACTTAACTCTTTTTCTTTTATATAGATATTTTCAGTGTGATAACCATAGGAAAGTCCGTCATGACTATATGAGGTTTTTTCGCCAAGAATTTCTATACCGATAAAACCATTTACCTGCTCAGAACCAAAAAAGTCATCTCTTATCTCGGCATTGATAAAGCTCTGATCGGCAACGACGCTTTTTAAGAATAACGCCATATCTTCGACATTTGACACTACCGGTTCATCTGCCAAGGCAACATTTTCCAGATACAACTTGGTATCGTATATTTCGTCATCAAATGTGTGATAGCCGGAGATAAAATCACCCTGATCTTTTTCGATGCCCATATAATATGTTGCTTCCATGCCGAGAGGAACCAATATACGCTCCCTTAATGCGACAGAGTGGTGCATGCCCAGTACCTGATCAAGAATTAACCCCGTCAATAAGTAACCTGTATTTGAATATTCTTGGCCTTCTCCTGGTTTGAAATTGGCTGGTTGGTTCAACCCCAGCTGTAAGAAATCAATATCAGTTTTTAGCTTGTCAGGTTCGGCAAGTAGTATATTAATGATGTCATCATTTTGAACATAATCGTAAATACCACTTGTGTGATTTAACAATTGTCGTAAGGTGATTTCATCACTATGTTCGATTTGATTAAGAATGTCAGCTGACAACCATGTATCAAGGCTAGCGTCTAAGTCTAATAAGTTTTCATCAGCTAACATCGCAGCTAGTAGGGCTATCATAGGTTTGCCAGCACTTGCCGTTGGCATAGTGCTGTAAGTTTGCATCGGGTCCTGTGTTTCTTTGTTGGCCAAGCCAGCACTACCGAGAAATTTTTGTTCCGGCGTTTCTACTAACAGTATGATGCCCGGAATGGTCTCGGAAACCGTTTCATCAATCAGTTTTTGGTAATCGAAAACGATTGGTGGTTGCTCTTCAATTATTTCAGGAGCTGGTTTTTTGTCAGATGAACTACTACTACCGCCACATGCTGTTAATAGGGAAATCGTAGTACAGATCAATAATAATTTTAGTTTGCAAGCTATTGCCATTTGTTAATACCTTTATTTTAATAATGAAAATTGTTGTTTTTGAAAAGTGTTCAATGCTATTTACGTTAACTAAAATCTATACAAGGGATTAATTTTAATTAGTCCCTGTTTGTTTTATAACCAACCTATTCCCCCTAAATTTCACCTACGGATTATCGGGTAAACGATACTGATTAATAGACTTCATCCAACTATTATTTTTATAGGTGTAATACCTATCTGCACAATTAACTAGTCATGTTTTTGCGGGGAAGAAATTAACACAGTTTTTTTCATCAACAAGTACTTCAAAACGCGATCTCTTGACTTTATCATCAAGATATTGATTATTAATGCTATTATCCGTATTGTTTTGATGTTGTGAATGTATTGTGAAGTTGTTTTGTCTTGAATTGAATTGATTATTCAATTTTCTTAACTCAATTCTTCACTGCTCTTTTTATTTGTTGGCCGGGATCTCAGGCCGATTTCCTCCTCTTGTTATCCTTTGAAAAACACTTTGAACTCCATAATAAGCACATGAGGGCAATAGCAATAAGAAAACTAAACAGTAGGTAATTTTCATTATTTTCTTCCGTAGATAAGATACTCTATTGTTTCAAGTGAGAGGTCGGGAATAAGAAAGTTTAAGCCATCAAATTACAGACAAGTTGAGGGGAACTATCAGGCGATTTTTTGATAAAAGAGCCTGACAGTTTAATCATATAACAGCTCATGTAGTTCTTTAGCTAATACTTTTCAATAAACCACTTAACTGCTGAGAACAAAAAAACAAAAAATACTAGATGTATTTCCACAGAAAAAAAGTGATATTCTGGTCAAAACAGTAGTTACACAGTATAGTTACATATCAGTATTCTATTCATTGTGTAGTTTTATTAGCGCGAAACAAGTTTATATTTTCGGTTTCGAGCGCTTTGGTTAAATGGCAGGGTTTATCTTTGGATTTGGACAACACTAATTTCAGCAACAATAGTTTAGACATCGTAGAGTTAATAAAATTAAACCAGTGGACGCTTGACCCCCTCAAAAAAACCTTAACCGATCCTAGCGGTAAATGTATAAATCTCGAAGAAAAACCAATGTTACTATTGGTATATTTGGCCAAAATGCGTGGAGAAATAGTCACCAGAGATCAGCTTATTGAACACGTTTGGAATAACCGCTATATCGATGACCGCACCATCAATGCCACTATTTCTCGGTTACGAAAAAAACTGGGCGGTGAAAAGAATGACTTTATCGAAACGTTAACTAAGGTGGGCTATTCACTGACCTGTAATGTTGAATTTATTGAAAAAGGTGCGCCTGAGCCCGTTAACGTTGCAGCGCAAAATAACAAGCAAAAATCCACTAAATTAACCTTAGCTAAACTCTTTATAATTTTTACTACACTCGTCATTTTTGTTGGGGTATGGCTACTCATTAACGAACCAACCCCGACAAAAAAAACATTAACACCTACTGATGTAACTATTGAACCACTGACGTATATGAAAGGTTGGGAATATTCACCAGTACTCTCCAAGGATAAGACTTTACTGGCATTTGTTCACGCCACCAGTAAGGAACCAAACAGTAATATCATCGTTCAACATATAGCAAACAAAAAAACGCTAGCGATAGAGCCTAACGCCAGAACGAGAGCCCCTGCTTGGGCTCCTGACGGTAATACTCTGTATTATCAAACTTATTATCAGGAACAGTGCTGGATTAAAAAAATCAACATATCTGCAAACTTAACATTAGGAGAAAGTAAAAAAGTAACAAGCTGTGGCGTATTATACTCAGATACAAACATGTTTGTTAGCCGAGATAATAAGTGGTTATATTATGCTTTTACAGAATCTGCGCTATTGCCCACCAACATTAAACGCTTTAATTTACACAATAAACAAACGGAAACATTAACCGCCCCGCCCGTAAAGTTACAGGGTGATTTTGTCTTTAGTTTAAGCTTTGATCATTCTATGCTCGCTTTTATTCGAGAATACGATGACATGTCCCAAGAGATTATGGTATTAAATTTAAGCAGTGGTGAATTAACATCTCTGGCAAAATTCGACTATATCGTAAATTCATTAGCTTGGACAAAATCTGATAAGGAAATTGCCTTTATTAGCTACGATAATACCCTTCATTTAATTAATGTAAAAACCAAAGACATTGCCAAACTTTACCAACATTCAAAAAAAATAAAAGATCCTTTGTTTATTTCAAAGAACGAATTATTACTGTCGTTTGGCGATCCGTTTACCGCAAATATTAAACAAATTGATTTAAACCACCCTGAACCTAAGTCTCAGAGCTTGGTATCTTCTGCCTTTAAAGATCACTCTGCTGCTTATTTTAAAACAGCAAATAATGATAAAATTGCTTTTGTTTCTAATCGTTCAGGAAGCTATCAAATTTGGCTAAAAGAAACTAACGCATTAACCCAATTATCTCATTTTGACAACAAACCTTATATCACTAGAATGAGTTTTTCTGCAAACGGCGAAAAATTATTAATTAAGTTGGATGAGAAATGGCATATTTTTAATATTGAAACAGCTAATTTAATAAAACTTAAACGATCCGCTAAACTTATCAGAAGCCCCATTTGGCAATGCCATTCCAATGACAATATTTTAATTATTGCTGATAACAATGGTATCTGGAACTTACATAGTTTGAATGTAATAACACAAAAAACACAAAAATTATCGACCGGTTTAACTTCTATTAATAGCGATTGCCTCAATAATAAATATTACGCATCAATTATCGAAAACAAAGGCATTCATCAATTAAATAATGACTGGACGATTAATCAATCATTGCATTATTTTCCTGAGATACCGGTTGCATTTGATCGTCAATGGGCTGTGGGGAATAACGCTATTTATAGAAGAGATGATGACGGTAACATTTGGCAATTTGACCTTTTAACAAATAGCAATAAAAAAATTCTCATTAAAAAAATTGGACATGCGAGTATTAATTACTTCAGTTTATCAATCCAGCATAACATTATGCTTATTAATGAATTAGGTATTGCTGATACCTTTATTGGCAAACTCACCCTACCCGAATAAATTGATAAAAATGTATTGGCTATGTTCCCGTAAACTGTTGCTGACTTATTAAGTAGCTATTTTTGAACTAAGTTCAAACAAGAGGATATCTATCAAAAATTAAAAATTGATTAAACTCAATTTTAACCATTTTAGTAAACCGTACATTGATGTATGCCTTAAAGTGATGCGTAGAATAACCTGAACCAATTAAGTATGGTCTGAATCAGAGAATTAACTAGGCCAGCCATTTTATAAGAGAATTAACTAAATTAACTAGGCCAGCCATTTTATAAAGAGAAAATTTATAGAAGGGAGAATTAACTAGGCCAGCCATTTTATAAAGAGAAAATTTATAGAAGGACATAAGTAAAGCAATCTTGCAAATTTTAAT
>JABSOI010000169.1 GCA_013216015.1 Alteromonadaceae bacterium | reverse complement strand
AGCTGATGAGGCTAATGATAGCCAAAATAAAGCGGCATAATTAAAGTAAATCATTGCAACTATATTGACAGCTTCCGAAATGATATTGAGTTATTCCCAAAGCTTGTTACCAATTCATCAGGGAAAAATGATTGATTATTAGTCCGTACTATAGATATATCACAACTTAATTTTTCTCAACTTTGTAGTTTTGTGTTCCATCAGTGATTCCTTGATTGAGATTTAAAAGCAAAACTTGGATGAACACTGAAAGTAAAATGATCAGGATCCCCAAAAATTCAAATACTTTAGCTTTCAATTGAATTCTTTAAACCTCTAACGTTTTCTTCAGCCTTAGCTATTGTGAAGAGTTCTTGTGTACTGAAATGTTTTGCTAGTTAAGGCTTTGTATTATCTTGAAAATATTAAATAAGTATGTAGACTGAATGGTGGAGCTTAAGAAAATTATGGTACGGAAGTTAATAAAAATGATACCTGCACTCAAAAACTTCCTTCCACTGAATTAACTTATAAAAATAAGACCGAGCCTAGCGTTTCAGTCCTACAGGGTTTTTATATCTCATGCTTTGACGAGAGAAATGCTTAATTGTTTATGTGTTGAACCCAATCCCTGCTTTCGCCGGAAGCAGATTTTTATTCATTTATTTATAGGGTGCTTTAGATAGTGCTATTACCTATTGATAATTGTATATAAATGTAATCAGAGAAAATCAATTTATGATTCTGACAGAGTTACAAATAGAGAATTTCCGTATATATGGTGAGGGCGATAAAGCTCTAAATATATCCTTAAAAACAGGGGTTACAGCCATTGTTGGAGAAAATGATGCGGGAAAAAGCTCTATCATTGATGCCATTCGTTTTGCACTAGGTACAACAGATCAAGATTGGTACAGACTGGAAGAGTCAGATTTCCATAAAGGAGAATCTAACCGAGAAATTCGTATTGTATGCAAATTCGAAACGCTGAGCGAAAAGGAGCTAAGGGCGTATGTTGAATATCTTACCTATGACGTTTCTGGAGAGGATAAACCACCAATCCTATATGTAAATTGGACAGCCGTGGACACAGGAACAGTACTTAAGGGGAAGCCCTTTCGTCGTATTGAGATGCGGTCTGGCAAAAAAGGAAATGGTCCTGTATTTGTTCAGGAGCTGCGCGAAAGGCTCAAGACTACATATCTACGACCTCTACGTGATGCTGAGTTAGCACTTTCATCGGGGCGCGGTTCACGCCTTTCTCAAGTTTTACTTCAAGCAAAAGAAATTGAATCATCTGGTGTTGAGTATATTCCCGGCAGTAAAATAGAACCAGAATTGCTAGGGGTACTTGGTATTGGTGATTTTGCTAATGATCTTTTAGAAAAGCAGCAAAGTATAAGTGATACAAGAAATAAAATTGACTCGCATCTTACCAACCTATCCTTACATGGAGATGAGTTAAAAAGTAGTATCAAGGTGAATAGCTCGAAAGATTCTAATAACCGACGATTACGGCAGTTACTCGAAAAGCTCGACCTAAGTCTTTCTGATGTTGATGCTAATGAATATTTTGGAAAGTTAGGACTTGGTTCAAATAACTTACTCTTTATTGCATGTGAATTGCTTTTGATGGCTCAAGATGATGTAGGCTGTAAATTATTATTAATAGAAGAACCTGAAGCTCATCTTCATACACAGCGTCAATTGAACGTAATGTCTTATTTGCAGACTCAAGCTATTAAACTAGGTGTTCAAATCATTATTACAACCCATAGCCCAAATCTCGCATCAACTATCAAATTAGATAATATAGTAATGTTGCAAGGGGGCGGTGCATTTTCTTTAGAAAAAGGTAAAACGAAATTAGCTATTTCTGATTATAGGTTTCTCGCCCGCTTTTTGGACGTGACCAAAGCCAATCTCTTTTTTGCCCGTGGTGTCATGATCGTCGAAGGTGATGCTGAGAATGTCCTTTTACCCACTATAGCGAAGTTGATTGGTCATGATTTTACATCTCATGGTGTCTCTATTGTTAATGTAGGCGGCGTAGGGCTACGCCGCTATGCCAAAATATTTCAACGTGTTGACGAGGACGAACAGTTAAATATCCCTGTTGCTTGCGTAACAGATATGGACGTTATGCCTGATTGCGCGCCAGAGATTATAGGTAAGATTAAACCTCCCCAAGAATACCCAGCCCTAACTGAGAACTGTCGTAGGCAGTGGCGTGCCAAACGTGACTTTACTGGTGATGGACTTAACGAACACCGTTCGAATATTAAGAGAAAGGCTTCCGGCCAATGTGTAAATACCTATATTTCTGATGAATGGACAATGGAATATGACTTGGCTTACTTTGGCCTTGCAGATGAAGTGTATATTGCTGCACGTTTAGCAAAGAAAGATGCTTATTACGCTAAAAAGGGAGACGATTTTACCGATGATGAATTGTTGAAAGAAAAAGGTTTGGCCGAAGAAACATTACAAGAAATAAAAGATAATATTGCTGCTAGGAGCATCTCTGAGATAAAAGATTCTGAACAATACAAAGAACATTTAGCATCACATGTTTATGCAATGTTTACCCTTGGCACAAAAGCTTCTAAACCAATGGCTGCACAATATTTAGCAGATATTTTGGAAAGTAAACCACATTGTATCGATTGGCAGAAAAAACTTCCGCCTTATTTGGTGGATGCTATAAATTATGTAACACGTACGGCTAAACCAGAAAGTGTCGAGGTTTATGTGAAATGATAGGTAATAACTCATTTCAAATGCCAGTGATAACGGATGATGACATTCGTCATGCATCTCAATTGCTAGGACTGCCCTCTGATGCATTTTATGGCCCCGATGGCAATGATCCACGACAAGATGCTTTAAAACGAATGGATAGTATTGATGTGGCTGCTTGCCCAGGAAGTGGAAAAACAACACTGCTGGTTGCTAAGCTGGCTATTTTAGCCAAAAAGTGGTCTTCCTCTACTCGCGGAATCTGTGTTCTATCACATACAAACGCTGCTCGTCATGAGATTGAAAAGCACCTAGGAAATACGAGTGAAGGACAGAAGTTGCTGGGCTATCCTCATTACATTGGCACAATTCATGGGTTTGTTAATGAATTTTTGTCGCTGCCATTTTTGAGATCGAAAGGGTATGACGTAAATGTCATTGATACAGATATATGCAGAAAAAAGCGCTGGTTTTTGTTGCCTGTAAAGACCAGGAATGCTCTTGATCAGGCGAAACACAATTCATCTATTCTATCTATCCAAGATGCTAACTTTGGCGTTGGTAAAGTTCGCTGGTCTAAGGGCTCAGAGCTTGGGCAAAATACACCTACTTATCTTGAATTAGTTGATGCTTGTAGACGCTCTACTAATGATGGTTACTTCTGTCATAACGAAATGTTTCTTTGGGCTACAGAGTTAATGGATCAATCACCATTAGTTATTTCCACGCTTCGAGATCGATTTCCTATTTTACTTGTCGATGAAGCGCAAGATAATAGTCAGGAACAAACGGAAATATTGAGTAGAATATTTATGACAGGTGAAAGCTCTGTTGTTCGACAGCGTTATGGTGATGCTAATCAGGCAATTTATGATTTCCAAGGCGCGAAAGAATCCTTAAAGGATGCTTTTCCAGACCCTAACCCAATTGAGTTACCAAATAGCCACCGTTTTGGTCCAGGTATCGCCTCCCTAGTTGACCCCTTAGGTCTGAACCCATACGGACTAAAAGGAACTGGTCCCAAATTTTCACTAAACTCTAAATTGGATGATCAGAATACTATTTTTTTATTTGATGAGGATAATGCTAAAAACGTGCTTGGAGCGTACGGTGACTTGATTCTCGATGTTTTTTCAGAAAAGGAAGTTAATGCCGATTGGTTTAAAGCTAATGCGCTTGGGAACATACACAAACCTCCAAAAAAAGAGGAAGCTAGTAAGTTTCCACATCATGTTAAGCACTACATGGCCGCATACGACCATGAGCTGAATAAGTCTGACCCGAAACCTAGTACCTTCCTTCAATATATATCTTTGGGTAAGTCACTTTCTGAACATCAAGGTGAAACGTACCCAATGGTTGAAAAAATAGCGGAAGCTCTTCTTCGGCTATCGTCGTTCAATACAGAACAGAAAGTTATTGAAAGACGTAGACATAAATATCGGTATATTCTCGATTTGTTGATGCAGGAGACAGATCTGAAATCTAGAGAAACATATTTAAGGTTGATTAAAAAGTTATCAGTAGAGTGCTATTTTCCAAGTAAGGATGAGTGGGAGAATAAGTGGTGTGAACATATCAAGAAGCTTGCTCAAAAAATCGCGGGGACAGAGGAGTTGAAGCTTGAAGCAGATGAATTTCTTAGGTGGGATGATAATTCATATTTTCTGTCTGAAGATGGAAAAATCACTAAACCCAAAAGCAATACTTTTTCCCATGAAAAAAATGGTAGGGAGATATCAATTAAAGTGGGATCTATCCATTCTGTAAAAGGGCATACCCACACTGCGACACTAGTATTCGAAACATTTTGGAATGATCATAATCTTGAAAAATTATTGCCATGGATATATGGGGATACGAAAGGATGGAATAAGAAGAATGGCGAACGTCAGAAAAATCGACTTAAATCTCATTATGTAGCAATGACGCGACCAACTCACCTATTATGCTTGGCGATGAAGAGATCATCTGTTGATAATGACGCTCTAGTTCTCTTGAAAAAAAATGGATGGAAGGTTCGTGAGATATCAAAAAATGGCCACTACATTGATCTTTAGTAGAATAATAATTAGTTAACATAGTTTACATGCATTAGCTCAAACCTGAATTGACACTTTTGGTAAATAGGTTTTTATCAAGTCTGACAGTCGCAAAAGCCACCATTGCAGCCAGTCACGAAGTCGCATTGGCATGACTTTAAAGTGCTCTTAGTTGAAAAAATATAATGTCTTCTAAAGCGAATAAAAGACAAAACCTATTTACAGATACCGAACCTAAACGAATAGCAATGCTCGGCACTTCTACAAAAATTTCTCAGCCAATGCTCGCTTGCCAGTTGGATCACTAGTTTGTAGGGTCTAACTACAAAAGCGGTAAAAAACGCCCACTAACCCAATATAGCCTATTGATATAAAAGGAAATGATCTTGTCCTTTTTTTGTAAAAACACCCCGTTTTGCTCATATTTAGAATGTATTTTATGATATTCTCTTATCTTTAGTAACACGGATCACTGTCCGCTCAGAGACTCCCGTCAAACGAGCTGTATCCGCTATACTTAAACCATTCTCCAGTCTTAACTGACAGATGTTTTTGTGGATTTCTAAGTTTGCTTGTCTGCCTTTGAATTTTCCTTGTTGTTTTGCTTTTGTTATTCCTTCAGCTTGTCGTCTTCGGCGATCCTGATAATCTTTCCTGGCAATTGCTGCTAACATATCTAACATCATATTATGGGGTCCTGTGCATAAACAGGATAAAATTCGCTTAATTCTTAGTTTACTCAGTAAATACGGCACTTACAGAGGCTTCATTGTTTTTGAAGCGACTAAATGAACCGCTTTGACTAATTCGTCAAAATCCTAGTTTTGGTGGGTATCCGCAAACGAATAGAAACCTGAGAAATTTATGTGATACCAGGCAACAGGTGAGAACCGTTTTAGAGTTTCCAGTTGCTCCGTGTTACCTTGTTCGGATCTGTCCGTAATACAGGTAATTTGTTTCACATTCCTTATTGTGGTTAATTGAATAAGGTCCCTATCTGTCACTAACCTCTCTCGTATCCGGTGCTATCATAGACCGATACGGGGATCATAGTTGTCGGTCGTTTTTCCACCGACTAAACATTCTTTTGATTTATCTAATTATCCATACACATAAATGTTACCCTCTAACATTTACTTGTCGTCAGGATTTTAAGGGGTTTTTATTTTCAAGCGTTCAAGTTTGCGTTTTCTACGCTCGGCGGCAGCGGATGCGTTGTGTCTTCTCGTTTCAGCA
>JABSOI010000016.1 GCA_013216015.1 Alteromonadaceae bacterium | reverse complement strand
TATAGTATTTTTAAAAGATTCTATTTTCAAATATTTAAAATCAATCTCTTTTAACTGCCGTAGGTTCATGCAAAGAGGTTTGTTTTTTCATCGCATCAAAATCACTGCCGAACGCAGGCCGTTTAATATACTTGCCAGCACCTTTCACCGTACGAAGTTCACCCTCAGTCCAGACAAGATTTCCCCGACTTAAAGTGTGTACTGCGATACCTTGCACTTTACGTCCTTCAAAGATATTGAAATCAACCTTTTGATGATGAGTTTTCGCTGAAATTGTACGGGTTCCGTTGGCATCCCAAATAACAATGTCTGCATCAGCCCCTACAGAAATAGAGCCTTTTTGCGGGTAGATATTAAATATTTTAGCGGCATTGGTTGAAGTAACGGCAACAAATTCATTCGGGGTTAATCTGCCGGTTACAACACCTGAATCCCACATAATTGAAAGTCTGTCTTCAATCCCCGCCGTACCGTTGGGAATTAAACTGAAGTCATCTTTACCCGCCGCTTTTTGGTCAGCACAAAAACAACAATGATCGGTTGCCGTTGTTTGCAAATTGCCAGATTGCAAACCTTTCCACAACGCTTCCTGATGTTTCTTTGGTCTAAATGGTGGACTCATGACATGAGCTGCAGCAAATTCAAAATCTTCATTACGGTAAACTGAATCATCAATTTCTAAATGACCGGCTAATACCTCGCCATAAACTCTTTGTCCTTCATTTCGTGCGCGGGTAATAGCTTCTAATGACTCCTCGCAAGAAACATGGACCACATAAATAGGTACGTTCAAAGCTTGTGCAATACGAATTGCGCGGTTAGCTGCTTCACCTTCAACTTCAACGGGTCTGGACACCGGATGGCCTTCAGGACCACTAATACCTTTGGCTAATATTTTCTTTTGCAAATGATAGACCAAATCACCATTTTCAGCGTGAACTGTTGGCATGGCACCTAATTCAAGACAACGGGAAAAACTATTAACCAAGGTTTCATCTTCGCACATTATGGCGTTTTTATAGGCCATAAAATGCTTGAAGCTGTTTACACCATGCTCATTGACTAAAGTCTCCATATCGCGGGAAACAGATTCATCCCACCAGGTTATCGCAACATGAAAGCTATAATCTGTAGCAGACTTTTCTGCCCATTCCATCCATTGATTATAAGCTTCCATTATAGGTTGCTGAGGATTAGGAATAACGAAATCAATAATACTGGTAGTGCCACCAGCCGCACCAGCACTAGTTCCTGTGAAAAAATCTTCACTGGCAACTGTTCCCATAAAGGGTAATTGCATATGGGTATGAGGATCGATACCACCTGGCATAACGAGCAATTGATCAGCATCGATAATTTTACAACCTTGTGGTACATCAAGATCTTTACCAATGGCTTTAATAATGCCGTCATCACAATAAACGTCGGCTTGATAACTTTGATCTGCGGTGACCACGGTACCGCCTTTAATTAGAATAGACATCTTGCTTCCTTTTATATTTTATTTTAAAGCTGGTTTTACAAATTAGATCGAATAACTTGTTTGTTACCTATCCCCAAAGAACCTGGAAATATAATAAGTTACTCAATACAATGGGAATATTGTGAGTACTACCTATAAATTTATAGCTTGATTAAAAATTAAGTCAATATAATTTCTTTTCCTATTTTGCTTTGCTTGATGTTCAAAAAATTTACCACTAGAAAGCAGCCAAAATTAGAGTAGAAATTCTACTTTCCCTTCAAAACAAAACACAACACAACACACTAGGAAACACATTCACAAGGTAAAAAATCAGGCAACATCAAACTTACAACAAATAACCAACTGAATAACATAGATATTAGTTAATTTTGATATTTTCAATACAATCTATAGTAAATTAAACTTGACCAAATGGTCAAAATATATTCTTATATATATTGAATTTATTTTAATGTTTAAATTAATTAAAACTTTATCAACAGAATTTAGTTAAGCAAAAATTATAAAAACACCTAAAATAATATAACAATCCTCAATATTTAATTGACATCAATAAATATTTAACAAGGTAAGATAATGAGTTTTACGCACGACATAAAATCTAATCGATTACTTGATGTAGTGATAAATGAGAACTTCTCCGATATAGCGCCTCCACTAAGCGACAAACAAGTTTTGGTTGCCAGTGAACGTTGCTTATTTTGCTACGATGCCCCCTGCATTACTGCATGTCCTACTGGTATCGACATTCCACTTTTTATTCGAAAAATTAATACGGGTAACAACCACGGTGCGGCAAAAGAAATTTTGTCGGCAAATATCCTTGGTGGTAGTTGTGCTCGTGTTTGCCCGACAGAAACCTTGTGTGAACAAGTTTGTGTTCGAAATAAGCATGAAGAAAAGCCGGTAGAGATCGGCAGGTTACAACGCTATGCAGTTGATCATTTAGATCCGGCACAACCTTATCCATTTACCCGAGCTAAAAGTACCGGAAAACATATAGCTATTGTTGGTGCAGGCCCAGCGGGACTTTCCTGTGCACACCAACTGGCTTGTGATGGTCATCAAGTCACTATTTTTGAAGCCGCTGATAAAAGTGGCGGTTTGAATGAATACGGAATTGCACTCTACAAACTGGTAGATGATTTCGCCCAGACAGAAATTGAATTTGTGCTTAAAATAGGCGGAATAGACATTCAATATCAAAAAGCTTTAGGCCGTGATATTTCTCTCGCCCAATTACGCGAAAACTATGATGCCGTGTTTCTTGGCATAGGTATGAGTGATGTTAACGCATTGAATATTCCTGGTGAACAATATCCAGGTGTTGAAGATGCCGTTGCCTATATTGAGGATTTACGTCAGGAAACTCAATTGAGCAACCTTCCGGTAGGGCGCCGCGTAATTGTTATTGGTGCCGGTATGACGGCTGTTGATATCGCAGTGCAAAGCAAAAAATTAGGTGCACAAGATGTCACTATTGTCTATCGACGCGATAAAAGTGCAATGGGTGCTTCACAGCATGAACAAGATCTGGCGCAACAAAATGGTGCCACCTTCATTTGTAATGCGCAGCCAAAAGAAATTATCGGTGATGAATCCGGCATAACAGAAATGGTATTTAATAAAACAGAAACAGATGACAACGGTAAGTTAGTTGTTACTGACAACCTTATTTCTTTACCTTGTGACGTAGTATTTAAAGCCATAGGTCAGAAGTTTGAAAGCTCACCGCTAGGTAATAATTCAGATAAACCAGCATTGGATCAGCGCGGCAGAATTGCCGTGAATGATAACTTTCAAACAAGTTTAAACGACGTTTATGCCGGTGGTGATTGTATTAACGGTAAAGATCTGGTCGTTGAAGCTGTTGATCATGGCAATAAAGCAGCGTTGGCGATTCATCAACAACTGAAACAAATAATCAATCAGGGTGAATAAGGAAAATATTGTGGCAAATTTAGCTTGTGAATTTATTGGAATTAAATCTATCAACCCTTTTTGGTTGGCCTCGGCACCACCAACAGACAAAGCCTACAACGTTGTACGTGCTTTTGAAGCTGGTTGGGGTGGTGTTGTCTGGAAAACATTGGGGGAAGATCCTGCACCAATCAATGTTTCTTCCCGATATGGCGCGCATTATGGTCAAAATAGGCAAGTACTGGGTTTCAATAACATTGAACTTATTACCGATCGACCGTTACAAATTAACTTGGATGAAATAACTCAAGTTAAAAAAGACTGGCCGGATCGTGTAATTATCGTTTCACTGATGGTGCCTTGTGAAGAAGAAGCCTGGAAAAACATTCTACCTCTGGTTGAAGCAACCGGTGCAGACGGCATTGAACTTAATTTTGGTTGTCCTCACGGTATGCCGGAACGAGGTATGGGTGCTGCCGTTGGTCAGGTACCAAAATATATAGAAATGGTTACCCGTTGGTGCAAACAATATTGCTCACTACCGGTAATTGTAAAATTAACCCCGAACATTACCGATGTCCGTAAACCAGCAGCAGCAGCAATGCGTGGTGGCGCTGACGCGGTAAGTTTGATCAATACAATTAATTCAATTACTTCAGTAAATCTGGACACTATGTCACCAGAGCCCAGTGTTGATGGTAAGGGAACTCATGGCGGATATTGTGGCTCAGCAGTAAAACCTATTGCATTAAGTATGGTGTCAGAAATTGCTCGTGATCCTGAAACCGCAAATTTACCAATTTCAGGTATTGGCGGAATATCAAACTGGCGCGATGCAGCTGAATTCATCTCATTAGGTGCAACTAACGTTCAGGTTTGTACCGCGGCAATGTTATATGGTTTTAAAATTATTGATGACCTATGTGATGGCCTGAGTGATTGGATGGATCAAAAGGGCTATAAAAACATAAACGATTTTAGCCGTATGGCAATTCCAAACACGACAGATTGGAAGCACCTCAATATGAACTATAAACGTATAGCTCATATTGATCAGGACATTTGTATTGGCTGTGGCCGTTGTTTTGCGGCTTGTGAAGATACTTCTCATCAGTCTATTTTACAAACGGGTGATCTAGGTGATCGCAAATACACTATTATTGACGAAGAGTGTGTTGGCTGTAATTTATGTGAAATTACCTGCCCCGAGCCTAATGCCATTAAAATGGTAGATATTGATACAGGAAAGCCGCATTTAAGCTGGTTACATCATCCTGAAAATCCATATCGCGAAGAGAAATAGCAGTAAGTGATAACTAAAATATGATTAGCAAATATAACGATTAACTTAAAAAACTTTTGACTTAAATCTTTTAACTTAAATATTTTAACTAAAAAAATAAAAGGTAATTCACATGCCAAGAAATGTCATCAGTGGTTTGATCCAATGTCATAACCCACTAAATGATGAATCAAAGTCGGTTAAAGAAATTCAACAGGCTGCACTGGAACACCATATTCCCTTCATCGAAGAAGCAGGAAAAAAAGGTGTACAAATATTGTGTTTGCAGGAAATCTTTAACGGCCCGTACTTTTGCCCATCGCAAGATAGTCGTTGGTACGACGCTGCCGAACCGATACCTGGGCCAACGTGTGATGTGATAGCAGAATATGCTAAGAAATATGAAATGGTGATCATAGTTCCGCTATATGAATACGTACAACCAGGCGTTTATTACAATACCGCAGCAGTAATCGATGCCGATGGCACCTATTTGGGTAAATATCGTAAGAAACAAATCCCTCACACCAGCGGTTTTTGGGAGAAATTTTTCTTCAAACCTGGCGATAGTGAATACCCGGTATTTCAAACACGTTATGCCAAAATTGGCATATATATCTGCTATGACCGTCATTTTCCTGAAGGAGCAAGAATACTGGGTCTTAATGGCGCTGAAATTGTTTACAACCCTTCAGCTACTGTCGCCGGTTTATCACAACACTTGTGGAAAATTGAACAACCAGCTCACGCTATTGCCAATGGCTATTTTATGGGTTGTATCAATCGTGTTGGTACTGAAGCACCGTGGAATATCGGTAAATTTTATGGCACCAGTTATCACGTTAACCCACGTGGCGAATTCATCGATATTGCCTCAGAAGACAATGACGAATTGCTGATTTCGACACTTGATTTAGACATGATAGACGATGTTAGAAAAGTATGGCAATTCTACCGTGATCGTCGTCCTGAAACTTATGGAAAATTAACAGAGATATAGGTCTATTAATATTTTCAACAAGTCGTACTAGCATAATTGAGGATCTAAATTTTAGATCCTTTTGTCGTTAAAGTTCACCTTGCCATTGAAAATATAGAATAAAATGTTCCTAGATAAATAACATTTAAACATGTAAATTATTAAAGATAGCGGTATTCAAATTAATTGTATTAAATAATACAAACAAAGTAATGCGTTAAAGCAATGCATAAACTAATGCAAACAATAATAAAAAATTAGGGAGTCACTATGGAGCAACAAACCAACTCTAGTAGCAATAATTCTACATTGCTTACTTCATCTGTTCATCAGGTTGACGAGTTTATTGAGTTAGATGTACAAAGTGATGTCAGAGATAGTCCGCTTTACAATGACGATTTAGCACCAACTAAAATAAAACAACGCACCTGGCATAAAGGTAACGTAGCTGCTTTATGGATTGGTATGGCTATATGTGTTCCAACTTACACGCTTGGCGGTGTATTAACTTCCTACTTCGGCCTTTCGGTAATGGAAGCACTATTTACCATTTTCATTGCCAATATCATTGTATTGATCCCACTAACCCTTAATGCATTTGCTGGCACTAAATATGGTATTCCTTTCCCCATTTTATTACGTTCTTCTTTCGGGCTTTATGGTTCAAATATACCCTGCCTGATCCGTGCAATTGTTGCCTGTGGCTGGTTTGGTATTCAAACTTTATTTGGTGGTATTGCCTGTCACCTTTTGTTCTCTGAATTATCAATGAGCTGGGCATCACTGGGAAGCGTTGGTGAAGTCTATGGCTTCTTCATATTTCTTGCGCTTAACTTATACGTAGTAATGAAAGGTGCCAACTCAATTAAAAAATTGGAAAACTGGTCTGCCCCTATTTTATTAACCGTAGGAATAGGTTTAATGCTGTGGGCTCTACCGCAGATTAATTTAACCGAAATACTTGCCACCAAAGCCAACAGACCCGAAGCAGACAGTGCAGCCCCTTATTTAATGGCAGGTATTACCGCCATGGTAGGTTTTTGGGCAACACTGAGTTTAAATATTCCAGATTTCAGCCGCTTTGTTAAATCACAAAAAGACCAGATAACGGGACAAATATTAGGTTTACCTTTAACAATGTTTTTCTTTGCTGCCCTTGGCGTGGTATTAACTTCTGCGTCAACGACCTTAGTTGGTGAGCCAATTTCAGATCCTATTAATTTAATCGGTAAAATTGATAACCCAATCATGGTTGGTATTGCCATGGTGTTAATTATCATCGCAACCTTATCAACCAATAGTGCCGCTAACATTGTTTCACCCACCAATGACTTTCAAAATGTTGCTCCTAAGCTGATCAGTGAAAAACGCGGAGTATTATTAACCGGCCTGATTGGTGTGTTGATGATGAGCTGGGAGTTGATGAAAAAAATGCATTGGATTGAATCTGATGTCAGTGTTGAAGCCTTATATTCAAACTGGTTATTAGGCTATTCAAGCCTGTTGGGACCCATAGCAGGCATTATGATTGTTGATTATTTTATCATTAACAAACAAGAACTGGATTTAGTTTCTTTATATAAAACCGGCGGTATTTACAGCAATGTAAATTATCAGGGATTAGCCGCATTTTTTATTCCTGTTGCATTGACCATAATTGCATTAACCACCGGAAAATTACATTGGTTTTATGATTACGGCTGGTTTACTGGTTCAATATCCGGGGCAGCAATTTATTACATATTAAAGGTTAAATTATTAACATTTACAGAGGCCAGAGAATGAATAATTTAAGGATAAACAAAGACCGCCTTTGGCAGAGTTTGATGGAAATGGCCAAAATCGGAGCTACAGATAAAGGTGGTTGTAACCGACTGGCAGCAACGGCGCTAGACGGTCAGGCCCGCGATCTTTTTGTTAAATGGTGTAAAGAAGCGGGTTGTTCAATTTCAATTGATAAAATAGGCAATATATTTGCCCGCCGCGAAGGTAAAAACAACAAATTACCTGCCGTTGCTACTGGTAGCCATCTTGATACACAACCAACAGGTGGCAAATTTGATGGTGTATTTGGCGTTCTTGCGGGCCTTGAAGTATTAAGAACCTTAGAAGAAAATAATATACAAACCAACGCCCCATTTGAATTTAGCGTATGGACTAATGAGGAAGGTTCTCGTTTTCCACCAGCCATGCAAGGCTCAGGCGTTTATGTCGGTCGCTTTGACTTAGCGACAGAGCTGGCAAAAATTGATGTTAATGGTTTAGTGTTACGGGATGAATTAGAAAAAATTGGCTATCTGGGCGACGAAGAACCCGGCAGTCGTAACATCGGAGCATTTTTTGAAACGCATATAGAACAAGGCCCTATTTTAGAAGAAGAAGACAAAATAATAGGTGTAGTTCGTTTAGGACAGGGGATCCGCTGGTACGACATCACAGTGACAGGCAGAGAATCTCATGCAGGGTCAACACCTATGCATATGCGCTTTGATGCCATGTTGGCTGCCAGTAATATCGTTAATGAAATCAATAATATTGCCCTGAATAATCCACCTAATGGTTTAGGTACAGTTGGTTTTATGGAAGTCTATCCGAATTCCAGAAACACCATTCCAGGAACGGTTAAATTCAGTGCTGATTTACGTAACCCCAATCCTGATGTATTGGCACAAATGGACAAGCAATTACAAAATTATTGCCAGGAATTAGCAACAAAACATAACATCGACATTGACGTTGATCACTTCTGGTACTTCGCGCCGGTAGAATTCAACGCTTCTGACAATGTAGAGATAGCCGCAAAGAAACTAGGCTACAGTCATATGGATATTTTTGCCGGTGCAGGACACGACGCCTGCTACATGGCCGACATAGTGCCTACTGGTATGGTATTCACCCCTTGCAAAGATGGCATCAGCCACGCTGAAATTGAAGACACAACCGCAGAGCAATGCGAGGCTGGCTGTAATGTTTTAATGCATGCCATGCTTGAGGCATCTGAGAATATGAAGTTAAAAGATTAAACTGAATTAATGCCGGAATAAGCTTTACTTAATATTTAAGTAAAGCTTATTTGAGTTTATTACCACTTAATCTGTCAAATTCAAATCCAGAGTAAAATTTAATCATACAGTGTAACGATTCGATTGGCGTTGCGGACGTTAGCCTTCAAATATTTACCTCATATTTTCTAATACATCATTTCTGTCAAATTAATGTGACATCTTAGTCACACCCTTAAATCAGTACGGCATTTAACCTAACCCTTTGTAACTATTGGCTTTAATGTTACTATCAGAAATTTTAGCTGTCCTGTGTGCCAGATATTTGCTTTTAAAAATCAACTGTGTATATGAACTTAAATTTCGTTTTTTCTCAAACAGACAAGCGGCCCATGTATCAGCAGATCATGGAGCAAATCGTGCAGCGCATTGCGGTGGGTGATTGGCCGCCTAATACACCTTTACCTTCAATTCGTCAGCTGGCGACCGAGGTCAAGGTCAGCATTATTACCGTTAAAAGGGCCTACCTAGAGTTGGAGCGCGAAGGCGTTATTTTAACTCAACAAGGCAAAGGTAGTCGGGTAAATGGAAGTGTCGACTTACACAGCCTTCAACGAGAAGAGTTAACCCAGCATTTGGAGCAGGCGGCGAAGTTAGCTAAGTCTTTGGGTCTTTCAGAAGATGAGCTTCTGAATTTACTGAAAAAATATACCTAATAAGGAGTTAACAATGAATATACCCTTGGCAGTGCAGTGTGTGGGGATCAACAAACAATACCCTCACTTTCAATTGAAAAATATTGATATGACTTTAGAGCAAGGAACGGTTATGGGCTTAGTTGGCCCAAACGGCGCTGGAAAATCCACCATTTTGCGAATTATTATGGGCTTGGTCGCAGCCGATAGTGGTCAGGTAGAAGTATTAGGCAATGCCATGCCAAAAGATCAAGTCGCGGCAAAATTGAATATTGGCTTTGTATCCGAAGATATGCGTTTATATGAAACCGAGACCATAGCTTTTCATATGGGTTTTATTAAATCGGTTTTTCCTTCATGGGATGAAAACTACGCAACGACTTTGTTGAAACGATTCGATTTAAAAAAGAGCAAAAAGTTAAAGGCCTTTCTCACGGACAGCGAGTCAAAGCGACCTTGTTGCTGGCATTAGCCAGGCGACCAAAATTGTTGGTATTTGATGAACCGACCACGGGTTTGGATCCAGCGGTAAGAATGGATGTAATCGATGAAATGATGAATGCTATGCAAGATGAAACGAATTCAATTTTATTTTCTTCCCACAATACCTTAGATGTAGAGAAAATCTCTGACTATATAACCTTTCTATACGATGGCCGCATTGTGGAATCTAAAGACAAGGAAGCTTATTTTGATAGTTGGCGGCGTATACGTTTGATAAATAGAAACAATATAAAACTTCCCGAACTGACCAATATCAAAGAGGTTCAACAAAGTGGCAAATTGTCGTCGATAGTTGTCAATGACTTTGACGACAGTCTTCCTCTGAAATTTACCGATGCGGGACTAGAAGTTGAAGCGATTGAACGATTAACCTTGGAAGAAATTTTTCTAAGTAATGTGCAATATGCAAAGGGGCTAAAGGCATGACTCACTCCATAGTATACAAACTCGTCAGCAAAGATTTGAAAATTAACCAGACTGCAATTTTATTGTGGTTGCTTGCTGCTGTATTCGGCATTTTGATTGCATTTTTTATCCCTGGCCTAGTAGCAGCGAATATAGGTTTTAGTTTATTAATGAGCGCAATAGCCGGAGGGGGAATTCACATTATGATGCACACTGTGCTGTTCGATAGTGTAAAGGGCACACAGATATTTATTATGAGTCTACCCTTAAGCTTTAGGCAGTATATCGTGGCTAAGTTAATAGTAAACAAGCTGGTATTTTATGTTATGTGGACATTACTTTGTGCTGCTTGTCTGTATGTAACATTTTCGCGCGGCGTATTACCCATGGGCAGTTTGCCAATGATGTCGATGGTTTTGCTGGCTATTTTACCTGTCTATTCGTTGATACTGTCAGTTTGTATTATCACTAAATCCGTCGGTTATACCGCTGTTACAGCCGTAACCTTAAGCGTTGCTACACCCGCTTATCTTTGGACAGTCGTTTATTTTGAATCTGTCGGCAGCTATGTGTGGGGCAGCCAAGCTGTTTGGAATAATACGGTGTACAGCGTTATGATTGCGCAAGTACTACTCAGTATTATTATTCCGCTATTAACAGTGATGGCGCAATTTAGAAAGCAAGATTTTATTTAGTTTTTATTTAGTTTTTATTTAGTTTTTATTTAGTTTTTATTTAGTTTTTATACGATTCAAATAGAGGGACTTTATACCATGTACATATTCAAGAAATATCTTAGCAGATCTTTATTTTTGGCGGCAACATTGGCCTTTACCATTAATGCATACAGCGAACCCGTTGAAGATACGGCGGACAATAACCTGCCACTTGTGAGTGTTTTATTTGCAAAACACATTGAAGCTATTGGAGGAGGAAAATCTCTGAGGGCTTACACCAAACGAACCATTACTAGCAAATTGTTTATCAAGGCCTTTGGTATTGAAGGGAATTTAAACATAGTTGCAGCGGCGCCTAACAAAATGACAACAACTGTCGACTTAGGAAAGTTTGGGGTTAATCGCTCGGGGTTCAACGGGTCAGTAGGCTGGAGTATGGATGCCATGTCGGGCAATAAGGTTTTAGACGGAGAGGCCTTGCAGGCAATGATCGCGAAAGCCAATTTTTACGGGGATAATTTACAGTTAGGCAAAGGTGCAATTAAACAGAAAACAGTCGATGTGGTGACATTTGATGGTGGTGAACAATTTAGAGTTTTTCTTTTAAATGCTAAAGGCGAGGAGAGCTACCTGTATTTTTCCAAAGAAACTGGTTTGCTGAGTGGTATGGATAGGATGGAATTTGGCGCTATGGGTAAGGTGCCTACGCAAATTCGCCTAAGTAGCTACGTCGAATTAGACGGCTTGAAAACAGTAAGGAGAATTTCTAGTTCACAAAACGGCGTTGAAACTATTATAGAAATAAATTCTGTTTCTTACGACGACCTTGCGGGAAATGCATTTGATTTACCGTCGGAAATTCAAGCGCTTGTAAAAAACCAATGATTCAACAAACCCATGCGCATACGTCATTGTGGTAGTCACTTAAGCCGAGATTTCTAAGCGTAAACTCTAGATCCTCGATTAATTCACCTCGGGAATGACGGACAGTAAATAATTATTAATATTAGGAAACCGATTGGTGAATTGATTATGAAAGTAAAAATGTATCAAAAAATATGGCTCAGTTTGCTCATCATTATTTCTTGGTGCTGTGCCGGCAAAGAAGAAAATACAGGTCCAGTTTCGTTGCGCAGTACAGTTACTCATTTGTTGTATTCAAAGCAATTGAAACAGCATTATTTAATTGATGTTTTTCTACCCAAAGCATATCAGGCCAAAGAATCGGAATTTCAGTTTCCCAAATATCCGGTTATCTACGTGCTGAATAGCCGCCCAAATGCGGTGATGGCTGCGACGATGCGCCATGTAGCTGAAGTGTCGAGAGAGATCATTGTCGGGATTGATTTTGCAGACAAAGAAGGTAATCCAATAGAATCCTTTTTGGGCTATACCCGTGATCTCACACCAACTTCAGATAACAACTGGATGCAAGCGTCAACTTCTGCCTCAGGCGGTCATGCAAAAGAGTTTTTGAATTTTATCAACAATGAAGTTAAACCTTTAATCAATGATACCTACAACGTCAATAAAAACAATCAGACCTTAGTTGGGCACTCATTTGGTGGTTTGTTTGGCTTGTACGTTTTGTTTAACCATAGTAATTCTTTTGACCGTTACGTTATTGCCAGCCCTTCACTATGGTGGGACGACGCAGTAACTTTTGAGTTTGAAGAAAAATACGCAAGCCAATATAAAAATATGGCTAAGAAAGTATTTTTTTCTGTTGGCTCTAAGGAATTTGTAAGTGGCCCTCAAGGGATGATTGATAATACCAGAAAATTGATTGAGAAAATTAACAGTAGAAACTATTCAGATTTGCAGTTGAAGTTTAAAATTTTTGAAGGTGAAACACATGAATCTGTCGTTGGTATTTCTATTCACAAAGGGATCCAGTCGGTGTTCCAATGAATTACTAATGCTTCAATACAGACGATATAAGAAGAGGAATATACCCGTTACCTTTCAAAATGCGGGAATTTGAGGTGAATTAAAAAGCATAGTTACAAGACGCTGATTCGCCGGATAAGTTATTCTTATTTAAGATTCAGAACGCAGTAAATATGTTTTTTAAACGAATCAAAACCTGCATTTTGAATGGTGATGGGTATATATCTCTTATATGATATTCTGAGAATAGTTTAGTGTTGAGGCTGTAGAATAACTAATTCAGTCAAAACTACTAAAATTGTGTGTTCTTGTATTGGACGTTATCACAAGGATATTAATACAGTAGTTGTTAGTTATTCAGCGTTACCTATACAAAAAAGCTAATCCTAATTCAGCTCCAGTCACCAGTCACCAGTCACCAGTCACCAGTCACCAGTGATAATGTCAGCAATGGTAGAAACCGACAATTATTAGAAATGGAAAATGGGACTGCTTTTAGTGATCCCATTCAACGGTGAATGACTTCAAGCCTCATATACCCAAACCACTTGGAAACTCAATTAAACAATTAAATTTTCTATATCAATAAGGTTGCACAAGGTGTGGTTACTATTAATATATCACTCACCAATATCTTCAAACCACAGTTCAGGATTTTTTTCGATAAAAGTTTCCATCAACTGGCAGCATTCATGATTATCAACCACCTGTACATCAACACCCCTGGATCTAACATATTCTTCTGGACCTTGAAATGTTTTATTTTCTCCAACAACGACTGTTTTTATTCCATAGAGCAACATTGCGCCACTGCACATATCACAAGGAGATAAAGTTGAATATAGCGTTGCCCTACGATAGTCAGCAGCTTTAATACGCCCTGCATTTTCTAAACAGTCCATTTCAGCATGTAATACTGAACTGCCTTTTTGTACCCTTTGATTATGTCCACGGCCGACAATTTTATTGTCAATAACCAGCACAGAGCCTATTGGAATACCCCCTTGTGCCAAACCTTTTTTTGCCTCTTCAATTGCAGCTTGTAAAAAAAATTCTCTACTTATTTCCATATTAACCTCCAAAGTTACCCAAACTCATCAACACTTTCAAATTTAGGCAAACTAATAGTGAACTTTGCCCCAGACAAGGTTGAAGCGTCATCTATTTTGATTTCACCCTGATGCCATTCCAATATACGTTTTACTATTGCTAACCCCATACCGTAACCTTTCACGTTTTGTTCGTTATCTTTACCGCGAATAAAAGGTTTTAATATTTGCTGGCGTTGCTCTGGTGCTATTCCCTTGCCATCGTCAGAGACAATCAACAGAACATGGCCATCTTTTTCTATAAGTTCAACTTCAATTATACTATTACAGTATTGAATTGCATTTTGAATAATATTACCGACTAAAATCATCAAATAGGCTGAATCTCCATAAACTTGTGCATTGCTGTGACCAGATAAAAAATTAATCGTGATATTATCATCCGCTTTATTTCTAATACAACTGGCAACCAAATGTGATAACTTCACGCTGCTTTTGTCTAATTCTAGCATTGCCTGATCTAACCGGGCATAATTTAGCAAGGTTTCAACCAGCTCAACCATTTCGTTAACGTTATCACTGATCCTTTGTTCAAAACGTTTTCTCAATACAGGATCATCTTCCTCCTGCAAGGTATCAATACCAAAACGTATTCGGGCAAGTGGAGTTCTTAAGTCATGAGAAACTGCGCTACTAAGTAACTTTACATCGTTTACCAGATCTTCAATGCGTTGCGCCATATGATTAAACTCGATTTCTAAATCACGAATATAAGAAATAGAGCCAACATCAATGCGTTGCTCAAGTTTGCCTTCGCCAAAAGATTTTGCAACTTTGCGTAATGCTAATAATCGACGTGCCAGTGGATAAAGCCATAAAAACACCAAGAATAACATCGCCAGATAGAATAAGCTGGTTAATAAGAAATTGGTAAAACTACCCGCTTGCTCGACTATAATCGGTGGAGTGCTTAAAATAAAGAGTTCATCACTGGCAGGTAAAAAATAATGTATGGCAATACTATCATCGGTTTCCAGCAATAATGGCTGACCAGATTTTACATTATCAAGCAGTTTTTCCGGCATTGGGAAGTTATCAAGGGAGATAATATTAATACGATATAGACCGTCTTCCTGCCACCGTTTTTGCCATTTATTCAAAAACAACTCACGATCAGGCAAACCGTCAAGTGAATGGGCTATATTACCTCCAAGTTGCTCCAGTACCGTTATGGCATCTTTTTGTTGGACCTTTGTCTGTTCAGCATATTGATTATAGAAATTATCAAACATCCAGCCTAAGCCAATAGTGGCTAGTAATACAACACTTAACAGAGATAGTGTTAATGTTCGCATTTATCACCCTTTTTGCTAATCACATGAGAAAAAAGAAACAAGCAATTACCAAACATCTTTGGCAAATAAATAACCTTTGCCCCAAATTGTTTTGATCCTAAAAGGCTCAGATGGACTATCTTTCAATTTTTTACGCAACCGTGAAATTCGCAAATCGATAGAGCGATCAAAACCGTCATAATCAAAACCCCGTAAATGGCTTACCAACTGTTCACGTGATACTAATTGCCCTGCGTTTTGTGCTAAAAACCACAAAACATCAAATTCGTTTGACGATAAATTTATTAACTCATCATCAAGTGCAACACTTCTCGCCTGAAGATTAATGATCAAACCATTAAATTGTATTCGATCAGAGGGCTCAGACGGTTGAATATCATCATTTAACCGATTGGTCATTTTTTCCTGACGACGTAACAACAAACGAATCCGGGCCAACAACGCTCTGGCACGAACCGGCTTGGTGATATAATCATCAGCACCCATTTCAAGACCCAATACTTCATCTATTTCTTCATCTCGGGCTGTTAACATAATGATCGGATTTTCAAACTCTGGCCTGACCGTTTTACAGACATCCAGACCATCCATACCCGGTAACATTCCATCTAACAACACAAGATCAGGGTTCAGTTGAGTGATTAACTGAACCGCATCATCGCCACGACCTGTCGTTGTAACCTGAAAGTCACGGGCTGACAGGTAATCAGCTATCCATTCGGCTAAAGCAATATCATCTTCTACCAGTAAGATATGGGGAAGGGTTTGAGTTGACATTTACCAGTAATCCTCTGTATTTACTAAAACTTAGTGTTTGTGCTAACACCAATTCCATTTAAGAATGGAACTGGTGTGAAAATTAGAACATACGCCACGCCATGCGGGGCTTTCCTTTTTTCTTATGAACCCAAGCCATCTTCACTTCTGCATCAGCCAATATTACTTGACTACGTTTTTGTTTCAAAAAAATAAGAATATTGGTTTTCGCCATAAACTCCCGCTTCAAATCACCTTTATTCTGCTGTGTCCAACATTTTAGGGCGTCTGTCTGCTGAGATGAAAATATGCAATAATCACCTGTTGTTGACACTTGCCAGTTGAGTTCAATGGTGACATAACATTCTTGTCCTTGCAGTAATGCCACACATTGCTCTGGATTTATCTTTAATAATGGCTCAGATGTTATGGTATTTGCTTGAGCGGTCAGCGACGACAAGGTAAACCCCATCATCACCATCAGCATCCATCTGGTTGTTATTGCTCTGATCAGCCTCTTTTCCCGCAAATGTTTTATTTTAAGCTTATTCATTAAACTCGTATCCTAGAAAACATAAGTGAGTAAAAAGCCAGCTTTATAACCATCACTGACATCGTCTTGACGACTTTTTACCACACGGTCTGATAATGTCCTGTAGGCAACAAAACTACCGAACACCCAATCTGAAGTTATTGGATACTCCAGACCAATTTCTGCCGAGGTACTTATGCCATCACCGGAAGAAAACTCTTCATTAGCTTGAACTTCATTAACTTGAACATAGCCTTGTCCCTGAGAGTAATCTAATATTTCCTCTGAACGATAGTGCACCCCGACATTGGCATAATAATTCCAGTTTTTAAATTGCCAGTTATGACCATAAGATATAGAGGCTTCTATGCCATCATTTTCTGCATTATCAGGACTATAAGGGGTTAAAATAACTTGTAATTGACTGTTGTCAAAATATCCAGTCGCCCGTAAACCACCTCTTTTAGCTTTTCTACGGTTCTGGATCCCTTCTAAGCCATCAATACCTTTTGTACTTGTTTCATAAAATAAATCCAAGGACCAAATATCACTATTATAGAAGTTGAATCCCCATGCTGGTGTCGCATATAAGCCATGAAGTCGGCGTGAACTTAAACCAGGCGATTCAATAAACAAACCAAGAAACTGAACTCGGTAACTGACGTCTAAATCAAATTCGACTTCAGACTTATCATGTTCCGCAAGAAAAAAATCATCTCCGTCACTAGTAATAGCACTAAGACCTAAATAAAACCCATCTCTTGGATTACCATCGAAATTAAAATCTATATCGTGGTCATGGTCATGGTCATGGTCATCATAGGATTTATTTTTTTTATCCTTCTCATGTTTCTCATGTTTTTCGTGTTTTTCGTCTTTTTCAACATGAGGATTAGCCAATAAAGCAGGCGATGCGAATAAAAAACTGGCTGAAACGAAACTAATTAATATTGGTTGATATATATTTTCCATGTATTTTCCTGAAACGTCTTATTTTGATGAGTTCATCTTAACCAAAGAATTCAATAAAAGACGTATCACTATCAGTGCGAATGTATCACTTTGTATCCTGGATCATAAATATTTGTGAACATTGATACACAAATGTAACTAAATATTGCTTATGTTAATCGGCTCGATAACCATTGTGCGATATCTTTTAGCTGCTCAGGCAAGACACTATGAGGCATTGCATAGGTTTTCCACTGGGTATTATATCCGCCAGCCTTTAGTACATCATGGGCCATTTTTCCTGCGGACACAGGGACAACGTCATCTTGATCTCCGTGATGCTGTAGAATTGGCGTTGCCTTATTATTCTCGCTCAGCTCAGAAGGCAATTTATCTGACGAAGGCAAATAACATGATAAAGCCATAATACCCGCTAACTTTTCCGCGTATCGCAAACCGGTAAAAAGACTGACAACTCCTCCCTGGCTGAAACCAGCTAAAACAATTCTATTTGCGGGAATACCAGCATCAATTTGTTCTTTTATCAATGCGCGAACGCTTATTTCCGATTCAAGCACCCCTGCCATATCAGCTCTGCCATCCAAATCCATACTTTTAATGTCGTACCACGAACGCATTACATAACCTTGGTTAATTGTTACTGGTTGCTCTGGTGCATGTGGAAAAATAAAGCGAATACTATGATCTTGTGGTAAACCTAATACTGGAACGACTGGGGCAAAACCAGCTCCTGAATCCCCCAAACCATGCAACCAGATAACACAAGCCGTGGCCGTTGATTTTGGCTCGACAGTAATTCGTTCTAACAGTGCTACAGACATATACTTCCCATTTATTTAATCTTTATTTCTAATATGTGCTGCATCATACCAGCACAGTTATACTCAAGCTACTTGGAAATGCAGGATTTGGCAATTCGAGAAACGGCTATATTCAAGGCATTAAATTTTGCAAATGGTTATTCTCGGCTCGGGCATCTTGCTTCGCCCTGCCTACGGCATCCATGCATTCGCCTTTAAAAATTTAATAACACAGGAGATATCCGTTTATCGCTTTGCTCTTATATCCTAGCTTAGCTCTGAACCTTTATTTCCAAGTAGTTTGGGTATAGGGTTGTTTGGATCAGGTGTCACCTAATAATCAACAAAATTCAACTGAAACCCATGTCAATCCCCTTTCAACCCATATATTAAAAGCTGTCATCACTATATTTTAATTGTTATATCTTATTACGGTTTATTGACCTTTAGTCTTAATACTTTATTATCGAACAAACCAAATCAAACTAAATTGTTCAAATACAAAACAACGAAGATTTCAATAATCGTGTACAAATAAACAGGATATTTTTAATGGACATAAAGCCGTCAGATAGCGCTATTTTAACTAAATCACTCACTAAAAAGGTTAAAACAAGTGAAGGTGATTTGCAGATACTCAACCCTATTGATATGAATATAAAATATGGTGAATCTGTTGCTATCGTGGGAGCGTCTGGCTCTGGTAAATCAACCTTGTTAGGATTACTGGCTGGTTTAGATGACGCGAGCGAAGGTGAAATTTATCTCGATGGTCAACCCCTGCACAACATGAATGAAGAACAAAGGGCACAATTAAGAGGCGGCAGAGTCGGTTTTATTTTCCAGACATTTATGTTGGTTCAAAGTTTAACTGCATTAGAAAATATCATGCTGCCAGCTCAATTGGCAGGCTTATCAAACGCGGCAGAACAAGCTAAGTCATTATTAGAAAAAGTTGGTTTAGCGCATAGGGCTAACCATTATCCAAATCAATTGTCTGGAGGCGAGCAACAAAGAGTCGCAATAGCGCGCGCCTTCATAAGCAAACCTAAAATTTTATTCGCCGATGAACCGACCGGAAATTTAGATGCCAAAAACAGCATTAACATTGAATCATTGCTATTTGAATTAAATAAAAAATTCGGTGCAACATTATTGTTGGTCACCCATGATACCGATCTCGCTGAAAAATGTGATCGTCAATTACATATGCATGCCGGCAGTTTTGTTGAAACGGTCATACCCTTAACAAATAGCAAACATGATGAAGAGGTTGTTCATGACGTCTAATCAACAGAGCTCCAGTCATCAAAGCTCCTATCATCATAAAAATGCATGGTTCAGTATTGCATGGCGATTATTTTGTCATGAATCGAAACGAGGTGAACTCACCATAATTTTACTGGCAATTTCTTTATCCGTTGCTTCAGTATTGGCTTTATCCCTTTTTAGTGAGCGATTGCAATATGCACTAACCGAAAAAGCGGCCAATTACTTTACCGCCGACAGAATGTTGTGGTCTGCAAATCCGGCTCCTACCCAGTGGCTTGAAAAAGCAAAACAGTCTGAACTCACAATGGCAACACAGCTTAGATCAAACTCAATGTTGTTTGCCGGGGATGCTATGAGTCTGGTTTTTGTCAGGGCTATTGATGAAAACTTCCCGTTAAAAGGAACAATTAGAATTGCTCCACAACCTTTTGCCGAAGGTGCCGACACTGATCTAACACCGGCTCAGGGAGAAATTTGGCTTGAATCCAGAATATTTCAACTGCTGAATGTGCAATTAGGCAGTATGGTTGAATTGGGGGATATAAAACTTAAAGTCACTCAAGTATTGGCACAACTACCGGATCAAGGGTTTTCACTAGGTAACAGTAGCCCTCATGTCGTCATCAATATTACCGATATTAAAGCCGCAGGTTTAATTGGGCAACATAGTAACGCCTGGTTCAGCTATAGTTTTGTTGGCAGTGATGAAGCAATCATCCAATATGAAGATTGGTTATTACCCCAACTGGATAACGAAGTACATGGTTGGGATACTGCTGAAGATGCTAAAGACTTTTGGCTAAGTCGAACCATTAGAAAAGCTGGACAATATTTTTTATTATCTAGCTTGTTAGCCATTATTCTTGCATCAATATCAATTGCAGTAGCCGCACAAAGATACTGCCAAAGGCATTATGATCCTGTTGCAATTATGAAAACGCTAGGAGGCAGTAACAGCCAAATTCGCAAGATATTTTTATTGCAAATAGGGTTTATTTCCATTGCGGGCATAATAATAGGCACAAGTATTGGCTACGTTTTTCAATATGGCATCAGTACTCTAATTGCCAATCAGCTTAATATTGAACTGTCAGGTTGGTATTGGCGTCCATTCATTATTGCAATATTTACCGGCTGCTGTTGTGCGTTTCTATTTTCTGTTTATCCCTTAATGAAACTTTTTAGTGTACCTCCTCTTCGGGTATTACGTAGAGATATAGACGCCAAACCACTTAAGTTTACTTTCAATCTGCTGGCTTCTGGCATCGCGATTTTTCTATTAATGTGGGCTTACAGTAATGATCTGAAAATCAGTGCTATTTTATTTGCTTCAGGCGTTATTTTAGTACTGGTATTACTGGCCATTACCCTTGTTTTTATTACGTTAGGCCGAAGATATGCTCAGGCGGAATTTAGTCCGGGATTAGCTGGTGCGTGGAATCTGGCCTGGGCCAGAATTCAACGACGAGCCATGGGTAACAGTATTCAACTGATCAGTTTTTCTCTTACAATTATGTTGCTACTTATTGTGATTGTTTTACGCAACGACATGTTAGAACAATGGCGCAGTCAACTCCCCGAAGGCACTCCCAATTATTTTTTAGCAAATATCACTAAACAGGAGTTACCTGAGTTACAACGTCACCTTGCCACATTTGACGTGTTCCCAAAAGAGTATTATCCGGTGATCAGAAGTAGATTAACCGCCATTAATGATGAAACTATCGATACCACAATAGATAAAGTAAAAAAGAAGAATGAGAAGGAAGAAAAGGAAATCAAAATAGAAGACAAAGGAAAAGCCAAAGAAGAATCAACCGATAAAGAAAGAGAAGGTTTTGGCCGGGAAGTCAATTTAACATGGCGCGATACCTTACCTTTTAAAAACGAAATTGTAGAAGGAACCTGGTGGGAGAAAGATGTACCAAATAGTGTTTCAGTTGAAGAGAAAGTAGCCGGGGAACTCAATATAATTATTGGTGATAAAATAACTTTCAATATAGGCTCTCAAATCGTCACCGCTTCTGTAACCAATCTTCGGTCAGTCAACTGGCAAACAATGCAGCCTAATTTTTATTTTATTTTAAACCCTGATGCAGTCACCGATATTTCACCGACTTATATAACAGCATTTAATTTAGCCAAAGACCAGAAGTCAGAATTAAATAAAATGTTAAAACCTTTTCCAACCCTGTCTTTGTTCGATGTCGATTATCGAATTCAACAAGTAAAAGATGTTATTAAGCAGGTCTCAGCTGCGGTTGAATTTATACTGATATTAATATTATGCGCTGGTTCATTAGTGTTAATTGCCCAAGTTCAGGCATCCATTGAAGAACGTCAGCAAGAGCTGGCTATTTTGAGAACTTTAGGGGCAAAAGGCAAACTAATACAACAAAGCGTGGTATTGGAATTTGTTATTGTTGGAATAATTTCAGGCATTATTGCGGCTTTTGCCAATGAAATTGCCTTGTACATGTTACAAACTAATATCTTTGAAATGGAATATAGCTTTCACTTTGAATTTTGGCTATTAGCGCCTTTGGTTGGTGCTTCTGTCGTTGGATGTTTAGGAGCACTTACTTGCTGGCGCTTATTGAGAATTAATACGCTGAAATTAATCAGGGAAGTAATGTAATTGTACTTATACCATTCGCATTAAATAAATGATCAATATTCAATGATTAGTGCATGGATGCACGTAAGGGATAACGCAGGAGCAGTTATCGAGGATAAATTGCCAATAGCACAGATTTTATCTGGAACTAAAAACCTGTCTCTTGAAAATTTATCCTCATCGATCCCTGTCCCCTAACTTAATACAATTGGTATAACTGATAATATTGAGTTTCATTAATGGGTTACGTTGGTGACTGACCCATTCTCCACAGCTCCCGTAAATATTACCCTTAGAGATAAAAGCAGCTTTGCAATAACGAGCTATACTTAACTGAAGTTAAGCAAAGTTGGGCAAAGTTGAACTTAGGGGGCAAGAAAATGGATATTACACTGTTAGTAACCAAAACTGATTTCTGCGTACCAAATTTAGAATGTGAATTCCACAACTTGGGAATAAATTATCGTATAGAATATATTGAAAATCATCCAGAGCTGGTTGACGCCAACCAAATTCGCCACTCACCCAATATATTTGTTGACGGTAAACTGACATTTAGAAGCCAGCCTACTCAACAAGAGTTAAAAGATTATTTTTTGCGTTAATTTAAGTTGTATTTTTTTGTACCAATCAACATAATTATCTAAGAAATAGCCTCAATTCGACTACTAATTATAAGAGGCCTCAAAGCTTGGGGTTTATCCACCGCATAGCCTTGTACATAATCAACGCCTAAAATCTTCAGTACCTCCAAGGTTGCTTCATCTTCAATCCATTCAGCAATGGTTTTCATATTTATTACATGTCCAATATCATTTACCGACTTAACCAATGCCAAATCGATAACGTCCTTAGCGCAATCTTTGACAAAACTGCCATCAATTTTCAAATAATCTACAGGTAGGTTTTTCAAGTAACTAAAGGACGACATGCCAGAGCCAAAATCATCCAATGCAAAACGACATCCCAGCTCTTTCAGGCTACTGATAAAATACCTCGCCTGCACCATATTGCTGATCGCTGACGTTTCTGTTATTTCAAAACAAAGCTTGCTGCACAACTTAGGATCCCTTATCAAAGTATCTTTCAAATCCAGCAAAAAATCTTCATTGCTCAATGATTGGGCGGAAACATTGATACTACACAGCATGAGCTCATCCAGCTCTTGAGGATGTTGCCTGAAAAAATCCAAAGTCGATTTCAGTACCCAGCGGTCAATCTGGATCATCATGTCGTAACGCTCTGCCGCAGGTAAAAAAGCACCGGGACTAATTAATGTTCCATCTTCTTCCTGCATGCGTATCAACATCTCGTAATGTTTTCCAGCATGATTATCTGCCAGAGGAAGTATAGTCTGACGATAAAGTACAAAGCGTCCCTCAACCAACGCCGCAGTTATGCGTGCAACCCAATGCATTTCACCATGACGTATCGAAGTTTCCTCATCGTCTTCAGTGTAAACATGGAGCTGATTTCTTCCTGCTTCCTTTGCCATATAACAGGCTATATCTGCGGTGCTCAAGGCGCGGGTATGACTATCAGTGTTTTGATCAATCATAACCAGGCCAATACTGATCCCCAGAGAAAAACTTTTATCTTCCCAGACAAATCGGAACTCATATACCTGCTGGCGTAAAATTTCGGCGGTATGTTTAGCTTGAGGCAAAGAACAATTCATCAATAATACCCCGAACTCATCCCCTCCCAGACGGGCCAGAGTGTCACTACCACGGATACTTTCTTGCAACAGTGCTGTCAATTGTTTCAACAATTCGTCACCAGCTAAATGTCCACAGGTATCGTTAACGACTTTAAACTGATCTAAATCAAGATAAAGTAAACCGTGCTGGCAATTGTCTGATCTGGCAATGGTCACTGCTCGTAACAATCGTTCTTCAAATTCCAGACGATTCACTAACCCCGTTAAGAAATCATGTTTAGCTTGATGCTCCAGCTCTTGAGTCATTAAATGCATCTCAGTGATGTCATGCAAGACCAGCACACTGCCTATAGCCTTACCCTGTTTATTTCGAATAGGGGCAAAAGTACAACGCAAGCTATACTTCTGTTTACTAGACAAAAAACCCATTGTTGAACTACTGATGCCAGACATTGCTTCTTTAAGACAATTAAATAATGTTTCTTCAATAGAATGCTGATGAGTAACATCGAGCAAGGGCAACACTTCAAATAACAATTTACCTTCAGCCTCGCTACCTGACCATTGAGTAATGTTCTCTGCTACAGGATTGAGACTATTGACCCTGCCGTCTACATCCATAGTGATCACCCCGTCACCAATAGACAGCAGAGTAACCTGTGATAATTCCTTTTCACGATGCAATGCATCACGGGCATCGCTTAGCTGCTGATAACGCTGCTGTAGCTCGGTTCGTGCCCGCAGCAAAACAAACATGCCCCAGAAAACCCCCATGGCCAAACTAAATGCCAACATGGCCAACAAGATAATATCCCAACGCCACATCTCACTTTTATAACGGTCTAAACTTAAAGCAATATCATAACCTGGAGGAGACAGGGCCACTGTCTGGCTGAACTTAACCTCCCTGTCGTCCTTGAGCAAAGTACTATCAACTACCCGACCATCATGTGTCACCATACTGACACCATAATTGCTCAAACCTGCTTTAGAAAGCACCGTTTGAAATAAACTTGATACAGAATACACTCCGGCAAATAACCCCATGAACTCATCACCACGATAAACCGGAACCCACACCTCAAAGGAAACTGGGCCTTGAATTGACACAAACGGACGGGTGTATACTGGTAAACGCAGCTCTTTTGCCAGTCGGGAAGCCCGACGAGGCTCTTCCATATTTATTTCCAAGCCGATAATTTGCTGGTTTCCCTTCAACGGAGCCACATCGCGAATAGTAAACTTTGCATCAATCCAGGTAATATTAATCAACTCTGGATGTGTAGCCACAAACTCACCAACTTTGTTTTGAAAATCCTGCCGGGATAAATTATCTGATGTCCGTGACGGAATAAGTAGCTGGATGTAATCCAGACTATCTTTCAAGCGACTACGTATATTAACCCGCATAACTTCAGCTTTTTCACGCAGTTGCTGTCGATGATCATTACTGACAGAGTAATAACTCATTCCTGCGATAACACCACAGAGCAAAATAAAAGCACCGGCTAATGCCGCGGGTCCTTTCCAGGTGAGCCTATGAATAACCTGCAATAAGAAATAAACTAATAATAAAACAATAACGCAAACAATTAATACCATACTAGATATTGGCATCGTTCGGTTAGTACCAGAGTTAATAGCTAACTGCCAAACACAGTTTGGCAGCCGAATATCCACAATGACCGATTCATCACTACCGGTAAATAACTCGTCATTCCCCCAAAAAGCGGATCCCCAACTACTCCCAATTCGCTTTCTCAATGCCAGACTTTGACTATCCCCTAAACTAAGCAAATCAGTCTCTTGTAAAATATCATTCCAATCGACAATTAAAATGCTCAAACCCCAGTTTTGCATCAATTCACTTGAAGCATTGTTTATACTGATGGGTTGACGAACCACCAAGCCTTTTCCCCCTGCCGGAGCTTCAAAGGCCCTGAAATTGTGGCTGTATGAAGTTTGTACATAAGCAGGACATCCGCTTTCTGGTTTGCATCGTCAAGTAAAAAATGCCCCAGAGCTTCCTCATTGTTTGTCACAGGATAAATATGTGATATCACACTATTTCGGGCTAACTGTAAACTACGTACAACGGGATCTCGTTCCAGCATGGTTTGCGCCAACACTTCAAAAGCAGCCTGATCAATTTCTGGCATTACCCGTACATAAGATTCCAATTCATCCAGAATATACAAACGAGACTCAATAATGTCTTCAATCTTGTCTGCCGTGATAGATAATTGCTGTTTTAAAATACTATTCCGTTCTTCATCTTCATTGGTAATATAGATATTACTTGCGAACAGTAGCACACCAAAAAACAGGACTAAGAAAGATAAAAGACTGAAAGACAATCCAAAAGAAAACCGCTTCGGTATATTGAACTTTTTCATAGATATTTGTTGAGTATCATATTGTTGCAACGCTAACTCCAATAAAAGTTAATGAAAACACGAAAGGGCTCAGGAGATATATTGTTCTTAAAATTAACTTTATGCAGTCTCATCAACAAAAATATGCCTTGGTTGCATGGATCCGACCACATACAAAGGATAATAATCTTAACTAAAGGAAAATGTCAATTTATCAAATTTTTTCGGGGAACGCATACAAATAACATAAGTATTACTAATAAGCATTCCCATAACCTAACTCGAATTTGAGATGCATCTACCGCTACTTCATTCAACTTATTTTCACTTTAGTAAAAATGATTCCACACTTATTTCACATCAAAGATTGTTGTCTGCTTGTACAAACAAAAAAAGCGGTTACTTTTCAGTAATCGCCTTTTTCAATCTAGTATTTATATACTTTTCAGGTTATTTCAAACTGATCGTAGTGTGAATTTCAGCACCATCTTGGTGATCAGGTTCAAACCAACGGGTAGTAACAGTTTTGGTTTGTGTCCAAAAACTGATCACTTGACTACCGTTAGGTCCTAAATCACCTAATTTAGAACCACGAGAGCCAGTAAAACTAAAATAAGCTACCGGAACAGGAATTGGTACATTAATTCCTATCTGACCTACATCAATGTCATTTTCAAACTTACGGGCCGCCCAACCAGATGACGTAAATAACGATGTACCATTACCATTTGGATTAGCATTAATTATTTCAATAGCTTCATCTAAGGTTTCAGCTTCAAGTACACACAATGCAGGACCAAAAATCTCTTGAGTATAAATGTCCATATCTGGTGTAACATTGGTAAACATAGTTGGACCAACAAAGTTTCCGTTCGGATAACCTTCAACCTGGCAATCACGACCGTCAACCAACATAGTTGCACCCTGTTCAACACCTGAATTTAATAAACCAATAATACGTTTTTTAGCTTGGGGTGAAACAACAGGACCTAAATCAGCGTCGCGCTGTGAACCGGGCCCTACTTTCATTTGTTTTGCACGTTCAGCCATTTCCGGTAACCAGGCTCTAGCCTCACCCACTAGAATAGTGACTGGATTCGCCATACAACGTTGACCAGCAGCACCAAAAGCTGAACCTAATAAATCATTAATCGCTCGGTCTTTATTAGCATCGGGCATGATCACCATATGGTTTTTGGCACCCATCATACATTGGGCACGTTTACCATGTTTGGCAGAATGGTTATAAATGTGTGTACCTACATTTGTTGAACCAATAAAAGAAACCGCTTTAATATCTTTGTGTTCAATTAACCTGTTGACCACATCGGGTCCACCATGAACAACGTTAAGTACACCTGGCGGTAAACCGGCTTCAAGTGCTAATTCCACCATTCTAATAGTTGACGATGGATCTTGCTCAGAAGGTTTTAAAACAAAAGTATTACCACATGCAATTGCAGGAGGAAACATAAAAGCAGCAAGCATTAGTGGGAAATTAAATGCTGTAATGCCTAAACCTACACCTAATGGTTTATGCAAACTATAAACATCAACCCCTGTTGCAGCATTGTTAGACATTTCACCCATTTGTAAACGGGCAATACTACAGGCATTTTCAATAGCATCCAAAGCGCGTCCAACTTCACCTTCGGCATCAGGCAACGTTTTACCATGCTCGAGAGTAACTAATTCAGCTAATTCTGCGGTATTTTCACGGATTAAATGCTGAAGGTTCAACATAATACGGGTCCGCTTAGCAACAGACACTTTTGACCAGGTCTTAAATGCCTCTTGCGCAGAAGCAACGGCAGCATCAACTTCTTCTGGTGTCGCAACTGGTACTTTCGCCACTACTTCTTGAGTTGCAGGGTTTAATACGTCTAACCACACGTCTGATTTTGATTGAACTTTTTCGCCACCTATAATGAGTGGAATTGTTCTGATGCTCATAGTTGAACCCATATTTGAATAGTAAATTGATGATTATGGCTAAGGTATGCCTTTATTAACTCAAGAACAATAGGCACAAATGCAATATGCATTGCAAATTTACAAGACAGAATAAGCTATTATTGTTAAAGTATAAAAATGAACTGGGATGATATAAAAATTTTTTTAGAAGTTGCCCGTACTGAAAAACTTTCAGAGGCAGCAAAACGTTTAAATATGGATCCATCTACGGTATCCAGACGTTTACACAAGCTTGAAGAAAGTTTAGCCACACAACTTTTTGAACGTACTGTTGATGGTCATGCATTAACTGATGATGGAGAAAAGCTGTTAAATTCTGCTCGTCGTATGGAACTGGATGCTTCACACGCCTTTGAGGAAATTAAAAATAACAACCAGGAAAATAGCGGCAGAGTACGTATTGGCGTAACTGAAGCCTTTGGCACTTTTTTCATTGCTCCGCACCTGCTTGCTCTGCGTCAGCAATATCCCAATATTCAAGTCGATTTATTACACTTTTCCAGAGATGTAAAAATCAGTCGAAACGAAGCTGATATTGCCATTGCGGTTGAACGTCCCAAAAGTACTTCGACAATTATTGCTAAACTATGTGACTATAAATTAAAACTTTATGCTCACAAGAATTATTTAAACAATACGGATAAAGAAATCCACCTAAGTAATTTAAGCCAGCATGATTGGGTAAGTTACATTGACAACTTACTTTTCACCGATCAACTTTCCTATGTAAAAGAACTCAACACGCAACTGGAAGCTACCTTTAGAAGTACCAGTATTATTAGCCAATACTCTGCGATTAAAAGTGGCATTGGTATTGGCATTCTTCCTTGCTTTCTGGCAGAGCAGGATACGAGCCTTGTAAAATTATGCGCCGATGAAATTGATGTTACCCGAAGTTTCTGGCTGGTCACTCACCCTGAAAGCAGACGTTTATCACATGTTGCCAGCGTGTGGGAATACTTAAAAAAATTAGCTGAAGATAAACAAAATTTATTAGTACCAGATTAAGTTTAAACGTTGAGTTAAATTTAAACATTGAATCAAGCTCAACTCAACTTTACTTTACTTTACTTTACTTTAGTTAACTTAACTTAACAAATTAAAAAGAACTTCTTTGCTGCATAAAAGATTGCAAATTTTCAACAGCTTGCGGGTCCCCCTTATTGGTTTGGCAAACACTTTTTTGATACTGATAACTGAAAACATCAAACCATAAATCTAACAATTGCGCATTTTCGGCCTCACCCGCCATATCAAGGATCCGGGCCGCAACCTCGGCTGTAGCCAATTGATTTTCATTAGCTGCAATACGTATGTGATAACGGGAACTAATTTCTTCTCCATGCCGCTTCTGTGGAGTAAATGACACTAAAGGCAATTGTGATAAGTAAGGACTTTTGCGGAACATTTTTTTCGCTTCGCGCCAGCTACCGTCAAGCATGATAAATAACGGTCGTTTACCCGGCTGGCAAATCACATTTTCAGTAACAATTTCTCGTTCTGACTCTGCGTATTGCTCTGGAAAAACCACAAAGGGCTGCCATTTCGGATCATTAAGTACTTCAAGTAATGCTTGATCAGGCTCTGTTCTTGACCATAAAAAGGCAAAAGTATCAGGGATCAAATCAGCAATTAATCGACCAGTGTTACTAGGTTTCATTACCTCTGTATCATACATTAACAATAAAAATCCTGCATTACTGACTGCTTTAGGCGTTAAGGGGCAAATACAATGCGATAAAGAAATCCGACAAAGTTCACAACGTTTTACCCGTTGCCCTCTGGCTTTAAAAACTGTAGTGCTGAGACTTTTTCGATATTGAAATAAACGGTGAACGGCGTGCATAAATAAACTTAATTTTTAAACGATTTACAGGGCTGTAAATAATTATACCAATTGCACTCAATAAATTCCCTACTTACTTATTGTTCCAATTAATACTAGTCCTCTTAATACTATTCAACATAAGACCATTCCCATTAATCAAGGCATACGTACATCTGAAGTGGCATTGTACATCGCCTTTCTTTCACATCCATGTGATCAAGGCATACGTACATCCTGTACATCGCCTTTCTTTCACATCCATGTGATCAAGGCATACGTACATCCTGTACATAAAAAAACGAGCATAATGCTCGTTTTTAATTATCCGTTAAATTAGTTACCCGTTAGATTAAATACCACCAACTACCAAGTTCAACTTAAATATTGTCGTGGTAATCATTATCAACAACTAAAATATCAAAATCTTCAAGTTCACTGATTTCTGCTTTTAATTGCTCTTCTAAACGGTCAATTTTAACGACTGAATGGCATAATTCCTGGGCTTTTTCTTCAATCTCTTCAGCTCGCGTTTCCATTTCATGCTCAATTTGATGACCAAACGATTCCATTCGTGTTTCAAATGAATCCATATCTCCGCCAGAGAACAATAACTCTTGTCCAACAGCAACTAATATACTACCCATGGAATGCATTACGGCTTCTTCAACTACTTGTTCAATTCTGGTTTCAAATTCTTCACCAAAAACTTCATCAATATCCATACCATTTTCATCGATGTAGAATCCACCATCAGTTGAAAAACGAGCATCTAATTCTTTTCGTAATTTACCAAGTTCAAAAGTTAAATCTTCACCAACACTGTTACCTTCACCTAATAATTCATTAAAAGCCAGATTCACACCATCAACGGCTAAATCAATACCTTCTAAGGCAATATTTTTTACCTCTGGGACTACTGCGCGGATACTTGTGGAATATTCAGTCACTAATGATTGTTGACCGGAAGTAAGACTAATTTGTTTACCATTTACATATAATGTCTCGTTATTAACAATTTTATAAAGTGAAGTTCTGTCTTCTTCATCACCTTGAAAAAATTCAATAGCCTGCTTGCTAATTTTTATACCTGCATCAAGCTCTATATTGCATGAATCGTGAGCAAAAACACTAGAGCTTGCTAACAAAGAAAGTGGAGCTAATACCAAACCAAAAGAACTAAGTGATAATGTTTTCATGACATTTCCTTTTAACGATTACAAATTTAATGTTTATTTTATTTCTTGTAAGGTCTATTACAAATCTAGTGCCAACATGCTTTTCTCTTAAAAATCAGATAGGTATTGACAATAGAGGTTGTTTGTAATTATTTAGAAATGCATTTATTTGGTTAAATAAACTAAATTATAGTTAATCTGATTATTGTGATTTAGTGGGATATTTTAAATAGTTAATACTTTGCATCTCAACTAAACGAGATTGGCATCGAGCAAATTCAAAACTTAATTGCTGACCTTGATAAAGTTTATCAATATCGACTTCTGCCGTGATGATTAATCTTACTTTTCGATCATAAAACTCATCAACCAGAGCAATAAAACGTCGGGCCTCATCGTCTAAAAGACGTAAATCAGCCATTAAAATACCGCTGCGTTGATAGCTATCTTCGACCCCGGAAAACACTGCCGGAATTAATTTTCCTGAAAAACACGGCACCTCACTGATAAACACTGTATCAAACTTATCAGCTAAAACAATATAATCTCTCTGACTACGAGGACCTGAGCATAGTACTGAAAATTCAAACCAAATAAAGTTTTGACTCACTTGCAAGCTTTGACCAATGAAAGGAATTAGTCGATTATTAATTTTTATATCACCATGTTCTGGTATTTGTTTTGTTAACTGTCGGTATAACTGGGCAAGTCGCTCTTTAAAGGCAGGGTACGGGAAAAAATAATCCCTGTATTTTGTTTTTGCATTAAAGAATGTTAAACGGTGATCTTTATCCCCGTCTATAGAAATTATCTGACAGTATTGATTGATAAGTTCAATTGTTGGTAAAAAACGCTCACGTTGTAAACCATTTTTATAAAGATTTTCAGGCTGACAATTTGAAGTCGCAATTAAAACCACCCCTTGAATAAATAATTCCTCAAGTAAACCCGAAATTAATATTGCATCACCGATATCTGTCACAAAAAACTCATCAAAACATAACACATCAAGATCTGCCGACCAAACTCTGGCAATGTGAGTTAAGGGATTTTCCTGACCTGATAATTGGTTTAATTGCTGATGAACGTTTTCCATAAAACGGTGAAAATGAATGCGCTTTTTTTTCTTTATCGTTAACTTTTGAAAAAACAAATCCATCAACATAGTTTTGCCACGACCGACGCGACCATGAAAATATATACCTTTGAGGCAATTATTTTTTTTAAAGCTAAACCAGCGTGAGCGTTTTTGATTTTGATTTTGAACAAGTTGATGAGATAAATGACATAATGCTTCGACCGCAACTACTTGAGCAGGATCAGGAGATATTTTTTTCGATTTGATTAGTTGTTGGTAAGCCTGCTTCATATAAATTCCATAATTATAAGCAAGCAAACAAAAAGGGCAAGACCTAAGTCTTACCCCTTATTTTTCACAATCCTTTATATTAAATGACTAGCATAAACTAATTAAAATATAAATTGATGTGAGATGATCCGCATTGATTCAATGCAAATCATACCGAGACTTTAAAAATTAAAGTGCTTTGATGTTCTCTGCTTGAGGACCTTTTTGGCCTTGAGTAACAGTAAACTCTACACGTTGACCTTCAGCTAAAGTTTTGAAACCGTCGCCAGAAATTGCACTAAAATGTGCGAAAACGTCTGGACCAGATTCTTGCTCGATGAAACCAAAACCTTTAGACTCGTTAAACCATTTTACTGTACCAGTAGTAGTAGACATATTTGTATCCTATTTATTCAAAAGTAATTAAAATTATTGTTTAAAAAAAAACAAAAATAAGTTTGTTGGAAGTATTGCTATTACTTATTAAACAGGACGAGGTAACAAACATCGAAATGGTATTCATAAATATAGGCCGAACTTTCAATCTGGGTGCATTGTAAACACCTTAAAATGATAGTCAAGAAATTTTATTCATTTATAAATGATACATATAGTCAATTAGAATCAACATTGCAGGTTAATTGCTTGTAACAAAAACAATAAAAGTCTCGCTATAACTGGTTGGATCATCTCCCTATTCAGCAATAAAACAGACTATGCGTCAAAAAAACAAATACAGTTCATAATTTAAACAGAGAAATATCAGATATTAATTAATCTAAAAATAGTCGTTTGAAAAAACAATTTAATTCGATAAAGTTATTTTTCTACTGTTTATACCCGTAATCATTCAATATGCAGGTTTTGAAGCGTTTTAAAAGATTATCTACTGCGTTGCTTTCATTCCCAATAGCCAGCTATTGCTCAATCAAGCGCCTTTTAGATAAACTTTTAAATTCACCTCAAATTCCTGCATCTTGAATGACCACGGGTATATAATTTTTATATTATCTACATCACTTAGATTCATGTATGAGAAATTTTTATTTCAGATTAAATACATTAACAGTAACTTTTTTAACGCCGAAATCACCTACCCAACTGTTGCAAACATTCGGTTCTAGATGAACACTAAATAGTATTTACCTTAACTGTATTATTGGTATCACGGCTTTTTCGAATCAATTCATCATCGGCAATTATTGAAGAAGATTTTGCAAGCCTATCGTATAGTAAAACATTCACCGTAGCCGCCAAATTCATACAACCAACCGTTGGAATATAAACCACAGCATCTGCCCTGTTGATAACGTCTTGTCCTATAGTTCCATCCTCTGGGCCAAAAACATAAATTACCTGCTCAGGATGCTCAAACTGAGGTAATGGTATTGCCCCTTCAGCTAATTCTACACAAACAACTTTAGTTTCAGCTGGGATATTATCCAGAATTGAATCTACTCCCGTTAATGGAATACTTTGGGTGATACTTTTAGTATCCGTATTAAACTTTGCAGCATTAGCATAACGCTTGCCAGTATAAAAAACAGAATTCACTTGGTAACACCCTGCTGCGCGCATAACAGCTCCCACATTGGATGGGCTTTTAGGGTTAGATAAACCAATACTGACTTTTGATTCTTGCATCACTCTCTTCAAATTAATCTACAATATATTGCTGATTCTCCCGATTTTTAAGCTCAACTACAAGCCAACTGAATAAATATTATTTATTTAAGAAATTTTACTGCTACCAATTTAACTTTATTCAATTTAACTTTATTCAATTTAACTTTATTCAATTTAACTTTATTCAATGTAAATAGGAAGCTTCTCTTATATAGCAAAAAGCTTCCTCTTAAACTAGTTTGATTCTTGTTGCTAGATCATTGTTACTATAAACAGCTCTGTCGTTATAAAGTTAATTCTTCAACAGTGCCATTAACAACATTCATATCTAGGGAATTGATTGAAGAGTTAAACTTAATTTTCAATTCACCTTGACCATCATATCTAAATACCCATACGTGATCTCTATAAGTGATACAAACTCCCCATGTTTGAGTATTAATGCCTAATTTCTTATCACCGATATCATTGAAAACAATACAGCCCTCACCACTGATTTCCACAAATGCTTGAGAACCCTGAGGACCTAAATTATCCACAGTATATTTCGCTACGCCAGTGTCTATCATAATGTTGTACATAGTTTATCCTTAAAAATAATGTAGTTTTTTGAATGATAAGATGCCAGTAAATCCGGCAAATACAACTAAAGAGGTAAAAATAATTTATTGCAAGAATATGAGGATTGATCGACTATATATTATCAATACATTGTTTCATATCATCGAAGATCTCTGTTGTTACACATACGGAGAAATAATAAAATGGTAGGGCATATTTCAGTATAACGTAAGAAGTACTGATCCATTTTGTCCAATATTCCTCGTTGGGTCAGCAACACTCAATCCTAATCCTTTGTGCCTACCCATTATTTTACCTAATATTAAAAATAGTATGGAATCTTATATAATCAAGTTTATTGTTTAAATTTATATAAATTAAAGAGGAAATTATTTTTCTTAACTGGGACGATAAGGTGAACGGTAAGAGATAATACTGACAGATTCAGCTTTGTTTTTATAACCAGTATTGTTGTTTTGACTCAATAATATTATTATCCTCCTCCATTATTCAATAATCAAACTAGAAATTTATGTCAAAAAGTCTTTTACGTCGTTTTTTATCGAAGAGTTTTGTCGTTAGTACGATAGCTGCAACAACGTTGTTAACTTCTACCTCTTCATTTGCCACTATCGTTGAGTTTCAAACTTCCCAAGGGAATTTTCTAGTAAATTTATACGATGAAAGAACGCCAGGAACTGTCACAAATTTTTTAAGTTATGTTAATGACAATGCCTATTCCAATACCGTGATACACCGTGTAGAGCGAGACTTTGTTGTTCAAGGTGGTGGATTCATTTTTGACGGTGAAGTATTAACCCGCATAGATACAAAACCAGCAATCGTTAATGAGCCGATATTTTCAAATGTAACAGGCACTATTGCCATGGCTAAAACAAGTAATCCAAACAGTGCCACTAGCCAATGGTTTTTTAACTTAAAAAATAACAGTCAGAGTCTGGACGTAAAAAATAATAGCGGTGGTTTTACCGTATTTGGTCAAGTACTTGGTGATGGAATGGATGTGGTCAATAAAATTGCGGGGTTAACTTTATGTAACAGTATTCCCGTTGTAGGTTTGAGTAATTGCGCTACTGCTGCTGGTGCAGAAAATTTTGTCACCATTTACGAAATTATTATTGTAGATTCATCGACCGCAACAGCAGAAAATTTAACTCCCCCGCCAAATACCTTAGTAAATAAAAGTGAAAGTGGAAGTGGAAGTGGCGGTGGTGGTGGCTCAACAACTTGGTTAAGCCTAATTGCATTATCAGTTTTTTCACTTGTTCGTAGAAAAAATAAAACTAGTTGAATTTAATGTATTTATAACATTTATAAGGCTAACGAATGTCTGCTAAAAAATAAGGCGAGTATTTCAATATTAAATTGAAGTGCTCGCCTTTCTTTTTACTTATCTATTTTGGGCTGTAAAAATAAATAAAATTACTTTTGACGGTAAAACGCTGACATTGCTTTATAAAGAGAATACAAATCAACTTTTGAACCAACAGCATAAGGTGAGTGAATAGATAAAATTGGCACACCAAAGTCAATCACTTCCATATTATCATCAGATAAATCACTACCAATAGTGCCACCTGATGCCCTTCCTTTGTATGTACTTGTTTGCCATTTGATTTTATTATTATCTAAGTAATTTCGTGTCCACGCCATATATTCAGAATTAGCATTAAACCCACCGCCATATAATTTTAAGTTAATACCATTACCTAATCGTGGCGCATTTCCTAATTCCCAGACACTGGACCAAGTTGGATTAACACCCGGATTAACATCTGCCGAAATAACCTTAGTATTACGTAAGACTTTACGAAGGAAATAATCGTTATATTTACTGCCCATTTTCTGATAAAGCAAAGTACTGATCAAATCAACTAAATAACTTGAACCCGCTCCAGTATTATTAATATTGCCAACTTCTTCATTGTCTACAAGATACGCCATAGCGGTATATTCTGGATTTTCCTGCTCAGTAAGCGCTTTTACTGCTGCAATAGAAGAAGCCTTATCATCCTGACCATAAGCAGCAATCATACTGCGATCAAAACCCACATCCCTCGGTTTGGTTGCTGGCACTAATGCCAATTCTGCTGACACTAAATCTTCAACTGTAATGTCATATTGTTTGGCTAAAAAATCCACCATCAGTTTTTTAACTGATTTTTCGAAACCAGGTTTTGATGCAATAATTACATCTAATTCTTCTTTTTTAATTACATCACGGCTAGTGCGCTTACGATTATCATGATCTACATGAGGTGCTAAATCAGTAACTATCAAGATAGGATCATTCTCGTCAAATCCCACTGAAATATTAACCACAGTACCGTCTTTTTTATCAACACGTCCAACCATAGCAAGTGGTATATTTACCCATTGATAAGACTTGATACCGCCATGAACGTAAGTTTGAAACATGCCAAACTTTTGCTTCTCATATAAAGGACGTCCTTTTAACTCCAAACGTGGGGAATCAATATGCGAGCCAACAATGCGTAATCCATCAACAAAATCTTTCTTGCCTATAACCATTAAAACTATCGTACGATCACGATTTACATCATAAAAACGACTACCGGGGCTAAGAATGCTATTTTCTGAAAGTTTTTTAAAACCGAGCTTTTCAACTCTTTTAATGGTCTCACTGACAAAAGTTAATTCGGTCGGTACTTTATAAATATAATCTTTATAGTCAGTAGCATAAGCTTCAACTGCTTTTAATTCACTTTCACTAAGTAATAACCAGCTGGATGTTACTTCTTTTTTATCTTTTTCAGCTGTTGACTTTTGATCGGCAAAACTAGCATTTGAAAAAGATAAGGCACTAATAATTGCGATACTAGTGAGGTGTTTTAATAACTTCATTTAATTTCTTCTTAATTAATTTGTTTAATAATTATTTTGGTGGAAAAGACAAACATATAATAAAAGCCATTAATATAAGTAAACAAGGATTATTCGATGAAAACATCATATTTATCGAGCAGTAACATTAAATCAAGCGATCTTTACCCAAACCAGTAAAATTAGCCCAAACCACTATGGCTGACTTTCCAACCAGTGATCTATCAAATATCGAGCAATTGACTCCTGACGAGGTATTTGAAAATTATCGCCATCATCCCCCCAGTTATCAAATTTTCTAATTTCTTCAGCAGTAAACCAGTGCGCATCAGCTATTTCATCGTGATCAATATTGAGCTCAGGATTTTTCGTTGTAGCAAAAAAACCTACCATCATTGAACTTGGAAATGCCCATGGCTGTGATGCCATATAAGTAACATCGTTAACCTCAATTCCTGCTTCTTCCAGTACCTCTCTGCTAACCGCTTCTTCTAAAGACTCTCCAGGATCAACAAAACCTGCTAAAGTAGAAACCACCTGTGAACCAATTCGATGATGTTGCGCCAATAGACATTTAGCCGGTCCATTTTCCGGTTGGTATTCTACCAGCATAATAACAGCGGGATCAGTACGGGGAAAACTTTCTCGATGACAGCTTTCATTTTGACATTTCCGCATATGCCCCCCATCATAAGCACAGCTCTTATGACCACAAAATCCGCAATACTGATGATGAACGTGCCAATATGACAGTGCTTTTCCGTAGGCTAAAATAGAAGCGTCTCTTGAGGTTAATAACGGTAAACATGTTCTAAACTCGCGAACTTGTGCTGCTGTTTCAAATTGTGCCAATAATTGATCTTCTAATTGGTTTTGGGATAAATGAGATACATCAATAACAAAAATTGCTTTTTGACCGTCTAGTCCTAAAAATAACACTTCCATAGCCAAGTCTATTAACTTTTTATTCAATATATACCCGTGGTCATTCGAAATGCTGGAATTTGAGGTGAATTTAAACGTTTATCTAAAAGGCGCTTGATTGAGCAATAGCTGGCTATTGGGATTGAAAGCAACGCAGTAGATGGACTTTTAAAACGCTTCAAAACCTGCATTTTGAATGATTACGGGTATAGTAGCTTGTGACAATTCCACCAATTTGTCATCATCGAAAAAATAATTACCGCGCCAGACGGGTATAAATACGGTATTTTTTTTATTTCTCTGCTTTGCTAACCAAACACTGTTTTTTCGACTTGAAGAAGCTCTGTTTAGCGGCATTTGTGAAAATGCTAAACCGTTGCCCTTAACTTTAGTCATAATAAATCCTTCTTTATAAATTAAACTTAATTCGACATTTCTGGGATAACATCTATACAGGGAGTCTATCTTATTAATCGATAACCCTACCCCGCATTGCTTTGACTCGACCACGACGATTTTTACCCTCTAATCGTCTGGTTTTAGACGCCTTTGTCGGTTTGGTGGCTCTTCTGGATTTATGCACCACAGCAGCACTTTTAATCAAGAAAACCAGCCGTTCAATAGCATCATCACGGTTTTTTTCCTGAGTACGATATTGCTGAGCTTTAATAACAATAACGCCTTCTTTGGTGATGCGTTTGTCTTTTAAAGCAAGTAAACGCTCTTTATAAAAATCAGGCAAAGAACTGGCATTAATATCAAAACGTAAATGAATAGCAGAAGAGACTTTATTCACGTTTTGCCCACCCGCTCCCTGAGCACGAATAGCTGTCAGTTCGTATTCATCGTCACTCAAATTGACATTGTTAGAAATTATTAACACAAATAGTTTAACCGATACTTTGAAGTAAAAAACATTATAACCATACCTTATAACCATACCACTGATTAAATTTCAAATAAAAGAGAAACAAACCGTTTCATTATTGTTTGACATTTATTATTACACCTGTAATCATCGGTAGTATTACTGTTGTAATACTACAGAATAAAGCAAACTCTTTTGCTAAAAGCTGTGCGACTCAACACGCAAAAATTAACAGGAGTATCTCAATGTCAGATATTAGCAAAGCCGAATTTGAAGTACTTGATGCCTTATGGGAAAAGCATCCTGCTAGTGCAAATGAAATTATTTCTCGCTTGAACTATAAAAGACCATGGCATGATAAAACAGTAAAAACCTTACTGAATCGCCTGGTTAAAAAACAAGCAGTAAGTTATGAAAAAGAACAACGCCGCTATTTATATTCTCCTTTACTTGAACGGGAAACCTATACCCGGAACGAGAGCCAAAGTTTAATTGAGCGATTATTCAGTGGCCGAGTGTCTCCCCTTATTGCCGGTTTCGCGAAAAATAGCAACTTGAAAAAAGAAGATATTACAGAACTTAAAGAAATAATTTCTCAATGGGAGCAAGACAATGATTGAGTTATTGACTAATTTTCTTATTGAGTTGCTAATTCCTTTATCTTTCATCTTAACAATACTGTTGGCCATTCATGGGGTTTTAATCAATAAACTTGGTGCCAAAATTGCGTATTTAGCATGGTTTAGTGTCCCTTTAGGTTTGCTGATTTATTGCTTGCCACTTAATTTATTTGAAGGATTCAATGTTGCAAATAATCAAATTGAACGTTTTATTATTTTGCCAACACAAACAATACAACACGAAGTTAATATTAATTGGCTCATGCTATTTTGGGTAATGACTTCAGGTGGAATGTTAGTTTTCTGGTTATATTCTCATCTTCAGTTCCAACGTAAATTAAGCTTGAAGCCGACAAATATCCCGGCACTAAATATTGCTTTGCCCAAGCAATTAACAATTCATAAAAGTACTCATGCCTATAGTCCTATGCTTGTTGGATTATTTAAACAAAAACTTATCATTCCAGAAAACTTTACCGCTTTGTATAACCAAGAACAGCAAAGTTTAATTTTGGAACACGAAATCTGTCATTTTGATCGCAATGACATTTATTGGAATCTCCTGGCGTTTTCAGTATTAGCGCTATTTTGGTTTCATCCCTTGGTTTGGCTTGCTTATTTTAGGTTTCGCCGTGACCAGGAACTATCCTGTGATCAAACTGTTTTGGCGCGAAAACAATTGAACAGCAAGATCAATTATGGCAAAGCCTTGTTAGTGGCCGCAGAAACCGCACCACCAATTGCCTTTGCTCAACTCTCATTCAAAAAATATGGAGATAAAGATATTATGTTCGAACGCATCAAACATATTAGAATAAACACTACCGTTTCTAAATTCAGCTTGGTTATTGGCACTTTGTTATCAGTGACTTTATTATCAGGGTTAAGTTATGCAGGCAACCTTACTGAAAAAACAGCAAAAAAATCAGCCTATGAATTATCACCTATCATCAGAATTGAGCCTAAATATCCTATTTCCGCAGCAACAGATGGAATTGAAGGATATACAGTTTTACAATTTGACATAAAAGAAAATGGTAACGTGGAAAATGTTCGTGTAATAAAATCAATCCCGGAAGGGACTTTTGATAAATCAGCAAAACGAGCACTACTTCAATGGAAATATAACGCTCAAGGGAAAACCCACAAAGATATACTGGTACAACTAAATTATAATATGGACAGCAACTCTCCACTTAAAAAAACTAAAGGAATAGAACAGATAACCGTCAATAATTAAAATAGAATAGAATAGAATAGAATAGAATAGAATAAAACTTACCAATAAAAAACGCTACCTATACCCGTAATCATTCAAGATGCAGGTTTTGAAGCGTTTTAAAAGATTATCTACTGCGTTGCTTTCAATCCCAATAGCCAGCTATTGCTCAATCAAGCGCCTTTTAGATAAGCTTTTAAATTCACCTCAAATTCCTGCATCTTGAATGACCACGGGTATATTACCAATAGTTTTGGTGTAGGTAACGTTTTCATCAATTATGCTTATGGGTCTTAAACCATTTGTACTAAACATGAATTGAGCAGCTAAAAACAGAAAAAATCGTTTGATATTACTCAGCAATATACTCAACAATTTCTAAACCGAAGCCAGATAATGAATGGTATTTAGTTTGTGAGCTTAATAAGCGCATCTTACTAACACCCAAATTAGCTAATATTTGTGAACCAACACCAACATTTCGAGAACCAACGTGACGTGTTACTTCTTTAACTACTTCACCATTGTCCTGTTTAGCGTAAGTTTGTACTTGGGCAATAAGATCAAGCGGTGATTCATGTTTACCTAAAAGAACCAGTACACCGCCCTCTTGACCTATTTTTTTCAACGCGGGACCAATTGGCCATTTGGCGATGCTTTCACGTTGACTGAATAATAAATCTCTAAAAGTATTTTCTAAATGTACACGAACTAAAGTCGGCTCATCCGCCGTTATTTCACCTTTAGTCAAAGCAAAGTGTGCTTGCCCGTCAATCGTATCTTTAAAAACGGTTAGATCAAATTCACCAAATGCCGTTGGTAATTTACATTGTGAAATACGTTCAATCGTCGTTTCATTAGCATTTCTGTATTCAATTAAATCGGCAATAGTTCCCATTTTCAAATCATGTTTTTGCGCGATAATTTCTAAATCGGGCCGACGAGCCATCGTGCCGTCTTCATTGAGTATTTCAACAATAACTGACGCAGGCTCTAATCCCGCTAATCGAGCCAAATCAACACCCGCTTCAGTATGGCCTGCGCGATTCAAAACGCCACCGTCTTTTGCCATTAACGGGAAAATATGTCCCGGCTGAACAATACTTAAGTGGGTGGCATCTTTCGCAACCGCCGCTAATACTGTTGTAGCTCTATCGCCGGCAGAAATCCCGGTAGTTACACCTTCAGCTGCTTCAATGGAAACAGTAAAATTAGTACTGAATTGTGCGTCATTCTTATCTACCATAAGCGGTAGTTTAAGTTGTTGGCATTTCTTTAAAGTCATCGGCATACAAATTAAACCCCGACCGTGAGTCGCCATAAAATTTATAGCTTCTGGTGTTATCAACTCTGCTGCCATAATGAAGTCACCTTCATTTTCACGATCTTCATCGTCCATCAAGATAACCATTTTACCTTGTGCGATATCATTAATTATTTCTTGTGGTGTATTTAACTTCATAGGACTTAAACTCATGACAACCTCTTACCTTTTTTAAGTTCGGGAAAAATCTCGAACCAGTATAATTAAATTTTATTTTTATTTTTATTTTTATTTTTTACTTTTTACTTTTTACTTTTTACTTTTTATTTAATAAAACCACTCTGCATTAACAAAGCTTCGCTGACACCACCGCCAGATGGAGAAACATGGGAATCGTTTTGATCAGAGCCTTTATGCATAATTAAACGTTCAATATATCTGGCAATAAGATCAACTTCTATATTTACCAGTGTACCTACCTGATAACTACCAATAATTGTTTGCTCAGTGGTATGAGGCACAATCGTTATCCGAAACTTTCCATCAGCTAGGCTATTCACAGTTAAACTCGTACCATCAATAGTTACAGAGCCTTTTTCAGCTACATAAGCGGCAAGGTTTTCTGTTACTGATAGCCAATATTCAATACTGTTTCCATTATTTGTTATTGATAATATTGTTGATATGCCGTCAACATGTCCGGAAACCATATGCCCGCCAAAACGAGTTGTCGGTAACATTGCTTTTTCCAAATTCACTTTCTGACCAGCCCGGTAATTAACAAAGCCAGTCCGTTTAAGTGTTTCATTTGAAACATCTGAACTAAAACTGTTTTGATCAAACGCAACAACAGTCAGGCAAATACCATTGGTGGCAATAGAATCACCTAAATTTACATCGCTCATATCAAGTTTACCGGTAGACACAACAAGTCGTGCACCTTCACCAGTGATATTTATTGCTTGAATATTACCAACTGCTTCTATGATTCCCGTGAACATTTTTATTCTCTTATATTAATCTTATGTTAAATTGCTTATGTTAAATTTATCGTTTCAAAAATTATCTTTGCTGATAAAAATACTATGCTAAATATGTCTTTTCTTTCTTACTCAGCTTTCAAACCAGCAACAATACGTATATCAGGGCCAACCATACGAAGATCTTTAATTCGCAAGTTTTTTGCAGAAGACAACGATTGAATATTCGCCATAGTCAACAGACTCTTCGCATCTCCGCCCATTAATTTAGGTGCTTGATACAAGATTAACTCATCAACTAAATCCTGTTCGATAAAAGCTCCGGCTAAACGTGCCCCCGACTCTATCAAAACATCATTTAAGCCACGCTTTGCCAATGCTTTTAATAAAAGTAATAAATCTATTTTACCCGTTGGCTTTATCTTCCCATCACGATTGTTTAAACCGCTATCTTTTGCATTCAAAACTAAGGGAATTTGCACTTGTTCAACGAAATGAGGCCAAGCAGGTATGTTTTCAAGTGTACTTCGCACTAAAATTATTTTACTGTGTTGCCCAAAAAAAGCTAAATCAGGTGTTAGCCGATTTTGGGAGTCAATAACAACACGTACCGGTTGTCTGATATCATCTTCCGGGTATTGTTTTTTAGCATAGCCCAACTCAGACCAACGAACCGTCATTTTTGCGTTATCAATTAATATTGAATCAGCGCCAGTGATCACCGCACAACTTTGAGCACGATATCGTTGAACATCCCGCCTTGCCGCTGCGGAGGTGATCCATTGGCTTTCGCCGTTTGCCATAGCGGTTTTACCGTCAAGACTAGCTGCCATTTTACAACGTACAAAAGGTATTCCTTTAGTCATTAATTTAATAAAACCAGCGTTTAGTGCTTTGGCCTCATTCTCTAACAAACCGACCTGAGTGCCAATACCCCCTTTTTCCAACAAGCTCATTCCACGTCCGGACACTTGCGGATTAGGATCAACCATTGCGGCAATAACATGACTGATCCCGGCATCAATTAACCCTTGAGCACAAGGAGGAGTTCGACCGTAATGACTACAAGGTTCTAAAGTAACATAGGCAGTAGCACCAACAGTCAATTTTTTACTATCTTTTACTTCAGTGTTTTCAGCCCTATTGCTGACATCAAGAAGCGCATTAACTTCTGCATGACCAGAGCCTGCTTTAGCATGAAAACCTTCACCAATAATCCTGCCATTTTTGACCAATACACAACCAACTCTAGGATTTGGAGAAGTAGTGTATTTACCTCGTTTGGCAAGCTCAATTGCTCGTTGCATAAAACAGTAATCATCATTAGAAAAATTTGCTGAACAATCCGCTGTTATATTTTTATGAGTCGAAGGATCAGTCACGGGCTAATCATTACCTTCTGCATTTTGATTCTTTTCATCACTCAGGCGCGCAATTTCTTCACCAAATTCACGAATATCTTCAAATGAACGATACACAGAGGCGAACCTTACGTAAGCAACTTTATCGAGCTCTTTTAATTGTTCCATGATCAGGTTCCCTAATAACTCACTGGAAACCTCACGTTCACCTGTCGCCCTAAGTTGCGATTTAACATAATTAATTGCCTGCTCAACTTGCTCAGTGCTTACGGGTCTTTTCTCTAATGCCCGTACTAAACCATTTCTCATTTTATCTTCATTGAAAGGATCACGTGAACCATCGCGTTTGATCAGTCTGGGCATAACCAGTTCTGCTGATTCAAAGGTAGTGTAACGCTCATGACAAGCAGTACACTCTCGACGTCGACGAATCTGATGACCACCAGAAACTAGACGTGAGTCAATAACTTTAGTATCAACTGCTCCACAAAACGGACAATGCATTTTTAACCTCTAAATTAGTAATTTTTTTGGGACGCTATTTTTAGAACATTAATACCAATTAACATAAATAACTAGTATAAAACTTTTTTAGTTTGCTAAAACAACAAATGGCCGCTAGAAGCGACCATTTTAAGCTAAAGTTGTTCACAAAAACAGTTTAAACCCATACTACTTGTAAATGCAGGCTCAGACCTAAGTTTGAATATACAAACTAGGATCTCACCATTAACTGCTTTGCTTCATTATTCACCCCAAAAGGCGTTAACTAACTTTTATATTACTTACTTGTTTAATACTTACTTTTGGTAAACAGGGAAACGAGAACAAAGTTCTGTAACTTCGCCTTTAACACGATTAATAACATCTTCATTATTAATATCGTCTAAAATATCACAAATCCAACCTGTTAATGTTTTCGTTTCTTCAACACCAAAACCGCGGCGTGTAATAGCAGGAGTACCTAAACGCAAACCAGAAGTAACGAATGGAGAACGCGGATCATTTGGCACCGAGTTTTTGTTTACCGTAATATGGGCATTACCTAAAGCAGCATCAGCATCTTTACCTGTAATATCCTTATCAATTAAATCAAGTAGTAATAAATGATTTTCAGTACCGTTAGAAACTACTTTGTAACCACGACCTTGTAAAACCGCAACCATAGCTTTGGCATTATCCAGTACTTTTTGCTGGTACACTTTAAATTCAGGCATTAATGCTTCTTTAAATGCAACCGCTTTTGCAGCGATTATGTGCATTAATGGTCCACCTTGACCGCCCGGGAAAACAGCACTGTTTAACTTTTTATAAATAGCTTCGTCATCACACGCAGAAACAATTAACCCGCCACGTGGGCCAGCTAAAGTTTTATGCGTTGTTGTTGCCACTACATGAGCATGAGGAACCGGGTTTGGATATAAACCGGCGGCAACCAGGCCGGCAACGTGTGCCATATCTACAAAAAAGTAAGCACCTACTTTGTCTGCGATTACGCGTATACGTGCCCAATCTACAATGCCGGAAAAAGCAGAAAAACCACCAATAATCATTTCTGGTTTGTGCTCTAATGCTAAACGTTCCAGTTCTTCGTAATCAATATCGCCAGTTTCAGGATGAAGACCATATTGAAATGCTTCATACGATTTTCCTGAGAAGTTCACGTGTGAACCATGTGTTAAGTGACCGCCATGAGCCAGGCTCATACCTAAAATTTTTCCACCTGGACTAACTAAAGCCTGGAATACCGCAGCGTTAGCTTGCGATCCGGCGTGTGGCTGAACATTAGCGTATGTTGCACCAAATAATTCTTTTGCTCGGTCAATGGCTAATTGTTCAGCAATATCAACATATTCACAACCGCCATAATAACGTTTACCCGGATAACCTTCCGCATATTTGTTGGTTAGTTGAGAACCTTGCGCTTCCAATACGCGTGGGCTGCAATAATTTTCAGAAGCAATTAATTCGATGTGCTCTTCCTGACGAACAACTTCTTTAGTCATTGCCTGATAAAGTTCAGGGTCAAAATCGGCAATATTCATATCACGAGTAAACATGTATTTTCCTTAGTCAATCAACCAGCAATCTCAGCAGAAAGATCTTATCCTTCAGGCTAGAAATTGGAGTAATAATAATGCGGCATATTCTGCCTGAACTAATACTTGTTGTATACGTTTAAACAAGCAACTTTTAGCTCAATTAGTCATGTTGTATACCGTAAAAGTTTTCACTTTATACATCTAGACAAGTAAAATATGAATATAACCAACAAAATTGGTGGTTTATAAAAATAAAAAACTTAACAATAAGGCTTTTACAGAATTAAATACTAGAATAAAGGTAATTATGAATTATTATTTTATTTCAAACTGCTGCATATGTGCTAATTCTTCCTGCCGTTTAACTTGATAATAATGTGCTCCCGTATACATAACGGCCATTAAAATATTGATTAAAAGAAGTGCACCAATAATTGGTTTCTCGTGAACTTGATTCATGACCACAAGATAAATATTAGTGCCAAAGAACATTCCTATGGTGCTGACTTTAATTAGCCTGATAAATTTTAAAGATGACTTATACCCGACAATCGCGGTACTAATAACATCAGTAGGACTTTGTTCACTCAACGCCCAGGTACCTGATCTGATGTAAATGGTATAGGCAATGTAAACAATTGATGAAACTACCCCAAAAACTAAGAAGTATAAGGTTGCCATATCAAAAGAATCCGAAATAAATCCAATTATCATAAAAACAATCATCGCCAAAGTAGCAACAAGATCTAAAGCTAATAAGCACTTTGCTCCGAGTATGCGACGTCGCGTTTTATTGAATAATACCTTAATATCAACTTTGTCATATGGCTGACTTTGCCAATCTTCAGTCAATGCCAACCATTGTTCATCAAGCAATTCGCTTTCTTCTGGCTGATTATCAATCACTTTTGATGATTCTGTTGTCTCTTTATCTATCATTTAACCTCCAGCAATTGAGAAAGAGTTGCTTTAGCACGTTGTAAACGCACTCCCACTAAATTACTTGTTATTGATAATACCTCCGCAATTTCCTGATAGCTCATGCCTTCAAGAGCAAGAGTGATCACCTGCTGCTGCTCTAATTTCAACTGTCGGATAGCTTGCGATAAACGCTGTTGCCTTTGTTGTTGATTTAGCGCTTGATAAGGTGTTACTTCTGATGAGGCTTGTTCATTGTCAGTATTTAAAATTGAATCAATATCTTGATCGGCTTTAACCGTTTTTACCGCTTTGGCAACATGAGTCGCTAAAACATTGTGTGCAATTCTTGCGACAAATGTTTTAACGCTGGCGTCTTGTCTGAATTTAGGCAAAGCACGCCAAATGTTTAAGGCAATATCCTGAAACAACTCATCCTGCAATGCTGGTTTTGCTTCAAAGCCAACAATAAGATGACGCAGTAATTTTTCATACTGTGTCATCCATTCAATAAAGATAGCTCGATGATTCAAACACTTATCCTTTTCATCTACACTTTTTCGTTTAACAACATTGAGATAATCAGTTGCTGACGCATTTATAAGTTGTGAAGAATTTAACATAATAAGTGTTAGTTCATCAGACTAAACGTATAGTTTTTCTATTTAACTTAACGCCAAAACCACTTTTTCTGATTTAAGCCTGGTTGCTAAAATTACGACCAAAACCACAGTCATTGCAATAGTAACCAAACTTGTAGTCCCAAAAGCAGCCCAATTAATCGGTATACCTTTGAATAAATCTTCCATTAACAAAGATTGTCCCGATACGGGTAACCAATCAAGCCATTTAGGTTTATCATCCATGAACATCAACGCCATGGGGATCATAGCTGGCAGCATAATAATCATAGTGACAGTAGATTGTGCTTCTTTAAAACTTTTCGCCTGAAAAGAAAAAAACAATTGTAATGCTGATGCAAAAAAACATATTGGCAACATTAGCAGAATCAAAACCACTACAGTGAAAGCATCCAGGCTAAAAGTTGCTCCTATTTTGGTCAAATCAACAAAGCCAACAGAAAAAGATGTCAGCACAAGTGTTAGCACTACAGCAAGAAAAGCAACACTGCTGGCACATAATAATTTAGCTAAAACTATTTTTAGAGTACTCACTGGTTGGCACAATAACATTTCAAGCACATTACGTTCACGCTCACCAGCACTAGAATCAATAGCTACAGGTAACCCAGACATAAATGCAGCCATCAAAAGATATAAACCTAACATCATAGAAATAAACACAGCATTGCTGCTTGGCAATGCTGTATTTTGCTCTATAAGGTTAACCGGCCTTAATAAACGAATGTCAACACCACGTACCAACAATCTTTTATAGCCAATTGCCCGGGCATAATTTCTTATTTCATCTTTAATACGGCGAATAGGTGCATTTATCGCTTTATCACTGTAATCGGTACGTAAAATGATATCGATCATTTCACCATCGAGCATATTCTGAGCGAAGGTATCAGGAATTGTTATTTCAATATTACGTTCGTCCCATAGGATCTTTTCATCAGCTGGTACATCTGCGAATGAAAGAATATTCGCTGCTTTCAATTGTTTCATCAATTTAGGCGCATATTCAGCACCTGCAAATTTTGCATAAACGGGCGGTGTTTCAACCAATTCTTTGATCATGGTTTTCGACCCAACAAAAATCATCACCGGTGCCAACACAGCCATCATCATAGCAACCATAAGCGCACGTTTATCACGAAATGCTTCTTTAAATTCTTTAGTAATTAATGCTTTTAACTGGATCATGCGGCAACTCCTTCATCTGAACCGATTAATTTAACAAAGGCATCTTCTAAAACAGCCTCGCCAGCCAAGTCACATAATTCTTGAGGTGTGCCTTCAGCCGCAATTTTTCCGTTGGCAACTATAATCACCCGATCACACAAAGCAGCAACTTCCTGCATCACGTGGGATGAAAATAAAATACAGTGACCTTTCGCCTTGAATTTAGCGAGATAATTACGTAAAACTCGGGTACTCATTACATCCAGGCCACGTGTTGGTTCGTCTAAAACAAAATTTTTCGGCTGATGTACCAATGCTTGTGCCAGGGTAACTTTCATTCGTTGTCCCTGGGAAAAACCTTGAGTCTTGCGATGAGCAAGCTCCTGCATATCAAGATCCTTAATAACCTGTTCGATAGCTTCTTTTTTTGCTGCACCGTGCAAGCCGTGTAAACTGGCAAAATAATCTATTTGTTCGTAGGCAGTCAAACGTTCATACAAACCAAATTTATCAGGAAAAATACCTAAACGGGCCCGTGCCTCCAATGGCCGATCAGATACATTAATTCCATCTATGACAGCACTGCCTTCATCAGCTTTTAACAAACCATAAAGTGTTCTCAAACAGGTTGTTTTACCTGCGCCGTTTGGACCTAAAATCCCTGTAATTTCTCCATCTTTCGCGACAAAAGACAAACCATCCAAGGCTTTAACTTTCTGCTTTGAAGCTGTGAAGCTTTTATGTAAATTATTGACTTCAATCATGGTTCTTTCCTTATATACTGCCGTTAATACTGATCATAAACGTTTCATCAGCTAGTTCTGATAAACAAGACTCATCCAACTTCTTAGGATCTAACGTGTCTAAAAATTCATTAATAATATTCACTCCACAAGAGGTGGAAGCAACAATATGTGCATTATTTTTAGAAACTATATGATGACTATTAGGAATTGTTGCAGCCGACTTATCACCGTTACTTGGTGGTGTAACAGGATCTAAGTTACCCGACAAAATAAGCGTAGGTATGTTTGCTGTCACCGGTTGATAAAATTCATCACTCGGTTGATATTTGGGCCACAACGGACATGCAGCTAACCACGCTTTGTGGCTGTTATCACTGCCAAAATTATTATCTGCGTCAGCTTTAAACATTTGTTCCGTAATTCTTGGCATATCTTCATTGCAAACAATATTAAAAGTTAAGCCGAGGTACATCCCTAATCCACCTTCCATTCTGGCGATCATGCCAATTAGTGGTTTATAATTTTCTAAATAAGCCTGGTGAATAGCTAAAGGAACAAGTGTGCGGGTTTGCATTGAATATAATTGCATCCGTAAATAACTAATAAATTTACCACTACTTAATGCCAAGTATGTTTGAGAACCTAAACGGGGATGAGCAATATTTAACTTAACGGGTGAGGCATCTAAACGTTGTATTACTTGAGCATATTCATCCGCTAAATTAGGATAAGCTTTGTTACAGGCAGCTTCATTTTGACAATTTTCAAGCAGCAAATTAAATGAACGGGCCGCACTTTGACCAAAAGTACCAATTGGAACTTCTATTGGCCCGACGCTATCCAAAACAACACTTTTCAATGATTCAGGGAATAAACGCATATAAACAAGTGCAGCACGGGTTCCGTAAGAACCTCCATAAACATGAATTTTTTCATGGCCCAGAGCCACGCGTACGGCATCAAAATCACGAATAGCATTTTCAGAGTTGTATTGACTTAAATCACCAGTAAATTGAGCTAAACAATCTGTTACCTCTTTTGCAGAAAAATCTTCAGGAACAAGTTCATAAACATTCAGCTCATCTGATTCTTCACATTCCAGAGGATGAGATTTTCCTGTACCACGCTGGTCCACCAAAATAATATCGTGAGTTTTTCGAATTTCTCTGTAGGTGTTATATAAATGAGCCGCAAGTTCAACCGCTGCCTGGCCGGGACCACCTGCTAAAAACATTAACGGTTCTTTGTTTTTACTATTATCGACCGCTGGCAATATGGCAAAATTAAGGGCTATCTGAGCATCCTTCTCGTCTGTTGCACTCTCGTCTGTTAAACCATAGTTCTCCGGAACTTGCAAAACTCCACATTTCACCTGTTCTTTTATACCGTCTATGTGGCAATCTTCTAACTTTAGCTTAGACCCTGATGCCGATTCAGGCGACATAGAAAAACTATTCACGCTACAAACAAGCAATGAAAGTCCAACTAGTGCATTTTTCAATATTGTCATTTAATCTTTTCCCTAAATAAATTGTCTATAAAAAATCAAGTACCAATGATTAGTCTTGTCATTTGAATATTTATTACAAAATAAAAAACATTTATTAGTAAAAGTAGAAAAAAACCACTAACGAAAATAATTCATGTTAGTTAAAAGTAGAAATTATTGAAATAGCTGATGCGTTAAACATAAATGAGATTTGTAATGTTAAAACGAACGGTTTTCAGACAAAACGTAGAGGATTTAAACATCTCCTCTGATTAACTGTGGAAAAATACAGCAACAATAAAAATATATCTATATAATTGTCAAATCGGTTAATTAATTATTCACAACAGGCAAAATTAACGATACAGTCATACTTATAACATAGTTAAAAATATAATAAGGAAGCCTTATGGATATTAATCAATGGGTAGATGAATTGTTCGAAGTTTTTGATGAAGATAAAGACGGTGCAATCAACCGTAGTGAATTCGTAGAACTTATCGATGTGTTGTTGCAAGACAAAGGTCTTCGCATGTGTGAAACAATATTTAATCGCTTTGATACCAATCACAACAACTCAATTTCAAAAACTGAACTCAAAGAAATGGTTATAGAACTAGCGCTTTAAACAGTCCTATTAGTATAAGAAATTTTATCTTCTTATACTAATAGAGAAACATAAATAAAAGACAGTCGGCGTAATTGGGTGTCTTTTAGATGTAATAGTTTTGGCTGTCGCTTATATTCGTTCTTTCGCTTTTCAATAAATACTTGTTAACTCTTTTACAAGAGCTTACCGATTTTCCATTTCCAGTACTTTTTTCTGAAATTGAAATACTGATTCTTTATGATCATTAATAAAAATACAGGTGGAATTTAAACTAAAGTAGATCTCACCACGTTGAAAATACCTAATTAATTTTTTGGGTTGTTATTATTCCAGTTATACCCAAGCGACTGGGGTATAACTTAGCTATTTTATTGTGGAGCTAAGTTATTCTGTAACAAGCATTTTATAACACGATTTCAGACTAGCTTTTGCCAGCTCTATATCTTCTTTCGATGTTTGCCAATTACTTAGCGCGGCCCGCATCACTTTTTGACCTTGCCACAGACCTGGGCTTAAAAATATTTTTCCTTCTTTATTTACTTCTTCAAGAAATGACGTTGTAAATGCTTGTGCTTGTTCACCACTCAAATGTTTTGATTCAGGACGAAAAACAACAACATTCAACTGGCAAGCCACTGATAATTCAAATTGGGGCTGTAGCTCAATCCAACTTGCCAATTCACTCGCCATATCAATATTACGCTTTACCCATTCTTTGATCCCTTTTCTACCGTACTTTAAAAGGGTAAACCAAACAGGAAGAGCACGGAATCGGCGGGAATTTTCAATACCCAGCGCTAAAAAATCAGGCTGCGTATCGTTATTAGTTAAATAGGGGGCATCGACTTCGCAACATTGAACAAGCAAAGATGTGTGACGAGTAAAAAAAGCGCCTGCGTCATAGGGAACATTTAGCCATTTGTGAAAATCTAAAGTAATAGAATCTGCCAATTCAATGCCTTTAGTTTTACCCTCTTTACCAGTAACTACACGTTCAAACAAACCAAACGCAGCGTCAACATGCAACCAGGCTTGATGTTGCTGACACAAAACCGAAATAGCTTCCAAATCATCAAAACTTGTTGCAGTTACTGTAGCGCTACTGGCAATAACAATTTTACTTTTTGCTTTACTGTTTGTCAGTAATACAGACAAGTGTTCAACATCCATTTGTTCTGAATTTTCTAAAGTGTCAACGCGAGTAATTTGTTGTTGACCAAAGCCTGCCAAGCCTAAACCTTTTATCATACTCGCATGCGGGCAGGCACTGAATAATTCAACGGATAACCCTTGCATTCCAACCTGAGCAATATCAATTCCCTGCTGGTTTCCCGAAAATTGCCGGGCGACTACCGCTCCCAAAAAATTTGCTGCCGTTGCCCCTGTAGTAATTACGCCATTAAACACCTCAGGTAAATAAAACAGGTCTTTTAGCCAATCAAGCGTTTGGCGTTCTACAGCACTTGAAATTGAATCACCGTCTTTAGAAACATTTTGATCAAACGTACTGACCATCCAATCAGCAAACAATGCCGCCGGATTCGCTCCTCCGGTAACAAATCCCCAATATCTTGGTCCGGCACTTGCCGATAAATAAGGAATAATCTTCTCTGACAAAATTTGTGTTGCCTGCTCTTTACTTCGCCCTTCATCTGAAAATATTACATCAGGTTGTTTTGTATTTAATTTGGCAACATTTTGAGACTTTAATTGCCCCATAAACTTTTGAGTGAGTTCATTAAATTGAGACAGATAATAAGAGGTATCTTCGCTGTTTTTTAAGGTAGTAGTCATAATTTCTCTTTTTTAATTCGTCGATGATTTATCCTTATTCTAACTTTTGCTATCATCAGGTACAGATATAGATATAGATATTGCATTTTTCAGTGGGTACAGATTATCAAGCGTACAACTACTATGTGACCAGATTTTTTGAGGATACAAATGTGAGCCTTTATCGCCAACTTGCCAATAAACTCATTATTAAAATTAAGAACAAACAACTTATTCCCGGTGAGAAGTTACCGTCAATTCGACAATACGCATTACAACAAAACGTTAGCATATACCCATCACCATTCAAAATGCAGGTTTTGATTCGTTTAAAAAACATATTTACTGCGTTGCTGAATCTTAAATAAGAATAACTTATCCGGCGAATCAGCGTCTTGTAACTATGCTTTTTAATTCACCTCAAATTCCCGCATTTTGAAAGGTAACGGGTATAAACACAGTGGTGAGCTGTTACCGGTGGCTTGAACAACTTAGTTTTATCTCGGTAAAAGACAAGTCAGGATATATTGTATTAGCTAAAGAACCCGATTCAAATATGCCACTGCCAGTATTCTCCAGCAAAGCTGTATTGCTGGAAGGCGAAACAAATTACCATAAAAAAAAACAGATACACCCCTTTGAAAGAGCACAGGCTTGTGCAGAATTATTACCAGTTGCAGCTTTGAACAAATGTTTAACTAACTCCGCCAGAAAATACGCCAGACAAACACAAATTTATGGTGATGTTCAGGGAGAAATCAGCTTACGGCAGAACCTGATGAAACACTTCAAGCAACAAGGATTCATATTTAACAGCGACGAATTGGTGATCAATAATGGTTGCCTGGATGCCATAAAAATAGCGATAGAACTAACAACAAACCCTGGCGATAGTATCGCGGTAAGCTCTCCATGTTTTAACGGTTTACTCTCGTTACTAGCCGTGATGAAAAGAGCTGTAGTTGAAGTTCCCAGTACATTGCAAGGCATAGATTTACCTCAGGTCGAATATTTGATGGCTAACAACCAAATAGCAGCTTGCCTGTTTACAGCTAATCATCAAAATCCGCTTGGTCAATCGTTAGCGCTTGAACAGAAAAAACGTTTAGCTGAGCTATCCAACCAATTCGATATACCAATAATTGAAGATGATGTTTATCAGGAACTTCACTTCGGGCCAACCTTACCCTTGCCTATTAAAGCATTTGATGAAAAGGGAACAGTGATCTGGTGTAGCTCCATTTCCAAAACATTAGCGTCTGGCTATCGTATTGGCTGGGCTTTACCGGGGAAATATATCAACAAGTTCATCCATTACCGCGCAGTTCAAAGTATGGGAGTTAACTCACCTTTGCAGTTTGCAATTGCAGAATTCATTGAAAAACAGCTTTATACCCGTCACCTGAAGCGCTTTCGTCAGCAGTTAGCCAGGCAAATGTCACAATACCAACAACTATTAACTCATGAGCTTTCACAATTAAGGGATTTTCAACTATCACAACCAAGCGGCGGGTTAGTTCTTTGGGTATACGTTAAAGGGTTAGATGCTCAAGCATTATCTTACCAAGCCGAGAAGCAACATATTACGATCCGTTGTGGAAATCAATTTTCAACAAGAGCTTTATATAACGATTACTTCAGGATTAATGTGGGTTACCCATTAACTGATGCGCTGAGGGCTCAATTAACGATGATCTCTCGGTTGGTGAAACAACAAATGAAGATTGATTTTTAGTGTTCGCTCATGCTTGAACTGGTGTTTTTAGTTTGGGCTTTTAAGTTAAGGCATTATCTAATTGTTACAATTGGTCAGGTAAGCAATCCCATTTTACGATCATCAGCAATAGCGTTTAGAGGAAGTTTACTCACCCCATCGGGATCAAATAAGAGAACTCTGCTACTTGTTCTTTACGTCTACCAGACTTGTTTTTGTATTAAAATAAGTCGAATCGTTATTTATGCTAATTGGATTTAAGTAACAGATCAAACGCGATTTATTTAATTCTTGTTCAAATTTGATTTAAACGATTTAAAAAACCATTTATCAATCATCTTTTTCTCATAACCTAAATAGTCGCTCTTATATCTTAAGCTAGCACCTTGCATAAAGTTCATATCTTTAAGATTAACATCGCCTGCCAATAAAACAGTTTTATTTTCTTTATCTAATAATTGATAAGAAAATTTTATCCTCGGATAATTTATTTCTTTAACGATCCTGATACGGCTTATTCCGCCATGCAGGGTATCGCCAGCCAGATCAAGATCAGACACCTTAATTTTCAGAGTTTGATTTTCTGGTAATTTCGCAGCAAGTTTGGTGAAGTGTTTTTCTAAATTTCTAAAAACCTTTGCTCTAAAGTGCTTACGGCTTTCTGAACTAGCACGAATATCTCTATATTTTTCAGGATTTGACCAAGTAACCTCTACTTCTGCGGCAATAGATGTATAGGAGTTACACATCAACAACAATGTTATTAAAATGCTTAATTTCTTTATCATGATTAAATCCTCTTAATTCATTATTCCATTGTATCTCAAATACTAGACTAAATTTCGGTAACAATAAATACAAAAATAACTGCCTGAGCTAAAAGCGGTCTCAGAGAAAGAATCCAAGATCAATAAAAAAAACTCCTGATGATAATCACTCTTTGGACTTAACCACCATGCTAAATCATCCTTTGGTAGGTATTTATTTATCTCCCGAGCTTTAAGCGCTTTAAAACGTTGGGGATCGGTCCAATCCTGAATCATAGCTACTGTACTTAGCGTCGGAGCAACATAAATACCACTGTCTTTCACTTGGGTGGCAATATCTTTAGCGAGTTTTTCTTCCATATCAACAACTAATAAGTTTGATTCATCAGAAAACGCCATAACAATGTCTTCTGCATGAACAATGTTTGCCATTCTCAAAGCGAGTTTAAAGGGTTTGTCACGCTGGGTATGACCTAGGGTTGGAATACCCGCTTTTTCCGCTTCATCGAGTAAAGTGAGATAAGCATCTATGGCTATGTTTCCATGAATTTTAATAAAGTCATACCCTCGGTCTTTGTGAAATTGCACCATTTTTATGGCATCTTCTGGGGTTTTAATATTATTGGCATCTAACTGGGGACCAACAGTTGAGAAAAATGGTGACATAGTAGATTTTCTATTGGCACGATATCTTGTCGCTATGGTATCTTGCCCTCCCCATTCGCCCATACCCAGTACGCTAGTTACGCCATTGGCGATGAGCAGTTTATATTGTAAATCATCTTCTTCAATGCTCCATCCGTTCTGATGGTAATGAGTATCAGAAAGTCCAGGGATCATATATTGGTCAGTACTTTCTATAATTCGGTCAGCCTTAACTTTTAACCTGGAAGACGATGGCTCAATACGGGTAATTTTATCGTCGACAACAATTACCCTATGGTCGTATAAAACCCGCTCTTTATCCATGGGGATAATATTGACATGTTAAAAGACCAAGGTTTCGCTATGAGCTTGCATACTTACTGCTGCAATTAATAATATGCTAATTTTTTTAAGTAAAACTTTCATGTATTCGCCTTTTAATAAAGTTGTTAATCGCTAATAAATTTGTAATATTAATTTAAATTAAGTATTTAACCTGAATTCTGGATAATGAGTACTTGATGTTTCAGTAAAATCAAGAAGTTAATGAAACACGTATATCACAGAAAAACGGTGTAACATTAAATCCTCACTCAATGTATAAATTTTTCAATTATCAAGGCAAAACGTTTATGAATAACTGGCTATTTATCGACGTGTTAACGCAAAGAATTAAAAAAAGGGGAATATTGAGCCAGTACTGCTTGTCCCGAATTCAGGTTATTTAGAATCTAACTGTTCTATATCCCTATATCATCCACATCCCAACTAACAATGGGTTCACCATATATAGCCACGGCAATTTCGCGTAACTGATCATATAACTTGGGATCGTTATATTTGGCTCTTATATGAGAGGCTAATATACCTAAACTGTTACCACGTATAGATAGTAATTTAGGATTTTTCCGTTGAAGGTCTTGGTAGGACGCCTTAGCCAGGGAGAACTGACCGGCAATCAGTAATTCCAGGGGCTTTAAATCGTCTTTTGCCAAACGTTTAACTCAAAAATAACCTGCCCCCGTTGTATTAATGATAATGAGCCATCATTCATTTTCTTTAGCCTAAGTCCACTAATGTCCGTTTTCATTTCGTCAATACTAACTGGGTGAAGATCAGAAAATACCCATTCAGTAATCTCCATTTTTAATCGTTCACCTTGCCTAAATATTTTTAATACTTTATCTGGGCTATAGTCATAACGACCGAGCCAACTGAGTTTTTGATTTCGATTAAGTTTGATTGTTTTCATTTTAGGCGCTTTATATTCTACGGCGGCCTGTAGCTCCGGATCTTGCCCTGTGATGAAATCAGTGATGCTAATGGTTACAGGAATATCTACTGCTACAGCATCTCGCTAATCATAATCAAAAGTAGCGTTCCACTGGGAAAACGACAAATTAACCACGATAGAAGAATTAGGTAACTTAAAGCTAGCTTGCGGACCTGATTCCCCAGGGAATAAACTGGTATCACCTACTTTTTCACCAACAAATAATGCTTTAGTTCTCATCTCCATATTACCGGCAAAATTAATTGCTGCGGAAAAAGAGTTACGACTGGTTAATACAAAAAGTTTACCGCGTTGGTTTATGTTTTGGTGCTTACTGATAACATCGATTTAGACCGCATTAAGATAAGCTCTCCGTCTTCATATTTATAACCGAGTAGAGTTAGCTGCTTCACCATTTTAAATTTGTAGACACGTAAATCACTCAAATCCCCTTTCTTTTGATCTCCTAATAATGGATCTTCAAGTAATTCCTTAACTGCTTTATCTAAATCTGCTTTTTGATTTGGCTTAAGTTTTTTTACTGCTTTTTTAAACGTTAATGTTTGAGTAACACAGAGTCCCTTAGCCAAATTTATATTCCTTTCTTTGACCTAATGCTTCTTCAGCTTTTGCAATCAGAGCATCTCTTACAAATTCATAAGGAAGCTCAGGGTTATCTGCCATTGCTTTACCAATTTTTGCCCAATATTCAATCTGCTTAGCTGCACTACGCGATTCAACAGAACCAATAACCTTCGCTTGAAAAACCAAACCTTCGTCTAATCTAATACATGCAGTTGCCATATTATCACCCACCCAATTTATAACCTATATACCACATTTGTAGCAACCTGCTACAAATAAAGAAAGTTTAATAAAATATATGTTTGACCGCCAAATTAAATTTAGAGAAGAAAAGGTAATTCGAACTAGAAAATATAATGTTAGCTTTGAGTAAATTAAGAAATAAATAAAAATTACTGAGTTGCGCCCTAATAAATTTCGGAATGAGACAATTACAAAAGAAAAAGCCCGAATATTGCTATTCGGGCTTTCGTTTAAACGAGGTGTTTATGCAATAAAAATTACATCATACCGCCCACATATAGTGTATCTATTTGTTTTTATTAAACTAATAACATAGGAAAAACTTCGACACCCCACCTTATACCCTTGCGAATTAACAACAAGCTTAACTTGTTGAATTTTAAATAAATAGCTGTGGCGATATCGAAAATCTATTGGCTAGTGCTTTTATATGCTCAAGTGATAGTTTTCTCTTTTTATTTAAAATCATAGACACCATGCTTTTCCCGCCTATTTCATCTTTAAAATCAGTCGTATTAAGTTTATGTTGATCCATTAAAACTCTCAAAACAGAAACTCCTCCATCTAATGATTCAATTTTCACATTAAACTCAGAAAACTCTTCAGACTCTTCTTCCCACTTTTCAATAGAAAGAGAAAGAATTTCAATTAATGGTTTTTGTTCATCGTAATCTTCAATCAGTTCATCCATTAATTTTAAAGCCGATTCATAATCTTTTTCATTACAAATATGTGTAATGAAGCTTGCACTTGAAAACAATGCTTTTGCTTGCTCTTTCAATTTAGCCACATTCATAATTAAGCCCTCTACGAATATTTTTTACAAATTTTATCGTAATCTGCATGAGAACATATATGCTTCACATACATCCGATTATCTTGAAATTCAATAAAAGCAATTAATCTTAAATTATTACCACCTATACCAATAACCCACCATTTATCCTTATATTTAAAGTTATCTAATGTTCCGAAAACTTTTTTCAATTCTTCAGGCGTATGATAGATTCCATTTTTTAATACTTTAAAGATGTCTTCAATCGCACTCGCATCATTCGGATACTTTCGCTTAGCGTCATTGAATGGTTTTCTTGATATTACGTGCATCTTTAAGTTACTTTAGTTCACAATATGTAAACTATAGCACCACAACAATAGGTTTACAAATGGTGAACTCTCAGAAGGTATATATAGAATTTAATTCCCCACTTTATCCCCCTAAAGTTTAAGTACTCCACCTAACTCATTGAATAATAATGAAACATCGTTGTTTCATTACTTTTATAAAAACATTACAATTTTTTTAATTCACAACTCAAGACATAAAGTTACCATTCTAAACTTTTCTGCTCATTAAATTTATAACCTAGTGCTTTATAACCTTTTTCTCGTTTCTTCCACATACGCTGCAAAGTTGGAAAATCATCAATAAAATCGTAAACTTGAATGACAGTTTTATTACTCCATTCTCGCTGAATTCGTCCAGCGTATTGCGCTAAAATGCCTTTCCAAGCTATCGGTAGTGTTATAAATAAAGTATCTAAGTAAGGTAAATCAAAACCTTCACCGACGTATTTTCCTGTAGCTAAGATAACAACAGGTTCATCATTGCTTGGTTTACTGGATAAGAGAGTTATTCGTTCTTGTCTTTGCTTTGTTGAAATACCGCCATGTAGTTCAACAACCTTTATACCCTTATCAGTCATTAATTTAGCCAGTAATTCAATATGTTCTTTTCTTTCAGTAAGCACCATTACGGATCTATTGTTATTCACCGACAGCTCGATGCTGTTAACGATCATTTCATTTCTTGCTTGATCACAAACTAAGTGTTTGTAAACTTGAGATATATGAGGTTTAGTTTCAGGAATTAACCATTCAGGAGGAAAACAAGTATTGGTCTTAACTACCTTCACATGTTGTTCAAAACTACTGGTAGTGGTTGCGGCCTTATAAACCACAGAGCCGATTTGAAAGTGCATTAATTTTTCTAAGCCATCTTGGCGTTTAGGTGTTGCTGTAAAACCGTGGATATATTTAGCATTCACTGATTTTATCAAACGCTCGTAGTTTGATGCTGGCAAATGGTGACATTCATCTATTAATATCTGCCCATATTTTTCAATGTCAGGTTTAATGTCAATTCCATTGCGGCTAACTAAGCTTTGATAAGTAGCGACATCAACTTCATAGGTTAGATTATCTTTGCCTCCTAATAATGAGCCTACGTCTACATTTGCTAGGAATACTTTTATCCGTTCAAGCCATTGCTCAGCTAATTGGCGGTTATGAACCAATATTAATGTATTCACCTTCCTTTTTGCGATAAGAGCTAATCCTGTAACCGTTTTACCAAAGCCTGTCGATGCAACAAAAACACCAATTGATTGTTCAAATAAAGCATCAACAGCTTTTTTCTGCTGGCTTTTAAGTTTACCAGTGAACTTTATTTTTTCTAATTGGCTACCAGAAAATCGTTTATCGCTGTATTCAATCTCTATTACTTGGTCTGAGATGATACGAGTAACTTCGGCTAAGCAACCTCTAGGTAAGATTAAATAACCATTTTCTATATGTGCGGAACAAATATATCGACTGGTACCAATCGTTGATAAGCGTAAGGCTTGTCGTTTGTAAAACTCTGGATTAGAAAATACTGCACAATGCTTTAACTTAGAGGTCAGTTTTCCTGGTAAATTAGTGATTGGAACATATAACTGATCAGCTAGCGTTAATGTGATCATCGAAGGACAATCATTGATCTTAATGCTGTCATCATCATTAAGTTTCTTCCATGGCTCATTCTTTTCAATGTCATCTGGCGCTCTTTCAATATAAGAATTTAACTGATTCAGAGTTAATTGCAGCTGCGATTTAGTCACCTTTCGTGTAGCTGCCAATATTGACCACTGATCATTATAAGAGATGCCTTCCTTGTCAATGAAAACACTGTTGTTATATTTTCTTGGCTCTAGCTGTAGTGGTAATGCAATGAGATTGCCAAAACCACCCTCTGGCATAATATCTTGATTGGGAAATAGTCTATCGAAGCAATCAAATGATAGTAACGGATAGAGTTCCATTGTTTTACGAAGTAAACCATTGCCTAATCGCCGAGCATCACTAGCAGCTACAGCTTCCGAGAAAAAGATCCATATATGACCACCGTTACCACTTCTTGAACGTTCTAATAGATAGGGGATATTTAATGATTCGCAAGTCGTTGCAAATGCAGATGTAGCCTCAAACCAGTCCTCTTTATCAAAATCTGCTGCAAGTAAATACGTTGAATTATCACTTAATAGAGGGTAGATGCCGATGGTTTTAATACCTTTTAAATGTCCGTAGACAGCTTGATGGTCAGGTATTTTAAAGTTCTGATTTTTACATTCAGTACAACTAATTTTTGGTTTGTTGCAAATTTTTGGCTTCCATTCATTCCAACAAGCAGGTGAATAGCCACTTCTACCATTTTTCGATTCCCATCTAAATGGGTAAACATCGTTACGGCCTTTAAAATATGAAAGAAAAAGGTCAATTTTAGATTCAGGAGAGGCGTGTAGATTGAAATTTTGGGCTAATTCAGCTTCATGTTGCGTTATTAACGCTTGGCGATCATTAAGCAAAGCAAGCCGCTCTTCATTTAATAATTGAAGACGATCATCTATTTTGGCAAGTTTATTAATATGCCTTTCAGGCATGATTATAATATTACCAAAATACGATTAGAAATGTTTTGAGAGATCCATACGTTGATGAAGAATACGAGCAACATCAATACCGTTATCACTGACTTGATAAAATACAATATGTTTTTCTACAGGAAAGCTTCTAGCACCATTATAAATTTCAGTTCTTTCTCTACCGAAGTCAGGGTATTGAGCTAGTTTCAATAATGCTGCATCTAAGGTTTGAGCGTATACCTTTGCCTAAGTGCTTCCCCAAGATTCAATTGTTGTTGAAATTATTTTGAATAAATCCTCTTCAGCTAATGGAGATAACCTATAGTTCGACATTGGCATCTTTGCTTGTAACTAAAGAAGCTTGTTCAAATATATCCATTACACTGTGCTTTGATGATTCGCCAGCAGCTAGCTGTTCAAAACCTTTCGCTACTTCTTCTCGTAATATTTCAAGTTGCTTGTTTTTAGCAACGTCTTTTTCAAATAACATTCTTAATCCATCACGGATCACTTCACTTGCTGAGGTATATAAGCCATCAGATACCTTCTCAGTAATTCTTCGCTCGAATTCTTTACCTAAAGTAATATTCATAATTAACACTCCAACCATTATATGCTTATATTATGCGCATGATACAAGCACACTTCAAGTTTAATGATAGAAAACAATAAAAGAAAAAAGCCCGAATATTGCTATTCGGACTTCTATTTAAGTGATTAAATGCTTAAAATATAGAGCTAAAGCTCTATTTATTACATCATGCCGCCCATTCCACCCATACCGCCCATACCGCCCATATCAGGCATTGAAGGAGATGCATCTTGTGGTGCATCAGTGATCATAGCTTCAGTAGTTAACATTAAACCAGCAATAGAAGCGGCAAATTGTAATGCATTACGAGTAACTTTAGTTGGATCTAAAATACCCATTTCTAACATATCACCGTAAGTGCTGTTACCCGCATTGTAACCGTAATTACCTTTACCATTACGTACTTCATTTAAAACCACTGACGGCTCATCACCACAGTTGGCAACGATTTGACGAAGAGGCGCTTCCATCGCGCGAATCGCAACGTTAATACCGTGAGTTTGGTCTTCGTTATCACCTTCAAGAGCTTTAATTGATTCAGCTGCTCGAACCAAAGCAACACCACCACCAGCAACAACACCTTCTTCAACCGCTGCACGAGTAGCGTGTAATGCATCTTCAACACGCGCTTTTTTCTCTTTCATTTCCATTTCAGTCGCTGCACCAATTTTAATAACAGCAACACCGCCAGCTAATTTAGCTAAACGTTCCTGAAGTTTTTCTTTGTCGTAATCTGAAGATGAATCATCAATTTGACCACGAATTTGATTAACTCTGGCTTTAATGTCTGCTTCTTCACCAATACCATCAATGATAATGGTCGTGTCTTTAGAAATAACAACACGTTTAGCTTGACCTAAGTCTTCTAAAGTAGCTTTTTCAAGCTCTAAGCCAATTTCTTCAGAAATCACAGTACCGGCAGTTAATGTTGCTACATCTTGTAACATCGCTTTACGACGGTCACCAAAACCAGGCGCTTTAACAGCCGCAACTTTAACTATGCCACGCATATTGTTAACAACAAGTGTCGCCAAGGCTTCGCCTTCAACATCTTCAGCAATGATTAATAATGGCTTACCTGATTTAGCTACACCTTCTAAAGTCGTTAGTAACTCACGGATGTTTGATATTTTTTTATCAACTAATAAGATAAATGGATTTTCTAACTCAACAGAGCCATTTTCTTGATTGTTGATAAAATATGGAGATAAATAACCACGGTCAAACTGCATGCCTTCAACCACATCTAATTCGTCAGTTAATGCCTGGCCTTCTTCAACAGTAATAACACCTTCAGCACCAACTTTTTCCATTGCTGTCGCAATAATTTTACCTACAGTCTGGTCAGCGTTAGCTGAAATAGTACCTACTTGTTCAATTTCTTTATTGTCAGTACATTCTTGTGATAATTTCTTAAGTTCTTCTACCGCAACGATAACGGCTTTGTCGATACCACGTTTAAGATCCATTGGATTCATGCCAGCAGCAATTGATTTTAAACCTTCGTTTACAATCGCTTGAGCTAATACTGTTGCTGTAGTTGTACCATCACCCGCTTCATCATTCGCTTTAGAAGCAACTTCTTTAACCATTTGAGCGCCCATGTTCTCAAACTTATCTTCCAGTTCAATTTCTTTCGCAACAGTAACACCGTCTTTAGTGATTGTTGGACCACCAAAAGATTTATCTAATACGACATTACGACCTTTAGGGCCTAATGTTACTTTTACCGCGTCAGCTAAAATATTTACACCACGTAACATTTTTGCACGTGCGTCATTACCAAATAATACGTCTTTTGCAGCCATTATATTTTCCTGTATATGTATATTTTTATTTAATAGTGATGGAGCCAAGCTCTACATCAAGTTAAAAACGAATTAATTACTCAACAATTGCCAGAATATCTGATTCAGACAAAATCAATACTTCATCACCATCAATTTTTTCTGTTTTAACGCCGTAACCTTCACTGAAGATAACTTTATCGCCTACTTTAACGTCTAATGCGCGAACTTCACCGTTTTCTAAAATGCGACCGTTGCCTACAGCAATAACTTCACCACGCGTTGATTTTTCTGCAGCGCTACCTGTTAAAACAATTCCACCTGCAGATGTTGATTCAACTTCTTCACGTTTAATAATGACGCGATCATGTAATGGACGTATGCTCATTTTTGTTCTCCTAAGAGTTGTATGTGTTAATTATTTTTTAAATTAAATTTTCTTGATTCAAATATGGGGATTAAAAATCACTTCACAAGCATTAAAAGCAAACTACTCAGAAATGATATTAATCTTTACGTTCAAATTCACCTTCAATCGCATCTCCCTTATTAGGAGGAACTGATCGGCCAGATGTTTCATGATGATTTATTGATGACTCATTAATAGAATGCTCGGTTGAAGATGAGGAAGAATGAAAACCAAAAGAAGATTGAGACATTTGATTAACAACAAAATGTTGTTTAACTGTATTAATTAAAGACTGGCGTACGGCTGGCACCAATAAAGATAAACCGAAAGCATCAGTAACAAAACCAGGTGTTACTAATAACACGCCCGCAACAATCAACATAACTCCGGCAATGATCTCATTTGAAGGCACTTCTCCCTGTGCCATTTTCGTTTGCACTGAACTTAGTGTGGCTAGACCTTGTTGGCGAACATTTTTAGCACCTAACCAAGCAGTAAGAACAACAATAGCAATAGTTGGCCAGACACCTAACCATGCACCAATGTGCATTAATACAGTAATTTCAATGATAGGCACAATAACAAAAAATACAAATAAAATACGGAACATTCGCTTTCCTCTAACAATAAAGAAATCACTAAATTAAATCACTAAATTAAATCACTTAAACAAATAATTTAAGATGAAAAATTATATTTTGCCACTTAATGAAACATATATTGGTCTTTTCAGGTCTTTTTCAAGCGAGTGAACAAAAAACAGTTGATTTACGAAAGCAAACATAAATAGCCAATTTAAGGTATTATCGTTCTACTTTATTAAACCTTTGTTAAGAAAAGCAAACAATTGATCAATTAGCATTGTGTACTTGTCCTGATATAGCTATTGAAAATCAACCTATTACTGAAAAAAAATGCGGCATGTATCAATATCATTCCTCAAATTATTTCTGTTTATTGTTGGCAAGTAGTTGACAAGAAAAAGTGGAATGAGGAACTCAAGTACAGTTGTTCATTAAAACACCTGAGATTATCGCAGTGAACATCCAGCAGGGCGATAAATAATATTTAAACTGGATATCAGCATCTATTAAGTAATTTTCATGAAACACGTTTTACGTTTTAACTACATTAGGTCATTAACCTCTGGCTTGTCAGCCTGGGTGCCATTTTTGTTATCTATTTACAAAAAAAATAATTTAAAACTAATCGCTTTAATGGTTATTAGTTTATCGCTTACGCCATTTTACAGTAGTGCACAACAATCTATCTTTGATATTTCTTCGTCATCTTTATTCAGTAATGAAGATGAATTTTTAGACATTGAACAGGCTTTTGAATTTAATTTCCATCAAAAAAACAACAAACTCACTATTCAGTTTAACATTGCACAAGGCTATTACCTTTATCGCCATCAATTTAGATTCAGTGCACAAAATGCAACCTTTTCACCGGTAGATTTACCAATAGGTGAAGATCATGAAGATGAATTTTTTGGTATTCAACAGATTTATACCGGTGAATTGAGCTTTGATATTTTTATAGAACAGGCAAATGATATTAGCAACATCACAGTTCGCTATCAAGGTTGTGCTAAAAAAGGCTTATGTTATCCACCAACGACTACAACAGTACAATTGGATAAAGTTACTGCTGATAGCCAACAACAAGCCATATTATCAGCCTTGAAAACAGCTGAATCGCCGATAGAAAACATTCAAATCCAAACAGTGCCAACCAAAAAAATCACACAAGTCAGCGAACAAAATCAACTTGCAGTTATGTTGCAACAGGATAGTTTATGGCTAACCCTTATTGCTTTTTTCGTTGGCGGATTATTACTTTCTTTTACTCCTTGTGTATTTCCAATGTACCCAATTCTAACTGGGATCATTGTTGGTCAAGCTAAGAGTTCCACCACCCCTTTAACCACAAAAAAAGCCTTCACTTTATCATTTTTCTACGTGCAGGGAATGGCAGTAACTTATACCATTCTAGGCGTTGTGGTTGCACTGGCCGGTGCACAATTTCAAGCTATGTTTCAACACCCGGCAGTACTTATTATTTTGAGTATTTTGTTTATTTTTCTGGCTCTGTCAATGTTCGGTGTTTTCAATTTAGCATTGCCCCGCAGCTGGCAAAATAAACTATATAACTTAAGCAATAAACAAAAAGGGGGTTCTGTTACTGGTGTTGTAATGATGGGTGTTATTTCAGGTTTAGTGGCCTCTCCTTGTACTACGGCTCCTTTAACTGGTGCTTTACTGTATATTTCTCAGTCTGGCGATGTATTGCTTGGTGCTTCAGCATTATATGCTCTAAGTTTAGGAATGGGTTTACCCTTACTTATTATAGGGAGCTCTGGTGGTAAAATACTACCTAAAGCTGGTAACTGGATGACAATAATAAAGAATATTTTTGGTTTTCTATTACTTTCAGTACCTATTTTCTTACTGGACCGTATTATTCCAACAGTCGCTACTCAAATATTATCGGCGATGCTCATTTTAGCAACCGCTGGTTATTTTTATGTCACTAATCATAATAGCGCCCAAAGTGCTTTATCAAACAAGCAAATGAGCTTTTGGTACGGGATACGTTCTGTTTTAATCTTCATGATGATGTTTGCCGGCGCAATGCTTATTTATCAAACCATAAACCCAAATCAGACATCTAATTCGATTTCAGAAAAATCGGCTGATGCCTTTATTCAAGTATCGAGTATTGCCGAATTGGAAAAAACGATCCGTGATGCGAATAAACAAGGTAAAACCGTCATGGTAGATTTATACGCCGACTGGTGCATTGCCTGTAAAGAATTTGAACATTACACTTTTAATACACCACAAGTTAAGCAAGCATTAGCCAATACCGTTCTGATACAAGTTGATTTGACACAATACAACAACCCGTTTTGGAAGCATTATACAGTTACAGGTTTACCCTCTATTTTATTTTTTAACCTTCAAGGTCAAGAGTTAAACCAGAACAGAGTAACAGGATTCTTAAATGCTGATAAGTTTGCCGCGCATGTCAGGGCAATATTTTAAATAACTTGTAAAAAAGTTTTTTCATAATATTTGTTCCTGAATTGTCAATCTACAAACATACATTTGTAGGTTGGCACAAACAAATACAGCCCCAAAACTAAACTTCGCTTGTAAAACGCTATCCAACAAAAATGCACTTATTAGTTGAATCTAAGATTGTATTACTATAAGAACTGATAATTTACTGGGTATACCAAGAATTTTTTCATCACTTTAAAAATGCATGACCCATCTTTGACTATATTCACTATCAAAAATTGCCAAGTTAAAAATGTATATTAGTTCTAATATATTTTCCAAGTATGACCCTGCACAATAAATCAATAAATCAATAAATCAATAAATCAATAAATTAAAAAATATTATTCTTTGTAATACGCTTATTTGTTGAGAAAACGTTATCAATACTTCTGAGTAATTATTAAACAATAATAATTTATTATAAATTCAATCAAGTTGATCAGGAGAATGATGAAAAGTTAAAAATCAGCTCTAAAGTGGTTAGACCTGTATTTTGGTGCTATATTCTGCGAAAACTCTATAATAATCGGTAAATATCACATAAACAAACTTTTGTACAAATTTACATTCCAAGCTATCAAGTTTTATGCAATTATAATGTAATTAATATTTTAAGCAGGATTTTAAAACAAATGTCTACCAAGTTTAAAATTTTAGTGTTAAATGGTCCTAATCTTAATATGTTAGGCAAACGTGAACCTGAAGTTTATGGCCACCAATCGTTAACTGATATTATTGATGATCTAAGTTTGAAAGCCAAAAATATAAATATTGAACTTAGTCATTTACAGTCAAATTCTGAGCATCAGCTCATTGATGCCATTCATGCAGGATATCAAAAAATAGATTTTATCCTTATCAATCCTGCAGCATTTACTCACACAAGTGTTGCATTGCGTGATGCACTACTTTCAGTATCGATACCTTTTATCGAAATTCACTTGTCAAATGTTCATGCAAGAGAAAACTTCAGACAACATTCATATTTATCCGATATTGCCAAAGGGGTGATATGTGGTTTAGGTGCCAGTGGCTATGAGTATGCGCTCAAATCAGCTAGGCAATATCTAATTAGTGAAGAGTCTAAATAGTACCAACAAAGCATAAATAAAAAGAATCAAGCTAAACGCCCTTACAAAGATAGTAATAAATAGTAAATAAGCGATAGAAATTAAATAAGCGTTTGTAACATTAATCGCTCCTACAAATTATCAAAACAGAAATTGAGGTATTAAGATGGACATCAGAAAAATTAAAAAATTAATCGAACTTGTTGAAGAATCAGGCATCAATGAGCTTGAAATTTCAGAAGGCGAAGAATCTGTACGCATTTGTCGCGGTGCACCTTTAGTAGCAGCACCAATGATGCAGCAAGCTCCAATATTACCGGCAGCACCTGTCGCGCCAGCAGCGGTAGATACAGCTCCTGCGGCACCAATTGTTTCGGGTCACGAAGTACGTTCTCCTATGGTTGGTACTTTCTATTCATCAGCCTCTCCAGACGCACCATCATTTGTTGAAATTGGCCAACATGTTAACGCCGGTGATACTTTATGTATTATTGAAGCAATGAAAATGATGAACCAAATTGAAGCTGACAAATCAGGTGTTATTAAAGCCATTCTGGCTGAAAATGAAGATGCTATTGAATTTGACCAACCGCTATTCATCATTGAATAAGCCCAACCAAAAAGGGTCATTCCATGTTAGATAAAGTTGTAATCGCCAATAGAGGCGAAATTGCACTGAGAATATTACGTGCATGTAAAGAACTCGGCATTAAAACGGTTGCGGTTCATTCAACGGCTGATAAAAACCTTAAACACGTTTTATTAGCTGATGAAACTATTTGTATAGGTGAAGCTCCAGCACTTAAAAGCTACCTGAATATACCATCAATTATAACCGCGGCTGAAGTAACCAACGCTGTAGCTATTCACCCGGGTTATGGTTTTTTAGCTGAAAATGCAGATTTTGCCGAGCAAGTAGAAAAATCCGGTTTTACTTTTATAGGGCCTACTGCCGAAAGTATTCGTTTAATGGGTGATAAAGTGTCAGCAATTAAAGCGATGAAAGCAACTGGCGTACCTTGTGTACCGGGTTCTGACGGACCACTTGATAATAATGAAGCAACCAATAAAGCACATGCTAAACGCATTGGTTATCCGGTTATTATCAAAGCATCTGGCGGCGGTGGTGGTCGTGGTATGCGTATTGTCCGCAACGAAGACGAATTGGTAGAATCTATTCAATTAACCAAAACTGAAGCACGTGTCACTTTTAATAACGACATGGTTTACATGGAAAAATTCCTGGAAAACCCTCGTCATGTTGAAATTCAAATTATGGCTGATGGTCAAGGAGCTGCAATCCACTTGGCTGAACGAGATTGTTCAATGCAACGTCGTCATCAAAAAGTGGTTGAAGAAGCACCTGCACCGGGCATTACTCCGGAAATGCGCGCCAAAATAGGTGAGCGTTGTTGCAATGCTTGTATTGAAATTAACTACCGTGGCGCAGGAACTTTTGAATTCCTATATGAAAATGGTGAATTCTATTTCATTGAAATGAATACACGTATTCAGGTTGAACACCCAGTTACAGAAATGATCACTGGCGTTGATTTGATAAAAGAACAATTACGTATTGCTGCTGGTCAACCTTTATCTTATACCCAAGACGATATTAAAGTTGCAGGACATTCAATTGAATGCCGTATTAATGCTGAAGATCCTCGTACTTTTATCCCTTCACCAGGAAAAATTACCCGTTTCCATCCTCCAGGTGGTTTAGGGGTTCGTTGGGATTCTCACATTTATGCTGATTATTCAGTGCCACCACATTATGACTCTATGATCGGTAAATTGATCACTTGGGGTGATAACCGTGATGTTGCAATTGCTCGTATGCGTAATGCACTGAGTGAATTAGTGATAGATGGAATAAAAACTAATATTGCGCTTCATCAAGATATATTAAGTGATCAAGGTTTTGTAAATGGTGGTGCCAATATCCATTACCTGGAGCAAAAACTTGCTGATGAAGAATAAATAGTTTTTACTCTGTTTAACTATATTAAAAGGCTTCGAAATATCGAGGCTTTTTTTATTTTCATTTATTCATTAGTGGCTTTACGCTATTTGGTATTTGTATAAAGCTTATCTGGTAGAATAAAGCTAGACTTGCAAAATAAACCAAATTAACAGCAGCTTACCATGATTCCATATTGAACGACCATTTAATATTATTGATAATATTTATCATTACAGTCAGTTTTTATTTCCAAAGAAAACCTCACTGATGATATACAAATAACAATAGTTTGCCTATTATATGGCGATAATTGAACTCAATCTAAAACTTATGACAGATCAAACCACTGTAAAAAAATCAATGGTAATTCCCCCTGCTACGGTTAATGTCGAAAACAGTTATTTCAATTTCAAACTTGTACTATTAATTAGAATTATGGGTATTTCAGCATTGTTAGCTCTGTTATTCCCCGTATTGCACTACTCAGGTATCAATTATATCGGCCAAATACAGCCAAATGTAGACATCGTATTTTCAATACTAACTTTATTTCTCATTGTTATACTGAAACAAAATAGTTCATTTTTATCCCTGATTTTAAATATTTTTTTCATCTTATGCTTTATTACATGCTTTTCTGCCTTATTAACGGTACCTGAAGACGACTTTAGAGCTATTTGGTTTTATTTACTTGTGATTCTCGCTTTTATATTTCGCGGCAAAAAATTTGGATACAACCTAATGATTTTGTCTATTTCAGCAATGACCTTTGGACAATTTTTTATTCATGAAAAATTTGGCGATGAGGCTTTTATAACCAGTATCAGTGGCATCATTATGATGTCTTTAATTTTATCCGCTTTTGTCCAGCAAATGATCAGAGTTCGACAGCAATTAATTAAACAAAGTAAAGAACTTCATTATCTTGCTAATAAAGATCCATTAACCGATGCCCTTAATTCACAAATAAATTACCAATTGGGAAAAACATTACTTATTGAAGCCAAGTCAAAAAATGATAACTTATCTATGTTGTGTATTAATATTGACCATTTCCGACGGGTAAACAAAAGTTTTGGTCAACAAAAAGGTGATCTTGTACTAAAACATGTAGTACAAATAATAAAGGCCGAATTACATCAGGATGAAGTATTGGCGCAAATCAATGGACAGGAATTTTGTATCTTATTGCCAAAACGAGATATGCTCAGCGCTGAAAATTTAGCCCGAAGAATCAGTCAATCTGTACAACGAAACTTATTTACCATCAATGACAAAAAAATACCATTAACCTTAAGCATTGGTATTTCTTCTCTTATCGACTCTGATATTGAAATACGTTCACTACAAGTACGTGCTGATAAAGCATTACTAAAAGTGAAATCCCATAACGGAAACGATATTTTATCTTTTGATGATGAATTAAGCTGATACAATAGTAAATTCAACATTCAAAAATATACCAATTGGTATTAGAAACCCAAATAGATAGAATATTAAGATGACTAACCTAGCAATACACGAAAAACCAATTCCCCCTGCAGATGATGATTGTTGTGGAGGTGGAGCCTGTAGTCCATGTGTATGGGATCATTATTATGGTGAATTACAAAAATGGCGTATAGAGCAAGCCAAATTGAATGAAGCAGAATAAATCATCTGCAACAGCACCGCAATTATACCCAAGCTAGTGGGTATAATTTATACCAATTAGCATAACTAACGACTAAAATATTAGCTCATTGCCACTAACTTTTTAACCAGCTTATTAATACCTGTGGCTGCTTCACTAATACTGGTGGCAAGCATATAGGCCGGGGTTGAAATGACCTTGTGCTGTTCATCAACAATAATGTCTTCCACTTCACAATTAATATGGTCTAAACCCATACTTGTCAGTGTTTCAATAGTTCCGGCTTCTTTACCAATAGTTCCTTGTACACCTTTACCATAAATTAAAGCCAGCATTGCTGGTGCGATACACAAATATGCTGCGGGTTTTTCTGCACAAGCAAAAGCCTGACAAGCAGACAGCACTTCAGGATTTACCGTACAGTCTTTGCCCTTGATAGCAAAATCGCATAAATTTTTCGCCGCACCAAAACCTCCCGGAACAACCAAAGCATCCCACTCATTTACATGTAAATCAATAATATCTTCAACATCACCACGTGCAATACGGGCCGATTCCACTAATACATTGCGTGATTCATTTTCACTTATTGCACCGGTGAAATGATTAACGACATGATGCTGATTAACATTTGGCGCAAAACAACGATATTGAGCAGCATTTTGATCAATAGCCAATAATGTCAGCACTGCCTCATGAATTTCACTGCCATCATAAACACCACAACCACTCAATATAACTGCAATTTTTTTCATTTCATTTCCTGTTAAATATTGTCAAATTATAACTTCAGAATTTAGTAAGTTTGGGTATTGAAACAAGGTCGTATCGAGAAAAATTATATGGTGTATTATTAACTCTTTAACCCAACCAGCATTTTCCCCGCATTTTCTTTCACTAATTTTGCCGTTAACTGCGCTGTTATGTTATCAATATCTGTAAACGGATTAAACACTACAATATCAGCCCCAACAACCGACCCCTTTATTTGATGAATAATGTTAATAATTTCTCTGCTACTAAATCCGCCAGATTCACGATGTGAAACTCTAGGGGCAAACGCAGGATCTATTCCATCAATATCCAACCATATAAATATACCGGATCCGATAACGGTGGAACTTGACCTGGCTGCCAATCTTTCATCTCTATGATCTCAACATTAAATTTTTCTGCTTGTTGGCGCTGATGTTCATTGAACGTTCGAATATCCATTTGTACCAATTTATTAGATAAACCTTCTTCCATGATCCGCGCAAACGGACAGGCATTAGATAATCGATCACCTTTAAATGAATCATACTGATCAGTATGTGCATCAATATGCAAAATAGTTAAGTCAGGGTAAAATTTAGCATAAGATCTCAATATTGGATATGAAATACTATGATCTCCCCCCAGAGTTAATAATCGGGTATTTTGGTTTAGCAATTCATCACAGCTCTGAACCATTTTCAGTGCCTCCATTTAAAGAACCACTGGTTAATACCTGCCGACCCACTGCAGGAGCTTTTGCAGGTCGACGTTCAAATGAAGAATTATCATCATAAGGGATGCCTAATAAACCAATACATTTTTATTATTCAACGACATAAATTCTCCTGCTTATACCTTTATCTGACAAACATTTAATTTTGAACTCGTACCTTACTAACACTTACCTTACAAAGCTTACCTAACAAAGAGTTCCTTACAAAGAGTTACCCGCCAATTGGTGAGCCAGGCGGCAACTTAATTTTCGACGCAGGCATAATCAATTTACCTTGCTTTAAACTATAACCAATTTGATTTTTCAATAAAGAAAACTGCGCAGACAACGTTTTATACTTACGGGTATTGCTATTATCATCAAACCAATTATGTAAATGATCAAGTGCCACATAAACTTCAGCACGTACTTCAGTCACTAATTGATTCTGGTGCCACAAAGCAAGTAAAGCCTCTACAACTTGTTGATTGATCCGTTGTTGCACCAGTAAATTCAACCCTTTTTCCGCTGGTTTCTTGATGGTGTTATTTAACAAAGTAGTAATAACATCTTCAACGTCAGGAACACCTTCAACCATCACTGACTGTTGTTGTAATCGAGCTAAACGTTGTGCATTCAACAATAAAAATATTGTATGTTTAGCACTAGCTTCTGCAGCGCTGACCGGATCAAAAGTTAAACCTGTTTTCGCAGTAAAACTTTCTCTATCACGAGCATAACCATAAGCTTTCGGCGGGATCAGCTTAATAATATCATTTGAAAGCGTCAGCGTTTTTGTACTTAACGTGGACATTAACGCTGTTAGTGCTTGTCGTTGAATATTGCTGTCAACTGCCTTTATAAATTGCTGACCAGATACTTGCTGATCAGAGAGTTTAGACTCAGCAAGGCGCATTGAATAAGTATATTCAACCCCTGCAATTAACTTTACCGCGGCTTCAACCTGAAAACGATGAAAATTATAGATAGGCACAAGCACCTGTTCAAGTTCAGACATTGGTGTGCCAAAAGGAATACTGTTAACGCCAAAATTTTCCAAAGCTTTGGCCCTTACTTTCAATACCCTATTTAGTTCTACAGCAGCATTAGCGCCGTTATCCCACAAATGCCCAGTAGAATGACCACTTGATTTACTTCGGGCATCAGGATCTGAAACATACTGTAAACCTTTTGATTGTGCTTGAACGACCAAATTTTGTAACTCTTCAGTTTCTGAGTCTAATAAATAATCACCATAACCATAAGCGATAACAAATTTGTCCCATTCCCCTATATTCTCTGAATAAGCATTTGATAAATCAATCTTCCCCTTTTTCAATTCAACCAGAGGATGTGGATAATCCATTACTGAAGCGCGATCATTTACACTGGCAGCAAAGTTATGAGCTATTCCCAGCGTATGTCCAACCTCGTGAGCGGCTAGCTGACGAATACGGGCTAAAGCCATTTCTTTCATGCTCGAAGTATCAGTATTCGCGCTTTTAAATGGAGACGTTAACCCTAAAGCGATCAAATAATCCTGTCTTACACGCAGGGAGCCCAAAGTAACATGTCCTTTTAATATTTCGCCTGTACGTGGATCTATAACAGATGAGCCATAAGACCATCCTCTGGTCGCCCGATGTACCCATTGAATAACGTTATAACGAACATCCATCGGGTCAACATCTGCTGGTAATATTTTCACCTGAAAAGCGTTTTTATAACCGATATTTTCAAACGCCTGGTTCCACCACATAGCACCATCAATAAGGGCAGAACGTACAGGTTCAGGCACACCAGCATCAAGATAATACACAATAGGTTCAACCGCTTCTGTTAATTGTGCTGTTGAGCTTTGTTTACCTTTCTTCTTCGCCAGCCTATGTCTGGGTATATTACGTTTTATTAAAGATTCGTCGATAGCGCTGGCATAATCTGCATATTTTATTGACCAAAAACCACTAAAAGGATGAAAAGCTCGTGTTTGATAATTATTATCAGGTAATTTGATCAGAGAATGATGAAGATTCACCGTCACTGCACTGACATCAGGGGTAACTGAACTTAAATAGTGCCCTGCATCTTTCCCCTTGAAAGTGACTGTTGCTTCCAACTCGGTATTATCGGGAAAAGCTTTACTACGTTTGCTGTAAATAGCACTTCTACTGCTATCAATGTTATAACTGCCTTGCTTGGTTCGTTTAAGTGTTGCAGCTAAACCGTGAATATCCGACAGTAAAAAAGGAGTGTAATCAATTAAAACCCGTTTGTTGTTTTTACTTACTTTAGCAATATTAAAACCCCAGATAATTGAACTGGCAAAAGCTTCTTTTACGGCTTGTTTTTCTAATTCATTATTCGAGTCTGCACGATAATATGAATTAAGCTGCCGTAAAAACACTTTGTTTCCAACACGTTCAAACTGAACCAGACGAGTTTCTCCTAACTGCCCCCGGTCTAAACCAATATCGTTTGAACCAATACCACGGGGTAAACTACTTTGAAACAAAAATTCCCGCTCAAAATCTGTGATTTCCAGATAGAATTTTCCGTCGGTATCATCATGATAAAAAGAAAAATAGCCTGAATGTTCAATTTTACCCTCAACAAAATCCTTAAAACCAATTTCATCTTTTGCGCATACCATCACTGTCATCATGCTACATATCAGCAATAAAACAACACGCCAAATATTACCGGGTAAAAAACTCTGCAAAATTTTCATTCATTATCCTTCAAGTTGATTAATTTGCTGAAATTCACAACAATATTGCTATAATCACATAACGGTGATGATGAATATTTCATATCACCGAAATAAAAATTCAATATATTTTTACGCGTATACCCAACAACTTGAGTATAAGTTCGGTTAGTCAAACCATATCAACCGCGCAAAATATTACAACTTTAAGCTATTTAGGTAACCCGATGCAACGATTAGCACCAGCTTTACGTGAAGATAATGTTCCGTTAGATCTTATTTCTCTAATTAAAACCATTTTAGCAGCAACAAAAGAAATATCATTTCGTGTTAGCCAGGCACACTTAGGTGGGCTTATGGGGTCAACCCTAGATGAAAATATTCAAGGTGAATTACAGAAAAAGCTCGATGTTGTTGCCAATGAATTATTTAAAGCTATCTTGTTAGAGTCAGGTTTCGTTAAAGCCATTTCTTCCGAAGAAGAAGATACTTCGGTTGCAGGAGATGAAGATGGTAAGTTTATTGTTTCATTTGACCCCCTTGATGGCAGCTCTAATATAGATATTAATTCATTGATAGGAACAATTTTTTCTATCCATGAAGCGCCTCAAGACCTGGAAGCTGACGATGCTGCAATGTTCAAACAACCGGGAAACAAACAAGTCTGTGCGGGTTATGTCTTATATGGCCCTTCAACCATGTTAGTGATGACAACAGGAAGCGGTACTCATTTTTATGTTTTGGACCGTACCCACGGTGGTTATTTATTAGTAGAACGTAACGTACAAATTCCACAAAAGACTCAGGAATTTGCAATAAACATGTCAAACCAACGTTTCTGGCAACCTGCAATGCAAAATTACATAAACGATTTGTTATTGGGTGATACTGGACCTCGTGGTAAAAATTTCAACATGAGATGGATTGCCGCTATGGTAGGTGATGTTCACCGCGTACTTTGTCGCGGAGGTATTTTTACCTACCCTGCAGATAGCCGTAATGCAGAAAGACCCTATAAATTAAGGTTAATGTACGAAGCTAACCCTATGGCATTTTTGGTCGAACAGGCGGGTGGATTATGTGTTACCAGCCAAGGGCGTATTATGGATATTGTACCAACCGGCATCCATCAACGGGTGGAAGTAATTTTAGGCTCTAAAAATGAAGTTGAAGCCTGTTTAGAGTATTATAAATAAATGATAAACCGCTAATTTACTGTTTCAATAAAAACCCATTCAATTTATATTGTATGGGTTTTTATCTTTTATAAAGACCTAATGATGCACCTGATTTTCAAGGGTGCTAAATTTTAAGTAGCTAATTTTTTATAATTAATTTTTGAGAGAGCCGTTTTGCCATTACAATTTAAAACCTGCGGTAGAGTTATTCATGCTCATCAGCAAATGATGAGCTTTAATAATGAAATAATCAAAATCAGACCTAAAACATTTTCACTGCTACTAATGTTTGTTAAAAATCCCTATACGGTTCTTTCAAAACAACTTTTACTCGACACAGTTTGGGATGATGTGGAAGTTACTGAACAAGTATTGTTTCAAACGATTCGAGAATTAAGAAATTTTTTTAAAAATGAAGACGTAATTAAAACCCACCCCAGAAAAGGTTATGCATGGATAACTTGTGTTGAAAAAATTACTGAAGAATCACCTAAACAAACGCCTGAACAATCGCATGAAACAAGTTCAGGGAAAAAAATACAGCAAAGCAATAAGCCAACTGTAGAACAAGAAAACAACGGGGCTGCAATAACAGAAAAGCCTAAAGCATTTCCATGGCAACAACTTTTAATATTCATTGTTTTTTGTATTGTTACTCTCTTATTTACCACAAACAACACTTCAACAACTACAGGAAGTTCACTAGTCAGAGCTCTTGAAGGTTCACTGGTAATTTTACCGGTAAAAAGCACCATAAATGATAATGATCATCAATGGGTCTATTTAGGTGCCATGGATCAACTTATTTCAAGATTAAAATCAAATAATAAACTGGTGGTATTAAGTACAGATTATGTGCTGACTGTAATGAAAGAGGCGGATCTTCCGACAAACTATTCAACAAAAAATATCAGGCGCATATTTGAGGTGTCGGGGGCGAGTTTAATAGTAGAAACCGAACTTTCCGGCTCTACCTACAACTACCAATTAAAATACACTTTTCATTTCAAAGATGACATAAAACGAGGCGTAATATTTGAACATAATATCCATGAAGCTCTGATACAGCTAACAAGTAAAATTACTGCTTATACTGATCAGTCAATTAATGAATTAGATAAAGAATTTATTTCGGAGTTTGGCAGTGAAATGTTAGTCAGAGCACTAGATTCAAAGAAAGAAGGTGATTATTTAACAGCAAGTACACTACTGGAAAGTTTAATACAACTAGAAACAAACAACATCGTTGCTCGCCGGCTGTTAGCGGATATATATTTGAGATTAAGGAATGCATCAAAAGCTAAACAACATATAGTTAACGCAATAGATCTTGCAAAAAAACAAAATTCAGCGGAATTACCTAAACTATATTACTATCTTGGCCTGATAGAATTGATACAAGACAATATTGAGCCAGCTTTTGATCTGCTTATTATTGCAAATGACTATGCTGTAGAGAAAAATGATTGGTTATATCTGGCCTTTATTGCACAGTTAATGGGAAATATTCACGTCAACAAAGAAAATTTTGATTTAGCTGATGCATCATTCAAAAGCGCACTGAAATATCATGATGTTATCCAGTGCCCTATCGGAACCAGCAATACACTGTTTCAATTGAATAACTTAGCTAATATTCAGGGTAACAAACAACTGGCAGAGCAATATTTAAACCGTGCCAGTCAAATAATTCATGACCGAAATTTAACTTTTATGATGGACAGACTAAAAAAGGTTGAAGATTTAACCCTTTAAAATCGATTCATATCAAAACAATGTATAAATATTCTGATTCGGTTAGGGGGTAAATACCAAATATAAACACAAGCTAGCAGATAAGTATTACAAACCTAATTCAGCTAAAAAGTCATCATCAGCAACTTCAGCGTTATCAGCTGCGGCCGGCTTATTTTTATCCGATTGTGCTTTCAAGGCTTCTTCCATAATAGCGTCAGGATCAACTCCCTCCAGTACATCAAAATCGCGTAACTTTATAAATTCGGTTTTCTCTATTGCCAATTCTAAATAGAATATATTATTTTTACTGGTGGTAAAAGTAACCCGCCTTAATTGAGGGCGATCCATTAAAGTATCAATTGAAATTTGTACCAGTCTGCTAATGGTTAACATTTTCGGCTGACTTTGCGTAATTGATGTTTGCAATCGCTGTCGAATCTTCAAGGTAAAATCACCAACGATTTGATTCATTAACTCCCCCATAATATTTGAAACATCATCAGAGAGGAAACTTTGAGAAACTTCTGACTCGGGCATGCCCATACTACGCATATAGTCATGATAAATTTCCAAAGCAGCGGCACCGGTAAAATTGGTGACCACAACACCATTAAAACCACCATCAAAAAGTACAAAACAACCAATATCGGGTCTTAAGCAGGTACGGGAAATTTTTTGAACCATTGCGGAATATTCAATGGGATTTTGACTTGCTTTCGTCAAAACTTCACAGACCGATTGGCACAAGGTGACCAGAATGTCTTCAGTTGTTATTACTTTGCTCTTTTTCACTATTTCTGTTCTCCTAAAATTAACTTAACTTTATGTAACTATAGCAGTAAATAAAAATTATGAAGCTTATCCATCATGCTTAACCTTTGTTTCCTAATTTTAGCGACCCAAAACAGCTTTATTTAAGACAAACATTACCCGGCAGCTGCATATACCAAGTTACTTGGAAATGCTGGTTCAGGGCATGGGTATATACCTAACCCGGTATTTTTTGTATGATAGAAATTAATATTTAAATTTAACTTTTACTTTAACTAAACTTTGGAACGTACTTTTTATGCCAGCTTATGTGGTGGGACACAAGATCCCTGATTCAGACTCTATTTGTTCAGCAATCGCTTTATCCTATTTAAAAACATCTATAGGTGAAGAAACTGTGCCTGCACGTTTAGGTGAACTTTCACCTGAAACCTTATTTATTTTAGATAAATTCGGCTTCGAACAACCTATGCTTAAAACAAGTTATGCTGGTGACAGCGTTTATATTGTTGACCATTCGGATATTGAATTAGCACCCGATGATATTGATAAAGCAACTATACTTGGCATTATTGATCATCATAAACTTGGCGACTTAACCACGAGCACACCTTTAGAATGCTGGATACGTCCGGTTGGCTGTACCAACACCATCATCAAAATGATGTTTGATTTTCACAGTGTTGAAATTCCTAAAAATATCGCTGGTGCAATGATGTGTGCCATCTTAAGTGATACTGTTATTTTCAAATCACCAACCACTACCACTGCTGATAAAAAATGCGTTGAAGCACTAGCCGAGATTTCCGGAATAAAAGACTACAAAGCATTAGGCATGGAAATGTTTAAAGTAAAATCTGCTGTTGCAGGCACGCCGGTCCGTGAACTTGTCAAGCGTGATTTTAAAGATTTTAATATGAATGGAAACAAGGTTGGTATTGGGCAACTGGAAGTTATCGATTTAGCCGTTTTTGATAACATCAAAGCTGAACTGGCCGCTGATATTATTAAATTAAAGCAAGAAGGCGGTCGTCACAGCGTATTATTATTACTTACCGACATAATGAAAGAAGGCTCTGAATTGTTAATTGTTAGTGATGACGATGCACTTTCTTCGAAAGCTTTCAATCAAGCAACGGTTGACGGTAAAGTTTGGTTAGACGGCGTATTAAGCCGCAAAAAACAAATCGTACCGCCATTGCAGGAAGTTTTTGCATAATCCTGAAATTAAGCACTAAAAAAAATAAGGCCCTGCAATTGCAGGGCTTTATTATATTCTACCCAATTCAATTCTATATTAGCTTGATGGATTACCCCATTCGCTTATCTTTAATTTCGAATCAATGAACTGAGGCAATGCGTTGCGTCTATTCATACAACCAAAAACCTTAAACCATATCATCAAACGGATTATCAGTAGGTAAATTAATTACATGTTTGAATTCAGGAATATGTATTTCCTTTTGACTAATGCTAATAGTACTTTCATCCACTAAACCTTCACCAAATTTATAGATAATATCAAATTGCCCATTATTGGCATTATCCCGGTAAACTTTCTGTGCAGCCTCTACTGCCACCAATTTTTCTTGATAACTGGCCATAACTTCTTCACCATGACGTTTCGACAACATTTTTAATGTCGTATTCGGAGAAAGAACGGGTGCCGTTGCATTATTACCGCCGAAGCCTTTTGAATTAATAAAAGCAACATCCATCTCCTGACACTGCCAATGCTCCGTCGATATATTTAAATGTTGAGCATAAACATCTTCTGCAACTTCATCAATAGTGGTAATACCCGGCATAATATTATGACTGAAAACTCCTAATGCGACCGCCATTTGATCGCCGCTTGCCGGACCAATAGTATGACCAACAAAAGCTTTAGGTGCTGAAACAGGCCAATTGGTAATGTCGAAAGTTTCAGCGATTTTATGATAAATTAATGATTCAGTGACACGGTTTTGAGGAGTACTGGAACCGTGCGCTAAAATAAAACTATGTTTTTGTACTGACTCTTTACCTAATATGATTGTAGCTAAGGCAACAGATTTTGCCATGGTAATATAGTTACCTGGACCTGGTGCTGTGATAGATTTTTTAAAACCGTCAGCATTAACAAAAACATCAGGAACGGAAGCAAGCACTTTTGCCCCCATTTCAATAGCTAAATCATCATCCATTAAAACAACAAACTGCGCACCTTCTCCAATGGTAAAACCACAATTTTTCCCGAACGGACGACTGGTACGACGGTGATCCGCTGTATCGGTGCCATCAAGTTTCTTCAGCCCTTCTTCATTAGCCAGAGCACTCATATTACCGAAACCTTCAACAATTTCAGGCGTAATGGGTGCTTCGGCACTGCCAACTACCGCAACTCGTATACATCCGGCTTTCATGTCCTGCACAGCAGAACGAAGGTTATATAGAAATGTTGCACAAGCGCCTGAAGAAGTAAATGTAGTACCAACATTACCTGTAACATAGGCATTGATAAAATCAGTCGACATTGTATTTAAACCAAGCGCCAGATTTTTAGTGCTCACTCTTTCGCCCTTCAAACGATTACGGATCATACCGCCTAAACCTTCGCCTTGCGCTTGTCCTATTACTGAAGCAGAGTATGTACCTACTTGGTCAGGATTTATTTTAGCTAAAATATCATCCCAAGCTATTCCCGTTGAACGAATAGCATCAGTGGCAGCAAAAATAGTTGCTTGTAAGCCACGAGGCTGAAAACGGCTATTATATAATTTGGCTGGTTCAAATCCTGTAGGAAACTGACCAGCCGCCTTAATTGGGTTATCACGATAAGCATCGTGTTTAATGACCAAATCATCAGGAATTTCTACTTTAACTTTTCCGTCCGCCAATTCTGTTAATATCCAGGAATTAGGTACAGGTTTAGGTAGTTCTTTTGCCTTGAGTTCAAAACAAATATGGTTTTCACTGGCACTTACATTCATTTTCTGATGCCAGTGTGTTGCGTCAGGATCAAAATGATTTTTTTCAATTTTTCTGATCAGAGTACCATCAAGAATCTGGTGACCAAATCGCGCTTCTATCATGTCTCTTTCAACAACATTACCTTCTTGATCCACCAAGTCACCAGCTTGTAATCGAACAATATTCATCAAAGTGGCCAAGCCGACAAAAGTTTCCTGTCGTGCCTGTGCTGTTAATTTGTCGATAATTATGCGGCGAAAACCCTGGTGAAAAGATGTCCGTCCGGCAGCATTAATACCGCCCATTCCAACAATCAAAGGTAAAGTAGTCATATGCAACCTTTTAATAAAAATAATAATACTTAATTATTTTCATTTTATTGTGTTTCCTTACCAATTAATAAGCTTTTTAAGCCAAATAATGTGCTATAAAGGACAAAGCGATACAATTAACCACTCATTAGGGCTTAAATAAATAATATGGGAGAAAATAATCAACTAATAAAAGCTAAACCAGTGAAAATAGCCCTTGTGCTGTATGACGATATGCTTGCCACCAGCCTTAGTTTACCCGTGGAAATGCTACGGGCCGGTGAATCTATGGCATTGAAACAAGACAAAAATAATGCCACTCTCGCTATTCAAATGGTTGCTGAAAATTTAGACACAGTTTCAACCAGAGCAATAATACGGCTCAGGCCTGAAGCTGATGTTGATCAAGCAATCTTGCCTGATTTTGCCTTTATTCCTAGTTTATGGAGAAACCCACGGCCCTTAATTACAAAACATCCAAAACTGATCGCCTGGTTAAATCGCATTTGGCATCAAGGTTCTACTCTTATTGGCGGTGGTACCGGCGTATGTTTTATGGCTGAATCAGGTCTGTTGGACCACCACCCGGCCACAACACATTGGCATTATGTAAAGCAATTTCAACGTAACTACCCACAAGTTGATTTAAAGCCTGATTTTTTTATCACTCAGTCAGAGCGTATATATTGCGCTGCAAGTTTGAATGCATTAGCCGATATTATTGTGCACTTAATCGAGCAGATTTATGGTCGAAATATTGCTCAACAGGTACAGTTAAATTTCTCTCATGAAATAAGAAAACCATATGAAGAACAGCGTTATTTAGAAGGTGGTGTAGATCGACACCCAGATGAACTTATTGCTCAAATTCAGTTCTGGATGAAAAACAATCTTAGTTCAACAACAACATTGTCAGAAATTGCTGATCAATTTGGTATTAGCCCCCGTTCATTTACCCGGCGCTTCAAAATGGCCACGGGGGTCCGGGCTACCGAGCATTGGCAAGATCTCAGAATAGAAGCAGCGAAAGATTTATTGGCATCTACAAATTTATCCATTCAGGAAATTTCTTACCATGTGGGTTATCAGGATCAGGGACATCTCACTCGACTATTTAAAAAAACGTTAAATTTAACCCCTAAAGATTATCGGGCCATGGTTCGGAAAAAACTATTTAGCCAAAGTTAAGTTTTCAAAAAACCAACAGGCTTAATATATTTATAGAATGAGAGAATGTAAAAGATATTCCTGATGTTGCTAAAATTTATTAGTAAAATATAAGGGCTTTTATGTTAATGTGGTCTAATAAATTATATAAATATCGGTTGGAGTACCATCAATGTCAATAGTAATTAGTGGTTCAGGCCTATTTATCCCACCACAAAGTATTTCAAATGATGAACTGGTTAATGGTTTTAACCAATTCGTCACTAAATTCAATATAGAAAATCAAAAAGCTATCGAAGCTGGTGACGTAGAAGCACTTAAACCTTCCTCAAGCGATTTTATTGAAAAAGCCTCAGGTATCAAAAGCCGCTATGTCATGTATAAAGACGGAGCTTTAGATCCAAACATAATGATGCCACTAATACCAGAACGCCCTGACGAAGAAGTTTCGGTGCAAGCTGAAATGGCCTTGGCGGCAGCAAAACAAGCAATGAAAGCTGCGAATAAAACAGCACAGGATATCGATCTGATTATTGTTGCCTGCTCTTACACACAACGTGCCTATCCGGCTATTGCCATTGAAGTGCAAAAAGAGCTTGGTTGCGGTGGCTGGGCTTTTGATATGTTAGTTGCCTGTTCATCTGCTACTTTTGGCATTATGAATGCTGCTAATGCGGTACGGGGCGGTACGGCTAAAACAGTACTGGTTATCAGCCCTGAATGGACCTCCCCACAAATTAATTTTCGTGATCGTGATAGCCATTTTATTTTTGGCGATGTCGCCACTGCCGTTGTTGTTGAAAAGGAAGAAACTGCAACAGGCAATCATTGTTTTAAGCTGTTAACGCAAAAACCAATGACAACGTTTTCAAATAATATCCGCAGTAATTTTGGACATACTAATCGCTGCTCTGAAGACACTATGTTTGATGCGGACAAACTGTTTGTTCAACAAGGGCGTAAAGTATTTAAAGAAGTTTTACCTATGGTTAGTACTTTAATTTATGAGCAATTAGCAGAAGCTGGAATTGAAGCCAAAGATCTAACACGACTGTTTTTACATCAAGCCAACATTAATATGAATACCTTTATCGCGAAAAAAATTCTGGGCAGGGAACCACAAGAAAATGAAGCGCCTATCATTTTAGATGAATTCGCTAATACGGCATCTGCAGGTTCTATTATCGCTTTTCATCGCTTTCATGACGATATGAAATCAGGCGATAAAGCGATAATTTGTTCTTTTGGCGCGGGTTATTCTGCAGGTTGTTTGATTATTGAGCATGTTTAATGTTTATATCCAACTAATACCAATCGCACTAAATAAGTGATCATCTTCAAATAGTCTAAAACCACTAGCTGCGTTGCCGACATGGCAGCTCTTAGGCATCCATGCCTTCGCTGCATTAGTGCATCCATGCACTAATCATTGAATATTGATCATTTATTTAATGCGAATGGTATCATTAAATAACCTGAATTCGGGATAAGCAGCACTTGCTCAACACTTCATTTTTCCGATTCTCTGCGTTAAAACAATAATAAATAGCCAGCTACTAATCATTGTTTTGCCTTGATAATCAAAAAAATGAAGCATTGATTGAGTATCAAACATCTTAAATAGTGCCTGAACGGAAATACTGAAAGCTGTATTCTACGGGGCGTTCAAGCTTATTTTAAAAACGAAGATTTTCTTTTTTTTGGCTAAAAACCCAAAAAACGGTTACATTTCCATCAATATCGACTGGTTAGCTTAAATCTTCGTTTTGAATTAATGGCTACAGCCCATATATAACAAGGGTTGTGGCTTTTCCGTTCTGGCACTAAATAGTATGGATTACATTCTTCTCATCTATTAACATATTGATTTTACATGACTACCAAGTACTCATTATCCCGAATTCAGGTTAAATAAGTTTATCCTAGCGCATTGACTCAAAAGAACAGATAGATATTACAAAATATCTATCTTTTTCTAATACCAATTGGCATTGGCTCTTAATTATAAACCTATAAACCTATATAACTACGACTGGACGAGCTTTCGAATACAACTGAAGTCATGTTATTTAAAATTATATAAAACAAAACCCGCCCAACTTAACGCCAAGAGCAACCAAGGAAAATATTTATTCAATTTAACTGTTGATACTTCCGCTTTATTTACTCCTTCTTGCTCTACTAAAGAAGATTGCGATTGTAAGTTACTTTTTTCTTTTTGCTTACGCTGCTTATCTCTATCTCTAACTTTAATTTTTTGTTGTTTTTTAAATTCACTGATCCCTTTTTCAATACCTTTAGCAATCAGCTTCGTCTGCTCTTTGCTCTGCCCCTGTTTTTGAGTTGCTTTAGCAACGGCTAAAGCTTCATCTTGAATTTCTTGCGATACTTTACTATTCATACTGTACTCTTCGTGCTGTAATCTTCATGCTTATATTCTTCATATAAGTCAGTCTAATTTATAAAATCAACTTAGTAACAATATATAGTATTTTCACATGGATAATCAATTTTTAATAAACTTCATACTTGTCTGTTGATAGCTACTACGGCACACTATGTGACATAAAAATTATATTATTAACTTTTAGAGAATTCCATGAGCGAAATATCCACCGCAAAGAACCAGATAAGTCAAATGTTAACCATGCAAAATGCAATGAATTCTCGTGTGAGTGAAACATGGCGTGTAAACAACTATGAATGGTATCGGGCTATTTGGGTCGAATGTGCTGAAATGCTTGATCATCATGGTTGGAAATGGTGGAAACACCAGAAAATTGATATTGCTCAGGTACAATTAGAGTTAGTGGATATTTTTCATTTCGGACTAAGTTTACGTTTAATGGCGAATGACAACATTGATGAAATTATTGATGAGCTTGCTTCTGAGTTAACCAGAAGTTCCGACGAAAGTGATTTTAAAATTGCATTGGAAAATCTTGCATCAGCTGCTGTAAGCAACAAAACCTTTGATGCGATTGCTTTAGCTGACTGCATGCGATTGATGAGCATGGATCTTAATGAACTTTTCCGTCAATACGTTGGAAAGAACACACTAAACTTTTTCCGTCAGGATCATGGCTATAAAGATGGCTCTTACATCAAAATTTGGAATGGCGAAGAAGATAACGAAATATTAGCTACTTTGGTAAATACTTTAGATACAAGTGCAGGTGATTTTCAGCAACAATTATATAAAGCATTAGAAGAAAAATATCCGAGCTAATACCAATCGCATTTTAAATATGAAAAAAAACAACGCATTGAAACTAACTTCAGTGCTTTTTTTATTTATACCCTTTTCTCACCTTTCTCTTATATCTTTTATCTATAGATAAGATAAAATATTAATACTTAATTCCCCTCCAGTAAAACCTGATGGTATAACATAGTGCTGAAACTACTTTTCCAAAATGTTTTAGGTGTAGTATAAAAATGAATTGATAAATTTTAATTTTTGAATAGATAATACTTCTAAACAATAGGATTGAATTTAAATGCAAGCTAACAACAACTTTCTCGCCCTACTTATTTTAATATTTGGCCTCTGCTCAGCACTGTATGTTAATTATTATGTTGAACAGACATGGTTAGAACAAAGCTATATTTATGATACTTACACGACTGATTCCGGAGCTCTTGCTTACAAATACAAAGGGAAAGAAATTGTCATATCTGAAGTTGTTCCCTATGAAAATTCACTTATAAATCAACAGAACTTAAATGCAGTTCAGCATAAACCAGAACTAGACCAACAATGGGTAACTGACGCTGAACAGCAACTAAAATTACTTAAACCTGCTTTTCATTTCGGACTATGGTCTTTACTACCCGCGCTCATCACCATTGCACTTTGTTTGACCACGCGCGAACCTTTAACGGCTTTATTCAGTGGTATTGTGGTCGGGGCTATTATGCTCGGACGTTATGACTTAACCGATAAAGTTATTATTCCGAATTTAGCAAAGGAAGGTACGGCGACCCTTATTTTATTATATTTATGGTTGCTCGGCGGTTTATTAGGTGTATGGACAAAAACAGGTGCCGCTCAAGCTTTTGCTCGTTATATGACCGAACATTTTGTTAAAGGACAAAAATCAGCTAAACTCGTTTCCTGGTTTTTGGGGGTATTATTCTTTCAAGGTGGTACCATGAGTACAGTGTTAGTAGGTACTACTGTTCGTCCGCTGGCAGATAAAGCAAAAGTGAGTCATGAAGAAATGAGCTATATTGTCGACTCAACGGCTTCTCCAATTGCTTCCGTAATTGCTTTCAATGCTTGGCCCGCTTATATACAGGCGCTTATTTTTGTGCCTGGTGTGTCTTTTCTAGCCACAGAATCAGATAGATTAAAATTCTTTTTCAGCAGTATACCTTTTAGTTTTTATGGCATTTTAGCTGTTATCGGTACCTTACTCTTAAGCCTCAACATCACCAAATTTTCTGGTAAACGTATTCGTGATGCGCATGAAAGGGCAGCTGCTACTGGACAGTTAGATGCACCAAATGCATCTCCCCTTAGTGCAAAAGAGTTACAAACATGTGATGTGCCTGAAGGATATAAATCTCATGTTTTAGAGTTTATTTTACCGCTGGTAACTTTAATTACAATCGCAGTGACCACTTTTATTATAAGCGGCTCACCCCAAATTAATTGGGCATTTGGGACCGCGTTACTGTTATCAGCTTTTATAGCTTTAGCAAAAGGCATGTCATTAGCCAATTTAATTGAAGGTTTCGGTAATGGCCTTAAAGGTGTTGTGGTTGCTTCTATTATTCTTATGCTGGCAGTGATCATTGGCAGTATCAGTAAAGAAATTGGTGGTGGCTTATTTTTAGTATCACAACTTGGCGAACAATTACCATTTTGGCTGTTGCCTGTAATACTTCAGCTGATCACTATGGTAATTGCTTTTTCTACCGGTACCAGCTGGGGAACCTATGCGATTGCATTTCCATTAGCTATGCCTCTTGCCTGGGCCATAGCTCAGTCACAAGGGCTGGCACATCCTGAATTATTTATGATGGTATGTTTTGCCACTGTACTTAATGGCAGTGTTTACGGTGATCAATGCTCACCAATTTCAGATACGACGATACTAAGTGCTATGACCACAGGTTGTGATCTTATGGACCATGTGAAATCACAATTAGTACCAGCTACACTTGCAGCAAGTCTTGCTGCTATATTATGGACATTAACCGTTTACTTTTTTGCTTAGCGTATAAACTCAAACCAGTTCCACTAGGTAGTGGAACTGGGTATATACCCGTAATCATTCAAAATGCAGGTTTTGAAGCGTTTTAAAAGATTATCTACTACGTTGCTTTCAATCCCAATAGCCCGCTATTGCTCAATCAAGCGCCTTTTAGATAAACTTTCAAATTCACCTCAAATTCCCGCATTTTGAATGACCACGGGTATAACATAAAATCAATATATTGGGAGAACAGCCGGTTTACCAGAAAATAAACTTCCAGAGGTATTAGTATTTAGATATATAGCCTTAGATTATGGTCAGTAAGACTCCTCTTACTTTATACCCAAACCACTTGGAAATGCAGGATTGGGCAAGTCAAGAAACGGCTATATCCAAATAGTTTGGGTATATTAGTTGAATCTAAGGTTGTATTTAGAATAAGCATGAACAAAATAAATTTTGGGCAAAAAAAAACGCGTTAAGAAAACGCGCTATAAAACATGAAACACTCAGGGAAATAAACATCTCGTAAAGTAAGAGCCTGACTATTCCAAATAGTTCAAAAAAGTTTATATTAAATTTAAAATAATTTTTATAGTCATTAACTCCCACCTATTCCTTTCATATATCCATTTAGTAATGTAATGAAAAATAAAAACAAATAAACCTTTACCTAAAGTGTGGTTTAGGTTTTATCCTCTATTCAATTACAAAAAACAATTTAAAAACAACTTAAAAAAGATATTAATTAATATTAATATCATAAGGATATATCATGATGTATTTAGAACACCTCAACCTTGTTGTAAGCGACATTCCCAGCACACTTAAATTTTATCAGGCTGCGTTTCCTCACTGGGGTGTACGTGGTGGCGGTGAAGGCTCATGGCATGGAAAAGCAAGAAACTGGGTTCATTTTGGTGATCATTATCAATATCTGACTTTTAATGATAATGGCGTAGGTGAAAATAGAGATCTTACGGGTCATCAAGTTGGGCTTAGCCATTTAGCCTTCGTTACTAACAAACTTGACTCGGTAATAAACAGGTTAGCCGCAGCAGGATTCGAAGTGGACAAAGATGGGGCTGAGTCAACCTATAGAAAAAATGCGTATTTCATAGATCCTGATGGTTACGAAGTAGAATTCGTGGAATATTTAAGTGATATACCAGAAGAACGCAATAGTTATGATATGTAATATTAACGGGTGATTCGCAGAGTAAACTGCACAAGTAAACAGTTCCGGTTAAAAATAAGCAACCAGACAATAGCACCCATGAAACAGAACGGTACTTACCGTTTTGCTTCTAAGGTTACACTACTGTGTGTCTAATTGCATGTCTCAGCAAACGCATCAACAAAGACACACGGGCTTGCATTTAACTGCCGCCTATTTAAATATATTCAGGTATGCAGTTTGGTGATTTGAATCTAACTAATGGTAGATTCATCACCTGCTGTTTCTACTAATTCATATTCATAATGAAATGCTCTAAAGCGACTCCCTGAATCAGTTTCAAATTCTACTGTTGTAGAACGAGGGGCAACATATATTGCATCGAATTCTTTTCCAACTTGACAACTGTCGTCTGAAAATTGTGATAGATCTTTAGTTAATTTAATCCGCATAATTACATCAATAGCTAAATTTAGTAACATATTATATCAGGACAAAAGTAACTTTGAAATCCCATCTAGGTATAGGTAGTGTAGTTATTTCAATATATCTACACCTTTACCAGTAAAAAATGGAAAATTCATGATATTTTTAGGTAGAATCGCCTGTTTACTCTTTTTAAATATATTCCATCACTGCATTACAAATAAGTGAGCTCGTTGGTGGTGCTGAACTGAAAATACGCAAAACGGATATCTATCCTGACCACGAATTTTGGATAGGGGTACACGTTTCGAAAATGCCAGGATAAAAGGTGTCGTATCGACTTTAGTAATGGAAGCACGCATTAGCGCTAATTGTTAATATTTTTCACTCATAACTTGCATTAATATTTTGTTAAGTAATGATTTCAGTAACAACCTCAGTTTTAACTGAATTTGCAATAAAACATTGATCATGAGACTGATGATGCATTTTTTCAAGTTGTTCGATAGAGGGTTGTCTTTCTCCTGAAAACCTAATATGTGGTCTGAGTGTTACTTTTGTCATGCTCATTTTTCCATCACTGCCTTCACTAATTACGCCTATGGCATGATCGACATACTGATCAATTACAAACCGTTTTTTAGCTGCTATTGATAAAAAGAAAAGCATATGGCAACTAGATAATGAAGCAATAAAAGCTTCTTCAGGATCAACATTTTCTTCAAGTGAATAAGGAAGAGGAACGATTTGTGGTGATGAAGATGCCGCGATAGATGCCCCACCATCAAATTGCCACTGATGAGCTCTACTGTATTTACCATCACTATATTTTTCGTCGGTTGCCCGTTTCCACAAAATCGAAGCTGTATATTCTGACATGGCTTTTCCAAATTATTTTGCTATTTATTGACTTACTGTTTATTTATTAACAGGCCACTTTAATCACAACTAAAAGATTTTACAATGATACTTAGAGCAAACAAGTCAAAATTGATCAAATTCAAAACCAGCTTAAAAAAAGCCCTAATTAAATGACTCAATCAGGGCTATTAACAACTTTAAAATGGGCCTTCATATTCAGCCGTAGCGCAAATATCAACATCAACCCATGTATAATCAGACTAATTAATTTTATCCGCACAAACTGTCTTTTACTAATACCAACTAATAGATACGGTACATGTATTACCAAAGCAAGATGAAGTATTACTTCCTGATCAAGTTACAGAGTCAATCGTCTGAGAATGATTTATTAATTTATATGTTGCTGTTGTTGATCTTTGGTTAGCCGAATTATCACAGTAGTTATCACTGTAATAATCATATGCAAAAGTATCAACATAACACTGCATAGTTTCTGAATATGCCTGACCTGACAATAGTAATGCTAAAACACAACCAAGTTTGAATATTTTATTTTTCATTTTTCAATTCCTTTTAAACATTATATTTTTATTTAAAAAATTCCTGTGAAAAACATCTTACAAGAAATCTGTTCAAAAAATACACACAAAAAAGATAACTATATCAAACAAAAACAAACCTCACGAAATGACACCAATAATATCTGCTCAACTATTTTAAGTCGGCAATTAAAGTTTTCAACCAACGCTCTTCATTAATAAAACTCCACGTCCATTTTTTATAATGCGGTTCAACACCAAGCGTTAATATTTCTGCTTCCGTTTTACCTTGCGATAATGCTTTGCTCACTAGTTTCATGCTGTCACTGATCATAGTAGCAAATTCTTTTAAGCGTTTTTTATTGGTTAATTTTCCGTGGCCTGGAATAATAGTCACATTATCGGGAAAGGTATTAATCATATAATTTACATTGTTCAAATATCCTTTTACCGTACCGCCCTGTTTTAAATCAATATAAGGAAAACCTATTTCAAAAAACAAATCACCTGTATGTAATACATTGGCATTTTTGAAATAAACAATGGTATCGCCATCAGTATGACCACTTGGTAAATGCGTTAATTTAATCTGCTCGTTATTTAAAAATATACTAACACCATCTTTATAGGTCACAACTGGCAAAGAGACATGACTGTTTGTTGATGTTTTATCAGCAAGACCTGCACTTAATCTTTTTCTAACATTTTCATGAGCAAATATTGGTGCTTTATGTGAAAAGTAGCTGTTACTTCCTGTGTGATCATCATGTAAGTGAGTATTAACTATATACTTCAACTCTTTATCAACCAGCCCTTTCATCGCTTGTTCAATTTTCTTGGCGAGAGGTTCAAATTGGTCATCTACCAGCAGCAAGCCATCTTCAGTTGCCAAAACGCCCATATTTCCACCAGCACCTTGTAACATGTAAACATCACCCCCAGCAGGATGAACTGTAATTTTCACATCAGAAAAACCATCTGCAGATGCTAACGCACCAAAAAGCATTAGCCCAAAGACAAAAGTTAATTTTTTCATTATTAATAATCCTTATTTATATTCGTTTATCGGTGTTATTTTACGATTAACCAGTGAACGTGCACTATTTTCCACTGACCATTTAATTTATTTAACACTATAGTTTCCATGCCAGTCATGTCATTTTTTCGACCTTAATAGTTACTTGTTAATAGTTACTTGTTAATTTTTACTTGTTAATAGTTACTTGTTAATAAATACCCGTTAAGAATTACCAGTTAAGAATTACCAGTTGCGCATTAATTTTTACTTTAGTTGAAAGATTCAAAAGAAATTGCAGAATCTTTCACCCCTTTCGCTTTTAATAAATCTATGGTTTGCGTCATCAAATCTTTGGGGCCACATAAATAGAACTCAATGTTGTCGAGCTTATCTATGCTATATAAATGTGTCGCCATTAAATGCTGAGCGTATTCCGTAGCCCCTGACCATCTATCATTAGCTTGAGAAAGTGTCGGGTAATACTGAAAATGCTCGAATTCCTCAGCCATTTGATAAAATTTATCCGCGTAAAGTAAGTCACTCTCCTTCCTGGCCCCATAAAAGAAGTGGATACAACGACCGTCAATATTTTCATCTTCATTTACTTTTGGGGCTTCGTTGATGTTGTTCACTTTACTGTCTATCGCCAATTGTTCATCAATAATTGATTTTAATGGCGCCATGCCAGAGCCAGCTCCGATTAACACCATTGTTTTTTGACTATCCTTTACAGCATAAAACTCTTCAAAAGGACCTATTGCTTCGATAGATTTACCAATATGCAAATTACAAAGATAACTGGAGCCAACGCCGGGCAATACCCCATTATTAGGTGCCGATTGAATTTTAATCGTAAAAACAAGTTCATCGGTATTCATTGATGATTCTGCTAATGAATAATTTCGTGTACACGCTAAATGCTCATATTCCAAATGCTCAATGTGATGCCAGTGAGGTTTTAACTTTTCAGGTAAATTCAAAGGCATTGAAATTCCTTTCGCCGCAGGAATAAAGAAACGCATATAAGCCCCGGCTTTGAATAACAAAGGTGATCCCCCTGTCACTTTAAAACGCAATTCCTTTATATAAGGACTGACAAATCGACTTTCTGACAACTCCAATGTATGCTTTTGTCCATTTGTTACATCAATAAAGCTCAACTGTTCAACATCATTACTAAAATGTTGACAAGCTAAACGATATCCTTGCTGCAGCTCTTTATCAGTAAAATAAAAATGATCTGCCGAAGTCATTTTACAACGTGGGCTGATCATCACTTTACAGCGACCGCAAGTGCCGCCACCACCACAATTTGAAGGCAGGGAAATATCATGTGCAATAAGTCCGTCAAGTAAATTAGTATGGCTGGATAATGTTACTGTCCCCATGCTTTTTTGATGCTTATCAAATAATTTTACACTCTGGTGTTTTGCAAAAAATTTGATTCTATATTGCCCGCGAAATCCTAATTCAACAGTCCAGATAAGCCCAGTTAATGATAACCAAAGAGTGACAATAGCAAACAGAATTATTTGAATATTATTGAAACTGCTTTCGTTGGCATAATCCATAAAATGAAGCATATGGAAAATATCAGCCAGGCGTTTATGATCATCACTATGTCCGACAATACGACCTGAGCCTGCTTCAACGTAAACACTTGTATTAATATCATCAGAAAAGTTAATCTGCCACGAAGCGTTATACTGGTTAGAATAATCGTCTAACGGTGGAGGTAAAAGCTTGACCGAGCTCATATCCCCCGGCCCGTTATATGATAGTTTCGCCAGCTTTGCAGCAAACACCTTATCAATGTTAAGTGCTTCTGCTGTATAGGCATCAACTAAGGTATATTCATTTTCAAAATTAGCGTATAAACCTTTTTTATGATTCAACAGGTAATAAGGTGCGCCTAACAAATATGTGGTTTGAAGCGACACACTTGCTTTAAAGCGACGCAATACTTCATGGGGTTCAACTAATCTCGCGTTATCAACCTCAGCATTTGGCCGACCATGATTTTTATAAGTGTGACCATAAGATTTAGCACTATCCATCAAATTAAAATAGATCCCACTAAGCAACTAGAGTAAGAATTGAATACCAACAATAACTGATGCCCATTTATGTATTTTTTTGATCCAGGGCATCAGGTTCTTCCGTCTTTAGTTGTTACTTCATTAAATGCTGCTTTTGGTTTATTAGGCTTGAACACTCTGAAATATGTTAAAACTAATCCAGCTAAACAAGCTAAAATGCCAAATAATGTCACCCAAAAAAGTAATAAATTTTTCACGTTCTCTTCCTCGCTGTAGTCCATCACATGGAATCGAAACATCCAATCAAATATCCGCCACAATTCATGACGTTTTGTAACAAGTAGCCCACTTTGGGCTGAAATATATAAAGAAGGAGAACCAAAATCATCAAAATTCACACGCCATGCAGGGAGTGTCCACCTGCCTAGCTCAAAGGGAGGATTTTCAGTTATCAATTCAACTTCCACTACAACGCCGTCACCCGTATATACCCGTGGTCATTCAAGATGCGGGAATTTGAGGTGAATTTGAAAGTTTATCTAAAAGGCGCTTGATTGAGCAATAGCGGGCTATTGGGATTGAAAGCAACGTAGTAGATAATCTTTTAAAACGCTTCAAAACCTGCATTTTGAATGATTACGGGTATAGTAGTGTTTAGCAACATTAAGGGCTGTAGTTTTATTCAATGGTGTAAGCAAAGCTCCCGTTCTTGCATCCAGTAAATGTTTTTTTTCTTCAACTAAAAAACGATAAACCTCTTTATCTATAAACTTACCGACACTTATTCGCTTCGCATCAGGATATTGCTTTAACAACTCTTTTAACGAATATTGAATATTAGCGGGAACAATTTTCGTTTGATGATTTTTAACCAGGCTATCGCCATGAATATAATCAATATTAAAAAACACCATATAGGCGCCTGTTACAGACCATATAACAAATTGCACACCAATGAATAACATCAGCCATTTATGATACTTTCGAGCCGTCTTTAACAGGTCAAAATTTAAAAGGTTATTAGCCATTTTTTTCTGATAGTTCCATTTCTGACTGTTCAATTTATGATAGTTCCATTGCTGACTGTTCCTTTATTGATAGTCCCATTACTGACTGTTCTTGTCAGTGATTTCGTTTGAACGCCATAAATAAAATAATACAGGCAATACCAACAAGGTCAATACAACCGCACTCATCATGCCTCCAACCATAGGTGCCGCTATTCGGCTCATAATTTCTGAACCAGTACCTGTGCCATATAAAATAGGCATTAGACCAACAATTATCGCTGCTGCCGTCATCATAACCGGACGCACTCTCATACCAGCGCCTTGCAATACGGCGTTAAACACATCCGTTTTACGGATAACAATTCCGTTGTTATGATGTTCATCCAGCATTTTTTTATAGGCTTGATTAAGATACACAAGCATAATTACGCCAATTTCCACCGCAACCCCGGCTAAAGCAATAAAACCAACACCAACAGCAACAGAAAAATTATAACCTTCTATGTACATCAACCAAATACTACCTACCATCGCTAATGGCAATGTTCCCATTATCATGGCAACTTCAATGAAATTTCTAAAATTTAAATACAGCAGGATAATAATTATCGCTAACGTGAGCGGCACTACATAAGCGAGTTTTTCTTTTGCCCTTTGCATATATTCATACTGACCCGCCCATGCAATAGAATATCCTGCCGGTAACACCAATTTGTCCTGAACTACTTTTTGCGCTGCAACCACATATGTACCAACATCAACACCTTCGATATCTATATATACCCAACCATTCAAACGGGCATTTTCTGATTTAATACCTGAGGGTCCATCTTCAATAAATATATTAGCAACATCACCTAAGGAAATACGTTGTCCGCCTGGCGTCACAATGGGTAATAATGATAATTGTTCCGGCGAATTACGATAATCTTGAGGATATCGCAGGTTAACAGGATAACGTTCAGGTCCTTCAACAGTGTAAGTTACATTCATCCCACCAATTGCAGTGGCAACCACTTGCTGAATCTCATTAATATTCAATCCATAACGAGCCGCCTTTGCCCGTTGAATATCCACTTTAATATATCGGCCACCAGCTACCCGTTCAGAATATACCGAAGCTGTCCCGGGTACATCTTTTAAAATAACTTCTAATTGCTGACCAATTTCTTGAATAATACTTAAATCAGCTCCCGCAATTTTAATACCTACAGGAGTTTTAATGCCTGTTGCCAACATATCAATACGGGTTTTAATCGGCATTACCCAAGCGTTAGTCACGCCGGGTAGTTTCACTAAATCATCCAGCTCTTTTTTCAGGCTTTGGGAAGTAACGCCCTCACGCCACTCATCTTTTGGCTTTAACTGAATAAAGGTTTCAATCATGGTTAACGGTGCGGGATCGGTAGCAGTTTCAGCTCGACCGACTTTACCAAAGACATTTTTGACCTCAGGCACAGTTTTAATCAATTTATCAGTTTGTTGCAGTAACTGTCGAGCTTGTCCTATTGAAATACCAGGATAAGTTATTGGCATATACATTATATCTCCCTCATCAAGAGGAGGAATAAATTCACTACCAATTTTGTCTATTGGATATACCCCAACTCCCACCAGTAACAATGCAGCAACTAATGTGGTTTTTGGAAATTTCAGCACAGTATTTAACACTGGCATATATAGTGTGGTAAGTAATTTATTGACCGGATTTTTATACTCTGGAAGCACCTTTCCACGAATAAAATAACCCATTAGAACAGGCACTAAAGTAACAGATAATGCAGCAGAAGCCGCCATTGCATATGTTTTGGTAAAAGCTAAAGGAGAAAACATCCGTCCCTCCTGCGCTTCAAGTGTAAAAACTGGCACAAAACTTACGGTAATAATTAATAAACTAAAAAATAATGCTGGCCCTACCTCGCAAGCTGAATCCGTTACTATCTGCCAACGGTTTTCTTTGGTTAATGGTGTTCGCTCCATATGTTTATGCATGTTTTCAATCATGACAATAGCGCCATCTATCATCGCACCAATAGCAATAGCAATACCACCGAGAGACATAATGTTGGCATTTAATCCTTGTATATGCATGATAATAAACGCAACTAAAATACCGACAGGTAAACTAAAAATAGCCACCAATGACGAACGGACATGAAATAAGAAAATAATACAAACCAGTGCCACTACACCAAATTCTTCGAGTAATTTATAAGCTAAATTATCAACCGCACGTTCAATTAAGGTAGAGCGATCATACACAGTTATTATCTCAACACCGTCAGGTAAACCCTTTTTTAATTGTTCAAGTTTAGCTTTTACGCCATTGATAACCTGCTGAGCATTTGCACCAAAACGCATCACCACTATGCCACCAACGGTTTCACCTTCTCCGTTAAGCTCCGCTATACCCCTGCGCATTTGCGGACCTGTGCCTATTTCAGCAACATCTTTGAGCAATAAAGGCGTACCGTTTTTGTTAACCCCCAGTGGAATATTCTCTATATCTTCACTACTTTTTAAATAACCTGTAGCTCTGACCATATATTCGGCTTCAGCCATTTCGATAACAGAAGCGCCAATTTCCTGATTACCCTGTTTAATCGCCATTTGTATATGAGAAAGAGGAATACCAAAAGCACGCAACTTATCGGGGTTAATTAGAACTTGATATTGTTTAACCATGCCGCCCAGCACACTGACTTCAGAAACCCCCGGAACAGTTTGCAATTCAAATTTTAAAAACCAATCTTGTATACTACGTAACTGACTTAAATCATGTTGCCCTGTTTTATCGACTAACGCATATAAATACACCCAGCCTACGCCCGACGCATCAGGACCTAATTGTGGCCTTGCATCAGCAGGTAAATTTGGGGCAACTTGACTTAAGTATTCAAGTACCCGGGAACGAGCCCAATATAAATCAGTGTCTTCATCAAAAATAACATATACATACGAGTCTCCAAAGAATGAAAAACCTCGCACTGTAACAGCACCAGGCACAGATAACATAGCAGTAGTTAACGGGTAGGTAACCTGATCTTCAACCACTTGCGGTGCCTGACCCGGAAAACTCGTTTTTATAATAACTTGCACATCAGATAAATCAGGAAGTGCATCCACCGGGGTATTTTTAACAGAATATAAGCCAAGCCCAACAAGCATAAATGTTGCCATTAAGACCAATAAACGATTGCCAACCGACCAGCGAATAATAGCAATGATCATAATAAATTATCCTTCATATTTAGTGCTTGGAGTGATCAACAACAGTATTTTTATTTACTCTTGTTTCAGTCATCGTTTCGCTGGTAGATTCATTTAAAATATCTTCGCTAATGTCATCACTTATACCATCACTAATATAAATAATGATAAAATCACCATCCCGAATTTCAAAGGTAAATGTAATCTCAGTTTCTTCTGTTAATGATGAAATATCAACTTGCTCACTTACTATAAAATCCATTGTCGCAGCAGGGCGATCCCATTTTTCAATTGGTCCCCGACTGATATTGAGCATTCGATACCCAGGCAATATAGCGTTTATGATTCCGTTAACGGTTGCTCTATTAGTATGTTGATTACTGTCGGCGCCACTACCAGTAAGGAGAATATCGCTGACTTGATAATCACCCTTGCTGTTTTTTGTTAATTCTACTTTTAATTTAAGCCCCGCACTGAGCAGAGAAAAATCAACAGATTCTGCTGCAATAAAATCCATCGTCATTTCAGGCCAACCCCACTGTGGAATGGCATCGTGAACTAAAGTCAACATTTTATGTTCAGCCATTAAACTCTGGACTTGAGCTTGCACCCAAACTTTTGATGCTACCGCGTCATTACTTTGAGATTCGGTTACTTCCTCCTTATTGTGCATACGTTTAAAATCTGAGGATTTACTTGATTCTGAATCTAATAGAAATTGTGCTGAACTAACAACAGCTTCCCCTTCAGATAACCCTGCTAATATCTCAACGCTGTTGTTATCAAAACGTCCTACGGTAACCTCAACCGACTTGTAGCTACCTTGGCCTAAAGCTAAAACCACACGGTCTTGTTTGCCCGTGCGGATTAATGCTTCTTTTGGAATAAGCAGTGCATTTTCATCACCCGTTGTATGAATAGTAATTTGAGCGAACATGTTTGGTTTAAATTGACCATGTTCATTGAGAAAACGTAACCTGACTTTCACAGTGCGGGTTTTTGCATCAAGTATTGGATATATATAATCAACTTTCCCCTGCCATTGTGTTCCCGGCAAGTAATCAAGTGTCATAGTTACTGGAGTACCCGTTTTAACTTGCGATACCTGACGTTCAAATACTTCTGCTTCAACCCATACTTCAGATAAATCGCCAATAGACATAATGGTTGAACCAGGTTTTACAAAGAAACCTTCACGTATTTTCAAATTCTCAACAATACCTTTCTGGGGAGCAAAAAAAGTAATGTTCTGTTGAACTTTTCTAGTTTTCTTTAAACGGGAAATCACTGGTTCAGGTATTTGCAAAGCAATTAGCCGGTTTTGAGAGGCAACTATTAATCGCTTGTTTTTTCGCTCTAACGCCAACAAAAACTCCTCTTGAGCGTTAACTAATTCCGGCGAGTATATATCATAAAGCGGTTGACCATTTTTCACAGGATCGCCAATAGCCTTCACATATAATTTTTCTATCCACCCTTGAATACGAGGATGAATATGCACTAATTTATCTTCGTTGAAAGTAACATAACCAACCGTGTCAATTTCCATATGCAAAGCTTTGTATTGTGCAACAGCGGTTCGAACGCCTAAGTTATTAACCACGTCAGGAGATATACGAATCGTCCCCGGTCCTTCGTCCGGGCCTGAACCATCGTCACCGTAATAGGGGATCAAGTCCATTCCCATAGGTGATTTCCCTGGCTTGTCTTTCCGAAAATCAGGATCCATTGGAGCAACCCAATAAAGAGGTTGCTTTTGTGTACGATCAGCACTTTGTGTAGTAACCCAATGATCGGATGCAAACATTGTGTAAGCGCCCAAAGTTAGTACTGAGCCAATAATAACGCCAATTACTGTTGCTTTAATTTGAGATGTATTATTTAAATTCATTATATTTGTTCGCTTTATTTCCATTTTTGAGCAAAATTATTTCGACTGATAGTTTGCTTCATGGCTTAGTTGTTAAGGCACTGATTAGAGTTAGTAGGGCTAGCTAATGTACCTATAAATAAGTAATTTAATTCCAATATAGTTTTCTGTTGTTCAACGTTTAAGGCTAACGCATCAAGCTCTGTATTAAGTACGGCGATACGAGATCTAATCACTTCTGAAAAATCACCATCATCGTTGGTATAAGCCGTTAATGAAGCTTCAGCTTGATCGTTAATTTGAGGGAGTAACTTATTTTTATATAAAGACGTTCTATCGTTAAGTTTTAATAAACGTCCTTTAGCACTTATGTATGCTGCTAACATCTTTCTTAATAACAAAATCTTATCGACTTTCACTGCCTCTGTTTCTGACATTGCAGATTTCACTTCCCTGTCTTGACGATTACCTGTGAATATAGGTAAATCAAAAGTAACACCAACAGAAAACAAATCAGCTCGGCTTCTACCTGTAGGGTCATCAGCTCTATAGCCATAACCTGCATTTACAGCCCATTGTGGCTGGTACTTTTGTTTAGCCAAATCAATTCCCGTTTTTGTTGCGCTGATCTTTTTGTCAAGTGCAGTCACTAACGGATGTTTTAAGAAATAATGAACAAGTTGCTCTGGCTTCAACCATTTATCTGAATAAATTAAATCAGCCTTAAGCAGTTCAATTTCCGGTGTTTCAGTGCCTAAATTCAAGTTATGTAACCTAACTACAGATGAGCTAATTTTACTTTCTCTTTCACTATCACTTTCGCTATCAGAAGTTAAAAAGTTACTAATCCATTGAAATAATTGTCCTTCAAAGTGATTTTTCTGTTGAGCTAATGTATCTAAACGATCTTCCAAACGCGTAAGTTCAAGTTGTGAACGAATAATATCTTGTTGACGAGTTGTACCCAACGCTGCTGAATAACTGGCTTGTGCAACATCAACGAGTTGCTCAAAAAGAAAATAATTCTTTTGAATAAGTTCAATACACTGTTGAATTCTAAAAGCATCTAACCATAAACCGCCTACAGTAACAGCAACCTTTGCTTGACGATCTTGTCTTTGGTAAGGATAAGCTTCGCTTTTTATACGTAACTGACGGTTTTTTATCGCTAGCGTATCACCTCGGGGAAACATTTGAGTGATACCAACCTTTAACTGAGTCATCCCTTCTTGATTAAAATCAAAACCGTCTAAAGGTAAATTAGCCAGACCAAGTGAAACCTTAGGATCCGGTAATTCTCCGGCAGCTTTACTCATTGACTCAATTGATTGCTGTTTATGACGATTACCAGTAAGCCAGGGATCATTTTTTTGAGCCGCCTTAATGGCTTGTTCAAAACTCAAGACGACCTTATGACTTATATCACTATGCCCGTCTCCTACAGTGCCAGAGTTTTTAGCTGAAACCGAAAAACAAGCTAATGATAAAATAGTGATGTTAAAAAAAGTGACGTTAAGCAACTTACGTCTTTTGTTAACTCTTTTTAAAGTGAACATTGCAATTGTTCCTATATAAATTTATTTAACGCAAACAGATTAATCAAATCTAGAAATTGATTCAAAACGCAAAATGATCCGAATTTTGGATACACTGACGCTGTATTAGCTAAATATAGGAGGTCTATACAGGGAGGTTGATTTCTGACTAAGTATCAGTTCAGTATCGAAAAGGATTTTAAGAGGCAAAACAATAATAACATTAGAACTAACAGTTCGAGAAAATGCCGAAGCTGTTGAACAACCACCAGCGGAACACTGACAGTCTTTCATACAACAATCGTTCATACTTGAAGTGGAATCATCTGAATCAGCAGAAACTGAATGCTCCATCATTTGCATCGAACTTTGCTGCATCGGACTTAGTTGCATCGCACCCATTTCATGTGCTGGCATATTCTGTTCTTGCATATTAGTAGCATTCATGCCTGCCATATTCATATTATAAAACATCACAGACGATGCAATAGATTGACCAACGAAGATCAAACATAGCAGCATAACCATTAATGTTTTATTGAAAATTAACAACACAAACCAACTGTTTATGAGATACGATAACTGCCGATTATAACCGATAAAAAAGACAGTTCAAGATAATTTTTAAATCGTGAGTTTTGCTAATTCGAATATGTTTTCGGCTTTTTCCCGCTAATTGCTGAACCCTTATTGTAATTAATCGACCAAAAGTTCAAGAATGTGGACGAAAACTAATTCATATTTACCGGGTTATTTTTTCCCTTGATAAATGCGAGTAAATCAAAGTAAAGGAGTTGCTTTACTGACCTTTACTCTTATACCCATTTCGTATTTAATGAATTCTATTTTGAAGGACAAATAATAATTTTATTACAGCCGTATAACATTTGAGGCTACCCCCTTTCCAGTCTTCCTCTACATACAAAGCCTTTATGATCTCTGTGATGTTCTCATATGTTGCTTCATTGTATTTAATTCCTCCTTGCTCAAAGATATTAACAAGAAATGAAATGTGATCTGTAATGTTATCCAAAGTACTAGGCAAAATATTGGAAAGTTTTTCCCCTACTTGATCAGGATAATAATATCGAGCCGTTAAAATCCTAAAAAATGTTCATTAATTTCATTGCCTAAAAAGCTGTTATTTGTAATGGTTTAAAATTAATGAATAAATTACACTTTTAGTTGTTTATAATTTAAACCACTGGTTTGTTCTATTATTTATTAGTACAGTCAGAGTTTGAGTATGCTATCTAAATTAAACTGATTAATTAGCCATTTTTTTCAGCAGGATAGGTCACCCTGCAGTGGTTAACAAAAAATGCTACCAGCGCCTCTCTCCCACGAAATGTGTACAAGAGAGTTTGTTTAAAAGCTAATTACTGGTCGGTTTTATCGTTCTAAACCCAATTCATAGATTAGCTACCTAGACTTGCTTTATAAATTAGCAATGAATTCCAGCCAATAAGTAAAGCAATTGCGTAACTTAGTAATGTACCTAACATCATATACTCTGTGAGTTTCATATCATTGTTTTTTGTTAGATCGCCGAATCTAAATATTGTTTTTGTCGCGACTAAAAAACCTATGCCTGCAAATTGCCCCATAAATATAAAAGAGATAGCTAAACATCGTTCAAGATAGCCAATCCAAGTACCTGCGGAAGCTAGCCCTGAATTAGTAGTCTCGGTATTTAAACTGTCAGTATGCTTCTTTAAAGCTAATGAAATAACTACGGATGCTGGTTTACAAACCAATATATATGCAATAGCAATGATTAGATGTTTCGTTGTAATAAAGTTTTGTGTGAATGATACCACTTGATCAAATGTGAACCCCGATAGATATATCCAGACGATAACGATTAGTAGTATATGAATTAATTGATCTATCAAAAAGTAAAACAGGTTATTTGTTCTATACGACTTCCATAAGTCGGTAAGTACGTGTGATATTGATATTATTGCTACAGCGGTTAGCGCTTTGTCTAAGGTCGATTCTGCCATTAAAAAAACGGTTAAATATAGTAATATATGAACTAAAAAATGTTTCCAAAGCCCTTTTGATTTATAGTGATTGGTATTCCTACATTCAACCCAACTCTTGGGCTGGGCGTAGAAATCACCAATAAAATGTGCTGTCAGTAATAGCATTAATAATTCCATTAGTTTTTATCCCTAAATTGCTCGACCTTGCTATTGATGATTTTTATGTAGTCCCTTACCAAGAATGCACCAATGTTATTTAACCGATTACTGATATTCTGGCGTGTCGTATTAGTTATCTCTGCAATTTTTCTATGTTCAGCAAATCCACTTTCGATATATTTATATAATAATTCTGCTTGTGTTCTTGTTAGCCTGTTTAGTTGATGATTCAAGAATTGAGTTAATAATTGGATTTCTTCATGACTTTTTTTTTCACTTAAGCTTAACGAAATGTCGCCCCTTAACGTTTTTTCTAATCCTCTTCCTGATTCTATAAACACTGGCCCAGAAGAAGTGTTCGGTTTTGATGAATAAACTTCATACTCCCCATATGCTAAAGATAAAGTGCATTGTATAGGTTTTGGGGAAATTTTCGATAATTGGAGGCTTAGTTTTATAAGAAGCGTGCTATTTATAGCGTGTATCGGATTAGGGTATTGAATTTGAAACTCATCACCTCTATAAATGTCACCAATTGCCTGATACTTTTCATTTGCATCATGCAATAGGCTTTGCAGCTCTCTAATTGTCTCAGTATATGTATCGTTTGACATTTTAGTCGATCTAACAATATCTCCTGTTAAGACAGCAATCATGAAGAATTAATCCTTTGAACCATAGTGAAAAGCAACTATATATAATTGCTTTTCACTATGCAACTAAATTCAATTGCCTCTCTATATGGCAACCGTATTTAATTGCTAGCTTTGAGGCAACCAAATATAGTTGCTTAAAATATTTAAGTTAAAAAGATGCGGAGCATATTTTATTCGTCACAAACTTGATCAGATTTTAATAGAAGTATGGACATATCTTAACTCATATAGGGTTAAAAGTGAGAACACCATCCATTAACCAAACAACTCCAACTGTTCAACTGCATCATCACTAACGTCATCCAACCCAATATGAACCCCCAACAACCTAACAGCCTTACCATCACCACGTTCTATCGCTTCCTCAAGTAAAGCTTCAAACACTTTCCCATCAAAGCCCGTATGCTTTAATTCCTTGGTGGTCTGGATAAAATCATCAAACTTAACTTTAACGCCCAACTTAGAAATAGTTCGTGTATCCAAGTGTTTTTCACAGCGGCTGATTAGCTCAGGGATAAGCTTTTCCTTCATTATTTGCTTTAAATGTTCAATATCACTGATGTCTTCGTTAAACGTCCTTTCAACTCCAACCGATTTACGTATCCGAGAGGTTTCAACGTTTCTCTCGTCTATACCCTGACAGCGATCCCATAACACACTGCCGTAAGTTCCAAGGTGCTGGGTTAGAAATGCTACATTGGATCCTCTGACATCTTTACCAGTGAATAATCCAATATTATTAAGCTTCTTTAATGTGACTTTGCCGACACCTGATATTTTCTTTAAGTCCATTTTTTCAATGAAAGGGATGACATCATCAGGGGTAATAACACATTGGCCATTCGGCTTATTTTCATCGCTTGCAATTTTAGCTAAAAACTTAATTGGCGCTATGCCTGCTGATGCAGTTAGCCCGGTCTTTTTGAATATTTCATTGCGAATATCTTGAGCAATTAAGGTTGCGGAACCATGAAGGAGTTTGCAATCAGATACGTCGAGGAAGGCTTCATCAAGCGACAGAGGTTCTATCAAACTAGTATATCGTTCAAAGATTTCCCGGATTTGTTCGCTGATTTCTTTATAGACACTCATCCGACCCGGAACAACAACCAACTGAGGACACAACCTCAAGGCATTCGCTGTAGCCATTGCAGAGCGTACACCAAATTTCCGTGCTTCATAGTTGCAGGTGGAGAGTACTCCGCGACGATCAGATTTACCCCCTACGGCAACTGGTAGCCCTTGTAATTTGGGGTTGTCTCTGATTTCAGCACTTACATAGAAAGCATCCATATCGACGTGAACTATTTTACGTTGCAAAATTCCCCCTTATTCATTTGTATGATTACCCTGTTTCTTTAGGGATAAATTTGAATAATCTTTTATAACCTGTGTTTACCTACATGCAAATCAACTGTATTAAAATACAGTATAATTACAATTATTCAACAAATCAACAGGGGTAAATTTGACTACACTAGGTTTTACCAATTGGCTTAATCATTAAAATCGTTTACCTTAGCCCCCTTGCATTTATTATTATATATTCACCATGCCCAACAAAACCTTAGCTTTATTTCTACTTACTCAATTATTATTTGTCTTTAACTGCGACGCTCATACTGATAAAAAAGGTCAAGCTAGACTAGATATATTATCTGCTACCGAATACCGGATCAGTCTAACGGTTGATGTTGTTCATTTAATTAAGCAACAGGCAGAGCTAACCAGCGAAGATGAAAATTTAATTGATGAAATTCGGTACATGCCAATGCTTAAATTGGCTAAAGCGTTAACAAGTGCAAAACAACTTTTACAACAAAATACCCGTGTTGAATTTGACCAGCTGCGCTCTGCGGTACAGTTAGTTGAAGGGCCCACAGTTGCCGATATTCGACAATTATTTAACAATCCCGTTGGTAATGCTGGTTATAGTGTTAATTATGTTGGCTATGGTGAATTTTTAGAAAATGCGAATGAAGTTAGAGTAAAGCTTCCTGAAATTATGGCTGACAGCGTTTTACAGTTTGCTAAACCTGAACAAATTTTTATTGCTAAAGGGCAACAAAGTAGCTCATTAAGTCTTAAAAGTACTGGTGCTGGTACTAATGTCAGTCCAACATTGCTTAAAATATCCAGTTTTGTTGATTATGTTTATCAGGGAATTATTCACATAATTCCTCAGGGGTTGGATCATATATTATTTATCCTTGCGTTATTTTTGCTTGCAACAAAACTTTCGGTTTTATTATGGCAAATCAGCGCTTTTACTTTAGCCCACACCATTACTTTAGCGTTGGGAATTTACGGAATTGTTAATATTTCCAGCAATATAGTTGAACCACTTATTGCGTTATCTATTGTGTATGTTGCCATCGAAAATATTTATTTTGATCAACTGAAACGTTGGCGAATAGTGATTATATTCTTATTTGGCTTATTACATGGACTTGGCTTTGCGTCTGTATTATTAGGGTTGGGTCTGGCACCGAAACAATACGTTATCAGTTTAATTGGTTTTAATGTGGGCGTTGAATTAGGGCAAATAACGGTGATTTTAATTGCACTTTTTGCCGTGTTTTGGTGCCGAAAAAAATCATGGTTCCGACAGCGAGTGGTTAAGCCTGCATCGCTATTAATTGCCGCTGTCGGTTTGTTTTGGTTTATTGAAAGACTGTACTGAAACAGCTGATTATGTCGCAGTTAATTGATGTTAATAAAACTGGATGGGTTAGCCAACGGCGACCCTTAGCATTTGATGGCTATCTAACTATTTAAGTACTTAATTAAAATTATATTTTGATGGGCTACGCCTGCGGCTAACCCATTCTACGCTTAAACATTAGATTTAAAAAAGTTAATACATTAAAGTATAAAGTTTACGACGGTATTTGCTTGATAAAGGATCGCCATCAGGTAATGCCTTTAATACATCAATCAGAAGTTGTTTGCTTAACGTATCTGAACCATCTTTTTGCACTAATCTAAATAATAACACTAGTGCATCTTCATGCCGGTTCACTTGGCTGTATTGTGCAGCAAGCTGATGATGTAATTCTATATCATCTGAACCTTGTGCTATTTTTTCTTCCAGCGCTTTAATTTCAGGGGAGTCAGCCGCTTGATTAGCTAGTTCTAATTTAGCGGTTAATGCTTTGTATTCGCTGTCCTGATCAACCATTTTTATGGTCGACAACAAGGCATCTGCTTCGCTGATTTTTCCTATTTGCAGATAAACATCTGCCATAGTTAATGTTATATCCGCTCTATCACTTGCGGTACCAGAAGCTGCCTTAGAAGCATTCTCTATCACAGGAAATGCCTCACTGGCTTTTCCTTCAATTAACAATTGTTTTGCTTGTGCATGTAGAATATCTTCTTCTTTTGGTAAATGTTTGTCTAAAAAGGTTTTGATAGATTCATCAGTTTGTGGTCCTGACATTCCATCAATAGGCTGACCTTCTTTTACAACAATGGCGGTTGGTAAAGCTTGAATACCGAATTGCTGGGCAACTTGCTGTTGGGTTTCACAATCTACCGTCGCAAGAACAATATGTTCATCATATGAAGCAACAGATGCAGCTAATTTATCTCGAAGCTCTGCACTTTCAGGTACTTCATTTGCCCAAAAAACGATTAAAACAAGTTTAAACTTTGAGTCTTCCAGAACCACTTGTTGAAAATTTTCAAGGGTAATAGCGACAATATTTGAATTCATATGAGTTCCATTTTTAATAAAATTAATCTGTTTAAGATCATTATTTGGGGACAGAGAAAGAAATTTACAAGCACGTTTTTACAAACACATTCTTTGAAAGCCCATTTTTATGGTCACATAGATTACAAATCTATTCTTTATAAACATATTCTTTATAAACATATTATTTATAAACTTATTGCTTATAAACTTATTGCTTATAAACTTATTGCTTATAAACTTATTGCTTATAAACGGATTAGCCTAAAAGAAACCATAACAAACCGACACCCAACACCAACCGGTAAATAACAAACGGCATCATGCCTATTTTATTGAGTAAAATAAGAAAATAATGAATACATGCATAGGCGCTTACAAAAGCTAAAACACTACCTAAGCCAATAGCCTGCCAATCAACAGCCTCTGAGGAAGTCACTAATTTCAATGTTAAATAACTGCCAGCCATTGCTATCGCAGGAATAGAAAGTAAAAATGAGAATCTTGCCGCATTTTCCCGAGTCATACCTAGCATCAAACCTATAGTCATCGTTATGCCTGAACGGGATGTTCCTGGAATTAAAGCAAGAACCTGCGCCAAACCAATTAACATAGCGCCTTTAAACCCTAGCTTTCCAATGCTTTTATTTTCATGTTCAGCTCTTTTACCCGCTAACAAATCAGCATAACCAAGTAAAAAACCAAATAATAAAGTGGTTACCGCTATAACTAAAGCAGATCGCAGGTATTGCTCAATAAAATCTTTTCCTAATAATCCAAATAATCCCAAAGGTATACTGGCGAACAAAATCCACCAGGCAAGCTTGCCATCAAAATTGGTATTAATGTTGCCCTCAAAAGCATTTATACCCTTTATTCCACCTTTAAAAGTGCCTACCCAGGCAACCGCCATGCTACCCACTTCACGGCGAAAATAAAGTACAACAGCCAGTAACGTGCCCACATGAACCGCCACATCAAACGCCAATCCTTGATCATTCCAGCCTAAAAGAGCAGAAGGTAAGATTAAATGGGCAGAGCTTGATACGGGTAAAAACTCAGTAAGCCCTTGCAATAAAGCCAAAATTATAATTTCGAACGTACTCATATATTCCCTGATTTAATGTAAAAAAGTTATCTGTAAAAAGGCACTAATACTATTCACTTTTACTTTTCCAGTTAAGTGGCAGTATTTTTAATTCTTGACTGGCGTGATCATATTCTTTCCATAACTGGCCATAGCTTAAGTGCATTGTAGGATGTTTCAATTGGGGAGCAATTTGAGAAAGAGGCCACAACACGAAGGCGTTAGTGGTTATTTCATCCCGTGGTATTTGTGCCGGACTTTCAAGCACAAGTTCATCATAAAGTAATAAATCTAAATCTAAAGTCCGGGGGCTAAATTTTTTAGATTGTAAGCTGCGGCCATTGGCAACTTCAATCTTACGCAGTGTTGCCACCACATCTTCTACTGAAAGGATAGTTGATAAACCTACCACCAGATTATAAAAAGCCGAGCCATCAAAACCGATAGCTTCACTTTCAAACAATGATGATAATCTCAGTTCCCCAAAATAATGGGATAAAGCATCTAATCCCTGCTTCACATGGAAGTCGCGGTCTATATTTGTACCTAACGAAATATAAATTTCAGCCATTAACTTTGCTGACCTCTTTCAATTTCAACACCGACAGAGTCTGCATTATGTACTGCGGTTGGTTTATGAATGGTTAATTTTATCCAGGGGATTTGATATTGCACCATCAAAAATTCAGCCATTCGCTCTGCCAGAGTTTCCAACAAATCAACCGGGTGGTCGTTGGCAAATTTTTCAATATCTACAGAGATTGTCGCATAATCCAATGTTTTGGCTAGTTCATCATTTAATGCTGCCGGGCGAATATCCCAACCCATAGCTAAATCAATCACTAGAGTTTGCTTAATTTCTTTTTCCCAGGCAAAAAAACCAATGGTGGTTTGAATACTCAAACCCTTAATAAATATTTTATCCATGCGCGTGTACTCTTTACTTGAGATTCTGTATTTAAGACTATTTACTTAACGCACTTAACTAATGCATTTAACTAAGGCATTTAACTAAAGTAATTAACTAAAGTAATTAACTAAAGAAATTATATTCAGGTGGGGGATTTTACCTGTGCTTAGCTAATAAGCAAACATTTAACTTCTTAAGTGAGAAACATCTGTTTCCCTATACCTATATCCAACAAAATTAATCCTAATGTAGAAAATCTAAAAAGTTTAAAATTAAATCAGAAATAATCCCTTGCTCTCTAGCAAAGTTTATCAATATAAAGATAGAATAGGAAAATGTTCCACCACTAAGGATTGCAATTCTAATGATGTTGTTATTAATTATTGCCCTGACTATTGCAGCCTATTTACTTGGCTCAATTTCCAGTGCAATTTTAATATGCAAATTACTCAACTTGCCAGATCCCCGCACCACTGGTTCCAACAATCCCGGAGCAACCAATGTATTACGTATCAGCAACAAACCAACAGCTGCCATCGTATTACTCTTTGATATTCTAAAAGGCACCATTCCCGTATGGGGGGCTTATTTTCTTGGGCTTGATCCTATTTATCTGGGAATAATTGCCCTTGCAGCCTGCTTGGGACATATGTATCCATTATTTTATGATTTCCTGGGAGGCAAAGCGGTAGCAACTGCTTTTGGAGTTTTATTACCGATAGGACTGGATTTAGGTGCTTTACTCATTATTACTTGGGTATTTGTGGCAAAATGGACACGCTATTCAAGTTTGGCAGCTATTGTTACCGTTTCATTAGCTCCTTTATATACTTGGTTACTCAAACCAATTTACACTTATCCGGTTTTAATGCTCTCAGCGCTAATAATATTCAGACATAAAGATAACATTATCCGATTATTTAATGGCACCGAAAACAAAATAAGTGATAAAATGCACTGATTAATTGACTTACAGTGCTAATATTAGTGCCAACTTCTTTAGGCAGACATTACAGTACAGGCTTTGCAATACAGCCTTTACTACAATGCAGGCAAGCTATCTAAAGGCCAACGCGGGTGAGCTTTAAAAGTTAAATCTGTATGGGTTTCACCTTTTAAACGCTGTAATCCTGCATAAGCTATCATGGCACCATTATCAGTACAAAATTCAGGACGGGGGTAAAATACTTCACCGCCCAGCTTATTCATAACTTCGGCTAATTTTTCACGCAAAGCGGTATTCGCACTCACACCACCGGCAATAACCAACCTTTTTAAATTGCATTGTTGTAATGCCCTGCGACATTTTATTGCTAAGGTATCAATTACCGCATCCTGAAATGCGTAGGCAATATCTGCTTTAGTTTGTTCGCTATTTACTCCTTGTTCATCAGCTTCACTTCGCACGGTATTTGCTGCAAAAGTTTTTAAACCACTAAAGCTAAAATCTAAACCGGGTTTATTGGTCATAGGGCGAGGGAATTTGAATCGTTTTGGATCGCCTCCTTCAGCCATTTTGGATAATGCCGGACCTCCAGGGTAGTCTAATCCCAATAACTTCGCGGTTTTGTCGAATGCTTCGCCAGCGGCATCATCTACCGATTCACCTAATAATTGATAATGTCCAATACCATCAACTCTGACCAACATGGTATGACCGCCAGAAACAAGTAAAGCAATAAAAGGAAATTCGGGTGCATTATCTTCTAACATTGGTGCCAATAAATGACCTTCCATATGATGAACCGGCACTGCAGGTAAACCCCAACCGTAAGCTAAACTGCGACCAATAGAACAACCAACCAATAAAGCACCGACTAAACCAGGCCCTGCAGTATAAGCAACACCGTCTAGATCTTGTGGTGTTAAATTAGCGTCAGCTAATACTTCTTTGATTAATGGGATAGTTTTGCGAATATGATCTCGTGACGCTAATTCAGGTACTACACCACCATAATCAGCATGAACCGCAATTTGACTATATAAGCGATGCGCCATAATACCTTGCTCATCATCATAAATAGCAATACCCGTTTCATCGCAAGACGTTTCAATACCTAAAATTCGCATAATAACTGTGTGCCTAAACCATTCTCAATTTTTAATGAGCCAATTTTACCCGCCAATGAAAGTTTTAACCACTTAATAATCCTAAATACAGCTCATCAAGACTTACACTAAGTAAATGACTATAAATAAACGGTAGTTTTCAAAAATCTATCTTTACAAATTAGGCTTGTTGCATTAGAATGCGGCACCAATTTTTAATAAGAGCCGGTGATGATTTTGCTTTTGGCAAACATTATTTACCGTTTTATATAGATATAGCACTAAGGTTAAAGACAAAATGCCAGTAATTAAAGTAAGAGAAAACGAACCATTTGACGTTGCATTACGTCGTTTCAAACGTTCATGTGAAAAAGCAGGTATCCTTTCAGAAGTTCGCCGTCGCGAATGTTATGAAAAGCCAACTTGGGAACGTAAACGTAAAAAAGCTGCCGCTGTTAAACGCGCTGCTAAAAAGCTTTCTCGCGAGAATGCACGCCGCATTCGCTTATATTAAGCCCAATAAATAAGCTTAATCATTACTTCAGTCAACTGAGTCATTGAATCAAGTATGAGTCTACTTAGTCAACTAAAAGATGAAATGAAAAACGCTATGCGTGCCAAAGACAAGTTACGTCTTGGTGTTATTCGCATGGCGTTGTCTGCCATTAAACAAATAGAGATCGATGATAAAATTGTTTTAGACGATACCGGAATTATTGGTGTACTCACTAAAATGGTTAAACAACGTAGAGATTCTATTGAGATGTTTACCAAAGGCGGACGAGTGGAATTAGCAGAAAAAGAAGCTGCAGAAATAAAGGTAGTGGAAGATTTTCTTCCTCAACCATTATCTGCTGATGAAATTGCTAATTTAATTACTCAGGCTATTACACAAACCCAAGCCAGTTCAATGGCTGATATGGGTAAAGTAATGGCTATTTTGAAACCAGCTATGCAAGGCAAAGCCGACCTAGGCGCTGTCAGCGGACAAGTTAGAGCCGCCCTAAACGCATAATTGTTTTATCAATATTCTGACAAAACCGCGACCGAATAAGGCTCGCGGTTTTTTTGTATTTACTTATCGTAAAGCCCTGCCATAAGTGTAGAATGGTTGTTATAAGCGAATATTTATCACTCCATGTAACAATAAAAGTAAAGATAATAGAGTAACTAATGGCTGGTCTTATACCCCGACAATTTATCGATGATTTACTAGCGCGAGCAGATATCGTTGAGCTTGTTGAAAGTCGCGTGCCATTGAAAAAAGCCGGTAAAAATTATCAAGCTTGTTGCCCGTTCCATACTGAAAAATCACCATCATTTACTGTCAGCCAGGACAAACAATTTTATCATTGCTTTGGCTGTGGCGAACACGGAAATGCTATTTCCTTTTTGATGGAATTCGATCGGTTAGATTTTCCAGACGCCGTTGATGAACTTGCTTCTCATTACAATATGGAAGTGCCAAAAGAGCAAAACAATCAAAGCCCCGCTCAACAACGTCAACAGCAAATAGCCTATCAGCAGAAACAAGACGATTATGAATTGATGGGACAAATTAGCCAATTTTACCAACAACAATTAAAAGTTGCCGAAGATAAATCAACCGCGGTAGATTATTTAAAAGGTCGTGGCTTAAGCGGTGAAATTGTTAAACGATTTGGTATTGGTTACATCAGCGATGTCTGGGATGGCATGATGAAAGTTTTTGGACGCAATCCCCAAATGAATCAGCAATTGGTTGATTTAGGAATGGCGATCCAGGGAGATAAAAATCGTCCTTATGACAGATTTAGAGGGCGTATTCAATTTCCTATCAGAGACAAACGTGGACGAGTAATAGGTTTTGGCGGCAGAGTACTAAGTGATGGTACGCCAAAATATCTTAACTCACCTGAAACCCGTATTTATCATAAAGGCCAGGAACTGTATGGTCTTTATGAAGCAAAGCAGGCGAATAAAAAATTAACACGTTTAGTCGTTGTTGAAGGCTATATGGACGTGGTTGCTTTAGCGCAGCATGGCGTTGATTATGCCGTAGCTTCACTTGGCACAGCAACAACTCCAGAACAATTGCAAACATTGTTCCGTACCGTAAGAGAAGTTATTTGCTGCTACGATGGTGACCGCGCTGGCCGTGACGCAGCATGGCGTGCAATGGACAATGCACTACCCTTGATTCAAGATGGTTTTTCATTAAGATTTGTTTTTCTTCCTGACGGTGAAGATCCCGATTCGTTGATCCGTAAACAAGGTCAACAAGCTTTTGAGGCGATACTGGATAACGCAAAACCTTTATCGGAATTTTTATTCGAACATTTAACACAACAAGTCGATATAAAAAGTCTCGAAGGGAAAGCAGGATTAATTGAATTATTTCAACCTTATCTGAATAAACTACCGGCAAGTGTACTTAAAGATGGCATATTAACTTCTCTGGCTAACAGATTTGTTGGTGGAAGTGAAAAACAACTGGCAGAATTACACAAAAGGCATGCTAGTCCAGCTCAAAAACAATCAGCAAAACAAAAGAACAAAGTCACCCCGGTACGTTTAGCTATTGCTTTGTTGCTAGAATACCCCCATATAGTTCAAGTATTACCAGATGATATGGTTTTACAAGAATTAGACATGCCTGGTGTTTCATTATTAAACCAGCTAGTCACGCTGTGTAAAAGTAATTTACAAGTTAACAGCGCGCAATTACTAGAACACTTTAGAGATACTGAACAAGGTAAACAATTGGCTAAATTAATGTGTTGGCAACATCATGTTGAAGCTGATGCAGCAGAAAATGTCTTTTTGGATAGTATCGAAAAATTATTAAACAATTTTGTAGAACAAAGAACAGAATTTTTATTACAACAAGAGCGCAATGTTGGACTTAATAAGACTGAAAAGCTGGAATTACATGCTTTACTTTGTTCCTAGTACAATAACAAAGACTGTACTTATTTCAAAAATATCAGCCTTATACCAAATCAGTTAATTAATCGGTTGTAATAATACCATTTAAAATTGCAAGTAATTTAGCCCAACAGGTAATAAATGCTATAATTGCTGGCATACCCAAGCCTCTTGGCAATGCAATTTTCAGCATTTTCAGGCCGCTTGGGTATATTAGTTTAAATACGAATAGTTTCATGCTGGTAATTTAGTCGTAAACTTGCTAAAATTCCCCGCTTTTTGATAGCTACTTTGATAATCAACAACAGGTGGACACTCGTCAATGGATCAAGCCCCAAAATCTAGACTTAAAGACTTAATAACTAAAGGTAAAGAACAAGGTTATTTAACTTTTGATCAGGTAAATGATCATCTCCCTCAGGACATTATAGATTCTGATCAGGTTGAAGACATCATTCGTATGATTAATGATATGGGTATACAGGTATTTGAAAATGCCCCTGATACTGATACCTTGATGATGAGCGAAGCAAGTACCGATGAAGACGCGGCGGAAGCTGCGGCGGCTGCACTTGCTACGGTAGAGAGTGAAATTGGTCGCACAACAGATCCCGTCCGCATGTATATGCGTGAAATGGGTACTGTTGAACTATTAACCCGTAAAGGGGAAATAGTTATTGCTAAACGCATTGAAGAAGGTATACGTGAAGTACAACGTTCTGTTGCAGAATACCCGCCAGCAATCAATTACTTGTTAGAACAATGGGATAATTTTGAAGCTGAAGAAGTACGCTTAAGCGATATAATCGTTGGCTTTCTAGACCCAGACGCTCAAGAAGAGGAAATTCCTGTTGCGGCAACACACGTTGGCTCTGAATTATCTAAAGAAGAATTGGCTGATGAAGACCAAACCAAAAACGATGATAGCGACGACGAAGAAGAAGAAGATACAGGTCCTGATCCTGAATTAGCCCGAGAAAAATTTACGGCCTTGCGTGAAGCTTATGAAAAAGCAAATGCTACCATAAAAGAAAAAGGTCGTGGTCATGCTGATTCTCAGGCCGCTATTGACGCAATTGCTGAAGTTTTTAAAGAATTCAGATTAATTCCAAAAGTATTTGATCGTTTAGTTAAGAATATGCGTAGCGTAATGGATCGCTTGCGCGTGCAAGAGCGTTTGATCATGAAACATTGTGTGGTTGGTGCTGGCATGCCTAAAACCACCTTTATCAAAATATTCCCAGGTAATGAAACATCTAAGAATTGGTTTGAAGCGCAGCAAAATGCCGGCGAACCACATTCGAAGAAAATGGCGGATATTGAATTAGACGTAGAGCGTTGCATTTACAAACTAAATTTAATTGAAGAAGAAACCTACTTAAACGTGCATGGCATTAAAGACATTAACCGTCGTATGTCAATTGGTGAAGCAAAAGCTCGTCGCGCGAAAAAAGAAATGGTTGAAGCTAACTTACGTTTAGTTATTTCAATTGCGAAAAAATATACCAACCGTGGTTTACAATTTCTTGATTTAATACAAGAAGGTAATATTGGCTTGATGAAAGCGGTTGATAAATTTGAATACCGTCGTGGTTACAAATTTTCTACCTACGCTACTTGGTGGATAAGACAAGCGATCACTCGTTCTATTGCTGACCAAGCAAGAACTATCCGTATTCCAGTTCATATGATTGAAACGATCAATAAATTGAATCGTATTTCACGTCAAATGTTACAAGAAATGGGTCGCGAGCCAACTCCGGAAGAGTTAGCTGAACGTATGATCATGCCAGAAGACAAAATTCGCAAAGTATTGAAAATAGCGAAAGAGCCTATTTCAATGGAAACACCAATAGGTGATGATGAAGATTCACATTTAGGTGACTTTATTGAAGATGGCAGTGGTGAATTACCGGTTGATTCAGCTACGTCTGAAAACCTTAAAGGTGCAACACACGAAGTACTTGCTGGTTTAACTCCTCGTGAAGCTAAAGTGCTTCGTATGCGTTTTGGTATTGATATGAATACCGACCACACGCTGGAGGAAGTAGGCAAACAGTTCGATGTAACTCGTGAGCGTATTCGTCAAATTGAAGCGAAGGCCCTACGTAAATTACGTCACCCTTCACGTTCTGAACAACTGAAAAGCTTCCTGGACGGCGAGTAATTAATTTTACTGCCAAAATAAGACCTTCTAAAAACCGTTATTAATAATAACGGTTTTTTTATGCGTTAAACTCTTTTTTTACTTTTAAAAAAGAAAACTGATACCAATTGCATAAGATTTAAGCTGTCAGTACTATTTTCTTATTTTTTTCATCTTATTGGGGTGACAACAAAATATAAAATGCTATACTGCCACCCGATTCGATAAAGGCGTTTACCTAAATACCAAATCGAATTGTATCATTTTTTCAAAATGGCCCCTTAGCTCAGTTGGTTAGAGCGCCCGACTCATAATCGGTAGGTCCAGTGTTCAAGTCACTGAGGGGCCACCACTTTTACTACCTTTCCAAGTTAACACCTACTAACCATAAACTTCGAAATCCTGTTTTGGGTCTAGCTATAGTAAGCCACACACTATTTTCCGCTTTTTTGAGAAAAAAATAATTGAAATTAATTTAAGAACAAGCATAACTTTTTGTTGGATGGCACACTCGCGAGTTATGCCTAGCAGAAAAGAATAAAATATTCGGTAACATCGATAAGATAAGGCAACATATCGTCATCAAGCTTTATATCTACATAAGCATTGCCCGAGTTCTTCGCGAATTTACAGGATTGAACTATATTTTTTTTAATCCGACCGTCTTGTTGTTTGATCTTGATATATGATCACATCAACGAATCAGTGGCTTTATCAACTCTGGCTATAGCGTTTTTATCTGATTTGAGCATAGGGAAAAAATCGACTAATTTTTTGACGTAAATTCTAAAAGTAGTGAAACATGTATCATCTTTTCTTATTTCAGCAATTGCAATAGCGATAATACGATGCGCGTCAGGTGATAACGTATATGACGCTGAAGTGTAATCATTTGATCTAACCATTGAGTTTTTTCAGTCAGATTTTTTGGCATAAATGACACTAGTTGTAACTCGCTAGAGGCAAAAACAAAATAAAATTATCAGAAGATTCGTTTAAGAACGAACTTTTACAATAGTCAAAAAATTAGGGTCAGTGATTGATGTGCTATGAGCAGTAACCAACAGCTCATAGCTACAGAAAACAAGATAGATATCCTCAATTGTAGTAGCTCAGACTTTATCTAACGATTTCAAATGTCAGGGTTTAACTAAATCTGACAGGCAGCTTCAAGCTCATAACTGTCCGTGGCAAGTCATCTCAATTACCTGAAGTAAATGATATCATTTACTTCAGGTGTGTTTAAGTACTTACCGTGGTACACTTTACTTATAGTAAACGAAAAGGTGTACTCAATATGAATCCTTTCAGAATAGATAAAATCGTCTCACCTGATGATTTTTGTGGCCGCGTAGGAGAAATCAATAGACTATCCACCTTAATCGAAGGAAAAGCCAACGTCATCATTTATGGTGACCGAAGGTACGGAAAAACCAGCTTAATTCAAAAGGTATTCGCTGATATACCCAGTACAATATTACCCATTTACCTTGATATCTATTCAGCAGTTGATGAGATGGACTTTGCTTTACTGCTATATAAAGCCGTTGAAGAAGCCACACCGACTACCTTACGTAAGCAATCCGGCAAGTTAATGAAGCTTTTCACAAGCATTGATGGTGTATCGTTCTCACCTACCAAATCGGGTGAGTCTTTTGCTATGAAGCCGAGCTTTCAAACGCAGGATTTTAAGCAATTACTCGCCTCTGCATTTGATTTAATCGACCAGTACTGTCAGTTCAGCAAATGCACCCACGCAGTTATTGCTTTTGATGAGTTTCAGCAAGTTGCTGATATCAAAAACGTTAAAATAGACGCTATACTTCGCACTATCTCGCAGTCAAACCCAAACGTCAGCTTCATCTTCTCAGGCTCTAAGAAGAGCATGCTTAGATCGCTGCTCAGTGCGCCAAAGCAGCCTTGGTATGGAATGACAACACCGATTTCAGTAGAGGGCATCGACCCTACATTGCTGCAAGCGTATTGCGAAGAAAAACTCGATGGCAAGTTTGGTGACTATGCTTTCACTTGGCTGTATGAAACCCTTCGAGGCCAAACCCGACTAATACTACAAACCTGTTTTGATTTCTATGCAAACGAAGTCTTCAGCCCCTCTATGGACGATGCCATTGACGCAATAAATCGCATGGTAAACGAGCATAAAGCCGACTTTACAGAAAAGTTTCTCATGTTCAGGGGACAACAAAAGAAAGGTCTTAGAGCGATTGCTAGCGCAGTAGAAGGCAAAGTGTATGCGCAAGAAAATCTTGATAAACACAATGTCACTAAGCAAAGGCTTAATCAGGCAATATCATCTTTACTGAAATCGGATGAAATACAAAAGTTGGATGAGGGAACCTACCAATTCAACAATGTCCTGTTCGGGTTGTGGATGATAAAAGAGCAGCATTAGGCCACCACAGAACAGGTTTCCTTACGGTAAGCAGAAAGTTAGCATTCACCAATTGAACTCACATGGCTTTTGCGACTATCAGGTTTTATTACAACTTATATACCCATCACCATTCAAAATGCAGGTTTTGATTCGTTTAAAAAACATATTTACTGCGTTGCTGAATCTTA
>JABSOI010000168.1 GCA_013216015.1 Alteromonadaceae bacterium | reverse complement strand
TGGTTATTTTTCAACCAACATTTTGGATCGTAGATAAACAAAGGGCTATAATTGGGATTTCCTAGGTGTAATTAAAATGTGCAATATCAAGTAATCGAAAATATGGAACTTAAGACCTGTTTAAACCGATACAGTGGAGGTTAATTAAATGGAAATTAATATTTCACTCTGTTCAGGTTTATTACCAAATATAAAAAACCAATATATGCTATAGGAAATACATAAATCCAATAGACATAAATTGGAAAAAAACACATCTTGAAGTAAGTACTTACCAATCTTGTACATAGTTATAATTAGTATTCAGCAATAATGATTGTAATTGTACTCTCTTTTGGCGAGTAACTCATAATTTACTGTGGTGCCTTTAACATATTTAATTGCGCGATTATAACTTAGTATGACGAACCAAAACCTTTAAATGGCAAATTATTTTCTATTGTTAAAATAGGCTGCCAAACGATTCACCTTTTAATATAAAACAACATAAAACATGTAAACTCTGTGGATTATGACTCACCTTTGAGTCACAAAGGTCAAACACGGTTGAAATACCCTGTGAATAAGAATAGCAAGCTTCTGTACAACAACCTGGTTACATAATTATAATTTCAACGTCCAATTTATGAAAATTTCAAAGGCTTTGGTTAAAAATCAGGTTTGTGGATAGAATATTAGGGACGACATTCTCTGCCTTTAAGAAGCTTGACCTGACCTTCAGACTGGCATAGTTGCCAGTCTGAAGGAGCTTATATCGAGTGAGGCAAGTTTTGAACTTCATCACATTATCGATTAGCATTCCACGATTGAACTATTGTTATATATTCAAATTCAGAATTATCACTACCCATATCTGTTACTGTTAGATTAACAACTATTCAAATAAACATTAAGAACGCTTAGGTGATTATGGGAATAATTTGATTAAAATTAGTAACTTAATTCCAGATAAAGTACCTTGTTAAAACTGTTGAGATAATATGTTTAGAAATCATGATGGTAAATAATGGAATGTCCACTGCGGAATTATGATCATATCATTAGACTAATTCATTTTGATAAAATACCGGTAAACACACCCTAAAATGGCAGTTATTAACCGAGGTTAAAATATCATTCGTTTGTTCATTATTTCCTTACCCAGTATCTGTATTGGTATTGGATATCAGTAAATGAGTCAATTACATATTCATATTTCGTTCAACTCCGACTTCACAGAGATACTGATAAAGCAGAAAATAATTAGAAATTCAGGAATAAAATTTCGTCGGACAAAAAATAATATGTGCTCTGGGGCCTTAAATTATTAAAAAGTACAGCGAAGAGTAGGGCGGCTATACGATCACTCCTTGGGCAATCACTTATTATTTTGCCAAACAATGGATATCGAGGACTAAATGCCCGATTGATTTTAATTGTGATATATTTGTATAAGCAGATGCGTATTAAATTAATATATGAAAAAATCAGCATGCAACGATAAAGCAAAATATCACAGCTACTTTACAAATTAAATGACTACCAGTTTTGAGTATAATTGTGGAAAATAGATCACCTTTGAGTGGCTGACTACTCACTTATACACAAAAAGAATAATTTACTTTATATAAGGTGATCCAATTTCTACTGATAAGTGATCAAATTTCCAGTCTATTACCACTTTATATTGGGGATAACAGCACACCTTGGGAAAACAACTCACTTTAAAGACATTTTTACCACACAAAATATAGCATATCACTCACTTTAAACTGGTAAAAAACGCTACAGCTCAATAAATATGTGCAAAAAAAACTATCATGATCTTTTATTAAGATAAAAAGATAAAATATCTTTTATTCTTATTTAAATAAAAAGAAATTAATACAGGTTGGACTGACATAAATGACATTCGAATATAACCCAAATTTTATGAAAAATTAATATTTACTGAGTTAGTAAAAAATTTTAATGCCAATAATTGAGCTTAAATAAAATGATCCTAATCAACAATCAGTTCCAATAATACAATTAATTAACACAATAATATGTATAGATAAAAATACTCATTTGGATAAAAAATCACTTTAACGTTAATCTAAGAAACCTAAATATGTAAGTAGAACAATAAATGTAACATATACCATAAAAACAGAGTGTTATGCATTTTATGGTCATTATAAAATGATATATTAATTATCCAATTCATTATAATAAAAACTAATCAGAGCAACTTGTAATTTCTGTATAATACCACTCACCTTTAAACTCAAACTGGTAAAAAAAGGTTTTTTTGTTCTTACTTTAAATGGAATTCGAACAAAAAGCACACAAAGAGCTTGTTAAAGTGAGTTAATAACTTCAAAAAAAACACTTTTATTATATTTATCTACAAACAAAGCTTGATCCTAATAGGATCATATGTGTAGTATATAAATGGTGGTAGGGAATAATAAAAACAATAGGTCTTTTAGTGACTGATTTAAACGAAAATCAAGCTTTATCTCTTTTCGACAGCAGAGAATTTGTCGCTCCTAGAGCTATTCTAGAAATGTATCAGAAAATTTCTTTTTCTTCTTTTAAAGTTTGGGCAAGTTTATTAACTGATATCACAGAAAAAGATTATTCAGAACAAGATCAATTTATACCATTAACAATGATCTGGAGAACACTTGATGGAAGATTAAGTTATAAACGACTTGAAAAACATTTAGAAGAATTACAAACCACCTTAATCAAAAAAGATGAATATTTACCACAATCTCAAGAAAGAAAATTAGCATCGTTCAGTATGCTTGGCTCTACAGAAATTACAATAAATGAAAATAATGATGTTACGAGTTTAAAATATCGTTTCGTTAAAGAACTTTTGCAGATTCTGAGAACTGAAACAGATAAAGAATTATTCGTAATAGAAATGCGTACATTTATTTCTTTAAAAGGTGAAGGAGGAGAGCATGCAAAAAATCTATTACTTTATTGTACTCCACATATTCAACTAGGATGCACACCGTTTATAAATCTCAATGAATTACGCAATTATATGGGATTAAATAACTCATATGTTGATGAAGAAGGAAACACAATTTTTAAAACATTTAATAGAGATGTCTTGAAAAAAGCGGTACAAACATTAACAGAAAATCCCTATATTACTTTTGATATAGAAAAAATAGAACAAAAAAGAGTAAACCGTAAAGTTGCACAAGTTAGATTTATTATAAAAGAACGACGTTCTATTAAAACTTTATTGTCAGAAGCAATTGATGATCATAGTTCACCAATAAATCCTCCTCGTTTAAGAACAATGCTAATAACATATTGGGCAGAAAGTAATCATGATAGTGCAATCTATTATGAGGTGGATACGCTCCAGAAATTATTAAAACAGTTTCGATTTGTTGATAAATATATCAATGAAATAATTAACATCCAAGAACATAAAAAAAATCCAGTTAAAGAAACCTATCGAATTTTTTCTATTGCAACTGCTGTTACTCAACTTTGGTTAGATGGAAAATTAAAGAAAGAAAACAGTAAAATATATAATTACGGCTATAAAATATTTACAAACGCCCAAGAATCACAAATCGATTCATTGTGTCAAAAGTTTATAATAAATGCTGACATCAAACAATCTAAGGGTGAAACGAATCTTGCTGCCAAAAAAGAAGCTGAAAGATTGCAAAAACATAACATAATACAATTAGATAAAGCTTTACAATCATATAAAAAACTTTTTATCAAAAAAGGATTAGAAGCTTTTAATCTCGATGAGATGATTGAACTAGATCAAAAATATATTAAATTAGCAAAAGCTGGTGAGTTTGGAACATGGCCATTAAAAGTGGTCAATGAGGTTGATGATATTTCATTACCTTTAATACAACAATTTACAAGAAGGACACTACACTTTTATAAAACCTGGATAGCTGAACAATCAACAATCCTAAAAAAGCTGCCAGAAAAATCGGTGAAAAATTTTTTATCTCTTTATCCCGATAAAAAACGATACACTACTTTTTTAAATATCCCAGTAGAAATAGATATACATCATTTTACCAGCTTAATTGAATCTCTAAAAGCTAGGCACAAAATTTAGTATATTCTCTTTGCAGAATTTTGACTGTTGCGAGATCTAAAGTTCAGCTATAAGATTACTATTGAGCATTCATTAAATATTTAACTCACCTACCTTAACATCAACAAACACAGCTTCAATGCATGAATAGATATTTAAGCCTTGTTGGTTACTTAGATAATTGTAAAAGTACCTTATATATAATTTTGAATTTGGGTTATCAGGCTAATCAACCAAAAATTTTAGAGCTAAATAGCCGTTTAATATGGTGCTTACATTGAAAATTTATAGTGTTCTCTATATTAAATATTTGCCAAATATCACCGCCGCTATTTAAACAATATATTTCGTTGGAAGGTATATTTAATGAAAATGCAGACCTATTGAAACTAATCAATGAGAACTAAAAACCTATTATATCCATGCTTAGGTACAGATTATATTATGTAAATGTAAACGCATCAGTAACCGGTAATATCCGATACAAAATATTCAAATAATTTTAGTTATTATCTTTTAATTATTAAAATAACGGATAATAGAACGATATGGCAAAATTACTCATTTAATGCAAACTAACGTGTCAAAAATCTACGGTGAAATAATTAGTTGGTATACCAATAGGTGAGTAGAACTAAATCTGCTGTATAGCCATGAAAAATATTCGTACTGAATTACTATTAATCAACAATAAGTGACTACTGCTAAGTTGTTTTATTATTGTCATTATTAATTTAGCAATGATGTTGTATTTAATTTTGGACAAATATTAACCTGAAATGAGTCAAATATTAATAAACTTATCTTAAGCTGAAATTGATTATTAATAACTTCATCAAAAGTAAGTCATACTGCTTAAGATAGCTGTGTTATGAAAAAAGCCAGGTTTATAGCATGGAAATAGGGATTCATTTAACCCCTTTGATTTATATACTTTACTTAGTCAATTAATAGGATATTTTTAAATTTATTATGGTTGATATTCGGAGTACTTTGTTTATAATGCAATGACAATATGCAGTATGACTTACTTTTTATGGAAGATGATAATACAAATTGTAAAAATTTAATGAAAATGTTGGAGAGTCAGCAAAGAATGCTTACTCACCTTCTGTCTACAGTAACAGAACATGTGAGAGGTTTTACTATTGAACAGATCACTAAACTCGATGAAATAAACATCTTGAATACGGGTATTCAATCCCTGCAGGTAACTGACGCAACTCATACATCTCTACTTAACTATCATCAACAATATTATCGTGATATATCACTCTCGACACGATTTGTTGACCGTAAACCTGGACTGGTCGTCGTTGACCGTCAAAAAGATAAGATCAGAGCATTAGTGATCACGATTAACTTTCTCAAAGATGAAATTATGGCAATTGTAAATAAAGACCGTAACCGATTACAAAGACATGATTTTATTCACCGTTTATTTCCTCGCATAATGACGGTTCAATTACGACGTCATATTCATATCATTGAAGATAATGTAACAAATGCGTGGTTTAATTGGACCAGTCGGCCTATTCCTGAAACGCTTACAATAGAAGAAAGTATCCTTTTCCTAGAGCTAGAAAAAGATAAACCTCGCGGCCTGATCACACCCGAAGAGTGGAAAGCTATAATAGATACGAGTATAGCGAATATCAGGACAAGCAGTTATAAATCAATCCAACGTCTAAAAAGATTAAAGTTGTTACCCATAATGTCGTATCAGTATAAAGAAGATGGTGTAGATAAAAGAAAAACCAAAAATGCAAATACGCCAGTTTTGTTATTAGGACAACAAGACGAAAGATTGCCTAAGACATCTACTTTGCAAAATTACTTTAAACCTGATGATAACAAAATCACTAGAAGGCTTGGTCGCAGTAAACACAAGGATTTAATTAACGGGTACTTTAAGCTTGTAGGAATAAAAGCGTAAATCTAAGAACCCATTTCGGGTTGTGTGGCGGAAGTGACAGGAATGTAAGATCACCAATTATTTAGTTCAGTTTATCCTGTCATGATGAGCT
>JABSOI010000167.1 GCA_013216015.1 Alteromonadaceae bacterium | reverse complement strand
AAGTTAAATTTTTCTTTTACTTTAATTAATGAAAGTAAAAAAAGTCAGAAACTTAGACTTGAATACGGACTTTATTAAAATAAACACCTTTTATTTATTTACACAGCAGAAAAACCGTCCTTCAAAGCTGGAAACTTAACCTCAATAAAAGTACTATTTAGCAAATAGAATACTCATGGATGAGAAATAACATGCCAAAACCTAGAACCCAGCAAATATGTATTGACGACACCCCGTACTATCACTGTGTATCCCGCTGCGTACGTCGCGCATTTCTTTGTGGCCAAGACAGCCAATCAGGACAATCCTACGAACATAGGCGTGACTGGGTCGAAGATCGGCTTTTAGCCTTGGCGAATGTTTTTGCCATTGACGTTTGCGCATTCGCCGTGATGTCGAATCATAGCGTATGTGCAGCTGCACATACGGTATGGAATGTGAAGTAAATAGTTATGTGAAGTCGATGTGTTGCCTCTCTGATCCCATAACATTTTTATTTATTCTATTAAACCGACACTGCACATAATTCTGTGTTGAAATACTCCTATGAGTCTAAATTATTTTGGCTCGCTGGAGGTTACTATGATTATTGAACAATACATCACTTGCCCTGAAACACGTTCTAAACTGTGTAAAGGTCCATTAGCCCACTTAATAAACGGTTTTTGCTTTTGGCTCAAGGATTTGGGTTTTAGTCATGGTCTTATTTATTTACATTTATTGAATATATCCCGCTTTAACGACTATTTGGCTGAGGTTTATCCTCAATCTCTAACAGTTGTAAGTTCATTGGATGTTGATGATTTTTTTAAGAACTACTTTTTACCCTGTCATAAGCGAGCAATATCAACACACCACCTTAAGAGCATTCACTATGCATTAAACCGATTTGTTGCTTACCTAAAAGAGCTGGATTGTTTTATTGACGAGAAACGAGTCCCGCTCTATCAATCACTTTTAGACGCTTACTTGTCGTGGTTAAAAAGCTATCAACATTTAGCCGCTGGCTCTATTGAGCTCCGTCGTCAGAGCATCACGCATTTATTTAGCTGGTTGGGACCACAAGCAACATTAGAAGGACTGTCTAAATTAACAAGCCCGCAAATTGAGATGTTCTTTTTAACTTGTGCCAAAGACATGGGTCGATCAGCAAGACGCTCCTTACAAGCAGCCTTGCGTACTTTTTTTCGTTTTTGTTTACAAAAAGGGCTGATTAAGCAAAACCTTGATAAAGCCGTGCCAACCTTAAGAACTTACAAATTGGCCACAGTACCACGCGAAATTGACAACACACTGGCAAAAGAAATTATTCAGTCAATTGATAAAAGTACAAGTGTCGGTAAACGGGATCATGCCATTCTCATGTTGCTCTACACCTTTGGTGTACGCGCTGGTCAAGTGGCAGCCCTGAGGCTGACAGATATCCATTGGGCCAAAGCTCAAATTTATGTCAAGGCCTCTAAAAATGGAAAGAGTACACTGTTACCTTTAACCGAGGAGGTTGGTAATAGCCTATTTGATTATATTAAACAGGCGCGTCCGGCCAGTGAGTGTCCTGAGGTATTTATAACGTCACGTGGGCCATATCGTTCACTATGTCACTCCTCTGCGATCAGTGAGCTTGTCCGCCGTCATGTCATTCAAACAGGTATTGACTTACCGACGAAAGGGGCACATCTGTTTCGCCACTGCTTTGCTGGCCGCATGGTTCAGCAAGGTAACTCTCTCAAAGCGGTTGCCGATATGCTAGGCCATAGTTGCCTATCCACAACATTTATTTATACCAAAATCGATTTTAATGCTCTCAAACAAGTGGCTTTATCATGGCCTGTGGAGGATTCAACATGTTAAATTTTAATAGTTGCTTAGCAACTCAAATCCAACATTTTATTGAACTTCGTCGTCTGTCTGGTACTAACTACCATGCTCAGGCGGTACTCTTGTCGTATTTTGATCACTTCCTGACAGATCACTCATGGCGAGGGACAAACATAACCTGCGAAATCATTGATGACTATCAATGCAGTTTTATTGCTCTTGCACCACGATCACGTACTAACCGTTTAAGTGTCGTCAAACAATTCTGCGAATACTATGCAGCCTCGAACCCGCAGAGTTATGTACCTGAACCGATAAAAAATATTTCATCGAGGACAGCATATAAACCTTACATTTACACACTAGGGGAAGTCCAGGAATTAATGAGTGCTACAGCTCGGCTAAATCCAACGGATTCACTTCGGCCTCACACCATCCGCACACTTTTGGGTCTGTTATATACAACTGGCATCCGAATTGGAGAAGCACTGGCGTTGAATCTTCAGAACTTTTACCAAGATGAAGCTCGACTCTTTATTGCTGATGGAAAATTCCATAAAGCTAGATGGATACCTTTAGCCACATCTACTTGCACAGCTATTGCAGCGTATATTCAAAAACGTTGTAAATATACGCTCTGTAGCCCTGAGTCTCCATTATTTATTAATCTACGCAATCATAGATTACGTCACCGTACTATCAATCACGATTTTCATTTGCTGCTTAAATATATCGGTATTGCTCGCACTAAAAAGCCCTTTCCGAGGATCCATGATTTAAGGCATACATTCGCTGTCAGCCGAACACTCAGCTGGTATCGTGACGGGTTGAATGTCAATGCACTGTTACCATCGCTAGCAACCTATATGGGCCATGTCTGCATAGCATCAACTCAAATCTATTTACAGCCAACAGAGGAATTACTCAAACAAGTCAACCAACGATTCTACCATCACTACCTTGAGCAGGTGAAACCTGCGGGAGAAGTATCATGGGACATTCATTAGCAACATTTATTAAACAATTTTTTAGCCACTACCTGCCGGTTCAAAAGGGCCTTTCAATCAATACCATTGAAACTTATCGCGATGCGGTTAAGTTACTTTTGTGCTATGTCAGTGACACTCTGCCAAAGCCTGTTGATGAGCTTTGTGTTGAAGATATTAGCGAAACTATGGTGTTGGATTTCCTTGAATATCTCGAGCATACACGGAACTGTTGTCCAACCACCCGCAATGTCCGACTGGGAGCCATTCGTAGTTTGTTCACCTTTATTGCTCGCCAGGAGCCTGTTTTAATAGCACAGTGTCAGCAAATTAGAGCAATTCCCAAAAAACGCAGCAAACATAAAGTTATTCACTATCTTGAAGAAAATGAAATGCAGTCGGTGTTGGCCACAATTGATGTTAACTCTCGTACAGGTGTTCGAGATAAAGCCCTGATGCTAATTTTATACAATACAGGTGCACGAGTTAGCGAAATTGTACACCTGAACCTTGACGATATGCAGCTAGACGATGCCCCACAAATCAAACTACTAGGGAAAGGTCAAAAGGAACGTCATTGCCCTCTTTGGCCAGAAACAGTGGATGCACTTAAGCAATACCTGCAAAAAAGAAAACCGAAAGATAATAAGGGCGAAAGTGTCTTTCTTAATGTCAACGGCTCACCCATTACTCGGTTTGGTATCCGCTATATCACTCGAAAACTAGGTGTTCAAGCACAAGGATTAAATACTGAGATAAAACAGCTCAACCCACATGTCATAAGACATACCGCGGCAATGCACCTTCTACGTGCTGGTAACGAAATAACCATGGTGAGTTTTTGGCTAGGTCACGCCGATATTAATACCACTCATGTTTATATCGAAATCGATATGGAAATGAAGCGAAAAATGATAGAAAAAGCCGGAGCACCGAAAATTACAGAGCAAACCACCTGGTTACAACCAGACATTCTGAAGTGGCTAGATGAACTCAACAGGAGGCCAGAATTATGTGCAGGTAATTTTTAAACAAAACCATTGATAAACGGGTTGCAGGGGAGATCACCATGTAAAATCCACATAATTTCTGGCTTCACATTCCATAGCCACCTGGTTTTATTTGTAGATCAATCACATGGGGTATCATGGTCGTCATACGAAGTGATTGAGCGGTGGCATAAGTTATTTAAGGGCACGTTACTAACGCGACGATTTTCTCGCGGTGATGTGCTTGAAGACTATTTGCTGGCAACACTTGAAGAAACCGTGGCCGAGTACCGAAAGCGGCTGATGGATATAAGCTGGTTTATGCGCTTTTCTTTAAGGTAAAGAGTAAACGACTCTATTGCCCGCCGAGCAAATCAAGAAGACGACTGTACCGGCCACTTCTGGGAAGGGCGCTGCTCTTAAATAGGGAGTAATCGCAGCCATTACTCGATGAGGCGGCGCTTGCTGCGTGTATGGCGTATGTTGATTTAAACCCGATCCGCGCGAAAATGGCTGAAACACCGGAAAGCTCTGATCATACCAGTATTCAACAACGTATAACGGCCGCGGGTAAAGGTGAGCAACCGAGAGCTTTATTAGCTTTTGTTGGCAACCCGAGAAAACACATGCCTAAAGGTTTACCTTTTGAACTCGTTGATTATTTAGAATTAGTTGAATTGACTGGCCGTAGTATTCGACTAGGGAAGCGCGGCTTTATAGCGGCACCCGTACCGGTATTATTAAGCCGATTAAATATCTGCCCTGACAATTGGTTTAAACTGGTCACTGAGTTTAAAATACTTTTTCATGGGCCAGTAGGACATAGCGAGGTGTTGTCTGATTTTTGTCAGCATCAGCAATTGAAACGACGACCAACTTAAGTGCTTGCCGCAAATATTTGGCGTGACTTATCAAACACTGATGACCTATTATTTTTAGTCTTAGCTCTATTTTTCGGATTAGCTTAACTCAAATAGTTCCATGGTATTAACCCATAGATGAGGGAAGGTACCTTGGACAATACCGCCTTGCCAAGTCTTTAGCCTTTTACTGGCAAAACCTTTTGTAATATGTAGAGCAGTACGCTACAGTATTTAATGTAGTGATATGCTACGTTATTTGAGAGGGCAACCCATGGCCAAAGCGATATCCCCCATAAGATTACAAAATGATCTCATGAACTCAGCGAAAGTTATTGGTGCTTTGATGCATCGTAGCGCGGCTGAACAGATTGAGTATTGGGCTTATTTAGGGCAAAAAATGAGTGACATTATTACACCGCAAACGTTACTCGATATAAATGCCGGACTAACAAAAATATCAGTGCAACCCGTGGTTGACTCTTCTGTTAATTTTGACGATGTACTTAATGAAGTACACTTACGCGCTGCAAGTGGTGAATTGTCACAAACTATTGCGAACGGTAAAATAAGATATCAAGCGAGTGATTCACACCCTGGGTTTCTGGAGCAAATAGCGCCCGATGGCAGCGTTACCATAGGGTTATTTAAAGCAGGTGACTTTTTAGCGGTTACCCCTAATGAGTAAATCTTTATGGTTATTATCCGGTGGGAATGGTGCCGGTAAAACAACATTTTTTAATGTGTTTTTAAAGCCCAAAGGTATGGCTTTTGTTAATGCCGATGAAATAGCCAAAGACGTTTTTGGTGAAGCAGCAGAAGCTAACAGTTACCATGCGGCACAAATAGCGACTAAAATGCGTGAAGATTTACTGATTCAAGGGCGTTCATTTTGTTTTGAAACAGTTTTTTCACATCATTCAAAAATTGACTTTGTCGCTAAGGCGAAAGCGCTAGGTTATTGTATTAATCTAGTTTTTGTTCATGTTGCTGAGCCTGAATTAAATATTGCCCGTGTTTGTAATCGAGTCAATGAAGGTGGTCATAGTGTGCCGGAAGAAAAAATTCGTGCTCGCCTTCCTCGTACCTTAAAAAACGTTGCGGTTGCCGCACAATTAGCCGATAACTTTATTGTGTTTGATAATTCAAGATTAGATCGGCCCTTTGAAAAAATATTGACGATACAAAATGGTGTAACCATTCAATACCGTGATATTTTGCCAAGTTGGTGTAGTGACTTTGTTGAATAGCCTGCAGTACGCTAAAGAGGGTAAGTTACTTTTTATAATGCTGTTTAGATCTATTGTTATGCCGGGGAAACGTATTACCCTAACCAAAGCCAATGCTATGTGGCTGATATCACATGTCGGTAATAGAATTAATCCGGAATTAATCCGGACACCCACCGCTAAAAAGTGTGGATTTGGAACGGTGAACGTGACATTAAAAGTTCGAGTGATGAA
>JABSOI010000166.1 GCA_013216015.1 Alteromonadaceae bacterium | reverse complement strand
TTTCTGGCGTATGATTCTTTGGTAACATTGTCTATGCCTGCCGCGGCTTTTCCCTTGAGCTGCGCAAAACATTCCAGCAGTAATTCTTTATTCATTAAATGAAATAAGCTAGTGAACTTGCACTGTTTATCGTTGCTGGCTTTCATTGCTATGCGTTGTAATTTTGTTGTCACGGTTACTTCAAAGCTGTGCACGATTCATGTGTCCTTAAAACGCTGTTGTTATCGTGATGGCCTTTCCTCCAGTTGCATTACACACTTTCACAGGTACTACGCCACCATCCGACTGCCTAAGCAGCATCAGTTGTTCTTGCTTTATTATCGCTTGTTCAACTTACTCTCTTCTTTGAAAGACCGCTTAGGCTCTCCCGAGTTGCCGTTAATTCTTAATGTCCAACATGCCATGCTTTACAACCCCGAAACAGCTCTATGTCACTTGTCATTGCGCTTCATAGAATGGTGGCTTCCAGAAGGGGTACTCTGTCGCCCTGTTTGTGTAAAAAAAATTACGAGGCTAAATCACTTCAGCTAATGCTTACGGCCTGCTGGCTTGCGCCCATCGTGCTTAACATTTGGAGTTACCTCCGCCTGCCCGATGTTTACTATCTGGTGGCTGGGACCAACCTTGCCAGAGTGAGATTTCCACTCACTAGAATTACCGACCTAGCTCGGCCGCACACCCCCTCTCTTATTCTCTATCTCGTTTAAATTTAAGTAAAAACTATTGTTTATGACAGCGATGCATAATATGCCAAACATGGCCTAGGATAAAATAACGATTGGCTCTGGGGATATATCTTCTTTTTTGAAGATTTGATTTTGTAGTCAAAAAGAGGCTTTTAAGCCAATTTATTCACTTATTATGGAGCTAATTACTCTTCTATTCAGTAGGTTATGTAGGTCCGACCCCGCATTGAATTCCGACCCCGCATTGATTGGTATTTAAGTGCTTAAAAGAAATTTTCTAAGATCTCGTTCTTGGCGCATAACATGTAGTATATAAACTCTATTATTTTCGACTTTATAAAAAATACGACATGGGTTAACAATAATTTCTCTATAGTTAAAATGTTTTAACTCAATGGGAACCTTCCCCGATTCAGGGTGGCTTTCTAACCTAGTAATTTTATCAAATACTTTCTGTGTTAAACTTTTAGCAGAAGCTAGATTACTTAAAGCTATATATTCTGCTATTTCATTCAAATTACTAAGAGCGGGTGCTGTCCAAATTATCTCAGCCATTTGCTCATTTTCTCTTTCGCTTCTTGATTAGAAAATGTATCTCCATTTTTAATAGCCTGCTCACCTCTAGCTACACCTTCGAGTATTTCCATTCGTTGTTGCATGAAATCATAATGCTCTACATCTACTAAATATGCAGATGGTTGCCCATGCTCAGTAATTAACACTGGCTCTTTTGAGGAATGGAGCTCAGCTAAGATTCTGGTTGCTTGACGTTTTAGAGTCGTAACTAGTTCTACTCTCATGTTTAACTCAACTTAGAACGGGAAAATGTATCACTATAGTATCACAAGTGGTCGACGATACAACTATGCGGCTAACAATTAAGAATTTATCTATTAGGACAGGGGTCAAGGAGGACAGGGGGTCAAGTCGTTTTTTGAAAGTAGTGAGCTATACTTTAGGCATACTGGGCCATCATGATCGCTTTGAAGGATATCGATAGTTTGTTGCTAAGGGAGTTGATGAAAACACGGCCAATTTTTATGGTAAGAACAATTATGCGACAATCATTGGCGATCAAGATTTCAAAGAATGGATTTATGATGAATTATTACCAGAATTGGAACTTGAACAAAAAAGCCGCTTGGTACACCCTGATACTGACTTGGCTGAAGTGATTAAAGGGGTTGCCTGTTTTTATAATTGTTCAGTTAGTGAGTTAACAGTTGCAACACAAGGAAAAGCCAAAAACGAGAAAAGAAAAGTTGCAATGCATTTATGTCAAGAGTTAACAGGCGCGAAATTATCAACAATAGCGAAGCACTTCCATCTTACCGCTATAGGATCGGTGAGTAGTGCAACCCATCAAATCAGACAAGAACGTCAAAATAACGAGGCATTTGATCGTAAGATTGTTAGTATTATTAAAAATCTCAATAAAAAAGCGACCTGACCGCATTTCTTTCCTAGGAACTCAGGCTCCCCTACAATTTTAAAAGTAAAGTTACCTGTATTATTCAATCTTCAATTTACGGTGATCAAAAAATTTATTAAGAGGCACAAATTTAACACTGTTTATTTTCTTTCGCTGTGATCAACATGATGTAATTGCACATCCATGTAACTGCGTAATAACTTATTTATACGTGTTTGATAACCTTGTCCTTGTGCTTTAAACCAAGCTAAAACATCGCTGTCTAACCTCATTGTTACTGATTGTTTAGGTGGAACTCGTAGCTCAGCATTACGAAAAAAATTTTCATCAAGTTCTGCAATATCACTCATATCAATATCTTTATCTTCCATAGCGGCTAATTTTTTTAAATCAGTATTTGATACTTTGCTCATATCTTTTCACCTCGTGTTTTGTTGCTTTTCGGGCTGAGATTATTCGAATTGTATCGCCAACTCGTTCAGTATATATAACCACGCCAATTAAGGATTTTAACCATCCTATTCCAATCCATCGTTCTTCTTTGTAATATTCTCGATTATCAACCATCGTCAGCATCGGATGATTAAAAATATCAATAACATCAGCAAAGTCAATCCCATGTTTTTGGATATTAATTGCGTTTTTATTTTTATCCCAGTCGAATTTCATTTTAGAAGTTGTACTTACATTTGTAATTACTATTATAGATAAGGTTAACTTTGATGTCACTATTCTTGGCTGATTATTAATTGACCAAGTAAAGAGTAAAACTCATACCTAATGAGTGATCGCGATTCCCACGTTCAAAATACAAGTAAGTGTCTGACTTTAGTGACAGTATAATTAAGAATGGTTAAACCAAAGCGCTTTTAACTTCCCATAACCAATACAACCAACCCTCTCTATCTCGTTTAAATTTAAGTAAAAACTATTGTTTATGACAACGATGTATAATATGCCGAACATGACCTAGAATAAAATAACGATTGGCTCTAGGGATATATCTTCTTCTTTTAAGATTTGATTTTGTAGTCAAAAAGAGGCTTTTAAGCCAATTTATTCACTTATTATGGGGCTAATTACTCTTCTATTCAGTAGGTTATGTAGGTCCGACCCCGCATTGCTAGCCCGACCCCGCATTGACTATACTAAAAACAGGTCACGTTAAGGACTTCTTGGTGCGCACAGAGGACATAGGTAGTAACAGATATGAAAGGTCAACTTTCCGATCATATAGCTGACATAAATATCATACTTGTATGAAGTTTGGAGGGTAAAGGGCTTTTATTATTCCTATAATCAAAGACTTTTTTGGCGTTAGTCATTTAAGAGTGCATTAAACTGACCTTGTTATACAATGAAACATACAAGGTAAAATCTGAAAATGATGTATAGAACCCTAAACGGGTCTTTGATGCCTTTTGAACTTGATAAATTTGGCGTATATATTCCCGTACTCAAATCGATGTCATATGGAGAAAACTAATGAATGTAACGATATTGGGAGCCGGTGCTGGTGGTTCGGTTACAGCCTTCGATTACGCCAATCATGGGCATTCTGTCAGGCTGTTCGATTTTCCAGAGTTTCCCAGTAATATCGAGGCGATAGCCAACCAAGGAGGTATCTATGCAGAAGGAGATATCTCGGGGTTTAGCCCTGTAGCCTACGCAGGACATGACATCGATAAAGCGTTAGAAGATGCCGAGCTTATTTATGTCATAGGGCCTGCATTCAGCACATTACCATTCGGTGAAGCCTGTGCGGGCAAACTAAAGTCTGGACAAACCGTTATTATTAGCCCAGGGTCCTGTGCAGGTGCTCTAGTATTCAAGCAAGCTGCTGGACTGGGGCTTGAGGATGATTCTGTACTGATTGCGGAAACCCACACACTTCAGTATGCGGTTCGCCTGCTCGAACCGGGCCGAGTGCAGGTATTTCTCAAATTGAAAGCCGGCAATCTTCTAGCTGCCTTACCTAGCCGACATACAGCTGACATATTGCAATTGATTGCGGATGTATATCCAGGAATGGAACCAGCACACAACGTGATCCAAACCAGTCTGCAAAATGCCAACCCCGTCATTCACCCTGCCGTATCCTTGACTAACGCAGCACGCATTGAAGGGGCTGAAGATTTCCTGTTCTACGAAGAAGGTGTGACCGATTCTGTGGGACGGCTCATTGAGGCTGTCGATCGGGAACGGATTGCCATCGGCGAGCGTCTGGGTATTACCATCCTCTCTGATCCGGAAATAGGCATACATCAGGGCTATATGCGGGAAAATAACTATGGCTCAGCTTATCGAAAAGCGCCTGGTTTTCAGGGTATTTCTGCCCAACCACAACTTGATCATCGTTATATTAATGAGGATGTAGGTTACGGTCTTGTGTTCATGTCTGGGCTGGCGAAGCAGGTCGGCGTAGAGACCCCGAGCATTGATGCCATCATTCAGCTTACGTCGGTACTCATGAATCGTGACTATGCAGCAGAGGCGCTACGCACCCCAAAATCACTCGGTATTGCGGGCCTGTCTGTAACAGAACTCTACAGCCTTTAATTCAATTATTCCGACATCTTTCAAGAGTATAGGCTATAATGCAGCCACAAAATTCACACTGTTCATTTGACTACCTGTAGTAATCGGTTAAGTTATTGGAATTAGGTACTGTTTGAACTAGCGTTTTAGAAAAATCATTCTAAATACACATCTACACATCTACACATCTACATTTCTATTGTTTTATGCTTTCAAAGGATAAGTATTTATCCCTTTGAAATAAGATCAATAATTAAAGGAATCATAATGAAAATCACCATAATTGGAGCGGGTAACGCAGGTTCTGCTTGTGCGTTTATGGCTGCCGAGGCTGGACATAATGTAAGACTATTGAAGACATCAAATCGTATTACACATGATGAGCACTTTGAAGCAATGGTCAGCAATAAAGGGATATATTGCGTCAATAACACCAGCAATGGCCATTTTACCGATAGTGCCGATGATGCCGAAAAAACTTTCCAACCATTGGAAATGATCACTCGATATTCCAAAAAAGCGATCGAAGGAGCAGATGTTGTGATGATTTTCATTCAAACAACATACCATCAAGCTTTAGCTGAACGGATTGCCAAGTATTTTCAGGATGATCAATTGGTCGTGTTAGTTCCAGGATACGCAGGAAGTTTGTTTTATCATCAATTTTGCGATAATAATCCAATCTTTGCTGAGGGTGAATCAACCCCTAATGATGCAAGAATAGTCTCACCTGGTACAGTAAAAGTCTTATTCAAAAATGTCAGAAACTCTCTATCATTTTTTCCAGCTTCAAGAACTACTGAAGGCATGGCCATTGCCTCCCGTTTATTTCCTGCCTATAACATTGAAATGAACAACGTTCGAAAAAATATATTCGAATCAGCACTACATAATCCCAATATCATTGTTCACACAGTGGGCATGTATGTTATGTACCCGATGCTTGAGTATTGTGCAAAACACCATCCTGATGAAGTTCCATATATGTACAGAGACGCACTTTCGACAGAAATGGCTTGGCTAATGATAGAAAAATTAGACGCGGAAAAGATGGCGGCATTAAGTGCTCTAGGATGTGAATCAACCCCTTATCTAGATGCCTGTTTATTTAGAAACGAGGAAGATCTCACGCAAAATTCAAGAGATGTATTTGAAAGTTATAAATTATCATCACCACCAGGTCCCTATAGTTTTGATAATCGTTATATTACAGAAGATGTTCCTATGGGATTGGTTTTATTAGCATCATTAGCTGATAAATTGAATATTGCTGTGCCTGAGTGTCATCGCTTAATAGAGATGTGTGGTGGCATTTTAAAAAGAGATTTTTATAAAGAAGGAAGAACCTTAACTTCATTAGGTTTAGGTGCGTTATCAACAGAGGACCTATTATCTTTTGTCAATGACGGTATAGTACCAATCAAAAACTGATTGCATAATGAAGGAGGAGGTAAGTATAAATTTTATACTTACCTCCTCACTACACAAACCAATTTATTTTGAAAATTTCTTCTAAGGTCAGCTATCCCTAAGATAGTGAGCATAAAAGTGAAGTCTTTTTTGCAATTAATTTGGACCACTTTGTGGTAAAAGTGAGCATTAGCTTTTAACCAATGGATAGTTAAAAATAGTTCACCGCTAATGACTTCTTGGTGGTAAAAGTGAACCATAGTTATAACTCGCTTTGGGGCGAAAGCGACCTAAGCATTTCATTTTTAATTCAGCACTTCTCAGAACAGGAGACATATATTTTCTTATTACGGATT
>JABSOI010000165.1 GCA_013216015.1 Alteromonadaceae bacterium | reverse complement strand
AACCCATTCAGCGTAAAGCTGAGGATTCATGCTGTTTGTAAAACAACAAAACTGATAGATAGCTCGGAAATCTCATTGAAATTCACAACCTCTCAGTGAACATAGAAAAATAGTGTGTTCATTAAGTGAAAAATTATTAATTTCATTTATAACTTAACGTTATAAGGGGAGTTCCCTCATGAAGTGGATGGCCAACTAACTATTCAAGATAGTTGGTAACATGGGTGGCCGCTTTTCTCTAGCCGCTTTTCTCGAATTATTCGTGTCATATTACTGAGATGTTTCGCCAATATCCAAATTTTGATAAAAATTCGCAATTTGTAGTTTCTAATTTTTTGAACTTATGGGATATTAATGCGAATTAAATAAAAGTTATGGAACGGACATTACTGAAGAGTATCCATAATAAGTGTTAGGTGATAAATAGAGAGTGGCGCTCACATGCTTCATTTAGGTTTACATTTTTTTGTTCCAGCTTTATTGGTAGGACTTTTTTATCGAAATATTTGGAAGACTGCCTATTTTGTAATGATTGTGACGATGCTTGTAGATATTGATCATCTATTAGCTGATCCAATATATAACCCAAATCGTTGCAGTATTGGTTTTCATCCATTGCACCAAATTTGGTTTGTAGCATTGTATGTTGTTCTTTGTTTCGTGCCAAAAACCAGGCTTGTTGGTTTAGGTTTGTCTGTTCATATGGCCTTAGATGCTATAGATTGTCAAATAACCAATGAGGTATGGGTAAGTTAAGGTCGGATTGTGTATATTAACTTACAAAGAACTTCAAACGGAAAAAATACAGTTGGCTGTTTTCACTCCGTTCTACATTTTTGCCAACTATATTATTCCGCTTAAGTTAAGCGTTATATTTTTGGGGTGACCTATGCTCACTAAAGAACAGCTGAAGTTGTATATAAAACTGGATGGTAGCATTGATTCTTATCAGCGCTTAGAGAATAAACTTGTGCCAAACGAAACAATATCCAGTGATGTCTGGGCGGTGATAGTTGATATAATTCAACGATTAGTCCTCCGTCGTTGTAAGGTCGAGTCAAAAACATACGCCAGCGAAACCGACCAACTCATAAAAAAGCATATACACGACAAAGAATCGCTTGAGCTACTAATTTCATTTTGCAATGATAAAAAAAAGGAGTTTGGTGGAAATAGTGGCAATAAAACATAACCAGGCTATGAACTCGATTGTCGAACTATAGTGGCCTAAAGGGCAGGCCACTATGTTCAGCAACAAGTTATGGCGGTCGTTATCGATACAAAATCTAATCCGAATCAACTTTATACCTTCATAGGATAACGTCCGCTGTGTGGTAAAAGCGACACAAGTTGTAATTAACTTTAGCTCCAGAACGAGATGGAAAATTAGCCTTGTGTTAATGTATACCAAGGTATTAGCCATAATTATTACTAATCCAAAAAACAACATTGGCACAATAAATCCTACCTCGCTAAGTGCCCCAAACCGACCCGGAAATTGTGTTTATAATATTAGTTATTCAATTACCAAATTTTAACGATGTTTTTTCATCTTCCCCTGTAAGAAAACTGGAAAACAATATGCCACCCAATCAAAAAAATGAAATGTTAAAAAAATTCACATGTAGCATCACCAAATCCCATCTCTAATAATATGTTCTCAATAGCTGTGACATTAAATATACCACTGTTAAATAATCAATATAATGGTATTTTTATCCACTAAAATATTTTTTAATTTTATTTTTTAATTGATACAAAATAATTTACTGTGTGTTTTGTGCGGTTTTATTCTATTTTATGTTGTTAAAGTGCGGCTTTATTGGCTTTAGTGGAATAAAATATGAATAAATAGGGTTGTGATAGTTTATTATTTAAAGTAGGCACTGTGAATTTTAATTCGCAGTACGTATATTTATGCAATATTAGTTACTTGTTATATTTTTGTGTTTTTGTTTTTTTGTGTTAATTGGTGCTACATTTTTTGCCTGTCGGCAAGGGGCTGACTTTTTTCTTATTTTTAATAAAGAGAAAAATAACAATAAAAACATTTTATGGATATCTATGATAAACCGATTAAAAAATAGTAAGTTGTCGTTAATTAGGCTAAAAAACAAGACACCCAACAAAAACTTGTAATACAATCTCAACAAAATTAGAATGGAAAAATCAGTAAACTCAAGGATGAGAGACAACATGCCAAAACCAAGATGTCAGCAAGTAAGTTTGATCGACACCCCATTTTATCACTGCATTTCCCGTTGCGTACGTCGCGCATTTCTTTGTGGTAAAGACAACCATACAGGTAAATCATATGAACATAGACGAGGATGGGTCGAAAACAGACTATTAACACTAGCAAAAGTTTTCGCTATTGATGTTTGCGCTTTCAGTGTCATGTCCAATCACTGTCCTTTATATTGATGAAAACACTGCTAAATCTTGGTCGATTGAAGAAGTTCTACATAAATGGCACCAATTATTTAATGGGACGATATTCACTCAACAATATATTAATGGTGTAAAACTTCCAAAAGTCATTATGAAACTCGTTATTAAAAGCGCAGAGGAATATCGACAAAGATTAATGGATATTAGCTGGTTTATGCGTGCATTAAATGAACCTATCGCCAGACAAGCTAATCAGGAAGATAACTGCACAGGTCGATTTTATTCACTGCCATCCATGGCGTTCACCCTACGGGCCAGATAAAGCTGTTCAAATTTGTTCCATACAAAATTTGTGGGAGGGGCGTTTTAAATCACAACCCTTACTCGCTGAAGCAGCATTACCTGCTTGTATGGCCTATGTTGATTTAAATCCGATAAGAGCGAATATTACAAAAACACCTGAAACTTCAGCTCATACCAGTATAATGCTACGGACTAAATATGCTAAACAAGGTGAACAACCCTCAGTGCTAGCGCCATTTATTGGTAACCCTAAAAAAGGTATGTCTACAGGTTTACCTTTCCCTATCGAAGATTACTTTGAATTAGTCGATTTAACGGGACGTTGCATCCGTCATGATAAACCCGGCTTCATTGATAATGCCAACAATAATATTTTAACCCGTTTAAATATATCCCCTGAAAACTGGCTAAAACTCACCACAAAGTTTGAAAGTCACTTTAAAAATGTCGTAGGTTCACCCGCCTCAATTAAAAAATACCGTCAAAATCAAAAATTAAAACGATTGCAAGATATCTGCAGTAGCGAAGCATTATTCAATACAGGATAATTGCATTTACCTTTGTAAATTTTTAAATCAACGGTTTGTTGATGGATTATTGTTCTGGTAAAACAGGAAATTAGACAAAAAGTTAATGTGTATTGATTTTACATGACCAAATACTTAGAAATACACTAAAAAAACAGTTCAAGGGTTTGAATCTTCACTATCAGTTAAAATTTTAACTCTTGTATTTCATTTTTATCGTGTTGGGTGGCTATGTTTTTTATGTTTCTGTGATCAAGTTGATCTGACCTGTAGCAACGTGCTTAAAATGAGAAACGAGCTGCTAGTTTGAGAATTTAAACGTGTGTTAAAGTGTATTTAAATAACCATCATTGGCTACGCTGCAAGTATCCTAGATGGATACCTGCATTTATTTTGTCCATTTATATAGCACTTTCAATAACAGGTAAAACAATTGAATTACCTTTTTTTGACAACTCCAGTCCAGATTCGTCAGACGCATCATCAAAGCTTGAGTAAGACTGAATTAGAAGGTTAAGGTTAGAGTCAATTGATGAATTTTCTGAAAAAGGTTCACTTTGCTTAGGCTCAATAGTCGTTGACTGAGTCTGGTTCAATACGGGTGTTATATCAGCTTCAACAGAAACGTTACTGATAATATCTGTCGCTTCCCCTACCGTGTCATCGTCAAATTCAAATTGATCTATAGGGCTACTGTATGAATGAGTCCAATTTGCAATGGTATTCGTAAAGTAGTCGGATACTGTAATTAATATATCGGTCACAGTCATACTGATATAATCCGCTATGATACCTGCGCCATCGAGTAGCGTTTCTAAGCTAAAGAAGTCGTTGCTATTATCGTTACCGTCATTTAACGTTTCACTTTCCGAGCTTCCAGCAAGTGAATCATCTAAATTTGCCGCTGCTTGAATTTGTTCAAAGCTCATAGATGTACCATCAGAAAACTCAAAGCTTTCAATTAAAAATGAATCCAGTAACTCACCTTTCTCACCGCTCACAGTACCAGAAACAGTCGCATAAGCATTTTCAACGGTAATTTTATCACCCGTTAAATCGCCATTATCATCTAAAAGTTCAACAATCCAATGGCTCTGTGTATCATCATGAGTAATTCGTAAATTGTCAGCAGTAAGTCCTTCGCCAAAAACAATTTTATCGGTGCCTTTACTGTCAGACAAAATATCTTGTCCATCACCAACGTTGAATAAGTAAATATCATCGCCCGTACCACCATAAATGATATCGTTACCTAACCCCATATTATAGGTAGCACCCGTAGAAAGGTTTTTGTAATTCATATTGTCGTCACCGTCTGTACCAGCAACCACCATATTAGCCAGAATATCTGTAGCTTCCCAGATTGTACCATCAAAAAATCTAAAAGATTGAATGGTTAGGTTTTCTTCATTACCTCCTTGTATGACAATTTGTTCTCCGTTCGATACATTAACTGTTAGAGCACCTGACCAGAAGCTACCACTTGCGAACACGGTGATATTATCTGGCGTGATACTCTCGCCAAAGCTTAAGGTATTTGAGCCATAGCTATCAGAGATAATATCGTTACCATCACCTAAGTTATAGAGATAGGTATCGTCACCTAAACCACCGTTTAAAGTATCGTCACCTTTACCACCATGAATGATATCATCACCATCTGAGCCATTTATTGTTTCAGATGAGTCATTACCTACATATGGGTTATCATAATATGAGCTATCATTCGAATATTCGGCCCCCCAAAACGACCCATCGGCAAATTCAAAACGTTCAATCGTCCATGTGCTATCAATGTAGTAGTCGGATTCAGATTTGGGGTCGAATGCTTCTTCGTCGAAGTAGTAGTCGTCTTCGTATATAAAAGCATAGTAGTTTAAGATGGTGAGTGTTTGTTGATTAGGAAAAATAAGGGTTAAATCAATCTCATTATGAAAAAACTCGATACTCTCTGGCGTAATATCAGCACCAAAAACGATGGTATCAAAACCATAACCATCTAGTTCATTAATAGTGTCGTTACCACCACCTAAGTTATATAAATAGCCGTCATCGAGATGACTACCATAAAAGTCTTGATCATCGACATTATTATCATGGGTAATATAAAAAGGTTGGGGTTGTGGCTCTGTGTATAATGTTTGTGCAGCAAGCTGAATTTCAGCCAAATTAAGAGATGTGCCATCAGAAAATTCAAAACTTTCAATTTGATGATTAGTATTACTATAAGCATTTTCAACCGTAATTTTATCACCAGTCAAATCGCCGTTATCATCTAATAGCTCCACAATCCAATGGCTCTGTGTATTATCATGAGTTATTCGACAATTTTCAGCTGTAATACCTTCACCAAAAACAATTTTATCAATGCCGCTACTATCAAAAACGGTATCTTGTCCGTCACCAAGGTTGAACAAGTAAATATCATTACCAGCATTACCTTCTAAGGTGTCATTACCAATGCCGCCGTCTAATGAATCATTGCCTGACCCACCAATTAATACGTCATCACCAGCCTCACCAAGTAAGGTATCATTTCCAGAGCCTCCACTTAAATCATCATTTCCTTTGCCACCAGCAAGTGTATCGGCCCCATTCATACCTTCAATTTTATTATCTTGGTCATCACCTGTAATATTGTCGTTATGCGCTGAACCGACAATATTTTCAATGCTTATCAGGGTGTCACCCTCTGCATCGCCGCCGCTAGCGGTTTCAGTGAATAAATTAATATTTATGCCAGAGTTACTACCTGTATATGCAGCAATATCATCAGTTCCTTTACCACCATCAAGAACGTCTGCTCCTACTCCACCATTTAATTCATCATCTCCCTCACCACCTGCTAATTCATTATTTGAGCTATCACCAACCAATTTATCATCATAAGCAGAGCCTACTAAACTTTCTATGCCAACGAGAATGTCGCCTTGTGCATCACCGTTCTTGCCAATTCCTTCAGACAAATCAACGGTTACACCTGCGTTGCTATTTGTATAGAATGCAGTATCAATCGAATCATCATTACCACCATTGAGATAGTCTGCACCTTCTCCGCCAACTAAATGGTCATTGCCATCACCGCCATACAAAAAATCACTTCCTGCACCACCAACAAGGGTATTGGCTCGTTCATTTCCAATAATAAGATCATTTAATTCACCACCTATAGAACTATCAAAATCATCTGTACCTATAGTTTCTGAACGTAAGGTAAATGCGCGATCAATTACTTGACCTTGTGTGTATTCAAAATTTGTAACATGAGTTTTCCCCGTTTGATCATATGCAAGGTATGAAACTTGTTCCTCCAACCCCATTTCCTTATAAATTGAGTTACCAAATGCGACTGTTTCTCCTTTCTCTCCAGGATCACTCGTATCAGATA
>JABSOI010000164.1 GCA_013216015.1 Alteromonadaceae bacterium | reverse complement strand
ATATCTGCTGGTAAACGGTTATTATTAAGTGTGCCTGCCGATATGTTATCAGCATTTAATGCCGTTATACCTGCACCATTTCCTGAGATGTTACCAGATAAACTAGTAACTGATATATCTGCTGGTAAACGGTTATTATTAAGTGTGCCTGCCGATATGTTATCAGCATTTAATGCCGTTATACCTGCACCTGTGCCTGATAGGTTACCTGATAAATTAATCACCGAAACATCTGCTGGCAAACGAGCATTATCCAGCGTACCTGACGTTATTTCACCAGCATTCAAATCCGTTATACCTACACCATTACCAGATAAAGTACCTGATAAATTAGTGACCGAAATATCTGCGGGCAAACGATCATTTTCTAAAGTTCCCTGAAGAATATGATTAAGATTTAAATCTTTTCTGGCATGCCAATAATTATCCGGCCAACTATCAACACCGTTAGATTCAACCCGATATGTCATCCAAAATGAATTTGTATATTTGCTCCCGTTAAGTACTTTTACCGCCCAGCCCAGTTGCTGTGATTTAAGCGATATTTGCCCCAGACTTGTGTCAAGTTCATCGAAGTCAAACGCACTATTAATATTGAGAATGTCGTCAACTAAAAGTGACTCCAAACGTGTTAGCTTGCCATTTATTATTTCATACAAACCATTATCACTAGCTGACTGATATTCATTTTCATCAATAAGATGCTGAGCTATAAGTAATACAGTTTCACCATTAACTAGTACATGACCATCGGCTCTTAAACTCGTAACGTCTGCAAGATTAACGACCTTTTCAGTGTGGATATAATCCGCCGCATACATTAATTGTGTATCAGATAAGCTCTGACTAACACTAAGATCAAGTGCATGATCAATAAGATCATCAAACTGTGTCGACGTGGGTACATCACCGGGTTGGAAGAATTTTTTAATACGATTTCTTATATCGGTATTTTTCATTAAGAGAACCTGAATGTTAAAGATTAAAATAGAAATTGCCAGAGAGTGCTATGGCTGTTTATTTGACTTGTTGCTCTAAAATAACAAAGCTAACCGAGCTGATATTATTTTTTGCTCAGTGCCCGATTAATTTCCCCTACCACAGGTAAATGTGTCGGTTCATGTACGGCAACAGGCACCGACAGCGATAACATTAAGCTAGGTTTAGGAGTAGAGCCCATAGCCTGCCAAACCTGACCACTGATTTTGTCACTGTATTCGCTACCAAACAGGGTAAAACGAATACCGTGAGGGTTTTGTTTGAACTTATGCTTGCTGAGCATATCCTCCGGCATAAATTCAAACATGCCTAAACCAGAAATAAGATAACCCATAAGTAAATGTTCAATTTCAGCAGAGCCGAGTTTATCTTTACACCACACGGTGAACATGTAAGTGAGATCTACATACTTGGGCTCTTTAGAAAGTGTGCGACCCGTTTTTGTTTTATTTAACGTTGAACGCATTGGCTCACTTTTTCGCCGGGACTTGTCTTCATTTATAGCGATTAAATAGCAATTAATGGCTGGTTTATTACCGAGTTCTGCAACAAAATCACTGTTGGGGGCAACAAAACTTAACTCAAGCGCGTCAGTTGAAGCAGCGTTTAAACTTAATACTTTTTCCCTGATGAGGGAGTCCAGTGCTTTTTGAATTTTTTGAAGAACGAGTGGGTCCATGAATTTATCCTGAATTTCTGTAAGTTTGAGTAAATATAGTTATGGCTAAAATAAGTTAATTTAAAATAAGTTAAGTTAGCGCCAGCCAGTTGTTTAGCTGCTGCTCAGCCAGGAAGCTGGCATTTTGTTTTTCCAGCTCACGCATTATTGCCTTACCTAACAAGTGTTTGCTGACGTTTTTTTGTTGCGCTTTTAATGCAAAAAGTACGGAACGTTCGGCAATGTTTTTAATTTGCGAAGGTGAAAACTCAAAATGTTGCGCAAGGGTTTTTAAATTAATACCTGAGGCAATTAACAGTCGGTTGCCCCAAACTTGTTGCCAAAGCTGAAAACGTAATTTTTCATTCGGCAGGGGAAATTCCACCACGCCGTGAAAGCGTCTTAAGAAGGCTTCGTCTAAATTACTTTTAAAGTTGGTGCTCAGTAAGAGCAACCCGGTATAGGTTTCCATGCGTTGCAGTAAATAACTCACCCCCATATTGGCATTTTTGTCCTGGCTTGATTCTACTTCGCTGCGCTTGGCAAATATGGCATCGGCTTCGTCAAACATCAGCACTGCATTTTGTTTTTGCGCATCATCAAATAATTTCGCCAGATGTTTTTCAGACTCGCCAATCCATTTACTGGCAACATTGGCCAAATTAACTTTATAAAGAGGTAATTTAAGCTGTCCGGCAATAGCTTCTGCCGCCATTGATTTACCTGTACCCGGCTTACCCCAAAACAGTGCTTGAATGCCGGGCATAAAATCGGAAATTGCCTGACTTAACTGCGACTTATAACGTAATCGGTCAATTAATTCTTGTATTTGTTCTCGGGTGTTGTCTGCCAAAATCATGTCGTGTAGCTGATATCTTGGTTGACTCAGGCTAGCCAGTTGTCCGGTTATTTCACTATTTGCCTGCAAACATGCTTGTTGTAATAAATGGAATAGTGATTCACTGTCATTATTTTCTTCCAACAATTCATTTACATGCGCCGCCACCTGACTCATAACAGATGGATAAAGAGGATAGAGATTAGCCAGATAATCGGCATTTTCAGTTGATAACGGCTGAATAAACTGGCTGTTTTGTTGCTGTACTTTTTGTTTCAATACTTGTTTTTGCAGTAAATGGGCCGATAACGCCAGCCATGCTTTTGCTACAGTTTCAGGCTCTGGAGAGCTTAATACTAACGATAATTGCTGAGTGTTCGGTGGTAGACATTGCTCAACCCGTTTTTTATTCAACCAGTTAATGCTTTCTGAGTTACTGTCTGAGTTAAGACTGCCTGCGCCAGCTTGGTTTATTTGTACGTGGTGTTTTACTGAAAAAAAAGATTTTGGCTGATCAAAAAACAATATCAGTTTAGTATTTGATAACAGCAAAGGTAATAACCAGTCAGACTCGCTACGCAGTTGAATATAACTGAGTAAATCAGCCCAATAAACATAACTGTCGTTACCGTTAGCAAACAATATAACTTGCCGAAATGCCCCCAGTACATCATTGGTGCTAAAATTATTAATGACATCTTGCACAACATGATGCAAAGGCAACGCACTGTTGCTGGCAAACTGTGCCACTAATGCGGTTCGTTCATCACTATTTAATCCGGAAAGTGTATTTACTTGTGCTAGAGGCTGCTTAAGTAGCTGGTCGAAACATTCTGAAATTACAATATCGTCTTGCGTGAATTGACAACGTATAACTACCGGCGTGTTATCCAAACTTTTTGTATTACCTAATAAATATGAAAAAATATCCGGCGCTAAATTTAAAGACTGAATAAGCGGCTGGGAATGTTCGCTGATGAATATAATCTTCCAATGAAAAACCTTCAAATTACTTAATAGCATATTTAAGTTTGTCACCTTGCTTTGTGGATTTTTCTGACAGAGCAATAAGACACGTTCTAGGGTAAGTGTTGCACCATGATCAAACCAGCTTAAACCTAAAAAGGGAGCAACAGTTTCCGGCTCTAATACGTTAACAAAGGCAATAGCGATAAGTTTAAGTTCCAGATCATTTAACCTGAACCAATGCTTTAACTTTTGTATTCGTGTTAACTGAATAAAACCATCAAGACTTTGCTGGAAAGTACTTAACAGCGCAGAAGTAGTTTCCTCATTTTCATTTGCTTTTATTGCCTGACCTAAAGCATATAAGTTACGACTTAACTCTCTTAGGCTTTGTTCATCAAGGCTTTGTTCTTTGACACTGGTTTTTTCCATGTCCGGGAGGGTTTCACTTTGTTGCTTTTTTTGTTGCTTGTTTAGTTGCTTGTTTAGTTGCTCAGTCATGATCAAATCCTTTTTCATCTGTTACTTTGTCTGTCTGCGTTAATCCCTTTTTCTTAACTGTACTCATGACATAACACCATTCAAACCCTAATCTCCATTTACTGTTACAACCAGAGGTCATTGTAATGGTTAATGAAAATAAATCTTCCACCGTACGAGTTAATTTCTGCCATTGAACCAGGGTTGTTGATTGATAGGATAATGTTTTCATAAGTAAAAACCTTTATTTAGCCATTTTGTTTATGGGCAAATATTGCCGAGATCAATTATTTGTTCTTATCAGGGAGTTGCACTAAGACGTTTGATTTAACTTTAATAATTAACTTTGATAATTAACTTTGATAATTAACTTTGATAATTAACTTTGATAATTAACTACTGTGATCAAGTTTAACCACTTCTTCCTTATCAATATAACGCGCACTTATAAACGCCAAGGCTAACAGGGTAGCAACAGCCAACGCAGCAGAAAAATGGCGCATTTTTTAAGCATGCCGAAGTTCCAACGTAGTATCTGTTACTGTTAATCTTAGTCTTTCGCCTATTCTTACCACCGAATCTTGGTCCCCTTCAATAAGGTTATAACCAATCTTATTTCTTTTTGCTGCTGCGTCAGTTAAACGTATAAAAACATGTCCATTTGAAGCTAACCCCATTAGCAAGCATTTAATCCTTGTCCTAAAGGTGAGGCTTAACTTACTGAGTTCTTTGGTGTTATCTAAAAACAATTGTTCTATTCCCACTTGTGTCATCATGGTTTTATCCTTTAATACAATTGGTATAATTACTTTATTGCAGATACGCAGAACATCTTTTCAACTATTGTCAGGTAATTAATTACGCTATCTTTTTCAACAATACTGTAGGTACAGAAATGACTAAAGATTGCTTCATACCATGAAGCTTAATAGCCACTTTTTTTCCCGATGGATCAGACAATAAATTACCTTGATAATTTTTTAAACTTCCCTCGGTGATGGTAATTTTATCGCCTTTAAACAACTTATTATCTTCCATAGTAGCGTGAGGATGTTCGATTAAAATTTGCTCTATTTGCTCAACCGTCTTGTCGGTAATGTAAGGATAGATTCTATCGCTATTTTCACCTGTTGAGTTGATGGAGCCTCCGTAAGAAACATAATAACAAAACTGAGATAACCGCTCGACACAACGCATTTCGTTATAATTGAGTTTGGCGAAAATATATGATTTAAAGGCAGGTTCCTCAATAGTTTTAACTCTGTCGCTCCATTGTCTTTTTAATATTCTAATAGGCAAAAATGCCTGGAATCCATACGCCTGTATTTTGTTGTATAGTTTTTTTTCAGCATTGACTTGGGTGTATATTTGATACCATTTATGTTCCATATTATGCTTCCTGGCAAGCTCCGCCACATCAGTTCCATGTGGAATATTGAAGAATGTATATTCTGGATAGCCTGAATCCATGCTCTTGGATATTTGCTATCGTGCAGTAGTACTTTTATTGATGCTTCCTAAATAATGTTTAAATGTCTTCAGCCAAATATTTTAATGTTTAAATCTCATGGCTTTATTGTTTAATAAGTTAGGTTTAATAAATTAGGTTTAATAAATTAGGTTTAATAAATTAGGTTTAATAAGTTAGGTTTAATAACGTTAGGTTTAATAACGTTAGGTTTAATAACGTTAGGTTTAATAACGTTAGGTTTAATAACGTTAGGTTTAATAAGTTAGGTTTTGTCAGGTTTAGTTTTATGAGGTTTAATTATCTGCCTCAACAAAGCCTTAGGTAAGTTAATAATTAATGATTGTTTAAGTCCGGGTATATTAATAACCACTTTTTTTTCTGATGATTGAGTTATTAACAAGCCTTGGTAACCTTTTAAGCTTCCCTGGATAAATTCGACTTTATTACCTTTGAGTAAAATACTTTCCTGCCAAATTGCGTTGGGGTATTCCATTAAGGTAAGTGCGATCAATTTAATTGTTGCATCTGTAATGTCGGGATAACATTTTTTTTGATCACGTATTGTTTTATTTGGACAACCGTATGTAACAAAAAAGCAAAACCCTGTTAAACGCTCGACAAAACGCATTTCATCATCCGTCAACTTAGCAAAAAGGTAAGATTTTAAAGCGGGCTCTTCAACCACTTTTACTCTGTCACACCATTGCTTTTTTAGTATTCTAACGGGTAAAAAAACTTGAAGACCATTCGCACGTATTTTGTTGCACAGTTTTTTTTCAGCATTAGATTTGGTGTATATTTGATACCACTTCTTTTCCATTACATTCTTCCTTGTAAGCTCCGCCACATCAGTTCCATGTGGAATATTAATGATAAAAAATAGATAGTTGGCAAATAGTTCCGGGATAAGTTGCTTCCCGGATATTTACTTTATTTTTCAGTTGATGTTTGACTAAAAATCAAAGCCAAACATCAACATTTAAAACGACAATAAATGCTTTTTAATTGTTCGTTTATTTTTAACTTGTTTTCATTTTAGTAACTGAGTATTAAAAAAAGTACGATATGTTCACTGCTTACTACGATTTATTCTTTTTTAGATGAAAGTTGTTTCTATAGCGTAAAGGGGTAACATTAAAGCGACGTTTAAACGCAAATGAAAAATGGTTTGGATATAGGTAACCGACCTGATCTGCAATTTGAATAATACTCTTTGATGTGTTTTCCAGTAGTTTTGCTGCATGTAACATGCGTTGTTCACAGAACCAACTCATTACTGTCATGTTAAAATGTGCTTTAAAAGCTCGGT
>JABSOI010000163.1 GCA_013216015.1 Alteromonadaceae bacterium | reverse complement strand
TTGTTGGAGATGTCAATCAAGCTATTTATGACGGTATTGGTGGCCTTTCAAAGAGCTTACTAGAATTAAATGTTGAATTTGATGGCAGTAATTTAAATCATTTTAAATTTTCAGATAATTACCGATCTACACAAAGAGTTGTGGATTATTTTTCTTTTTTTAGAAACACGCATGGTATTACAGCTAAAGCTGACTACTCAAAATCTGCTGGGGTTATTCAGTTTTTAAATCAATCGATACACAAAGACCAACTAGCAGATGAAATTGCATCAATAATAAAAAAAGAACTTAATAATGGAGTTAGCGAAAACGAAATTTGCATAGTGGCACCACAGTGGGCACCGATTCGTTCTTTAACCAGAAAGTTAATTTCTTTGCTGCCAAATGTTAAGTTTGATGCTCCTTCTTCATCCCCCTTTTATGGTCAACATGATAATTTTTGGCTAATAGTTGCAAAAATTGTTTTGACAATTCCTTCAGGGAGCTTGTATTCAACGAGAATTAGATGGGCAAATGAAATTATTACCCGCCTTGGTGATAGCTACCATAAAACTAGCGATTTAACTGCAAAACAATTACTACAAATACTAAATTAATTTTCTTCGGAAACCATTGTAGGAACTGATTATCTTTGTGAATGCTTTAATTATCTTATCGAACAATTGGATATTGAATTAGAAGTCGATTCTTCTTTACATGAAGCACATGGCTTGTTTTTTGAAAAAGCTCAAAGAAATATAGAATTAAATGAAGATCAATATAGAAATGAAGTTAATGTGTTTAGGAGTTTTTTTAAAGAATCTACAGGTATTGTTATAAATACTTGTCATGGCGTAAAAGGTGAAGAATACGAGACTGTAATTGCTTTTGGTATGTTAAAGGGGTTTATTCCTCATTGGGATATTATCATTAATCAGACAGCTCAAAAAGCACGAACTTCTGAATCAAAATTACTATATGTTATAGCATCTAGAGCAAAAAAAAATCTATATATCATAGCTGAAAATGGTAGACAAACACGAGCTCGCAATCCATACGAAACATCACAGATGTTATTGCAATATAATTATCAATATGATTAGTTTATAAATTATATTTAGTGCGAGTTGATTCAATAACATACAGACACATAAACCCTCTTTTTGTTGGGGTCGTGTTAGAGTATTATCAACTTGTACGGCTTAAATCTAATATCACACTTTTCAGGAAACATTATTAACCTAAAAGAAAAACAAACCAACGTCCGTTTATTCTTTTATTATCGTTTAATACGTTTAGAGCTCGTTTTTGTAGCTTCGTTAAGCCGTCAAAAACGTTAAATATCACACTTCTAAGGAGAACTATCACGCTTTTCAGGAAAACGATCACACTTTTCAGGCGTATTATCACGCTTTTCAGGAACAAATATTCAACTATCACATTTTTTGGAATGGTCTAACTATTATCACAAAATTTGCATTTCTGTGATAATTCAATACAGTAAAATTATTATCAAATAATCAAACGATTATGACTCTACAAGAAATAACAAAAATTGACTGAAAAAACTCAATGGTTAGGTCAAATGATTATAGTTCAGCGTCATATACGTTATCGCCAGACGCTCATCGAATTATCTCTATCGCTATTGCTGAAATAAGAAAAGATGATACATGTTTCACTACTTTTAGAATTTACGTCAAAAAATTAGTCGATTTTTTCCCTATGCTTAAATCAGATAAAAACGCCATTGCCAGAGTTGATAAAGCGACTGATTCGTTGATGTGATCATATATCAAGATCAAACAACAAGACGGTCGGATTAAAAAAAATCTCGTTCAATCTTGTCAATTCGCGAAAAACTCCGGCAATGCCTATGTTGATATAAAGCTTGATGATGATATGTTGCCTTACCTTATCGGTGTTACCGAATATTTTTCAGCGCCAAAAATAGAAAATATAAAATTATTCAAGAAAGATCAGCACTTCAAACTTCATTCATATTTCTATTCATTTCTATATCGTTGAACTACAGGGATAGTTACCATAGAAGAGCTAAGAACAATCCTCAGCGTTGAGAAAAATCAATACAAGTTGGTCGGGCATTTAAAAAGCAGATTACTTATTCCGACAATCAACTTGATCAATAAGGTTACTGACATAAAAGTTAGCTTTGAAGAAGATAAAGCTTGAAAGAGAATCGTTGGTTTTATTTTTACTGTCAGTAAAAAAACTGAAATGCTTCATCAAAATAATCATTCAATTCAAAAAGAAATATCATTAAAACCAATAGATATATCGGCATTAGAAGCTGAATTTGTTCAACTAGGCATTAGCACAAAAGACTTTAATAAACTTCTTCAGGAACAAGGGGAAGGGTACTTGGAACAACTCATTATTTACGTAAAATATAAAAAATGACAAGTAAAAGGGAAGTCCGTTAAAAATTACCTTTTTGGCATATTAAAAAACAAACCGTCAATTGATGAGTTAAAAACACCAACCTGTTTTTATAAAGAAAATCAAGACAAGTTGGCGGTACAAGTAAAGACAGAACAAGTTAAAACGGTGGAGAAACAGGAAAGTGAGCGCAAAGAAAACGAGCTGAATAATGCTAAAATTGAGTCTTACTTAAGTAAGTTATCCGGTAGTCAATTAGAGTCACTAAAAACTGAATTTAAGAATTCACATTTTGCTAGAGGTTTAAAGTGATGACACCCAGAGGTTGATTTTAAAAAATCAGTAGTTCAAGCAATTTTTCATCGTTTCATTAATAATAAAATGTAAAATAGATAATACTGTTTTACGTCTACAGTGTTGAGTCTATTTTAGCTAATCTGTTAAAAAACTAAACTATCCCAGTGTTACCCCCGGTTATATAATCTGGGTTTTTTTAATGCAACTTTGACATTGAATTGTCCCATTGGGACTCACGCCAATGGGAAATAGTGCCATTTTCATTACACTCGTTACAGATCCATTCAATATACCCATCGTCATTACAGCAAGCGTCAATTTCACCTGAGCAAGAGGTTCCGTTTGGTTCCCTGCATTCAACACTGGTACATATTATTGGCTCTTCAATTTCCTTTGAAACTTCAGAAATAATATCAGTTAAAAACTTTAATAATTGAATAGCTTCTTCAGGAAGTTCTGGTACTTCACCGTTTTGATCTAAAAAATGTGTAATATTTGTGATTAAAGACATAATCTTCTACTTAAAGAGTGATAATTTGGTATTCCACTAGAATCGACCACTGATCTCTATGATTTGAACATTCAGGTTCTAGTCATCCAAACGGAGTAAAACTCTGGTAATTTTGCCACCGAAGATGTTCTTTTTATTGTCGGTTATACCATTACTCTAGTCTAATTGATTTTTGATAAAAATGGGGTGACTATAGTTATTATTTCCAATGATTGCTGAACTTTAATAATATATTCTAAGTCGCTAACGCTCCCAAAGCGACTTAGACCGTCAATATTGGATTTTATGCATTGTAAGTTTTTGGGATACATTTTCTTATCTGAGCTAAGTTGAAAATTGCCATGATCACAAAAAAATTGATTCATAAATTATTAAACACTGAGGTTAACAAAGTTAAGGTTTTTAGATACCAGCCAGTAAACCAAACCTATCAACGACTCATACGCTGATGGCTGGTGTCTAAAAGGCCTACAATGAAGAAACCGCGGGAACCACACTCAGTGCTATGGGGATTGCTCTGTTGTTCTACTGGCTTGTTGGTTGGACGTCTCTATTTTTATAATCTCAATTCGTGTTAAATTTTTTTGTAATTGGCTATTTTTCATTAAATCTCCCGCATTAATAACCGCTTAACCCTAGTTTTTAGTGAAGTGACCAAAGAACCCCCTTATCAATAAAGTTCGATAATGTAAGCATTGAATTTCCCTCCTGTATTTGCTAATGCAACCGTAATGGCGGTGCACGTGGTAAATACATATGCGGTAATACTTCAATCACCTCCATAGCTGAGCCACAATGCGGGCAAACAAACGTTGGCGATTGTTCATGCGCTTTTATTTCATCTTGTAGTTTTTGGTTCTGAGATACCAGATATAAAAGTATTCCTTTGGCATCGGCGCCAATACTTAATGGTTGAATTTTGTTAGTTTGTTGCATGATTTTTCCTTTGAATTCCTAGTTTAACTTTTGCCTTGGCAATTTATTTATTTTAATCAACAATTATTATTTTGGTATTCCTCAAAACGGGAATATCATCATCAAACTCAATCATCGGTTCTTGAGGGGGCAACCTTAGGTTGATTTAATCGAGATGAACGATCAGGGCTGTTATATGGTTGTACATTTTGTTGCTGAAAACCGCATTGCTGCTGACTCTGTTGAGCGTGACCGCCTTGATGTTGAGGTGTATTAGTATATTGCTGTTTCGCAGGCTTTTGCTGATAAGTACCTTGCTGGTGTCCCTGCCAGGAATAACTTTTAGCATGTTGGCCTCCACTTTGAACAGGAGAGTTCAGCATTTGCATTGTGCCGATAAAACTTTGGACAATAATCTCAGTTGTATATTGATCTTGTCCTTGCTGGTTTTGCCATTTACGAGTTTGCAGAGTGCCTTCAATATAAATTTTGGAACCTTTTACCAGATGCTTACTGGCTATTTCTGCCAAACATGACAACACGATGCCATTCAGTTTTTTGTTTCTGTTGACCTGTTTGTTTATCTTTCCACGTTTCAGAAGTTGCAACCGATAGGTTTGCAACTGCTTCGACATTAGGCATATGACGAACCATAGGAACTTGTCCTAAGTTGCCTAAGATGATTACTTTATTTACTCCGGACATTATGCTGCTTCCTTATTTTCTAATTGGTTCTTGTCAAACACTTGAATGCCATAAACAATTGCATTGCAACACCATAAATATTGAATGGTATATGTTTCGCTGGATATAGAGACAATGGGTTCTCAAAAAGCATTAGCTAACGCTTTAAACGTGTCAACTATGGCTGTTAGTAAATGGGTATCTGTTGGGAAAATACCAACAGATAGGGTTCTAGGTATAGAAGAGCTTTCAGGAGTTCCTTGCCACGTAATACGACCAGATATTTATCCGCCAGTAAGATTTAAAAAAGCCATTTAACGGACTAACCAAAACCAAAAGGAATCAATTTATGTAAAGTGTTCGAAAACTAATTAAATGCATATTATTAAATTACGATTTGATGATTACGAGCTTCAAGATATTGATCATATTGTGGGTGAATTAGGGGGTAGTAGAGCATCTATTTTACATGATGCTTTAATTGAAGCTCTAGGCGTTACGAAAAATAGTAAAAAAAAATAACAATAAATAAAGAACATTCCTGAATAAGGTGTGTTAGGGGAACTGTAATGTGCAGCACCGTTTCACTTTTTTTATCTGATGAGCAGATGGATGAATTATTAGCTTATGCGAAAGAACGGCGTGTTGATTTAATTACTGCCGTCTATGAACTTATTGATTCAAATTTTAAAAGCAAGGCTTTACCGACCGCTATTAAGCGGCCTTTTGAGGTATCTGAAAGTATTTATAGCTCCCATTAATAAGAAGCTTAATGTCATCAACTATGAATGTAATTAGTTTTGTGATGAAGAATTTAAATGAGTAACACGAAACTGATTAGAAGTAAAAAAACTAAGATTTCAACACTAAATTCTTTAAACCAGGGTTTAGCTGTTTTACTGGTGGTTTGCTTCTTTTTTTTGTTTTTCATTATGTACTTCCATTTTGTAAAAAGTAATACAAATAAAGATAGCACTGTTTATGGAAATGACACAAGTGAAAGGGGTCAGTTTAGTGACCAAAAATCTGATTATATCAATGAAGTTAAACCGTTATGCGCGGTTCACATTACGTTTGGCGCTTACTTGAACGTTAACGCCTAGAGTGAGTAAGGTGTAAGGGAATAATCAACTTTCCTATAGGGGAATTGAGTGAACTAAGCAGGGCAGAGCTTAAAATATAAAAAAAAAGCAAAAAAAAAGCAGACACTCAACTTAAAAAACACTGCATATCCCGCTGGGTACGTCGCGCATTTCTTTGTGGTACAGACAACCATACAGGCAAATCATATAAACATAGACGAGGTTGGGTCGAAGACAGGTTATTAACGCTCGAAAAAGTTTTCTCTATTGATGTTTGCGGTTTCAGTGTCATGTCGAATCATAGTGTATGTGCAGCTGCACATACAAACTGGTTATTAAATGCGCAGATGAATATCGTAAAAGGTTGATGGATATTAGCTGGTTTATGCGCGTATTAAACGAACCTATCGCCAGACAAGCTAATCGGGAAGATAACTGCACAGGTCGCACCTGGGAGGGGCGCTTTAAATCGCAACCTTTACTCGATGAAGCTGCATTGGCCGCATGTATGGCCTACGTTGATTTAAATCCGATAAGAGCGAATATAGTAAAAACGCCTGAAACTTCAGCTCATACCAGCATAATGTTACGGACTAAATGTGCTAAACAAGGTGAACAACCCTCAGTGTTAGCGCCGTTTATCGGTAACCCAAAGAAAACAATGCTTAAAGGTTTGCCTTTCCCTATCGAAGATTACCTTGAATTAGTCGATTTAACGGGACGCTGCATCCGTCATGATAAACCCGGCTTCATTGATAATGCTAATAATAATATTTTAACCCGTTTAAATATATCCCCTAAAAATTGGCTAAAACTCACCACAATGTTTGAAAATCACTTTAAAAATGTAGTTGGCTCGCCCGACTCAATTAAAAAATACCGCAAAAATCAAAAATTAATACGATTGCAAGATATCAGCAGCAGCGAAGCATTACTCAATACAGGATAATTGCATTTACCTTTGTTAATTTTTTAAATCAACTGTTTGTTGAGGGTTGATGCTGTCTGTAAACCAGGAAATTACACAAAAATTGACTTCTGTTGATTTTACATGACCAGGTACTTAGAAACACACTGAAAAAAATCAATTCAAGGGTTAGAAACTTTACCATCCATTAAATATTTAACCCTTATATTTCATTTTTAATGGATTGGGTGGCAACGTTTTTACGGCTACGTTTTTCAAAAATATATGAATTTCAGTGCGTTGCTAACTAAATATATTGGCACGTTATTTAAAGTTATTATTAAGGCCCGTTTACCCTGAGACAAGTAAGTACTCATAAAGTGGTGGCAATAGATAGTCAGCTGGCATCGTTATATCCAGCGGCTTTTGTCACCTTCTCTAA
>JABSOI010000162.1 GCA_013216015.1 Alteromonadaceae bacterium | reverse complement strand
AACCCATTCAGCGTAAAGCTGAGGATTCATGCTGTTTGTAAAACAACAAAACTGATAGATAGCTCGGAAATCTCATTAAAATTCACAACCACTCAGTGAACATAGAAAAATAGTGTGTTCATTAAGTGAAAAATTATTAATTTCATTTATAACTTTACGTTATAAGGGGAGTTTCCTCATGAAGTGGATGGCCAACTTATTGGCCAACTTATTGAACGCTACGCTAAAATTGTTCGCTCGATAAAAGATAATTGTGTATTCAATTATCTTGAAAGGGGTCTTGATTGTCGCTCTGCCAACTTTGCCTCCAATTGTTGGTTTGTCACAACTAAATCACTTACCATTGCACTTAATTTATCAAAATTACTCTGATCACTTTTATTAAGTGATTCCGTTAATTTTTGAATGGTTTGTTGCCACACATTAAACTCAGCAGGATCGTTAGATGGTGGAATGATGCCTACTTTTTGACATGCGGCTTTTGATTGGTTTATCGCTGTGTAGTACTGGATCAGTGTTTGGTGTGTAGCCTTAGAGCCCAAAACGCCACGTTTTAGTTGAACACCTCTACATTGTAAATGCTCTGCATAGCTTGTTTGGAGCTGGCTCAGTTTCTTTTTACCCCCTGTAATATCTCGTGCGCAGAGTTTATTCAAATTTGTACCCGCTTTATTTTTCCAAGCTTTTACTGGACAGACGCAAGCATGAATATGACATACTGCCTTTTCATCAAAATGAGTAATAATTGATACACAGTTTTCACCATACGTTTCAACTAACCAGTTTTTTGATTCAGTAATCCATTGCCTTAACCTTTGCTTTGCATCTTGATGATACTTACCATTTTTATCGTTTAAAAACTCAGGTGAAAATGCGAGCATATATTCAATAGCAAGCACCCCATCTTTTCGTAGTTTACTAATATCTTTTTTTTTCAATAACTCCTTAACTCCACAGTAGGGGCTTTTATTGCCATTAATTATTTTATTGTATTTTGTACGGGCAGGGTTAGCATTTGGGGTTGGTTTAGTTCTGAGCCAATGCGAAGTTAACGCCGCTAGGGCGGCATAACTCTTTATTTTTTGCGTGCGTAAAATTGCGCAAGGGAGATTATTCATGAGTGCTTATTGAACAAGCTCTTAATTCTTAAATTCGTCTGACTGAGCAACCTATCATTATCATCATCCTTAGTTTGATTTTTGATGTCACACAGCACAGAATTGTACGGTTTTACATTTGTTTTTAACACGGTATTACGCTCAAACAAGACTAAGTTAGCGACTAATTCACTGTAACCAAAGAAAACTTCAGTTATCCTTTTGCTACCTCCGACAGGGGAAGCTATAAGCATATTGCTGTTTAAGGCTTTACCGGTAATCTCATCGAACTCAATTCGATGTGAGTTTTCAACATTAAAACTACATACCTCAAGAACCTTACCTTCATTGTCTTCAAAATTGAGTGCAAAAGAGTTACCCGTTGTTAAAATAATTTCGTTCGAATCTCCGAGCATTTTATCCGTGATTTCTACTGATATTTGATAATTTTCCATTTTATCTCTCCATAGTCGTTTAGTTTGTATATCTTAGATTTTGTAGTTAAATAAACTAGTAATAACGAAAAACTCAGACGATCATATTTTAACAGCATTTTTCCAAAAGCATTTTTGAATAGTGCATTTAAGTGATTTATTTAATGGGATTTTATATTTAGCACCTATCAATCAAGCCTGACAGCCGCAAAAGCCAACACTGCGGTCGTTCACGTAATTGAATCGGCATGACTTCAAAGTGCGCAGAGCGGAATAAAACCAATAAAATATCAAACGTCAACTTTCCGATCACACTGCGGACATAAATTTAATTATTCTATAGCGGAAAAATTAACAAGGACAGTCACTCAAATTTATCAATAATAAAAGTTTCAGGTGATATAGTTTGATGAACTCTTAAGCCATGGTCTAAATTCACACGGCTTCGTGGTAGTAGTATGCAAGGAGTGCAAGCGCAGAGATTTATGTCTGTGTTGTAGCGCGACAATAATGACTGAAGGTTTAGCCTTGTAGGTGGATTCAACAAAAATAAACTAGCAACAGGGTTGATTTTAAACTCTTTATTAATTAGAATGCGAACAATTATCGTTTACGTAAAATAAAAAATGCCCTTAGAAAGACATACACCCCAACCCTTCTTTAAACGTCCTAGCATGTATATCACGTCGAAGATTTTTGCCATTTGTACTCTTGGGTTCATATTAATCAATAGCTTAGGCGTATTTTTGTCTTTTGTTATTCCAGGTGATCAATTTGATGTATTGGTTTGGATTACTGTCCTAGCTTTTCTTTTTTATTCTGGGTTAATTATGTGGGTTTTTCATGAAAAGTCACTCAAGGTGATATGGCTCAGCTTAACTATAGGTGTAATTTTTACTGTTGGCGCTAGCCTACTAATGTGGTGGGGGAAAAACCAATGAACAACGGTTCATTTCGTAAATCAATGACTTGGTTGCATACTTGGGTTGGCTTAGTTTTTTGTTGGATCATGTACTTCATGTTTGTTACAGGTACTGTCGGTTATTTCGATGAAGAAATTGACCATTGGATGGAAGCCGACACATTGATGCAATCGCCCATTTCCGTAGAAAAAAGTTTGGCTTTGAGTTATGAATTTCTGGCAAAGAAAGCGCCAGAAGCAAAGCAATGGTTTTTAGTACCTTCGCAGTCTAGAAATCCTTTTCCAACTGCATCTTGGCGAGACCAACCCATCGAGGGTTCTGAGGAGTTGGATTCTGGAAGTAAAAGGTTAAATCTCGATTCGGCAGAGCCTACAGAGCATATTGTCCGTGATACTGGCGGTGGTCAGCGCTTATATAGAATGCATTATCGCTTTCACTATATGGACAGAACACTCTATACATATTTATCTATTTTCGTAACCTTGCTAATGTTTATTGGTGTGGTCAGTGGTGTAGTCATACACAGAAAGATATTTATTGACTTCTTTACCTTTCGACAATTCAAAGGGGCTAAAAGTTGGTTAGATTTTCATAATATTTTGAGCGTAAGTTCGTTACCGTTTCAACTTATGATCACCTATAGTGGACTTATTTTCATGGTGACCTCTTTTTTCCCTCTTATCGCCGCCGGAAGCTACGGATTTGATAAAGATACGATGAAAAAAGAACTATCTAAATTAGCTACCGGCGAGGTAGTTGAACGCGCTAATGTCAGTGCAAAAATGATTGATGTCGAAACGCTTACCAAAAAGGTTTCAGAGCACACCAAAAATCAACAGTTGCAAAATATTCGTATTCAAGCGCCGAACGACCAAAACGCGACAATTACCATAAACACAATGAGCGATATATCAAATTACAGTGGTCAAAAAATTGTTTTAAATGGTGTAACGGGCGAGCTTATTTCATCTGAACAAAAATCTTCCAGCTCAGGCTTAAGCTTTGCTTATGTAATGCTTGGCTTGCATGAAGGCTTGTTTGCAGAAATTGGGTTAAGGTGGCTGTATTTCATCGCTGGAGTAGTAGGAAGCGCTATGATAGCAACAGGTGCTATTTATTATGTTGAAAAACGCAAAGTTAAGCTGCAAGAAAACGAAAAAGGCAAAGGATTCAAGTTCGTTGAGAGCATGAATATAGGCACTATAGTGGGACTGATCGCTGCTATTAGTGCGTATTTTATTGCCAATAGATTACTGCCTTTAGATATGGAAAACAGAGCCAATTGGGAAGTTCATTGTCTGTTCTTAACCTGGGCTGTTTTTATAATTCATCCGTTTATACGACCGATCAAAAAAGCTTGGTCTGAGCAACTTATTGCTACCGCTGTTTTGCTGTTTTGTATTCCGATTGTTAACTTCTTCACGAGTCAGATCCACCTAATATATACTGCGACTAATGGCAACTGGGCGCTTGCAGCAATTGACCTGTCGGCTATCGTTTTCGGCGTTATATTAATACTCACTGCTCGACTTTACACAAAAAGAGAAACGGTATGATGTTACTAATTTCCTTTGCTATATCTCAGTTAGCTACCTTTATAATTGCGATGTCCATGCCTAAACATTATCGGCAAATATTAACTACTCATCAGCAAACAGGCTTAGTGAAAATTACGCTTATGCTAGTAGGTTGGAGTATGATTATACTTGCCATTTTTGTTCTTGCTCTCCAGCAAAGTATTTCACTTGCGCTGACAGAATACTTCGGTGTCGTCACCCTAAATATAATTTTGACGGCTTTGTTTTTTGATAGTTACGCCAGGAAGCGTGCTACCAGTAAAAATAATGCATATAGCCGTAATCGCAATACAGTACAAAACCAGAGCATCAGCGCTAAGTACTAACCCTAGGTGAAAATGATCATATTCACCTAGACTAAACCTTAATGCTAATGTAAACTATTCTCATTAATGTTCAAATAAGACCTCCTAATGTCCAAATTTAAACTAAACAGTATCATGCTAGTTATTGCTACCAGTGTATCTATTAACGCTATAGCCCAAGAAGAAAAACCTGATAATACTAATGAAGAGTCAATTGAAAAAATTATTATTCATGGTTCTAAACGAGAGTTAACGCTACAAGAGGTAGATTCGTCTGTAGAATTATTTACCAACGCAAGGTTAACTGCAGAAAATATTGTCGATTTTGACGATCTGCTGATACGAATTCCAAATGTATCAAGCAATGGCAGAGACAGTAACATCACTATTCGTGGTATTGGTAGAAATGGCGCTACGGGCTCAGGTCAGGGGGTTACCTCGAATCTCTACCTTGATGGTTCGCCTTTGTCCGGTACCGCTTTAGGTAGAAGTGTCACCACATTATGGGACACGCAGCAAGTTGAAGTTTTACGTGGTTCACAATCTAGCATACAAGGGCGTAATGCCCTTGCCGGTGCAATCGTTGTGACTTCGGCCGATCCAACTTACACGCCTGAGGGTAAAGTAAAATATACATACTCAGAAAACAACACCTCTCAACTGGCGGCTGCGTATGGAAATGCAATCATTGATGATCAATTAGCTTTTAGGTTAGCCGCAGATATGCAAAAAACCGATGGTTTTATTGAACATGATCTGTTTGATAAAAATACTAACTTTGAAGACCGTCTAATGTTGCGTGCTAAATTGTTATTTGAACCAGCGGCGATTGATGATTTAACCATGAAGCTGACAGTTGATCATAATAATATAAAAATAGGTAATGGCGGAAATACCGTCAGAACTAACTTTACCGTAACGAGTGCAGAATTTGAATCTTTTGATCCCTTTGATTTTATAGACTCCGGCGAAAATCCTAGAAACGATACTGAAACAACTCGGGTTATATTAGATACCTACTATGAGCTTTCTGAACATTGGTCGATCAAGAATATTTTAACTCATGAAAAAACCAAAGTTGATAGGGTTTTTGGTAGTCGTGAGCATTCACTCGAGACTGGAATATTTGCCAATAATTTTTTCGATGAAAACATAAACACCGCCGAATTACGATTGACGTTTGATTATGACAAGATTTCAGGCGTTATCGGTGGCTACTACTTTAATGGTAATACCCCGTCAATTAACACCAATGAAATGCTGCTTAACCCTCAGGTTGTTTCCACTGTTTTTGCCATGACTGGACAAGTTGGTTTCGTTACGCCAGACACCGCAATATTGAAGCAAAGAGCCAAATATGAGAAAACAACAACCAATACTGCAATTTTTGCCCAAATACACGTAGATTTAAGCAATAGTTTACTACTCGACTTAGGTATTAGATACGATGATGAGCAGTTTGAGGACATCGGTAATATAGATTTCGAGCGCATTGTAACCCCTGAGGAATGTCAAGCAACCTTGCCTGGTGTTTTGCTTGGCGCACCAGTCCCCGTATTGAACATGCCCTGTGATGCACTATTAACTGCCTTTTTCGGTGAGGTAACCGGTGAGGCACCTCTAAATGCCGATTACAATGCTTGGTTACCTAAAGCAACACTCACTTATCAAATTAATGATGATCACTCTGTTTTTGCTTCTTGGCAACGAGGTTATCGTGCCGGTGGCTCTTTTATGATGCTTGCACCTAATCCTAATGGCATTGGTTCGGTTCAAACTTATGATACCTATGATCCTGAATATTTAGATACCATTGAAATAGGCAATCGTTCAATTTTTGCTGACGGCGACATAGTTTTCAATACAAATGTCTTTTATAGCAGCTATAAAGACCAACAAGTATCCTTGCCGGGTGAAAGTTTATCTAATGCGCTAGACAATCTCATTGTCAATGCAGCTGAATCGACGCTTTATGGCTTAGAGCTAACCTTTGAATATTTTATATCCCAACAATGGGATATTTATGCCAGCCTGGGTCTGTTAAACGCTGAATATGACGACTTCCCTTTTGCCGATCAGGGCGAGTTTAGTAACCTCAAGGGTAATAAGTTACCAGGCTCGACAGCAGCGAGTGCCTCGTTAGGTGTTAACTGGCAAAGTGATAGTGGTTGGTTTGGCAATATTTCTGGTTCTTACTCAAGCTCACGTCATTCAAATTCTGAAAATCTGGTCAATAGCGATATATATCAAGTGGCTATTGATAATGGTGTATCTAGTGAACTTGCTAGCACCTTTACCGAAGAAATCGGCTCTTACGTCAATGTTAATCTACGGTTTGGCGTCGAAATGGATGATATTACCATTTATGCGTTTGCTACCAATTTGCTTGACGAAAAAGTTATCACCTCTCGTAACTTTGCGGGTGTAAAGCAAAGATCAGGCGAGGTGTCTCTAGCCACAGGCGGGACTTTAACGTCGATATTGCCACCGCGTACTTTTGGTATTGGTATGGACTATTCGTTTTAGCGTGACTTGAGTAATCGTTTCAATAAAGGTGAGCCTTTTTAAGGACTCACCTTTTTTTATTTTTCTAAATAATTTGTACTACTTGAGTATAGTTTTTTATTTTTAACCCCAATAAATAAATCCTCTTGAGGCTTGCTTTGGTGGCTTAGTTCGCACTCAGGCTTAATGGGTTACTGGCAAAAACCATCATCAAGATACAGATGACCTTATCTATATCGAACGTCTGCTATCAGGAAACGGCTAACTTAATGTGGTTATTAAGCCATGTCCGCTGCAAATAATTAAGCCATTAAATAATTAAGCCATCCACTTCAAGAAGAAACTTTTCTTATTAAAATAATTAAGCCATCCAAATAATTAAGCCATCCACTTCAAGAAGAAACTTTTCTTATAACGAATAGTTATAAGAAAAA
>JABSOI010000161.1 GCA_013216015.1 Alteromonadaceae bacterium | reverse complement strand
GATTAGTATCGCCGATATAAGGGTAATCATTATTGGGGAATTGCAGGTTATACATTGCCGTTAATGATTGTGGAATATTGAGATAACGGGCCCCCAATTTCAGTTCAGGGTAAATACGATCCACTAATGTCATCAAATACACCGAAAGACTAGTAACGTGACGTCAGTAGGCAATAAACTCAGGCCAGATATCGCCAGGATTCTTAAACATTTTAGCCACCATTTTTAAGGATGCTTGATGGTCAGTATTTTTATCGAGATAATAAGGTAGTAGTGACTCAATTTCTTTTGGATCATCTAGCGCATGCATATTATGAAGAAGACTGGCAGATTCCAATACTGGCCAGTTTGAATATAGCCACCCTTTTTAAGATAAGAATGAACAAAATCATAAATAATTGGCAGTTGAGCATCAACAATACGTGCTTCTAATAAGTGGTTTTTTGGTAAAGCCAGCCACTGTTCATAGAGTCGCTTTCAATAACAGGGGTAATCGCTAAGGCATTTATAAAGGTAGCCAGTATATCAGCTGCGCATTGAGCATATTTTGGTTGATCTGTTAAAATAGTACAGAACTGAACAATCAACACCATCTTGGCGCCCTTTAAGCATGTTTATTTGATCACTTTTAGGGTGGCCCCAGCGTAAATTTTTATCCGTAATATTTCCTTTATCTTTGTTATATACCCATCACCATTCAAAATGCAGGTTTTGATTCGTTTAAAAAACATATTTACTGCGTTGCTGAATCTTAAATAAGAATAACTTATCCGGCGAATCAGCGTCTTGTAACTATGCTTTTTAATTCACCTCAAATTCCCGCATTTTGAAAGGTAACGGGTATAGGTTAGCAGTGTAGGCGTGCCATTTTGTTCATTCGACCAAACCAAGGGTAATGCCATTAACTTTTCACGGCGTTCATCTAGGGTTGATGCTGTCGCTGCGTCAGCCCGTTTTTTAAGACTGGTAAATAGCTGTTTTGCCCAAGGTTGATTATCAATTTTTTGTAAAATTTCTCCACGTTCTGTAGCTTTGACCCAAATAAAAGGACGTTGAAGTTGAGCAGCGTCAACTTTTACTGAGTTGTGTATACTTTCACTGGTGTTCTTCGAGCCGGCCGCTAAACAAAAAACTGCCAGAGTAAAAATCCCGATAGATCTGATCATTTACTAGAAACCTTAAAGTTGCTATAAAGAAAAGAACGTGTATACATATGCCTTAAGCCAATGTGACCATAATTCACTGCTTGTTTGTAAGATGCCAAGAGAAAAGCTGTTGCTTCCCAAGTTCATCACCTATGCCAATAACATTAAAATGCAGCTTTTGAGCCGTTTTAATCACTGTAATATGATAGCTTTTACCTGTTTGAAAAATATCGGTTAGATAAAAGGTCAGCGTTATATTCATCCCCTCAAAACCAGTAATGGCATCTTGAGGTTATGCCTGCACACGCACATAGTCAGCTTGTGGATCTTTATCATTATTTTTTTGTTTAACCCAGCATAAATAATATACAACAGCTTTATATTTTTAAAATAAGATTACATCGACGGTACTTGTCGTTCTTTATTCCATGAATAAATATCTTTAGCATGCGGCGACCAACATCATCGCTGCATACATTGGTAAAATGGGTTTTACGATTTGATGCTGTTGACGCATCCTGTAATGAATAAAATAAGGGGTAGTATTATAGTTTTTAATATAGCATTCATTTTCCGTTTCCTAATTGACAATGTTTAAGATTGCTCGTTGGTTCCCATTCAACTACTGGTATCGTTAACAATATTGTTTTAACTGACATTGTCATCTATATATGGTGTTGTATACAATAAATAGCCAAAACAGAACGATGCGGATAATGCGACAGAAAATTTCATTCGCTCGTTCTCCTGTCCAGATATTTGACCAAATATTTTGTTAAGCACTTAATAAATAAATATTTAATTAACTTTATGGCTGGATTGTTCAGAGAGTGCTTGTATAATTATGTTTATCTTTACTGTGCTAGTTGGCTTTTGATATTGCGAAATTCATAGGAGCGTGATACAAAGTAACTTGAGTGGTAGCGTTAACTAAATGATTGGGATTTATCTTGCCGTTGGTGGCAAAATAATTTACTATTGTCCGCTGGAATAACATTGTACTATCTTATTGATTAACATATGGATTCACTTACAAATGAATATTCTGTCACAAAAAATATTTCAGGGGTTGGTTGTCCTTGTCGTCCTGGTGACAACCTCTCTCACAGCCGCGTCAGCCGATGATGGCGAAATTGCGGTTGATTTTAAGGGTTACAGTGCTGCAAGTGGCATTCGTGTCAGTTATAACGAGCAGCTGCTGACAGCTGAGTGGGACAGTGGCGACAAAGTCATCTCGGCCTCTTTCCGCGTGGTTTACAGGGATTACACTAAATCCAAACACCCCCAAAGGCCGTTGATCCAATCCATCAGCGTGCGGGAGAACGACAAATCTGTAGAGGTTTTCAAGGACCTGCAGCCCGAATATGCGATCTTCCTCGGCAAGCGCGACTTGAAAAAACGCGACGGCACACTGATCCTCAAAAAGGGAGAAAAAGCGCAGGTCAAGCTTGATCTGGATATAAAAGGCAGTACCTGGGTACGGTTTGAGGTTTGGGATATCGCGAAAAACGGCACCTTCACGCAGCCGATCTGGCTCAGCACAGGGCGTGCAGGCTAATAAATAAAAGAGGTTGACTATGAAAAGTAAAACAAAAGTTGTGATCGTTGGCGGTGGCGCAATGGGATGTGGTTTGGCGTATCATCTGGTAGAAGAAGGCTGGACTGATATTATGCTTATTGAAAAAGCTGAATTAACCTCTGGTTCAACATGGCATGCCGCCGGACAGTGTCCAAGTTTTACTGGTAGCTACAATTTGGCCAAGCTACATCAATACAGTAATACCTTATATCCGAAGTTAGAAGCGTTAACAGGTCAGTATGTTGGCTGGCATGAATGTGGCGGTATCAGACTTGCCTTTACCGATGAAGAAGTTGATTGGTTTAAACGCGTAGCGGGTTTCTCTCATAATGTTGGCTTTCATATGGAAGTTATCAGCCCAGAAAGAATCAAAGAATTAGTGCCTCATCTTAATGTCGACGGTGTTAAGGCCGGCGCATATACCGCGTCTGATGGACATGTTGATCCAGCGGGTATTGCCAATGCTATGGCGGCAGGCGCAAGACAAAAAGGCGCAGAAATTATTCGGCATAACCTTGTTTTAGATATAAACCAATTACCGACGGGTGAATGGGAAGTGGTTACCGAGAAAGGCAAAGTTATTTGTGAGCATGTAGTTAATGCCGCAGGTTGTTATGCCCGTCAAGTTGCTCAATGGGTGGGTGCCGATGTACCTATGACCAATATGTTGCATCAATATTTTGTCACCGAGTCAGTCGCTGAATTTGAAGAAAGTGATAATGAAATGCCCGTGATCCGCGATCCATCGGCATCGGCTTATTATCGTCAAGAACAAAAGTCAGCCTTAATGGGGATTTATGAAACGGATCCACGTTGGGCAGAAGAAGCTTGGGCGCCAAAAGGACATCCCGAGTGGGAATCAGAAAGTGAACTGTTTACGGGAAGTTTCGATAAATCGCTCACTCATTTAGAAAAAGTGTTAGAGCGGATGCCTATATGGGCAGAATTAGGGTTTAAACGTATTGTGCATGGTGCGATTCCCCATACCCCCGATGCAAATCCTTTGTTAGGCCCTGCGCCAGGTTTAAAAAATTATTGGATGTGCAATGGTTCAGCTATCGGTATAGCCCAAGGGGCAGGAGCGGGTAAATATTTAGCGCAATGGATGGTGCATGGAGAAGCAGAAATTAATATGGCTGAATTTGATCCTCGCAGATTTGGCAGCTGGTGTAATGAAGCTTATGTCAGAGAAAAGTCCTTTGAAGACTATAATCGGATGTATGCTTTTTCAGCGCCTGGGGAAGAGTTAGATACTGGCAGGAAACTGAGAACCTCACCACTTTATCAAATTTTAAAAGCTAAAAATTGTATTTATACTCAAGCTTTTGGTTGGGAAAGACCAAAATGGTTTGCCCCTCAAGGAGTAGAAGAGACGGTAGGTTATAAGCGTTCAAATAGTTTTGATAGTGTGGCAAACGAATGTAAAGCAGTGCGCGAGCGCGTAGGGGTGATGGATTTATCAAGCTTTGCAAAATTTGAAGTGTCAGGCCCTGGTGCCGGTGATTTTATTAATAAAATCACCGCCAATAAGTTACCTAAACAAAATGGTATTGTGCTCACGCATGCCCTGAATAAAAACGGGGTATTTGAAACCGAGTTTACCATTACGCGTTTAGCCGAGGATAAATACTATTTATTATCGGGTGCCTCTTGCGAAAGCCGAGATTGGGATCTACTTAATCAGCGTAAATATGAAGTTGAAGGTAACGCTGATGTTACCTTAAGCAATATCACCATCAAAAATGTTAGTGATGACTATGGCATTCTCATGCTTGCGGGCCCTAAAGCAAGAGAGGTGCTTACGCAGCTCACCGATGATGATATTAGTAATGGAGCTTTTCGCTGGTTGACAGGTAAAACAATTACTGTGGCTGGTATCTCATTAGTTGCTTTAAGAATTAATTATGTTGGTGAGCTCGGTTGGGAATTACACTGTCCAATGGATAAAATGGCTGACCTATATAATGCTGTTTTTGCTGCAGGTACCCCTTTTGGCATCGCTGATTTTGGCATGTATGCTGTTAATTCTATGCGTATGGAAAAAGCCTATAAAGGCTTTGGTACAGAATTAACCAATGAAATTACCATGGTAGAAGCAGATTTAGCTCGCTTTTATAAGCTTGATCAAGGTGATTTTATCGGTAAAGAAGCCTTGTTGAAAAGGATAGAGCAAGGCGCTAAGACTCAGTGTGTTTATTTACAGATTGATGCCATTGATGCCGATGTTTATGGCGGAGAAGCGGTGTTTTCTTCAGACAACAAAGTTGTTGGTGTAACCACTTCAGGCGCTTACGGACATACCGTCTCAAAAAGTTTGGCTTTTGCTTATGTTGATGCCACTTTATCAGCTGCGGGTACAATATTAAGTGTCGAGATATTAGGAGAAATGTGTCAAGCCACTGTTTTAGTTGATCCTATCTGGGATCCTGCAAGCGAGCGTTCAAGGTGTTAATGGCGGAGTCCTTTTAGGGCCAATAGTCAATTTAGCGGTAAGACTCGAGCTAAAATCTACTAGTCTTACCGCTTAAAGATACACTTTATGAGAAAGAGAGGATCTTGTTTGGTTGTCGTGGTGCTATTACCGGCAAAGGGCGGAAGAACCATATTTTGCCCAGTGGTTACTCGCGGTATTAAAAACCAGTTTCCCGGAGTTAGGGAATATTGACTATGAATATACCTGGTCAGGTTGGCTGAGCATGTCCCTTGATGATTTACCTCATATTTATAAAATGAGCAACAAAATATATTTTATTCCATGGGGTACTGTGGCTACGGTGTGTCATTTTCAGTGCAGGCTGGCAAACGCCTGGCACAAAAAGTAGTGGGGCAGGAGAGGCCGAATTTACCTCTGTATCAAAAGGCTCTGCCTAAATTTCCTTTTGCCCCTTTCAGACGTATTGGCCAGTTGGGGCTATTTCCAATATGCCAAAGTTAAGGATAATTGATTTTAGCGGCTATGGGCTTTGCCTATTCCGTTTAAATGAAACCTAGTTGGTTTTCTCTTTGGTTTAACCTAAGTCTATGATAAAAATAGTATTACTAGGGTTGACTGAAAAGTTACTACATGAAGTTGGGCGATACACCTCGCCTACTCTTTAAGGTGATATGAGTATAAGGTATAGACTTATATCATGAAATTGGTAGACCTATAATAAGATGGGGATAATATGAGCAAAATAACAAGAAGAGATTTTATCAATGGCACATTAATGGTAGCTGGAGCCTCTATGCTGCCGTTTGCATGTAGAAGCGATGCTGTCTTAGGCTCATTAACCCCTTCGTATTACCCTCCATCACTGACTGGGCTGAGGGGCAGCCACCCGGGCTCTAATACTCATTCACATGCTAGGGCATGGGCAGGTAAATCAGATTGGGGTTCAACGACTAAATTAGATAATGTCTATGATCTGATTGTTGTTGGCGGAGGGATCAGTGGCTTAGCTGCTGCATATTTCTATCAGCAAAAACACGGAAAAGATAAAAAGGTGCTTATCCTTGATAATCATGATGATTTTGGCGGACATGCTAAACGCAATGAGCATACCATTGATGGTGAGTTGCGCATAGGCTATGGCGGTTCACAATCTATCGTAGAGCCAAAACATGCCAGCAAAGCGGTGCATGCCTTGTTTCAAGATATTGGTGTAGACACAGGGCGATTTAATACCGCCTATAACAAAGACTTCTATAAAAGGCACAACCTAGGAGCGGTTACCTACTTTAACAAAGCAACATTTGGCCAAGACAAAATAGTTAAGCATCCTTATTGTAATTACCCTAATTACATCGAAGGGATGATCATGCATAGCAAATTATCTAATGACGCAGCGGTACAGCAAGTACCACTAAGTGATAAGGGTAAGCAACAATTACTCCGAGTTTTAAATGGGGGATTGCATGCTATAGATGTACCCAAGGAGCAATTGAAAGATTACATTAGGGCTAACTCCTACTTCGATTATTTAAAAAACACCTTAGGTGTTGATGACCCCGCTATATTGAAAATGGCGAGGAACTCCAGTTTAGATTGGGCGTCGTCAGGTACAGATGTCATGTCGATAGCAAAAGCCAAGAGTACTGGCGCTATGGGATTTAAACCTAAATCAGTTTATGATGAAGACAATCCCTACATTTATCACTTCCCTGATGGCAATGCAGGCGTTGCCCGCGCGCTAGTGAAAAAGATGGTTCCTAAAATAGCCGTAGGACGAAACGCTGAAGAGCTAGTATTGTCTAAATTCAATTACGATGAGTTAGACAAATCCAGCAATGCGGTTCGTATCAGACTAAACAGCACCGTTGTTAATGTAAAACACGGTGGCAACCCAAATGATTCGAGTGAAGTGTTTGTCAATTATATCAACGACAACAAGTCTCATCAGGTAAAGGGTAAAAATGTCGTGATGGCCTGTTACAACATGATGATCCCACATATCGTCTCAGATCTTCCAGCAGAGCAATATGCTGCATTGAGGTTGCAAACCAAAGCGCCATTGCAGTATAGCTCGATAGGCTTAAAGAACTGGCGGGCATTCAAAGAAATGGAAATGGGTGTAGATCCTTTCGTTCGACGAAAATATAAAAAGATCTATTTGTGATCAATAGGTTACTGAAAATAAATG
>JABSOI010000160.1 GCA_013216015.1 Alteromonadaceae bacterium | reverse complement strand
GCTTATTGAACTTGTCGAGGCTGTTGAGATAGTTAAACAGCTCAAATTGGAATAAGCTATAACAAAATTATGATCAAAAGACAGACACTGGGGTCGTAATATCGAAGCCAGTTATAATGCAGCCCAGTTTCACTGTCCCAATATTGCCCCGGAAACCGGATATTCAATTCAACAGTATTGCTGTTGCCATCAACATCGTTATTAATTGTTGCTAGGCCAAATGGGCTGTAACTGGATTGCCAACCACTGTGCCAGTATGTCAGCTATTTACATCAATATACCTTAATGGTCACTATGTACCGCATAAAGCAGTTTTGCTACGCCATTATTATAGTCGACCATATCCACCAGCTGGCCATTGAAATAAAAATATTCCTAGAGCCAAATACTATTAACATCAGATTCAGCAATGAATAGGCCATTGCTGACTTAATGATAGTAGCTGTCAGAAGTTACCTGATTAACTAATGGAGACTTACTAACTCGCAGTGATTGATAGTTACGCTATGACAAATTAACTATTATTAAAAAACTATTTTTCAACGATTTAAATAAATAGAGTGTGGAAAAGGTGTTTAAATAATGTACTCGTCCATTACCGAAACAAGAGGATTAGGTTTGTAAATCTGATGTACAATATTTTCTTATTTGCCGTTTGTTCAGAGATTAAATAATCGATGCTGCAATCATTAGTCTAAATAACAAAATGATATATTCAGTGACCATCATATGTAAAACTAAGAATGGCAATAAAACTTGCGGATCAGTTATTGCCAAACTGAAGCGCAGCTCTTTCGTTTCTCTAGCCTATACGCAATGAACTATTTGAGGGTATAGCAAAGAATGGTAAAGGTACTATGGGCTGGTTCTTTGGATTCAAACTACACCTAATAGTTAATCATTTAGGTGATATATTATCGGTAAAAATGACCTGAGGAAATATTGATGATAGCTTGCCAATTCCCTTCACGGTAACGCCATTATCAGGAATACTTTAGGGTGATACAGGTTATTTGCTTAAGGCATTATCAGAAGAATTATTGGAAAATCGTGTTGAATTAGTTACGAATGTAAAAAACATAAAGAAAAAGGTTATGACGTTATTGGATAAAGTTATTGCTTATAAAGCTGTTTTTAATTTAAGCGATTAATGACAAATTGGAAAATATTACTTATGCCGATGGCCCTGTACACTTTAGTACTAAGGATTAATGCTCAACATGCTTGAAGGTCATTGCCTATTAACTTAAAGGAAATAGCCCTGTATTTATCTAAATGAAGAAGAATTTAAGTTGTTGGAAAGCCGAAGTTTTACCGCCGTTTATCCCTATCGGGGTTTATTAGGATATACTTTTACAATACCTTCAGTAATATATTTTTCTAAACATTACGGAAGATACTCTGAGAATCGTAAACTAACTGAGCTTTTATTGTTAAAAGCTGATATGGAATATTGATGTCTGAACACCAAACAATTTCAATAGATCAAGTTGCTGAATTATTGATTAAAATTAACCGTGACTTTAAGGCTTGGGATTTAAATGGCCAAAATCCAAAGGAATTGAAAATACTACTGGTCCAGAATATAGACAATTACCTATTAATCTCAAATAGTTCTACCCCATCCGAGATGGGTTTATGGGTTGAAGAGCATGAATATATTTCACGTTTTTTCAAATTTATGCACGATTTATCAACAGATTAGCCATAGGGTAATTTAATTTTATGAGCAAAGAATTTATTCACCAGCGGATATGTATTTTTTCAGGAAAAGAAATTGATCCTACCTCGGATGAACAAGTATTGAATATTCTGCGGAGCAAATTTGATATTAATCTACCGCAGAGGCGAACTTTGGACGAAGCGCTTGCCTCCTCATGCAGCGATCACGAAATTATTAGCCTATTAATAAAATATCGTTCTATAAATTAATTTTTCATAGAAAATATAATCAAACTGCTATAGAGGAACTTACTGAAATAAACGATGGGTGATTAAAAACAAGTACAACCGATGGATGACCCATCACAATACAACTGAGAGAATAATGGAAAACTCCAAGAGTGCAGTTCGACAAAGAGCTGATGAAATAAAAGAATATCAATGTAAAAACTTAGTAGCTGTTTTAAAAAACCCGATGGATGTAAAAAACATTGGTTCTGTTATAAGAAATGTAAACGCTCTTGGCGTAGAGAAAATTTACGTTGTTGATAGCCGCAAATCTCTGCCTGATGATTGGGAAGAATTTAGAGAAAGGAAATCACTCTCAAAAATTTCGGTTTCAGCTTCAAAATGGACTTTTGTTAAACGCTTTGATAGTACTAAAGAATGCTTAGAGCATCTTGAGAAAAATCGTTTTACATCAATTGTTACTTCACCTCATATAAAGGGAAAAGAGAACTTTGTTCTTCATGAGGCTGATTATACTCAAACTAGACTTGCCGTTTGGTTTGGAAATGAATCGCGTGGCGTTAGTGATATTGTTGTTGAGCGAAGTGCTTTTTGTGTATCAATTCCAATGTTTGGAATGATTGAAAGTCTCAATTTAGCGACCACTACAGGCATTGTGCTTTATGAGGTGACAAAACAAAGACGCGAGTATCAAACAAAATATAAACGCGCTAATAGAGGGCCTAAAAACAAGGCTTTTTAGTCAGATCCGTAACAGTTGGCTCGGTTTCGCTCCCCTTCCCATTTTAGCCAAGGATTACTCCGTTTAAAGTGTCTTTATCGATACAAAAGTGCGATCCGAACATACAATTTCATTTGAATGTTTAAAGTCCGTTGTAGTACCAACCGTCTTTTTGACTTTAATTGTGATCCAGCCATTTACATCATTAGTGTATTTAAAATTTTTTTCATAATTTTTCGTATCGTTTGTGCTCCCTTAGATTGCCATTTTACTGCTGTTACAATAAGATTTGGCTCAGAACCACATAACAGGCTGAATAGGTTGTGTTTAATAAATGAACATGTCTTGTTAAACGCTCAAAGGTCTGTTTTTTGCCTATAAATCGATAATGTAAGACTAACGAGACTCTCAGACAGCATGATACTTTCCATCCCTCTAAAATTTGAATAATCGAACGATTATTCAATAGGTTAGTTTATCCCTACCTTTTTATACCCTCAGTGTGACACAAAGCGCTTTATCATATTTTTCTTTGATATCTAAGATTCTAACAAAAATCACTTGATTGGAGTAGTATGTTTATCGTCCAAAACGTGTGTGTTTTTTTAACAAACCATTGACTTTAACTTTAGATTCTATATAGTGCCGCCCCTAGCAAGAAAGAAAGCCTTTTTATTACATTCTTCATTTCGTTGTTGTATTAATAATACCTCGCTCTGTAGTTTATAAGTTCCGGTCTGTTTTTACGCTATTCGTGCCTCTTGAAGGTAATATTATATTAAAATTACAGGATATTATTATGTCTAATACAGTACAAGGAACCGTTAAATGGTTCAACGAATCTAAAGGTTTTGGTTTTCTTGAGCAAGCATCTGGACCAGATGTATTCGCTCACTTTAGCGCTATTGCTGGTGACGGTTTTAAAACTTTAGCTGAAGGCCAACCAGTTGAGTTCACTGTGACCCAAGGTCCCAAAGGCCCGCAAGCAGAAAATATTGTTGCTCTTTAATTGGCAGTGATAATTTAGCTCCAGTACTGAGCTAAAATTAATAATTAAAAAATGGTAAACCTTTGCGGGTTTGCCATTTTTTTTCATCTGAAAATAAAAGCAGTGGAACAAAAACCATAACCTGCTAGCCAAGTGCAAATATGTAATAGAAAACCCACCTGAAATGTCACTAGTTAATTAATCATTAATTTTTAGACTCCCATGGATAAAGGGCTCCAGGAGGGATTTCCTAGGTATAATAAAAAAATCAAAGAGAATTAACAAAAGCATCATGATGTTAATAACCATCAGCTTTTATCAAAAATAGAACAAAAAGTTCATTCTTCAATAATTGTGCAACCATCTATTCAGAGTAAATGAGGTCTTATGCTCTCTTTTGAGTAGATGTTTTATCCATTTCCTTTAATAGGTATGCAATAAAGTAATTTCCCATTCTATTCGGTCGGTTTCATTTCGCATTGAAGCGATAGCACATGCTACTAACCCTGATAGTATTGCAAGTTCATTGTTTCTACGGGAAGGAAACGAGCTACCATGCAACATCATAAAAACCCCTGTCCATTATCAGAATAACGAATCGTTCCCTTAGTATAATGGGGATGTTTTTTTGAGGAGAGCTTGTTGTTAAATTATAGACCTGTCACTCAAAACCCAATAAAATTGATTGTTACTTACACAGACTTAGGCTAAACAATGAACAAGTTCACCTTTTTAAGATGAAGTTATTCAAAATCAATGCTAGAATATCGCTAATTCAAGGATGAACATATGACTCAGGGGAAAAAGATGTCGAGCCATTTCAATTCAGCTATTCAATGCTTATCATTGATAGCGCGCTTTCACCAAATACCAGCAGAGCCCAGTGCATTAATCAGAGAATTTCAACATGAAGACTTTGGTTTAAATAAAGAATCTTTAGCTGATATCAATCTTATTCGTGCGGCAAGAAGCTTAGGCTTCAAAGCTAAGTTCATCCAAGATACCCCTGAGCAACTAAGCGCTCATTTATTACCTGCTATTGCGCGACATAAAGAGGGACACTTTTTTATAATTGCCAAAAGTACTAATGATGAAGTGCTTATTCAAGATTTAAACACAAGTGCAGCGAGTAACGCCCCTACTACTCATACTTTTGAAGAGTTATCTTCTTTTTGGGACGGTGAATTGTTATTGCTATCTAAACGTTCCTCGTTTTTCAGTGGCGCATTAACTGAAAGTGCCAAGTTTGGCTTTTCTTGGTTTATTCCTGCCTTAATCAAATATAAAACCTACTTTAGTGATGTATTGGTTGCTTCTTTTTTTATTCAGCTTGTTGGCCTTGCTTCACCAATATTTTTTCAAGTGGTGATAGATAAAGTATTAGTTCACAAAGGCATGACCACGTTAGATGTACTCGCGGTTGGCTTTTTTATTGTTATTACTTTTGAAGTGGTGTTAACAGGGTTACGTACCTATATATTTTCCCATACGACTAATCGAGTTGATGTTGAATTAGGCAGTAAATTGTATAAACACATGTTATCACTACCCGTAGCTTATTTTAATGCAAGGCGCATAGGTGATACTGTTGCCCGTGTTAAAGAACTTGACAGTATTCGAGAATTTTTAACGGGTTCATCACTTACCGTGGTATTAGATGTGCTGTTCAGCTTTGTCTTTTTCGCGGTAATGTTTTATTACGCGCCGCTGCTTACTTGGATAATTATCGGCACCATCCCATTCTATCTAGCTTTGTCCTTATTGGTGACACCCACCTTACGTAAACGCCTAGAAGAAAAATTTCAACGAAGCGCTGAAAATCATTCCTTTTTAGTTGAATCTGTTAATGGTGTTGAAACCATTAAAGCCATGGCAGTAGAGCCACAATTACGCAACAGCTGGGAAGACAAGTTGGCCGATTATGTCAACATTTCCTTTAAAACGAGTAACCTGAATAACATCTACAGCCAAACAGCGGCATACATCAATAAAATTGGGGGGTTATTAACCTTGTATTTTGGCTCTATAGCCGTGGTTTCCGCTGGGCTAACAATAGGACAATTTATTGCTTTTAACATGCTGGCTCAAAGAGTAAGTGGGCCTATTATGCGCTTAGTGAATTTATGGCAAGACTTTCAACAAGCCAATATATCATTGCAGCGTTTAGGTGATGTTTTAGATTCGCCGCCAGAGCCAGGCTATAACCCTAATAGAGCCACCCTGCCCGATATTAAGGGGCAAGTATTATTTGAAGATGTACTGTTTCGTTATGCGCCTAATCGTGCACCAGTTTTAAATAACATCAGCTTTGAATGCCGTCCAGGTGAAGTCATTGGTATTGTGGGTCGCTCAGGCTCAGGCAAAAGCACCTTAACCAAATTAATACAGCGATTGTATGTACCAGAGTCTGGTCGTGTACTCATTGATGGTGTTGATTTAGCCATGGTTGAACCCGCTTGGTTACGTCGCCAAGTAGGTGTAGTACTGCAAGAGAACTTTTTATTTAATCGCACGGTACGCGAAAATATCGCCTTAGTAGACGTTGGCATGTCAATGGAGCAAGTGGTAAAAGCCGCACAATTAAGTGGTGCTCATGAATTTATTCTCGAATTACCTGAAGGTTACGACACGGTTGTTGGTGAGCAAGGCTCATCGCTTTCTGGTGGTCAACGCCAGCGTATCGCTATTGCCAGAGCCTTAGTGACAAATCCAAAAATCCTTATTTTTGATGAAGCCACCAGTGCCCTTGATTATGAATCGGAAAGTATGATCCAAGCCAACATGCGCCGCATTAGCCAGGGTCGTACAGTGTTCATTATTGCGCATCGTTTATCCGCAGTTAAAGATGCTAATCGTATTATGGTGATTGATAAAGGCCGCTTAGTTGAACAAGGGTGTCATGAACAATTAATACAACATGGCGGTATATACGCTCGGTTACATGCTATTCAAAATCAGCATAGTTTAAGGCACGACTTAGGCGTAGTTGCTAAGTCTGCTGCACCTCAAGCCACTTCCCAACCGACAAATGACACAAACAATACAAATAAGGCGACCAAACATGATTAATAACGCTCATGAGTCAACGTCTTCACAAGAGCATCGTCAGCTAACGCTGGAAAAACTCGCTTTTTTGCCTGCCGCGTTAGAGATACAAGCAGCGCCGCCACCTAAATGGAGTCGGTCACTACTCTGGGCTATAAGTGCCCTCATTGTCATTATTATTGTGTGGGCGTCGTGGGCAGAAATCGATATTATTGCCACCGCGCAAGGTAAAATCGTTCCTAGTGGTAGGGTCAAAATAATACAGCCCCTTGAAACGGGTGTGGTAAAAACCATTTTCGTTAAAGAAGGTCAACATGTGAAAGCGGGTGATAAGCTTATTGCGCTTGATAATACCGCTAGCCAGGCAGATACAGATAGACTCAGTAATGAATGGCGCGGACTTGCAGCTGACTTAGCCCGCTTGCAGCAATTCATCCAACAAATTGAAAACAAAAAGCAAAATAACAACAGCGAAAAAAACAACCAAGCTCTTACCCAAAGTATTAACCAAACTATTACCCAAACTACAGAGCAAAGACCTGTCCCTAAACTTGCGCCTCTTGAGCTTAATCAGCGTTTATTGTTAGAAAGTAGCCTGCAAGAATATCAATCCAAAATAGATAGCTTCCTAAGTGAAATAATTAAATTAAAGGCAGAAAAAAAAGCAATAAAAATAAACGTTATCCGTTTAACCAAAACCTTACCGCT
>JABSOI010000159.1 GCA_013216015.1 Alteromonadaceae bacterium | reverse complement strand
AAAGATCTGTTTGAACCGTGCTAATTTTGATTTCAATCCTTTGAAATTCATATTTCTTAAATTTAGCTATAAATCCTAGGATTTAGTATAACTTAATTACTGGTTATTTTTCAACCAACATTTTGGATCGTAGATAAACAAAGGGCTATAATTGGGATTTCCTAGGTGTAAAGGACAAGAAGAAGAAGAAGAAGAAAAAGAATAAAACAACACTTAGTTTGACGGTAATATAATCAGTAGGTAGCAGGACACTCTGAATAACCAATTTGAAAAATGCCTTTTAATAACACACTTAAATTAATCATGTTGAATTAGTTTATATCGATCCGCCCCGCTTTAACCCAGCATGACAATGAACCAACGAAAAGAGGTATTCTCAATACTTCCCTAGTGATGATTTTGTAATATAATTACCCTTGAATGGAAATTGTACTTAAATATTGAACTTTAGTGGTCAATCACATACAGGTTAAGTGGCCAATTTATCCTCTTCAACTTTTGAAGTGATACGTAAGTTGAGTTATATTCAAAACTAATAAAACTCCTTAAAATAATAATAAAGAGATAAAAATGAAGGTTTTGGTTATTGTGGTTACATTTTTGATGCTCGCTACGCCCAGCCATGCAGGCACGAACAGTCCTGTTGAGCGTGATTCTGTATTTCAAGTTAATGTTTCTTACAAGAGTGTTCTGGAACTACCGACAGATGCTCCCTCCGAAATTTTGTCTTATGGTGATGACCCACTTCAATATGGCGAGCTCTGGTTACCTGATAGCAAACAGGATTTGGCCGCACCACTTATTGTGTTTATTCATGGTGGCTGTTGGCTCAATGCCTACGATATCAAACATACTCAGGCAGCAAGTTATGCGCTAACCAAATATGGTTATGCTGTATGGTCTGTTGAATATCGCCGCACGGGTGATGAAGGAGGGGCCTGGCCGGGGACATTCAATGACATTTTATCGGCCATCGAATTTGCCCGACAACTTAACAGAACAACAATTAACAATAGCCAAATTGTATTGGTGGGACACTCAGCTGGAGGTCATTTGGCCTTGCTAGCCGCTAATCATTATGCAAAACGAGCAGATAACCTGGTGAAGGGAGTCATTGGCCTGGCCGCCATTTCTAATCTTAAGAAATATTCACAAGGAGATAATAGTTGCCAGAGTGTCGTTGTTGACTTTATGGGTGGAAATTTCAAAGCAAATAAAGAACAATACAATTCAGCCGATCCTATGGTGCAAGGATTCCATTCCAGAACTATTCTCATTCATGGCGATAACGACACTATTGTACCACTGGCCCAAAGCACAGAGTCTAACCAATACGTAGAAATCGTCAAAGGAGCAGGACATTTTGATATGATCCATACTGGCTCTTCTTCCTGGCACGTCCTGTTAAAAACACTGAATGAATTAAATCGAAGCAAATAATACTATAATTCTTGTGAAGTATACCATTAGCTAATCTTACCCAAAGAGTTCAAGCTAAGGTGTTTAATATGGGAATTTTTTGCGTAAACCATTATCCTGACGATCTATTGATAGTTGAGTTAATTTCAATTATAAACAAGTAGAATTAGTTTGTCAGAGCATATTTTGCATGTCAACATGATGTTTAATATAGGGAATAACTATGAATCACGACGCTAAGATAAGCACGCAAAAAACAAACGATATTCGTATTGCTATTCAGCATGCGCAAGAAATGTTGCAACATAAAGCTTACGCGCCGGCAAAACAACAAGGATGTGAAATTCTAAAAATATTTCCCGATGAACCCAATGCACTTTTTATTGTTGGAGTTTCCCTTAAAGGCTTAAAGCGCTTTGATGAAGCAAAAATTACGTTGCAACGATTAGTAAAGCAAACGAAAGGTTTCGCTTTGGCCCATCAGGAACTTGGCTTTACCTTGCATGCTTTAGGGCATGTAAAAAAAGCAATGACTTCGTTAAGAGATGCAATTCAAATTGAATCAAATTTGCCACATAGTTGGAAACTTCTCTTGAATTACAGTTAACGACAGGAGACCAGAAAGCATCAGAGCATGCTTATAATAACTATTTACGATTTTCAGCAAAACACCCTGAGCTAGGCGAAGCTTTACAAGCCTTTATCGAAGGCAAATTGCCACTCAGTGAAAAACACTGTCGTCACTATTTGAAGAATTATCCAAATGATGTCAGTGCGATAAGACTACTTGCGGAAATAGCCATTAAATTAGGTATTTTTGAAGATGCCGAGCGTTTACTTACTCAGTGTTTAACACTGGCGCCAGATTACCATCTCGCCCGTTTAAATTATGCGTACGTATTAAATAAACGTGAAAAAAGTCTACAAGCTCTGGCAGAAATCGAAAAATTAGAAAAACATCAGCCTAATGTTCCACCACAACAAATCATCAAGGCAGCAATTTTAGTGAGATTAGGCCAGTTTGATAAAGCAATTGCACTTTATGATGATTTAATTACCCGGTTGCCTGAACAAGCAAGCCTGTACACAAGTAGAGGACACGCACTCAAAACAATAGGAGATCAGCAAACAGCTATCGCTTCGTACCGACAGGCAATAGCATGTAAGCCAAGTTTTGGAGAAGCTTATTGGAGTTTGGCCAATCTAAAAACTTTTTGTTTTGAGCAAGAAGAAATAAAACAAATGCAAGAGCAGCTGCTAAACAGCGAGTTGCCATCATTAGATAAAATTAATATATGCTTTGCTTTAGGCAAAGCGCTTGAAGATAACAGTGAATTTGAACAATCATTTAAGTATTATCAGCAAGGTAATGAATTAAAAAATAAAATTGAACATTATAATGCTAATGAAACAACAGAGCTGATTGAACGAACTATGTCAGTTTGTCAATCACCGGTATTTAAATATGCTGATGCAACAGTGTGTAAACAAGGAGACCCCATTTTTATAGTTGGGTTACCTCGTTCAGGTTCTACATTACTGGAACAAATATTAGCGAGTCATTCAATGGTTGACGGAACCAAAGAGTTACCAGACATTATCGCCATGGTTCGAAAATTAAACTGCCGGAAAAAACGCAACGATGTGTCAAAATATCCTGAAATTATTACCGAACTAACGACTGAACAGCGTAAATCTCTTGGCGAAGAGTACATCAACAGCACACGAATACATCGTGGTGACGCACCTTTTTTTATAGATAAAATGCCAAATAACTTTGCTCATATTGGTTTAATTAAACTTATATTACCCAACGCAAAGATAATCGATGCGCGTCGTCAGCCTATGTCTGCCTGTTTTAGTGGTTTTAAACAATTATTTGCCACAGGACAGGCATTTAGCTACAACTTGGAAAACATTGGTCATTATTATCTTGATTATCTTAGCTTAATGAATCATTGGCACAAGGTCCTCCCGGGACAAGTATTAACCGTTAATTATGAAGAAGTAGTCGGAAATTTTGAGTACAAAAATATTTTGACGGTCTACACAATGGTGATGTATCAAAATTAAGATCAATTTTTCATCATGATGCCTGGTTAAAGACACCCGACAGTCGATGCTCGCTAGAGTAATGGTTATCAAATGTTGCCACCCGACCCATTCCCGTTCAGCAAGGGAGATCTTTTGAGTTTAAATTGTTATCCATAGATGTAGTCAAAGACCGTGCAATGGTAAAAATTCAGTGCCCTCTGTTTGAATTTAACTATATAGATTTTCTAAGCTTGTTAAAAGAAGAAGGTCAGTGGCTGGTAGTGAACAAAATGTACACCGATATAAAGGAGAAATAATGATGAAAATTTTAAACATTGAAATGATCCACGACATCAATTGCTCGTGGTGCCCAATTGGTTACAACAACATTCAGACGGCAATCAAAAATTTAGGTATTGAGGTAGATTTTAAATTTCTTCCTTCTGAGCTTAATCCCAAAATGTCAGAAAAAAGCGAAACGATAGCAAGATACTTTAAGCGACAATTTCAGTGGGACGATGGTAGATTAGTTGACTATCAAAAATCTCTGGTAAAAACGGCTCTAACCGCAGGTATTACCATAGATTTTTCAAAGAGGACAAATTACTATAATACAAGAAAAGCTCATACATTAATGCACTGGGCAGAACGATTTAACAAACAAAAAGAGCTAAATGAAGGATTAATAAAAGCCTATTTTGAGCAAGGACTAGACATTAGTAATACTGAAATTTTACTAAATATTGCTGAGAAAGTTGGGCTGAATAGACTATTAACTTTTAGTGCATTGTCCACAACAGAACTAGCACAGGAGCTAGATAAAAAAATTAAGCGACGACAAACGTTCAAAATACAAAGTATCCCTGCTTTTGTTGTAAATGGGGGATCATTGATTTCTGGTTCACAATCAGTAACATTTTTTGAGAAAACTCTGTCTGAATTCATCGGAAAATCGGTAACTAATCTAAAAACTGCTGTTTAATACTAAAATAAAGAGGTAAAAATATATGCCATATATAAATGTTAAAATTACGGACGAAGGGGTAACAAACGAACAAAAAAAGGCCATAATAAAGGGCTGTACACAATTAATGGTCGACATTCTCAATAAAGATCCCGCAACAACTTTCGTTGTTATTGACGAAATAAGTACAGATAATTGGGGATTAGGTTTTGATCAGGTAACAGAGCTGCGTAAACAAGCTTCAAAAACACCGACTGAATAAATAATCCATTAGACCGTGCTACGTAATACACTAGCACCCCCATTGAATATGGGCAGTGAAAATAAGGGCTCTTTTGCCGAAAGCGGTAAAATCCCTTATTTCATACATACTCAAAATTTAGGTGTTTAGAAACGAGATATTAGCCTGTCTTTTCATTTTTTACCAGCACCACATTTATTGGTCGATAACTATACTGTTCAACCATCGTTGCACTATGCCATTTAGCATTGGTAAAGGCACATTGCCGCTTCTTAATACCATGAGGTGAAATTGTTTGATATCAAACTTGTTACCTAACTTTTCTTTTGCAAGCCTGCACAAACGAAAGAATTCCTGGCCCCCGAATCATAAGTGGTAAATTTAGCTGGCATTACAGCTATGCGATCAACCAACTCTTCTCTAAAAGAAAACTCGAATCAGCCAAATTTATTAATATTCCTAAACACTAGCGTATGTCTACTATTTATAGGATGCGCTGGCCTGTGCGCGGAGCGGTTGGACATTGAGCTCCCAGTCAGCGTGATCAGCGGGTCCGGCAGGCCCGATCTTTCCTTCAGCCTCCAAAAGTAAAGTTTTCGGTTCATAAACCACACCGTTCTTCACTACAAGCCGGATATTACGCGCGGCCTTAATATCGTCCAGAGGGTTCCCCTTTACCACCACAAGGTCGGCAAGCTTTCCTACTTCCACTGAGCCAAGTTTGTCTGCAACGCCAAGCGCTGTGGCACCGTTGATTGTCGCTGCTTTTAAAACCGCAACCGGGGGTAAGCCTGCGTAGGTCATGGCGAGTAATTCCCGATGATAAGCAAAGCCTGGTAACAGGTTGGTGTAAACAGGCTCATCGGTGCCAACAATCAGAAGGTTTTCACCACCGGCTTTATAAAGCGCCATAAGCTCAACCATCCTTTGAGAAAATTCCAGCTCATCGGATTCTGGCGCGGGAGGGCCGCGCCGCTCAAGGAGGGTTTGTGCATAAGGTGTAAAATATTTTGCTTCCTCGGCCCAGACCATTTCAGCGAGATGCTCCCTACGCAAATTGATGCCGCCGTACATCTGTAAGTTAGCATCATAATACACCTGATGCTTTATCATCAATTCGACCATTTGATGCATTTCCGCACTTCGAGGGCCACCGCTCCCAAGAGTGAGCTGGTGTTCAATACGGTCGATCCCCATAAGAATCGAATCGCGCAAACTCACATCGTATTCAACGTCGTAATTGGCAAGATGCCCAGTCGTTGTCATGCCGTTTTTATGCGCTTGTTCAATGATGATCTTTGCCTCACCCGGTGTCGCCTGTTTTATTTTAATACTGACAACGCCTTGTTGAGCCCATTTGTCGACCTCGTTGCGGATTTCTTCTTCCGAGATGTCATTAGGCCAGGCCAAACACTCATCGGCGGCCACCTTGACTTGATACTCGCAGCGAAAGGCACCGAAATAGGGACCGGATACAAAAAGGCGTGGCCCTATGGCGTCACCCGCCTCAATCAGGTCCCGCTGGGCAATAACACGTTCAGGGTAGAATTCACCCGCTGACCAGGTGGAGGTCACGCCATTAGCCAGAAAGATGATACCGTTATTAACCACTTCCTCTACACGCCCTTTATCTACAAGATCTAAGTTGTAATGGGCGTGTAAATCAATCAGGCCGGGTAGGATAGTTTCGGACTCAGCTAACTCTATTACCGAGGCGTACGGGATATCCAGCTGCTGGGCGGTAACATTCAGGCTGACAATTTTGTTCTTTCGAATAACAATGCCACTGTTGGGTCGGCGGGTATTGCTGATCCCGTCAAACAGCCAACCACCACGGATAATCAGCAGTCCTGCCTCCGTTTTAGTCTCTTGAGCAAGGACCGGGACCTGCATGAGACCAACAAAAAGTGTGAATGTATAAATAACAAGTCGGATTGAATGCTTCATGCTGACAGTTTCCCTCAAAGTTTATAAGCCTAGCGAACTGTTAATAGGCAAAATATAGTTGATTATAATTGCTGAAGAACGAAACACAGCCAACTGTATTTTGTCCTGTTAAACACCTTAATTAGTTTTTCTAAATAAAATCAAGTGGCAAAAGTCCAACCCCTAGCCCTAGCTGAACATTGACACAGATCGGAATATCTTTAACTTTTTAGTTATATCATATATTGTTTTCGCTTTAGCAAGGGAATCAACTATTAAATCTTGCCCAATTAGAGAAGTAAAAATAGAAAAAACAAAAATTCCAAGAGACATATAAATATTTGAATCAAAAGAAAGCACTGCTAGTTGTATAAGAAAGACAACAGCGCCGATAGTCGCCGAAGATAGCTATGCGTATTGTTTTAGTAATTCATAATGAAGCTCTGTTGTAAGAGTTTCATTTTTTTCTTTACTATCTTCTACTGGGTTTGCTTCTTTTTCCATAATTGTAATCTAACTCCTCTGCCTAACAAAACACCGAACTCCCATTTAAGGAGCTCATTCGAACAAACTAAATTTTCCAACTTGTATCAATCTTACCTTAATGAGTTGATATTACAAAGCCATAGTGAATGACAACTAATGGTTAAAGTCATTACATTCGTCAACCAAATCATTTTTTATCGCTTTCCCTGAATAAAGTTTAATTCTCCATTAGTTTTATATTAATACCAATGGTATTGGCTATGTACTGGTTAAATGTTGCTACGTCCGTAACCAGTTGTTTTCTAATTATTTATCTGTCACCTCAAGATTTCAACGCGTAGGATGGGTTAGCCGAAGGCGTAACCCATCAAAACAACAGCTTTCATTAATATTATTA
>JABSOI010000015.1 GCA_013216015.1 Alteromonadaceae bacterium | reverse complement strand
TTCTAAAAAGGTAACAAGGTACCTGCTTAGACAATTGGTCTAGATTTATGTGGCAAATAATAGTGAGATTACATTTCAAATTAGTAGGTTAATAATTAGAGGCAACATAACGATGAAGGCAACATAACCCTGATTATGTTCCCGGGCACATAATCAGGGATGATCAGCTCAGGAACACCACCAAGAAACTCAAAACAACGGGCGTGACTCATTACCCAATCTTCGAGTTTCTGGCTGTAAGTCGCTTCGGCATAGGTATAATTTGATGCACCCATGACAGCGACAAACACTTGTGCAGTACGGCATTCGCCTGTACTTCCATCAACAATATTCATGGTGGGGCCACAGTAATCCACAAACAGTTTTTCACCTGCTTTATGGTTTTGTCGCATCGAGGGTTTTTGGCATTTAAGCCACGCCTTGTACTGACGGCAGAAGTGGGTATAACTGTAAAACCCTTCCGCATGTCGCTCTTTATATTCCTCCCAAAGCAATAACAAGGTCATGGTTTTTGGTCGCAGTTCTTGTTGAACTAATGACCAGTCGGGGATGGTAAAACCTTTTAATCTAGGCTTTGTTTTGAAGAACGCTTGTTGCAGAGAGTGATCATCCCACTTCTCATCAAGCGGCCAGCAAGTAATATCAAGCTCTGCTGATTTACAGGCATATTTAGATACGATTGAAGGTGAAACAGATAAGCTTTTTGCTATCTGACGATGACTGAGTTTACAGCCGTATTTTAGTCTTAAAATCTCTTTAAGTTTACGCATTGAAATAGGTGCCGTTGGCATGGTCATTCTCATCATCAAAAATGAAAAGAATAACGGTTAAAAACACCTACTGGCTAGACAAGGAGTGCAAATATTGAACGATACTATTCAAGCCGATCACTCAATACTATTTTTACCGAAAAGTGATCGGCATCGATGGTATTGAGTGATCGCGATGGATGGTATTAGGTGATCGGCTTAGATGGTATTAGGTGATCGCGATGCATGAGAATATGCAAGCCTATTAAAACATCTTTTTTATATTATTAAAGCTTTCTTAGATATTTCTGCTCAACTATTAAATCGACCTAGCGTTGAGCAAAGAGCTAACGTCCCCATTGGACAAAGTGATCGTTAATAATTCAAAAGTAAATGACTGCTGTGGTGGCTCAGGAGTCAGTCAAGATAATGTTCAATCGAATTTGGTGATGCTTTACTATTCCAGGTGTTAGCACTACTCTAAAACCGCCTATTTATATGGCAGAGCGTTTGGGGTCTAGTCCGAATTTTTCATCGGGCAAATCTTTTTCTTTATCAAACATGACTTTTACTCTGCGTTGATCTCTAAGTGCATACAGCGCTGTTTTAAAACAATTTTCGCACAAATCGAGATGATATACATTCCCGTCTTCTTGTGAGCCATAGCCAAAAGTTGCACTTAACTCACCAGACTCTTCGTGTTTTTCGCCATTCAACGCGATCATAACGCTCTCTTCACAAACATCACAAATCTTATCTACTACAGTTTCAACGAGTTTTTCTGCATAAACTTTCATTAAAATTTCCTATGAAAAAACAGTTACAATAAGTCATTATTCACTAGGATGACGAGTTGTCAATGAAACTTAGTTGTATGACTATAATGGTGGCTAAGCGGACTATTTATTGTGATAAATAGTCCGCTGGCCTAAAGAAAGAGTGATAGCTAGCTTTCGCTTAATCCATAGAATATTGAGCTTCTAACTTTAATTGATTTTGCCTATTTGGTATTTCCATCTTTATTTAGACGTTTCCAACTTTATTCAAAACCCACAGAAGGGTTTAAAGTATTCATTCAAATGCCTCTAGATCATGTAAATCATCGTCCCAGCTATCTAAGATTGATGGTTTATTACTGATATGCTCGGCTGGTAAAGCATCATTCTGCTTTGAGCTAGAACGTTTAATTGTACCTTTTCCTGTGTTACTAATATCAGCAATTTTGGCTTGTTTTTTCACGTTTTTTATTTTTCTTTTAGATGTCTGTTCAATAAAATGTCTTTGCTCGTCTTCAATTCTCTTGTGCATCGCCATTCTAGCTTTGGCTAAACCGATAGGGTCCATTGACTCCCGAATAAATTCTCGGTTATATTTTTTGATTGTTTTGTGCTCATGTAAGCTTAAGTTCTTTGTGTACTCTGTTGTATCAGTACATGGAACCTCGATATAACTTTCTAACTCTTCAAGATAAACATAAATTCTTGATAGATCATCAGGGTCCACTTTAATCATTTTTTTGAGACTATTAGGAGTTGGTGGGTACCTTTTTCGATAATCTGAAAGGGCTGTTGAATCATACATAAGCTCTTCAAATTTTAAGCCATTTTTTCCAATAGTTCGCTCGAATTTTAAAAACATGACAACATCTAGAAATGAACTTTCTTCTTCACTTAAAGCTAAAGGAGGGAGTTCTTCTACACTTTTATCCCAAAGCTTTGATGGTATTCTAGTCATACGGGAATCACTATCTTGATGATAAACATCAACAATCCATCGATGAAACTCATCTATAAATGTTGAAAACCTCATAATTGCATCTTTCTCAGGTTTATAATCTTCCTTTTCAATTAGATTTGAAAAAGTTTTGCCTGGAAATTCAGTTATAAAATATTGATTAAGCATCCCAAAAAAACGCTCAATAAATGGTTTTAACCATGGACGCCCTACTGGATTGTATTGCACATTTATTTTAGCTTCTATGCATGCTTGGTCTAAACTTTTTGACCAAAACTCTGCTCCATTATCAACAACTAATGTTTCCATCTTACCCCTGCATGAGTATTCGTTTTGTAATTTAATGCCTAAATGGTCTATGTTTTTTGGCTTAATCGAGTGCAAAATTGCTTTTGCTGCAGATACATAAGAAGGAGATTGATAGCTTAAGTGAAACCCGACAACACAACTACTATAAACATCTATTAGTAGGGTTAAATTTGGGCGCCCAAGAGGAATCAGTAATTCATCATCAACTAAAATTAGGTCTAATGGTGTATGGTCTATCTCTACACGTTGAAGTACCCTTGTTGGAGGGATATGAGATGAGCCAAATTTAAACCATTGATCAGCTATATGTTTACCATGTCTCGCAATAGCAATAGGGTATGGTGGTAGTTTGTTTATTCTTCTTAAAAAACTACTGTAAGATAATATTGGAGCTTTATTATCTACAATTGACTCATTTTCAAGAATGATTAAATCTTTATAATATTGATAAGCAGAAGAAACTGTAGGTCTTTTCGCATCTAAAAATCGAATAAGTGCTTTATCAAAGAATACTTCACCTCCAACTACTTTTTGTTTCCTATTCCCCATTAGATGACGCTTTTCAACTAGTGAATTTGCATTCCCCCCGCTATCAATATATTTTTTTCTCCACCTTAAAACAGTACGACTGCTAGGCTTATCTTGCATTCTATCTTTGAAATATTCATCAAGAATTGGGTCAATTTTTTTAGGAGTCCATCCTCCCGTTATTTTTTTGTCAATAATAGTAATTATCTTGAATTTTTCTAACGCTGCATTTTTTAATTCACAAGGAAAACTATCTAAATCACGGGGAATTTGTTTGATATCATCTAGCTTAATATATTGACCGGGAGTTTTAATTTTAATAGATGATTCTAGTTGATTGAATTCATCTTTGAAGCTATCAGGCATATGAGCTCCAAACAGTAGGGTTTTTTCAAACACTCGGTTGTCAAATTGGCTTCAAGAAGGCCCTTACCAATAAGTAAACACAAAAAGGCTCGCATTTTCCCCTCACCATAAATGTTAGTTAATGGAATATCTCTTAAGCTAACTTTTCCCAGACTTTTAATTGTTTTAACTAATTCAATATGAGTGTCATTTGGTTGGCATATACCAGAATAACGGTGCAATAGTTTTAGATTATTTAAAACAGGCTCTACCCGTATTTGTTTGTTTGTTACAAGAATTAATTCAATTCCCAATGCTGTAGAAGCTTTTTGCTTCTCTAAAAATTCAGCCTTGAAAGTTTGACCCAATGTTTTATTTAGAGGCTTATATTCTTGGTATTGAAAGGTATTATCTGTATATTTAATTAAGCAATCTGGGGTGTAGGGTCGCTTACATCCTTCAAATTCATAAAAGAATCCCTTCGGCTGACTCTCAAAGCTTTCTATATCATTATTATATTCATGATGGAAACATGCATCAAACTCAATTGTGCTTTCACACATTATTGTTTTATTTATTTTAGTGCTGGCAAACTTAAAAATATTTTTGTTTGCTGAAGGTTTTCGTAAACTCCTTATGTACATATAAACTTGCCTTGTAATAAACTTTCATAAATCAACTTATTTGACATTGTATGGTCTAAATTTGACAATGTATACGCTTATTTTGACAAGGTATGCGCTTAGCTACAATTCTTGTTGGTGTTTGGTTGTTACTCTTTTTCTGGTTTAGGAATGGCTTGATTAACATATACATCAAAACGATTTTTTTTCATTTTAATGATTGTAGAGGGTTTTTTATTTGCTAAAGGGGGGGCATAGCTGGGTCGTTTAACAACGACACGGTATTTAGCCAATGCCAGAGCTGGAGCCAGTAAACTGTCTGCATCAAGGTCTTCACCAACCAGGGCTTGAAATACCCGCATTTCTTTTTTCACCAAGGCTGATTTTTCCCGGTGCGGATACATTGGATCAAGATAAATTACATCGGGTTGTTCGGCTATTGTCATGCTTTGTATTGAAGAAGCATGAATTAATTTCATTTGGTGAGTTGCTAAATCACTAATAGCGCTGTTGAGTCTGGCTCGTTCAATACCATCTTCTAACAAAGCGGCAACAATGGGCATACGTTCCATTAAAGTTACCTGACAACCTAAACCCGCTAATAGAAAAGCATCGCGACCTAAACCTGCAGTGGCATCTAGCACATGTGGTTTGAAGCTATGCTTTAACCCTATGGCTTTGGCAATGTCTTGTCCTCGTCCGCCGCCAAATTTGCGTCGGTGGGCAATGGCTCCTTCAACAAAATCAACCTTTATTGCCCCTAGCTTTGGCTCATCAAGTTTGCACAATTCTAAATATTGATGATTCACCTGTAACAAAAATTGTAGATCCGGATGTTTTGACACTGACTTAACATCACCAATATATTCAAGTTGCCATTTATGGGCAATTTTCTTAGCTTGACTGACATCGCATCGGTCGACATAACCAATGGCAACATTGGGGGTTGAGTTATTATTCATTTTGAGTTTCAAGTTGTATTTGGGTAGATTCAATATGAATATGGTTGTCACCAGTGGCAAAAGCAACTAAACGGCTTAATTGGCTTAAAGATAAATCACATTCTTGTTGCCAGGCATTAAAGCTTTGTTGAATGGCCGATAAACTTGTTTTGCTTTGAATGCCACCTGAAATAATATCATGCGCTCTAAAATAGGCTTCAATGTCCCGGGTTAATAAAAAAGTATCTTTACCTAATGCCCTTAAGGCGTATGGTCCAGTGTTGCCACCCAAACGTTGACCATTTTTTTTCAAATAAGCCCACAAACCAATAATGTCATTGTTTGGCCAATTAACTATAAGCTCAGCAAACGAACCGCCATTTTGTTGTTGTTCAAACATCATTTGGGCATTGGCTTTAATCGTTTTAACTTTGTTGTAGTTACGGATTATTTTTGGGTCTTGTGCCTTTTTCTCTAACATTTCTTCAGGCATCATCAATATTTTTTGAATATTAAAGTTAAAAAAGCTCTCTTCAAAATTTGGCCATTTATTTTCTACAACCCGCCAGACGAAACCTGATTGAAATATTTTTTTTGTGAAGGCCGATAAAATACGATCATCTCCAATACTGGCAAATTCTTGTTCGTCTTGTGCTTGCCCTAACAAAAGTGTTAAAGCTTTAGCGCCGCCTTTTCGTGCTGCGGCGCGATGATATAAATTATCGAAAGACTCTAATGACATTTATCTAAACTCTTTTTGATGCGGTGATAATTTATCGCCATGGGTTTGTTGTTAACATAACTTTTAACTTTTAATCCTATACCCATAACATTCAACTTCTATCCTTCAGCTTTAACCTTTAATGCCTGAATGCTGTAATAACGCAGCAATATCAGGTTCACGGCCTCGGAATGCTTTAAATAACATACTGGGTTCTTCTGAACCGCCTTTTTCTAAAATGTTGGTTAAAAAGTCACGACCTGTTTGTGGGTTAAAAATACCTTCTTCTTCGAATCTTGAAAATGCGTCGGCTGATAATACTTCTGCCCATTTATAACTGTAATAACCTGCTGCGTAACCTCCACCAAAAATATGACCGAAACCATGTTGAAAACGGTTAAATTCTGATGCTTTTATTACTGCATATTTGTCTCTAACTTGGTCTAGTACTGTCTGGATATGCTTGTTGTTTTGGGTAGAATCAGGGTTATAAGTGGCATGCATAGTAAAATCAAAAATACTGAATTCTAATTGACGTAACATTTGCATAGCCGATTGAAAGTTTCTGGCTGCGAGCATTTTATCTAACATAGCTTGAGGCAAAGACTCACCCGTTTCAAAGTGACCGGAAATAAAAGCTAAAGCCTCAGGTTGCCAGCACCAATTTTCTAAAAATTGACTGGGTAATTCAACCGCATCCCAAGGTACACCATTAATACCAGCAACACTGCTCGCATTAATTTGGGTTAACATATGATGAATGCCATGACCAAATTCATGAAATAAAGTCACTACTTCGTTATGGGTAAATAAAGCGGCTTTGTCGCCAACAGGGCTATTGAAATTACAGGTTAAGTAGGCTACCGGTAATTGTACCTTTGTATCGGTAAGCGCTCTACGACCCACACAATCATCCATCCATGCGCCACCACGTTTTTTGGCGCGGGCATATAAATCAAGATAAAAACTGCCGCGTTGTTCATTGTCAGCATCAAAAATATCATAAAATTTTACATCTTTATGCCAAACATCTATATCTGTCCGCTCTTTTATTGTTAGACCGAATAAACGATGTACTACCTCAAACAAACCAGCAACGACTTTCTTTTCTGGAAAATAGGGACGTAGTTCTTCATCTGAAATTGAATAACGACTCTGTTTTAATTTTTCACTGTAATATGCTAAATCCCAAGCTTGCAGGTCGTTTTGGTTAAATTCTTTTTTAGCAAAATCTTTTAATTCGTCAAAGTCTTGCTGACCTTGATCTTGTGACTTAACCGCCAAATTTTCTAAAAAGCTTAGTACTTCTGTGGTTGATGAAGCCATTTTGGTTGCGAGAGATTTAACGGAATAGTTTTCAAAATCCAGTAACTGTGCAAGTTCATGACGTAATGCTAATAACTCATTCATAATTGCACTGTTATCAAATTCCCCTGCATTTGGTCCTTGATCTGAAGCGCGAGTTACGAATGCCCGGTACATTTTTTCTCGTAATTCACGGTTGTCACAATATGTCATTACAGGGAGATAACTTGGAAAATCTAGTGTGAACAGATAGCTATCAGTCAGTTCTGTTTTCTGTTTTTCTTCATTTTGTGCTTGTGCTTGTGCAGCTTCTAATGCACTATCTGGTAAACCTTTTAATTCATTTTTGTCATTAATGGTAACGGTAAAGGCATGGGTAGCATCAAGTACGTTATTACTGAATGTTGAGCTTAACTCTGATAAACGTGTGGCTATTTCTCCATAACGTTTTTTATCTTTTGCATTAAGTGCAATGCCCGATAATTTGAAATCGCGAAGTGCATTATCAATTACTTTTTTCTGCGCTGTATTTAAAAGCTGGTATTCACCACTATCGGCTAATTGATGGTAAGCTTCATATAATGCTTGATGTTGACCAAAAAACGTATCGTATTCTGATAACAAGGGCAAACAACTTTCATAAGCAGTTCTTAATTCATCGCTATTAACTACCGAGTTCATATGAGAAACAGGTGACCACAATTTTGCTAAAATATCATCCGTTTCATCCATCGGAGCAATCAAATTTTGCCATGAAAATTCAGTGTTATCAGCTAATACACTGGCAATAGTTGCTTTACATGCTGCTATAGCTTGTTCAACAGCTGGTTTGACATGCTCTGGTTTAATTTTAGAAAATTCAGGTAATGTTTGTTGTTGAATCTTTTGAGGTAAAAGTGGGTTAGTCATGGCAAAAGGGCAGTAAAAAAGTGATGTTAAAGATGTGCGTCCAAAAGTTATTTATTCAAGGCTAAAAAGGTGTAAATATTTTTTAGTACGATAAAAGTTAACTTTTTGTTCCAGTCTTAATTTTACATTCATTAGGATAATTATTAATCCTTTTATCATATTTATTTGCGCTACACACAAGAAAGCATTAAATTGTACTTAATTATAGCAGTTGTATTTATTTAGAGTTTGGTTTTAGGAACTTAGTCGCTTGAATGAATATTTGTAAAAATGGAGTTTTTGAGCAGTCATGTCAAAATTGTTACATGTTATATTTTTAATAATTTTATCTATTTCACTTAATGTTTTTACCGTATTTAAGAGTAAAGCAGAAGTACAAAATTTATTATTAACCAAGCTTTCTGTTGAAGATGGTCTTTCGCAGAGTACGGTTAATTCAATAGTGCAAGATGATGCAGGTTTTATTTGGATAGCAACTGCAAATGGTATTAACAACTATGATGGTTATACCTTTAGGCAACTATCAGGTCCTAATAATAATTTTAATAATTTTAGTGTTTTTAACCTGATGAAAGACAGGGAAGGGCTTATCTGGATGAATCCCTTTGGAAATGGAATTTATACTTATAATCCAACCAACAATGAATATAAGCTTATTCCGACAAATATTGTTGAAAATCGTGAGTATTATATTACTGATTTTATTGAAGGGGCTGTAGATGATATTTGGATTTCCACCTCTAAATCTATCAGTTTATATAATAAAAAAACTAATTTTTATCAGCAAGTTTTAGATTTAAACCAGGAATTGGGTGCTAAAGATCATATTTCTCAAATTAAAATTCATGATGGTGTTTTGTATATTGCATCAAAAAATGGCATTTTTGCTTATTTAATTAATTCAAATCAGTGGCGAAAACTGCCATCATTAATTCATACTAATGCAGCGTTATCAGATTTCAACCTTGTTGAAGCGACTAAAACCTATACTTTGCATATTAATCAAGACAACATTTTGTATTTAGGGTCGAATGACGGTTTTTTCTCTATTAATGTTCAAGAAATTAAGCAGTATATTCAGCATCAGGCAATTTTACCAAAATATGATTTATTAATAGAGCATATTTCCCTATGGCAAACTATTTCTGATGGCGATGAACTGTATCTTGGTACTGATAGAGGATTGTTTTCATTTAATATGCTTGATAATAAAGGCCAGTTTTTATTTGATTTTAGTGATTATTTTGAACACATTGTCGATAATAATATCAGTACATTAATCAAAGACAAAAGTGGTGTTTTATGGTTAGGTTCACATATATCAGGCGTTTATCGCTGGGATCCCAAAAGAGAAATTGTAAAAAATTTTCATTATCACAAAAATAGTCCCTCCAGTTTAAGTTTTAACCATGTTAGTTACATTTTGCCTGACATTACTAAAGATAACTTGCTTTGGGTGGGGACTGAAAATGGTTTGAATTTAGTTGATGTAGCAAAAAAAACGGTAAAACAGTTTCTGGTTAATCGTGATACTAAAAGCCGGTACAACCAAAGTAAAATATCAAAAATATTTGCAATGACACCAGAAAAGATGTTGCTCTCAACATATGTTGGGATGCGTTTATTTGATGTAGAACAAGAAAAACTTATTGAGTTACCTTTTGATCCAAAAGTAAATGAATTGCTTGATATGAACCAATATAACGTTTTTTTAGATGAAAATATTCTTTGGACCGTCAATGATAAAGGTATATTTAAAATATCGTTAGATAGTGGGGAAATTGATACTTTGCCCGAAATTAGCAATAGAGTTTCACTTGATAAAGTATGGTCAATTTTAGGATATTTACCCGAAACTAAATTATTATTAATTTCCTGTATTGATGGTTTGTGGGGATTTAATACAGATACTCGTGAATTTACTGAGCTCTATAAACATCCCGGTATATTAGAATCTGAATCTGTAGGAATTGATAATTGGACAATTGATAACAAAGGAATCTTTTGGCTTAGTTTCCCTACCAGAGGACTGGTTGGTTTAACATTGCCTGATTTTGAAGCAAAATACTTTTATCACAAAAGTAACTCTATCATAGATAACAATGTCTATAGTTTAATGACTGATACAGAAGGAGATATTTGGTTTTCTACTCATGATGGTATTTTCATGTTGGATAGTGACAGTCATCTAATACGTAACTTTTCCATTGATGATGGTTTGGCTGTTATGGAATTCAACAATAGCGCTTATGCTAAGTTAAATGATCAAAGATTTGTATATGGTTCTATGGAAGGTATTAGTCTTTTTAATCCGTTAGAATTAAAAAACGTGGTTAAATCAGAACCTTTTAAGTTGCGTATCACAAACATTGATGTTTTAAATCGTAAATTAGATTTACCGATGGTTTTTGGCGAGGAGAATGAATTATCTTTGAAATACGATGATGTTGGAATTCGAATAGATTTTTCCACCTTTTCATTTTCCAATAGAAAAAAAACCAGTTATGAATATGGCTTGACGGGGCAAAGTACCGTTTATTACCCTCCCACTTTTGAAAATTATATTACCTTCCCAAGCTTATCATCAGGTCAACATATTTTAGAGATCAGAGCTAAATCACCAATAACGGGTAATTATTCTGAGCCAACAAAATTAAAAATAAGGGTCAGTTATATTCCCTGGCTATCGCCATATGCTTATTTTGTATATTGCTTTGTATTGATAGTTGCTTTAACTCTTTTGTTTATTGCAAGAAAAAACAGACAGGTGCAGATGTTAGCAGCACATGAAGATGTAAAGTTCAGGGAGAATCGTCTTCAGCTTGCATTAACGGGTAGTAATAGTGAAGTTTGGGATTGGCAAGTTCAAGATAATTTAATGTTTGGTAAACGTATTTCACATGAGCTTGGTTATGTTGATTTTGCGTCATCGTACAGTTTTGATGAACATGTGGCACTTATTCATCCTGATGATCGGCAAAGTTTTGAGTCGAATTGGCTGTCATTTCTTAATATTGCCGACTTTGATGTTAATTTTTCATGCACATATCGAATGATTTCCGCACATGGAGAATGGTTGTGGTATAAGGATTTAGGAAAAATCGTCTCAATTGATCAATCAGGTAAAGCCACTAGAATTACCGGGTCTTATACTAATATTACCCAAAGTAGAGCTGATGAAGAACGTGCTCAATATTATGGCGAAGCCTTTAAACAAACAAAAGATTGGGTGTTGATTATTAACGATGACTTTAGTCGGATCACGGCTAATCAATCTTTTCGTGATGTATTTAACTGGACAGAAGAACAATTTCAATTTGATCTTGGATTTTTAAGTATAAACAAACAGCGTTGGAAATTTTACCGGTTGTTATTACCGACACTTGCAGAAGGCGAGCACTGGAGTGGCGAAGAACATATAAATACGCGGGGTGAGGCAGAATTTCATGTCATCTTAAACATTAATGTTGGTAAAAATGTAACGGATAATAGTTTGTACTATGTCTGTGTTTTCACTGATATCACAGCGCAGAAAATGGCAGAAAAAGAGTTACGCTATTTAGCCAGCTATGACCATTTAACAGACTTGCCTAACAGGTCTTTGTTATTAGAGCGTATTAAAGATGCAATGAACTATTCGGATAGAAAATCAACGTCTATTGCTTTGTTTTTTATTGACTTAGATAAATTTAAACAGGTAAATGATTCACTCGGACATGAATATGGTGATATGTTATTGGTTGAAATCACCCGTCGTTTATCCGATGTCTTACGAGTGGATGATACTGTTGCCAGACTGGGTGGTGATGAATTTGTTGTGTTATTGGAATCTTTTCGAGGCAATGCCCACCTAGGGCGAATTGCACAAAAAATAATTAGTGTCATTGAGCAACCTGTAAGGCTTAAGGGTAATATCGTTAGTATTGGTGCAAGTATTGGTATTGCGTTATACCCTGATGACGCAGGAAGCTCTCAAGAATTGCTCAGACATGCAGATGTAGCAATGTATCAAGCCAAACAGTTAGGTCGGAATAAGTTTCAATTTTTTACTCCTAGAATGAATTTTGAAATTAGTATTCGATTGAAAAATGAATCAAACTTGAAGCTTGCCCATAAAAATAAGGAGTTTATTAATCATTATCAACCAATTATAGATGATTTTACCGGGAAAATGATTGGTGTTGAATTGCTGATGCGTTGGCAGCGTGGTGAAGGATTAATCCCACCTGCAGAGTTTATACCTATTGCTGAAGAATTGGGGCTGATCATACCAATGACAGAAGATGCGCTCGAACGAGCTTTGGTTGATTTAAAGGTGTGGCATAAATTTAATCCTGAGATGTTTATGTCCGTAAATTTATCTGCTCAGTACTTTTTAAAAGAAGATTTAGTTGATTACGTTACTTCTATGCTTAAAAAACACGAATTAAACTCAGAAGTTTTGAAGTTTGAAATTACTGAAAGTACCTTGTTATTTGAACCTAAAAAAGCAATTAGTACTATGTGGGAATTATCGAAAAAAGGCATTACATTAGCGCTGGACGATTTTGGTACTGGCTTTTCGTCACTTTCATATTTAAAAAGATTACCCCTGGATATTATAAAAATTGACGGTAGTTTTGTTTCTGGTATTGGTATTAATAAAGCTGATAAATCAATTGTTGATGCAACATTAGTGTTGGCAAAACGTTTAGGTATGGATTGTATTGCTGAAGGGGTGGAAACTAAAGAGCAAAAGGATTACCTCGTTGAACAAAATTGTCAGTTTTTTCAGGGATATCTTTTTAGTAAACCGGTAGATGCAGATGTTATCAAGGGTTATTTATCTAACAATAGCCTGGATATTACAGCTTAAGTTTAAATTTATTAACAATAAAGCTGTTCAATACTCAGGGCGCTTGAAATTAATTGAGATTATGCCCATATGTATACCCAAACTGATATAAATATTTAAAGGATTTTTTACATGACACAACATTTTGATTATATTGCGATTGGCGGAGGAAGTGGTGGAATAGCTTCTGCGAATCGAGCTGCAAAACACGGTAAAAAGGCCGCTATTATAGAAGCTAAACTTATTGGCGGAACCTGTGTGAATGTTGGTTGTGTTCCAAAAAAAGCGATGTGGTATGCAGGGCAGATAGCTGATGCTTTACGTTATGCTCCCGATTACGGTTTTAATGCACCTTTGCAATCCTTTGACTGGTCAACCTTAGTTAAAAACCGTGAAGCTTATATTGAACGTATTCATGGGGCTTACCAGCGAGGGTTTGATAGTAACAATGTAACCGTTATTAAAGGTTTCGCTCGTTTTGTAAATAAAAACACCCTTGAGGTTGACGGTACTTTATATACTGCTGAACATATCACTATTGCTACTGGCGGTCGTCCACAAATACCTGAAATTGAAGGCGCTGAATATGGCATCGATTCAGACGGATTTTTTGCATTAGAGCAACAACCAAAAAGTGTTGCTGTTGTTGGTGCTGGTTATATTGCGGTGGAATTAGCAGGTGTATTTCAAGCGCTTGGTACGCAATCACATTTAATTGTCCGTAAAGAAAAACCACTGCGTACATTTGACGATATGCTAAGTGATACTTTAGTTGAGCAAATGGAAAAACATGGCCCGACTCTACACAACCATAGTACTCCTGAGCGCATTGAAAAAACGGCTGATGGACAATTAGTTATACATCTGACCAATGGTAAAAGTATTGGTCCGGTTGAAACATTAGTTTGGGCAATTGGTCGGGAACCAGCCACTGATAATTTAAATTTATCCGCAGCGGGTGTAGAACTTGATGAACGAGGTTTTATTCCAACGGATAAGTATCAAAATACCAATGTCGAAAATATATATGCTGTTGGCGACAATACCGGCAGAGCACAATTAACACCTGTTGCAGTAGCTGCTGGTCGTCGTTTATCTGAACGTTTGTTCAATAATAAACCTTTTGAACATTTAGATTATTCTAATATTGCTACTGTGGTATTTAGTCATCCGGTAATTGGCACGGTTGGTTTGTCTGAAAAAGAGGCCATTGCTGAATATGGTCAAGATCAGGTGAAGGTTTATAACTCACAGTTTACAGCGTTATATCAAGCTATTACACAAGAACATCGTGATCCGACAAAAATGAAATTAGTTTGTGTGGGTAAAGAAGAGCTTATTGTTGGTATTCATAGCATAGGATTTGGTAGCGATGAGTTATTGCAAGGTTTTGCCGTAGCTTTAAAAATGGGCGCAACCAAAAATGATTTTGATAATACTGTCGCTATTCATCCTACATCTGCTGAAGAATTTGTAACGCTTTAAATTTGTTTTATAAACGTTGGGGTGAAGTGGTCAAGTAATATTGGCCACAGTTATGTATTCAATCCAACATCTCCTTTCTGATTTATTCGGTGTTAATTCAACGTTATAGCTCAATGTAAACACCACCCTATATGAAGTGGGACGCTTTTAAGTTTGAATGTTTTTGTTGAAATCGTACATTAAATGATAAAGTTTCAGTGAATCCTCATCTATATCTATGTGCTCAGATTGATATAGGAATGCAAAGTCACTAATGAAATCATCATTGGTGATTTTTTTCGTGGTATTTATCGAAGGTGAAGCTAGCAGAAGTTTATTAATTCTATTGATATTCATATCGATATCTAATTGTTCAACCACAAACCCAATCATTGCGTTGACTCTATAATGGGAGGAATAATATTTTGAAGTAAAACGCCAAATACCATTTTTAATATATTCTGCATTCAACCCGGTTTTCCCAATAATATTTTTATTATTTAGCCGTTTACATTCTAATACATAATATGCTCGTTGACATTTAAAAGTATCAAACGTTGTAATTCTAATATCTGTTCGCCCAGTCGAATGATCCTCTTGTATTTCTCTATCAAAATTAACTTGATCTGACACAAATCCGATAGATTCTCTAACGGCGTCATTTTTCAAATAATTTAATAAAAGAATATCCCTTATTCTATTTTCGTTATTATCTAACTTAACATTATCTGCGATCATCATATTATAACAACGAGTAATTTTAGACAGAATATATCTAAATTTTGTCTCATGGAAAGAAGTTGAAGAGCCAAAAATAGAGGCATCTAAATCAAGAAACATTACTTCTCCCTTTGTTACCAGCAATTAAAATAGCATCCATAAATTCATTTATATCTAGATGTGCGATTGCTTTATGCCATAATCTTTTTTCATTGGGTTTTATGATATAAAATCCATTTTCTTCAAATCCTCTAATGTCCTTTTGGATAAACAGCCTATCCGTAATCTTTTCAATTCCTAATAAATGAATATGGCGTATAAGATTATCAGTCTTTACAATTGTTCTGTGTATTGGTTTTATTTCGGAATTAAATGGAATGACTTTAAAAAATAAGCCAACTACATGATTTGTATGTTTAATTTCTACCACTAATTGTTGGTGTAGTTCTTTGTAAATATGATTGAAACGGCTAAAGAATAAATGTATATATTCTGAAAACACCAAGTCATGGACATCAATAGGCTTATAAATATCCTCACTACCATGATGCTTCATAAGCATTGGAATAGTTATATTTGAAGCATAATCAAGAAGGTCTACTTCTTGTTTTGAAAATGAAAATGCAGAAATTATAGCAGAGTCTAATTCTGTGATTTTTTTCTCAATTTCAATTGCAAAACTAGAGTCCATTATTAAATCTGGTGAATTATTACTTTTTTTCAGATTGTTAAGTGAAGAAACTAAGGAGATAACATCATCATTATTGATAAAAGGGACCGTGAATTTCTCAATATCATGAGATTGCTCCCTTTCAATCCCTGACGAACTAAATGTTTGTAAGCAAAAATATGCAAAAAAGGAAGAATTCAAAATACCTGATAGTGATTTTAGTATACCTTTATCGTTATTTAGACTTTTGATTGCTGTTAGAGAACTCTTAAACACAACATCAGAATTACATACCGCAGCAGTAGAACGAAAGTACTTATTTATACCTTCTGTTATCAAAACCATAGGTGATTGATATAGTTCTATATTTCTCGGTCGATGAACTGTTTGATGATTCCAAACATTTGAGGTGTCTTCCTTTATCCAAAAAGCTTCAATATCTGTCCTTGTATTTAGAAATGTACGTCCTATTAATTGAGATGAATCATTTTTGTCACCTCCACCGATCATTGCTCCTTGCCCTACTAAGAACTTACATTCATCTGCAGTAATATCACCAATAGTTAAATAAGCATCTTTATTTTTTAATCTCGTTATTAAATTAAAGTCTAAATAACTTCCATAAACTAATACTTTCCACAGATAGTCATAAAGTTTTAATTTCTCTTGAGAAACCATTTTATAATCACTTCTTTGAATACAAAACACTTTAAATAAGGAAAAGAAGCGGCTTGGCTTTAATGTAATGTGTTCAACAACATTGTCATTAGTCACTTTGTTTTTAGCATGTTGATAAAATAAGATGGCTCCTGGGGCTATAGATTTATCATTAGATTTGTTAAAAACTTCCTTTCTTACAGGGGCTAATTCAAAAACCCTGTTTATCAAAAAATTATCTAAGAAGTAGCGCCTAAAAGACTTAGCGTTTATATTATAAAGAAGTTTGCTTGTTACAATTAAACTAACTTTTGTCTGAATTGTAGAAAAATCACTAGTTCTCAATACGAAAGCTTGAGCAATTTCTTTATTACTGATTTCTATTTCAATATTTGAGTTTCCACTTTCTTTCTTTTTTCTACCTTTGATATATTTATCAAATAACGGAATCCCTTTATCACCTTTTCCTCTTTTCCATGGCGGGTTTCCCAGAATAAAGTCAAAATTAATTGTTTGGAAAGTATTATTAAATTTAGCATCAGTATCAAAAAAATCGGAGACAAAAAAGTTATTGCCCAATAAAATTGGAAACCTAAAAGATTCAATATCTGAAGGCTCTTGATAATCAAGAAGCGTCAAATAAATTGAAAAAATAGCTACATTTATTGCACTATGATCTTTATCGACACCAAAAATGTTATCCGAAGCAAGCTTATTCAAATCTACTTTATACTTATCTGGATCTGTTAAATATTGAGGATTTATTTTTTGGTATTTTTCAATAATCTTTCTTAGAGTTTCGACTAAAAAGATTCCAGATCCGCAGGATGGATCAAGTACTTTACAAACATCTTTATTTTGATTGATTAATTTCTTTTCCACAGTTTCTGCAAGAATATAGTCAACTAAAAAGAGGGGGGTGTAATAAGCACCTTGTTTTTCTTGCTGGTCTTGTCCTATAAATAGTTCATAGACATTACTAATAAATTCTACTGGAATTATTGAAAAATCATATAAGTCAAAAAGTGATTTTTGTCCTGATCCAATAACATCACCAGATAACAAATTAACTAGAACAGTCAAACAACTTTCGGGAATCAGGTCAATTTCTTGAGAGGATATTGGGAATAAATCGCCATTGAATTTTTCTTTTAAATATTTAAAAAATTCTTTTACTTTATTCTTGCTTTCTAAAACAGAACAAAACTCGGTGTTTGTCCATTCTCTAGATTGTCCTCTTTGTTCAAAATCCAACTTAATTTTTCTATCTATTAAATAACGAACAAATATTGTCTTGCCAATAAGTGAATTAATAAGTTCTGGATCTAGTGAATGTTCGAGAAGAACATCTCGTGCCGCTTTTATATTGTTAAGAAGATGATAATCTATGCGATTGGATGAATCGAAATCTTTTTGGTATTTTTCCCAAGTTTTTCCTGTCACCAATTCAAAATAAGAAAAGTCATTAAGCTTTTCATTTTTACCAAAAAGTTCCAAAGACTTTTCGTAAGAAAGATATTTAAAACCATTATAAATTTCTACAGAATCTGCCTCTAAAATTATAATTATTGGAGATTCATTAAAATTCCAAATATCCTTGAGTTTTTGTTCTTTTTTGTACCCTAAATTTTCGAAAAAAAGAATAAACGGTTTATTATCAATACAGAAAAAGGCATCAGGTTTTATCGTGTTCATTAAAAGTCTTTCTACACGATTTGAAAACAAACTTTCTCTTCGCTCGTTGGCGATGTAAAGGCCGTTTTCTGCCGATAAATTTAACTTTTTAAATATTTGATTTGAATGATTCAACTCTTTTTCTACTTTTATTATTAATCTAGTAACAACATTTAATTGTCTAGAAAATTATAATTTCTCTTAATTATGCTGTGAATAATGACACAATCGATAACTAAACTACCTACACCATATCATGAATTTAATTAATACTGTAGCTTTGAACAGTACTAATCAGTCATGATTGGCTTGTTATGTAAAATGTGGAGGGTCAAAATCTATGATCAAGTTTTGTCTTTTCTCTTTAAGGCAAAACGCAATACTTAGACTGTCTATTTTGACAGAGTCAGATACTTGTTAAATAGTAATTCCCACGACTAAAAACTGGAATGAGTTTGGTACTAAAAAATTACTGAGGCGAAAGCCAAGAGCTGTAGTCTTCCATAAACATGGCAGACTACACCGCCTTGAATTCAGATTGGTGACCCCGAATAATTTAAATTTATCCGCAGCGGGTGTAGAACTTGATGAACGCGGTTTTATTCCAACGGATAAGTATCAAAATACCAATGTCGAAAATATATATGCTGTTGGCGATAATACCGGCAGAGCACAATTAACACCTGTTGCAGTAGCTGCTGGTCGTCGTTTATCTGAACGTTTGTTTAATAATAAACCTTTTGAACATTTAGATTATTCTAATATTGCTACCGTGGTATTTAGCCATCCGGTAATAGGCACGGTTGGTTTGTCTGAAAAAGAGGCCATTGCTGAATATGTTCAAGTGCGTGAAGGTTTATAACTCACAGTTTACAGCGTTATATCAAGCTATTACTGAAGAACATCGTGATCCGACAAAAATGAAATTAGTTTGTGTGGGTAAAGAAGAGCTTATTGTTGGTATTGATAGCATAGGATTTGGTAGCGATGAGTTATTGCAAGGTTTTGCCGTAGCTTTAAAAATGGGCGCAACCAAAAATGATTTTGATAATACTGTCGCTATTCATCCTACATCTGCTGAAGAATTTGTAACGCTTTAAATTTATAGCCTCAAAATCTGAAACGTAGTTGAGTCTGAAGGGACCCACACTGCGTTTTATTTTTTAGTTATCAAAGTTATCAAAGCTATCAAAGCTATCAAAGCTATCTGGCTTTTATCCTAAAAATTGAACTAACCAACTCAATGATATGTAAATTCATTGCTTAGTTTGCCCACATTCTCCAAAATAGATTTATTGTGCCGATTAGTCTTGGCTATACCCATTAAACATATAAAATTTATTTTGAGGTTAAAATGAAAGTTTACTATCACTCAGGAAAACAGTTAGCAAAGAGATTACTCATTGCTGTAAGTATATTAACTGTGGGTTGTGGCGTTATCGTAACTCCAACCAAAATACACGACTCAGATCCAAGAGCACAATTAAGCTCAAATATTAAATTATCAAAACAATCTTTAACTACTGAAGATTATTTGCGGGCAGAAAAACAATTGCGAGCCAGCACTGATAAGTTAGTTTATGGTACGGTTGAAAGAGCCAAGTGGTTGGATGATAATCGATTGACGTATCGAACTCCTGTTCAGGGCGGTTATCAGTTTGTTACAGCTAATATTGCGAACATGACAAAACAGCCTGCTTTTGATCATCAGGCACTGGCTATCTCTCTGTCCAGTGAAGAAAAAACTTATGAAGCCAATCATTTACCTTTTAAAAGCTATAAATTTAATGAGCAATTTACTTCAATTGAGTTCAACATAGAAAAAAAGTCTTACCTTTGCCAGCTAAGTAATTATTCATGTGAGCTTGTACAAGATAAACAACATTTTGAAAATGAAGTATTATCGCCTGACGGAAAGTCTGCAGCTTTTATTCGTGATTTTAATTTGTGGTTACGAAATACCACGAACAATGAAGAAATACAATTAACTCAAGACGGCAGTGAACATTTTGGTTATGCCACTAACAATGCGGGTTGGGTTCGTCTTGAAACTCCGGTTATCTTGTGGTCGCCAGATTCTAAAAAAATAACAACCTTTCAGCAAGATGCCAGAAAAGTGGGGGATATGCATTTAGTGAGTACTAAGGTTGGTCATCCTGAACTAGATTCATGGAAGTATCCTTTGCCTGGCGATAAAGACGTGTTTGCCTTGCATCGTATTATTATAGATATAGCATCTAAAAAAGTAACCCGTTTGGATATGGCTCCTGACGCTCAACGTTCAACGATTACTGATCATATTTATCGTCGGGGAAAATTACTTGATGCCCGGTGGAGTGATGATAGCGCGTCGTTAGCAATAGTTTCTGTTACCAGAGATCATAAACAGGCAACTTTGCGTATCGTTAACCCTGAAACGGGTACGGTAAAAACCATTTTAAATGAAAAGGTGCGCACATTTTTTGAGTCAGGTAAGGGCAAAGTAAATTGGCATTATTTACCTGAATCAAATGAAATTATCTGGTTTTCTCAGCGTTCAGATTGGGGCCATTTATATTTATACGACTTGAGTACGGCGAAATTGAAACATCAAATCACGAAAGGTGAATGGAATGTTTTACAACTACTTAAAATAGATAAAACGAATCGGGTATTGTATCTAACTGGCGCAGGTCGTGAAGCGGGAGATCCTTACTTTGAATATTTTTACAGCGTAAATATGGATGGTGCTAATTTTTCGTTGTTAACACCTGAAAAAGCAAACCATAGTATAACGCTGAGTAAATCAGGAAATCATTTTCTTGATCGTTTTTCAACACCAACTGAGCCTGAAAAATCTCAAATAAAAACTATGGCTGGCGAAGTAACACTAAGGCTTGAACAAGCAGATATTTCAGAATTAAAAGCTTCAGGATGGGTAGCTCCTCATCCTTTTGTTGTTAAAGATCGCAACGGTAAATTTGATATTCATGGTTTGATGTATAAACCAGCGAATTTTGATGCGAACAAGTCTTATCCCATTATTAATTATTTATACCCAGGCCCGCAAACGGGCAGTATCGGTAGCCGTTCGTTTTTAGCTTCTCGTGGTGATAAGCAGGCAATGGCGGAATTAGGTTTTATTTTGATTGAAATAGACGCATTAGGAACACCCATGCGTTCGAAAAGTTTTCATGAATTTTATTATGGAAATATGGGCGACAGCGGCGTACCTGATCAAATGGCGGCAATTAAACAATTGGCAGAAAAGCATTCGTGGCTTGATCTTAATCGTGTAGGTATTTGGGGACATTCAGGTGGTGGCTTCGCCTCAACCAATGCAATATTAAAATATCCTGAATTTTATAAAGTGGCGGTTTCAGGAGCTGGTAATCATGACAATCGTATTTATGCTGATCCATGGGGAGAAAAGTGGCAAGGTTTATTAACAACAAACGAAGATGGCAGCACGAATTATGATAATCAGGCCAACCAGTTATTGGTAGATGGTTTGCAAGGAAAGTTGTTGTTAGCTCACGGTACACTGGATGACAACGTGCCACCTAATAATACGTTGGTTGTAGTGGATGCATTAATAAAAGCAAATAAAGATTTTGATTTACTGATTTTACCAAACCGTACTCATGGTTTTTCAAGAGAAGCCTATATGATACGCAAACGCTGGGATTACTTTGTTCAACACCTAATGGGTGCAACGGCGCCAAAAGAATATAAAATGGGTGAACTTACTAAGGTTGCTAACTAACCTGAATTCGGGATAAGCAGCACTTGCTCAATACTTCCTTTTTTCCGATTCTCTGCGTTAAAACAAGGATAAATAGCCAGCTATTAATAATTGTTTTGCCTTGATAATAGAAAAAAATGAAGCATTGATTGAGTATATAAAGTCTGAATTGTATCGACTATCTTATTTTGAACTATTAACTTGATGATTTTACTAAACTATCAAGTACTCATTATCCCGAACTCAGGTTAACTAAGTGATTAAAAGCGGCAGAGCATAATTCTTGTTGCTCTGCCGTTAAGTTTTTGATCTTCAATAGGTATTAATTGTTTTGCTGGTTTGTTTCAGGAATAGCAGCCAGAACTGCCACGAGTAATAACCAATACTGGTTAACGGTGGCGATCTCAATTTTTTCATCAGGTGAATGAGGAAATTTAATGGTTGGGCCAAAAGAAACCATATCCCAATGAGGATAAGCGGTTTTAAATAAACCACATTCAAGACCCGCATGTATCACCATGATCTCTGGAATTTTGCCAAATAAATCTTGATAAGTTTCACTAACTGTTTTCATAATGGCTGAACTTGTATCAGGTTTCCAGCCAGGATAAGCACCAGAAAATACAATTTTAGCTTCAGCTAATTCAAACACTGACTGTACCATGCGCTGTGCTTCTGCACTACCGTCGTTATGCAGGCTTCGGATTAAAGTCAATGCGACAAACTTTGGTCCTTTACAACGAATAACACCTAAATTCAGTGAGGTTTCGACAATACCTTCAATGTCGTCACTCATACGAATTACACCGTTCGGGCAAGCATTTAAGGCAAGTAATATTTGTTGTTGTGTATTGATTGTCCAGCATTGCTCAAACTCTTCGGGCGAAATCAATAACATATCAATATTAGTTTCTATTTTCCCTAAAGTTTGGCGAAGCGTAGCAAGGTAAGTTGCTAAACTTTCTTTTAACAGTTCAATTTTATCGTTGGCAATAACAAAACTAGCATTAGCTTCTCGTGGTATTGCATTACGCAAGCTACCACCGTTAAGCTCAGTTAAGCGAATACCAAAGTTATTGCTGGCTTCTAACAAAAAGCGCACTAATAATTTATTAGCGTTAGCCCTACCCGTGTGAATATCAACGCCAGAGTGACCACCTTTAAGGCCCGATATTGACAAATTAAACGCTTTGCTATTACCTGGAGTGTTTTCAAATTCAAGGTTGAATGTTGCAGAGGCATCAATGCCACCCGCACAACCCATATAAATTTCACCTTCTTGTTCTGAGTCGGTGTTAATTAAAATGTCACCATCGAGCCAACCTGCTTCAAGACCAAAAGCGCCACTCATTCCAGCTTCTTCGTCAATTGTCACTAATACTTCGAGTGGCCCGTGGGGAATATCTGTACTTGCTAAAATAGCCAGTGCTGACGATAAACCTACCCCGTTGTCTGCACCTAAAGTTGTTCCTTGTGCGGTTACCCAGTCACTTTCATTGCCATCAGCATCAGTTTCAGATACAACATAAGGTATGATAGGATCAGTTAAAAAGTCATGGGTAGTATCGGCATTTTTTTGTGGCACCATATCCATGTGGGCTTGCAATATAACCCCCTTAAGATTTTCCATTCCTTTTGTTGCTGGCTTTTTAATGAATAAATTGCCAACCGCATCTTCTTTTATCGATAAACCTAGTTCTTGTGCCCACTCCTGGATCCAAGCTGAAATTTTCTGTTCGTGTTTTGACGGGTGAGGGATACTACAAATTTTTTCAAATAGTTGCCATAGGCTAGCAGGCTGAAGGTGTGAAAGGGGGTCCATTATTTTTCCTTGGATATTATTACTTTTAGTTTGTTGCGATTTTTTAAATGATGTTACTCTTTGAGGCTCGAAAACTTACCGTTTGATAACTTACGGATTAATTATTTATCTGCCATAAGAAATTGCCATTGTTCATTGAAGTTACTGCTGGGTTTTTTATCAAAGCCAGAACGAACATATTGGCTAATTTTCCCTTCGACAAAAGCGACCAGAATATTAGCGAGGGCTTGTTCATTAATAGAAAAACCTTTGCCTTCTCGTAATTTGCGTTCACGTAAAACTTGTTTAAATTGTGATTCAAGTTTTTCAAAAAATTGATGAACCCGTATGTGTAAACGTTCATTTTCACCCATCAAAGCATCACCGGACAATATGCGACACATACCTGGATTACGTTCAGAAAATACCAGTAATACATGTAAAATATGATGACAACGTACTAAGGCTTCTTTGTGATCAGTTAAAATTAAATTAATACGCGAAAAAATAGATTCTTCAATAAACTCGATTAACCCTTCAAACATCCGGGCTTTTGAAGGAAAATGGCGATACAAAGCTGCTTCTGACACACCTACTTCAGCAGCAAGTTTAGCAGTGGTAATGCGTTGTCCAGGGTTGTTTTGCAGCATTAACGCTAAACTTTCCAGAATTTGTTGTTTACGATTGGTTTTTGGATTAGCCGGCATAAATCGTGTTCTCTATTTTTGTTTTTTATAAATTAACTACTTTAGTAAGTCGAGTATATTCAATTTACTTGTTTTAAGTAAGTCTGTTGAATCAATGAAACTAACTGTTGGGCAACATTTTGCTTACTTGCCAGCGGAATTTCATATTTACCGTCAGCATAAAATACCGTTAAAGCATTATTTTCACTGTTGAAACCTTGTCCTGGTGCTGCAACATTATTCGCTGCAATCATATCAAGATTTTTGCGTTGTAGCTTGCCTAGTGCATAGTGCTCAATATCTTGGGTTTCAGCAGCAAAACCAACAGTAAAAGGTTTATTCGTCAGTGCGGCAACATCAGCGACAATATCAGGATTTTTTATTAAATTTAGCTGCATGGTATCTGCACTCTTTTTAATTTTTTGCTCTGCTATATTTGCCATGCGATAATCTGCTACTGCTGCACAAGCTACAAAAACAGTAGCATTTTTTGAATAATTCAGCGCTTTTTTATGCATATTCTGAGCACTGTCAACTTGAATTAAATCGCAATTTTTAGGGGGGCTGATTGTTACCGGGCCTGAAATAAGGGTAACTTTTGCGCCAGCCTGTAGCGCAGCTTCTGCAATGGCATAACCCATTTTTCCTGAACTATGATTGGAAATATAACGTACAGGATCAATTGCTTCACGTGTTGGTCCTGCAGTAATTACCCAATGTTGTCCTATTAGTATTTGTTGATCTGGTTGTTGTTCTTTTTGAGTATGCCGGGTTATATTTTCGCTGAAAAACTGACAGGTAAGTTCGACCAATTCACTGACATCCAGCATTCGTCCCAGGCCAATATCACCACATGCCTGTGCACCTGATCCCGGGCCGAAAATATTAACCTGACGATTACTTAATCGGGTAATGTTTTCCTGGGTAACTTGTGCATGCCACATTTGCTGATTCATTGCAGGTGCAATAGCTATTGGAGCTGTGGTTGCAAGGCAGATAGTCGTTAATAAATCATTAGCCATTCCATGACTGATACGGGCAATAGTATCGGCAGTTGCAGGGGCAATTAATATCAGATCAGCCCACTTTGCCAGTTCAATATGACCCATGGCTAATTCTGCCTGAGTATCAAGTAAACTGTCAGACACTGAATTTGCCGAAACTGCCTGCAACGTCAGTGGTGTAATAAATGCTTTTGCTCCCTCGGTCATCACCACGCGAACATCAGCACCCTGATCTTTTAATCGCCTGACTAATTCCGGAGTTTTATAAGCGGCAATACCACCCGTAATACCAAGAACAATTTTTTTGTTCTGAAGAATCTGCATAATTTGCTAGTTTTATTATTTATAATGACAACAAGATAACATTTATTCTCTTTTTTTTAAATCTATACCCAAATGCAAGTATGCACATATGTAAAAATGACAGGCCCTGTTCATAACGCCCGCGAGAAAAATTACTTAATCAAGGAGCCAAAAGTTTAAGTGATGCCGAATTGCTGGCAATTTTCCTACGCACCGGAGTTGACGGCTGTAACCTTGTTTCGTTCACTGTAACGTTTAAAAAGTAAAGTGTTTAAATATAAGATAAAAAGATAATTCAATGAAAACCTACAGGCTATTTAATAACGTCTTAAGCATTATTTAATGCGATTTGGTGTCTATCTATGGGAATTTAATGAAAGATCATGTCTGCATGTGTTTGAGTATTCCTGGGAAATTTGCTGTTTCGAATGTTGTTGATTATTTGAAAGGAAAATTGCAATTTCAATTGTTAGATATTTTAAAGGACTGTTATGTCGGGCGACCCCATCAGAGCAATAGAATGCGTTTTAAAATTCAATTCGTATTGGTCTGGCCATGGCTAAAGTATAGCCCATTACTTTTAAAAAGCGACTTGACCCCCCTGGGTTGTAAACAATCTATATGTTGTATTTGTGCTTTACAATCTATAGGTTGTAATTTATATTTACAATCAATAAGTTGTTTTTAGGCTAATGAGTGAATCTGATATGAACTATGTTGTTAACACACCTACACAATTAAAACTTATTTTGGTGGGGTACAGAAAATTAAATAGTATGTCGCAAAAAGATATGGCAGAAAAGCTGAATGTATCGCAGCAAGCATATCAAGCACTTGAATCGAATCCACAAGCGGTTACCTTTGAACGATTAATGAAAGTGTTAAATGTTTTAGGTGTAAAGCTGTATTTGTCTGACACTGAACTCAATTCCTCGTCTGAAACAAAACAGAAGCAAAGCAGCAACGTTGAATCTCCCAGAGTGATTTTTAAGCCAGATGAACGTCCAAAGATTGCTAAAGTAAAAACTAAAAATTCACCTTCGGGCCAAGTAGTAAAAAAACTAAATAAGGATAGTTGGTAATGGCTAAGCGTAAAGTAACTCATTTGAATATTTGGATGAATGGTGTGCTTGTTGGTCAGTGGGGTAAAAAAGCAGGCATTGAAGAATTAACTTATGCCCAAAGCTGGATTGATAGCGATAAAGGTAGACCTTTATCGCTATCGCTTCCATTTACACCTGGTAACCAAAAGCATCGTGGGGATAGTGTTAAATTTTATTTTGATAACCTTCTGCCTGACAGTGAGAGCATTCGAAATAGATTAGCTGTTAAATTTGGAACCAACAGTGCTTCACCATTTGATTTATTAGTTGAGTTAGGAAGAGATTGTGTTGGCGCAATACAATTACTTAAACCTGAAGAGGAGCCAGTAGATATTCATCAAATCTCTGCTAAGCCTGTTAATGATACAGAAATAGCAGAGATCTTACGCAACGCCGTTTTATCAGGGGGACTGATTAACGAAAGCTTTGATGAATTGAGAATTTCATTAGCTGGTGCTCAAGAGAAAACTGCATTTCTTTGGCATGATGATCAATGGTGTGTTCCTTTGGGTGCTACCCCGACAACACATATTTTTAAATTACCTTTAGGTTTAGCGGGTAATATCAGTGCTGATATAAATTCAGTCGAAAATGAATGGCTATGCTCGAAGATACTGGATGGTTTTGGTATTCCTGTTGCTCATTGCAACATAGGGCAGTTTGAAGAGCAAAAGGTACTTATTGTAGAGCGCTTTGATCGCGAATATTCAGCTGATGATAGTTGGATCATTAGGCTTGTACAAGAAGATTTTTGTCAAACAAATGCAATTTCTTCTTTGCAAAAGTATCAAAAAGATGGCGGACTAAGCATTACTGATTGTATGAAAATACTTGATGGATCAAGTGACTCCATGAAAAATAAGCATACGTTTTTTGCCGTACAGGTCATATTTTGGTTACTGTTTGCAACTGATGGGCATGCGAAAAACTTTAGCATTAGACACACATCGAGTAACTCATATGAAATGACCCCTATTTACGATGTGCTATCTATATTTCCTATTTTGGGACCAAAACAAGATCAAATAGCAAGAAGGAAAGCGAAATTGGCGATGGCTGTGCGTGGGAGCACAAATTATTATGAAATAGACAGAATAATGAAGCGTCATTTTATTGCGCATGCTGTCACTGTCGGTATTAATAAAGAAGAAGCGATAAACCTTATTGATGAAATTATCGAAGCCACTCCCGCCGTTATCGAATATGTTTATGATTTATTGCCTGAGGGCTTCAATAAACAACTAGCTGATTCGATTTTAAAAGGACTGCAGAAACAGGCCAATAAACTAGCAAAAATGCCAACGGAAAAATTGTAAAAAAGTCATAACAATACTAATACTGTTAGAGTCCTTATGGTGGTTAAATTTCCAGCTTGATTATGATTAATGGTTTATTAAGTGGATGAAAAGCGCGAGTGCAAGTGAACACCTAAATGCATTCTACAGGTATGTGGATTTGTTCCAATGATAGGCCCAGCGTACTCCGCAAATTAAATGCCCTTCTCACTAAATTTATTTCACTTATCTTTGCCAATACATGCGTTTGGATAAATCTACGATAAATAAAAACCAGTTGTACCTGTTAAAAAAACCGTTTTAACAGGTATGTAATTTGTTTTACCAATAAATCGTAGGTTATACCACTAAAGCCGTAGGATATACCATGCGAATATAGTTTTAAAATTCTATAGTTTATAAATCAACATGAACAAAATGTGGTAAAGGTATTGAGTGATACTGTATTGAATAAATTCATGCCTTTGTGAAGTTTTGGACGATAAGTCGGTATTGAAATAAATGGAATAATAGTTATTTTGATGGTTTATGTTGGTTGTAATATAATCGTTTACTTAAGTTATTTCGGCTTTATGAGCAGACGCTTCTATTAAGGGTGTTGAATATTTATTATTAAAGAAGACAGGAATGAATGATTGGTCTAAATAACTGTGCTATTTGACCTAGTGATTCTAAATTTCGTTGACTGAATGTTGATGGTTAGCAATATTGTGGAACACAAATCATCACTGTTTTGTAAATTCCTCTCTCAAAAGATAACGTGCGCGAATTAACGCAAAATTAACGTAGCCGCGAAAATTAACGTAGCCACCCACTTTAAGGGGGGATCTTCTTATAACTAAACGTTATAAGGAAAATCAGTAGGTTTTTAGGTAATGAATAAAATATTTGTCTGTGATCGCAGGCCGATAAATTAATTTTGAGTTAAAAGCTCACCGATCACAGATTTTTGTTGTTTTACAGACAGACTAAAGATTCACCATTCTACTGAATCTTTAACTTTGAAGGTGAAGTTCTTTTACTAGGAGATATTCAGTATTTTTTACGACTCGAATAATCCATGACTCCACCCTTTTTAAATAATATATAAGGATATTAACAAATGAATACAGTACTGATTTATACCGTTTTAGCTGGCGACACGTTAGATTTGATCGCAAATTCAATTAGCGGTGCTGCTGGTGTCACTATTGAGCAAATTGAAACAGCAAACCCTACTTTGGTCCCAAATGACTTGCAAGAAGGTGAAGTAATTGTAATTCCTGAACTTAACGGTAGTGGTGTTTTAAATTACACCATTATTGCTGAAGATAGTTTATTTAGCATAACGAATGCGTTGTCACAATGTGCTGGTCTGACATATCAACAAATTCAGCAGGATAACTCAGAATTGGGCAATGATATTCAAGTTGGCGAATTACTGAATATACCTGCTACAACAGCTGATGTAGTACCGACCTTACTACAGCCTGAAGCAGAGAATATGGGGTTCTGGGATTGGACTTATTCTGACAGTATTCCCCCCTTCAAATGCAACAATGAGCTTGGCTTTTAGTGGGGAGATAGATGTTGATAAAGTGATTGAGAACGCAGAGATTGTTTTAGCTAGTTTGGTTGGTGATAAATATATTTGTTTTGGCGGGGGAAACACCGTGGGTGCTTTCACTGGGGAACATTTGCATGCTATTACCAAAGCGATCAATGAGGGTAAATTTAGTGACTATGATGGAATAGCTTATGATATTGAGGAAGGAAATTCTGGTCTTGAAGAAGATTTTAAAGCCTCATTTCAAGCGGCGAAAGAAAAAGGATTTCAGGTGCTTGTTACTGTTAGCCATTCAGCTCCTTATGGTATCTCTGATGCCCCTCAATTAATGAACTCGTTTTTCGATAATGAGAATATTGATTTTATTTCTCCTCAACTTTACACCTCTGGTAGTGAGTCAGCAAATGAATATACTATCAGTGAGGGAGTTAAATGGTCAGAGTATTCTAACTGTAAAGCATCTGTGATACCGAGTATAGTAACATCATCACTGTATCCAAGTGCGCAAGAGTATTTTCTCACCCAAGGAGTAACTTTGGAAGGCTATATACAGTGGAGTCAGACATAAACATGCTCAGTTAGGGTTTACAATACAAAATCAGGATAGTTGAAAAATATAAACAACCAGATAACATTTTAAAATATTCAACTTTCATGTTTAAATATTAATTTTCTTGATGGGCTCTCCATTTGGCTAGCCCATCATGTATTTTTAAGTCAGGATAGCATCGTTTAAACGTACTTTTTAAATCACCTCACGGAGCCAAGTTAACATCACACTTTATCTTTACAACTAAAGTGAATTTTAGGGAAAAAAACAAAAACTATTGTAATGAATGACAAGTTAATCACACACTACGACTTATCAACAGCTATTCAATGCCAGCTGCATATTCTCATCGAAGCTGAATATTTTTTTAGTTAATTTAACTTCAAAAGATCCCATTCAATACAGCCACTCTGCTTATTAAAAATTGCATGGTGTTTGCTCGATTCGTTTAATAAAGAGCCACTATGCGAGCAGGGTCAATTTCAAGGCGAAAACTCAAAGAAATTTGTTGGGCTTTTTCATATCAAGAAAGTCTCATATGTATTTTCTACAACTTCTACCATTAACTGTTGAGTAAATAATGTCACACGAAATAGTTGTTGCTGAAAGTGAAAGATTTTTTAGTGATAACAGTTTCTATTCAAAACATTTCACAACAAAAGCGATGTTATAAAAATGTCGAGTTTGCTTATCTTTATCACAAAGATAGGTGCGACATGGTCAATCAAATTCATTAATAAGGGAGAGTACAAAGGTTGATTTGAAGTGGCAGATGAAGTGGCATAGTTAATTTGGTGATATTGATACGAATACTGATTTTCACATGGATTAACTTACGACTCTTTAGGCGTTTTTATATGCTAAAAAATTCATTCAACTCGTTTAATCGTAACATATTCCAAAAAGATCGTAGTTTATACCAAGTTCGTAGAAAAACCAGAGACTAAAATTTAAAAATACAAACATAGGTTTGTTGATGTTATGAAAAGGTTTTCAGCACTCGGTTTCATAAACGCAGATAGTAAAAGTCAGCGTTGCCGAATTTCTGGAATTAATGATAGTTATTTGAAAGGATATAGTTATGGCGAAATTAGGTAAAGTTGAAGTGAGCGACAGTAAAGATTACTTGGAGAAAGGATTTAAGGAACTTGTTGATGCTATTCAAAGTCAGAAGGAAAACATTAAAACTGAATCGGACAATTTATTAAATGAATCGCTCAAGAACAATCTAAGAGCAGAAGTGGAAGCGGTAGACAATGGTGCAACGGGATTTATTTCAACTATACCGTTAAATCCATTTAAAATACCAACTAAGACGGAATGTGAGGTATACGATTTTTGTGTACGGGCCATTAATAATGAAAAGGTTTCGTGTGACAAAAACATACCACTAAGTAATTTTGAAGCTGATAGTATAATGCGTTATGTCGACCAAAAGAATAAACGAATCTGATTAGTTCCAATGCTCTATAATATGGGTGGTACTGGTGAGGGCGACGCGAATATTGCTATCGGTCTGATCCAGAAAATTGGCCTGCCATTGGGCATTACTGTGTTATTGGTTAAGGAGGAGGGTACAACAACAGAATATAATAGTAGTTGGGTTAAAGCGATGGGTGATGTAGGTTACTCCTCTGGATGTGTAAATACGAACAATGTTAACCCTAAGGACCAGGTGTGTATGTGATGAAGAAGCAGGTTTTGCGACAGGGTTTAAAACAGATAAAGTTCCAACTGAAAGTAACATTAAATGAGGGATCTTCTTATAACTAATATGCTGCACGGGTGCTTACTTTTGCCCTATTCAAAGATCAACTAATAACACTCCGGAAGTGCTGGAGTTAATTAAAATAACCGAAAAGGAATTGTAATGAGTAATTTTATAATTGGCGGTTGGAGCCAAAATATATCCGACGTTGCCCCTACGGGCTTTGATCATACTATGTATGGCATGATCACAAACTTGGACGGGCTGACTGCAGGTACACCTGATTCACCTGGTTGGAGTCCTAAAACAACCGCAGCGCCTACAGCTGCAACAGGCTCTGTAATGTGGACATACGGTGGTGCTGGTGCTACCCCTGAGAACATGCCGCGCAATAAGGCTGAAAATAATGAAATAGTGAGCTGCACAAATCAACAGCATTGGGCTGGCGTTGACTTTGATGACGAGAGCACAATGGATATCAATAATGTTGTAGCTGTTATGAAAAAACTCAAACGGCAGCAGCCACCGCTTCAGTCTAGTTATACGTTTTTAGCGGGGTGGGATTATAATAACCCTACTGCTTCAAGTTCAGGTAAGTTAATTAATGACGCAGTGCAGAAAATTGCACAGGCAAAATGCTCAGACCGTTTTATTTTAATGTGTTACGGCGATGATATGTGGTCAAATGCAGATATAAAAGCGAATGTTGGCCCCGCAATTGAGCGTACTATTAACAATGGTGTACCTAAAAAAGAGGTAATATTGGCACTTACGTCAGTTGGATTGAATGCCGAGAACTTAGACTACTTTTTAGAACAAGTGAGATCTTATGACATCGGCGGTTTGTTTATTTGGGATTTTTCAATTTTACCACCAAGGTACTTATCAAAAATTAAAAATAAGCTCGGTATTAATTAGCCTTAATTCAAGCCGGTTAGCTGGGAGAGTTTTTAATACAAGCTGTTATTTTTTGAGTCCAACATGGTTGGGTTTTTTCATTTCAAAACAGTCTCATAGGTATTTTCTACAACATTTACCGTTAACTCTGCCTACTGATCCTGATTGTTACTAATGAAAAACGAGTAAGTTAGTGTTTTATCATAAGTTTTACCAAGCATATAGTTAAATATTCCAAGTTGGTATAAACAACGCTGGTTATAGTTAACTTATCAAAAGCAGGTGCTTTTGATTGTACATTAGAGTTGCGTTTTGATACCCAATAGCATTTTTGGGATGATATACCCTTCTTTGATAAAATTTTACAGCAACAAATTTACAGTAACAAGTAAAGGAAATATATTACATGGGACATTTAACTGATTTAACAGATTTAACAAGTATAGCCAATTTAAAAGCACAAACAGAGGTGGCAATAGCCAATTCAAAAGGGTTTGTTTCGGCCGATGTTGTTAATCCAACGATGGCAGAGAATTATCAGAATGATGGTTATACATTTTGTCTAAGAGATATTAGTGAGGGAAAAGGCGACAATTTAAATAAGTATAATCTTACGAATTTAGAAGCATACAGTATTATGCAGCCAATAAATGAAGGTGGTAGTGGCTTATCGTTAATGCCACTATATAAAGTACGTGGTAATATAGGGTCAATTCCACAAAAGGAGATACCAACTAAAGCAGTTCAAGAAAGTGAAATAATTTCCAAGCTAATAAATTGTATAGGGTTACCATTAGGGGTAACCATCTGGCTGGATATAGAAAGTATTAATGCGCTTGAAAGCGCTTCTTCAAAAAAATTCACTCCAGAAGAATCCAATATTTATCTACTTGCATTGAGTGCCGCTGTGATTAGTAGTGGTTTTTCGGTGGGCTATTATTACGGAAATACGCCTGGTTGCAGCTGTCCTTCAGGATCAGCACTAATGGGGACTAATGTACTACAAGCAGTTGCCTGCGCTAACGGCATGGGAGAAAGCCAGTTGCAGACTATTACCATTGGTGATAATGCTGATTCGTGTAAAATCCGCTGGGCCTATTATTCATAAATTGTTCTAACAAGCATTTTGCTACTGCATACACCACCTAGTTTGTTGTAAGTGTGGTGTGTGTATTCGTATACCCATACCCATCACCATACCCAAGTCATTTTAAAAAGCGTATCAGAAAAAAGCCATCAAAAAAGTGTGTTTTCACCCGATGCGAATACCCTTTAAGTAGATTTATATAACAATTCCTATTTTGTACCACATATTTTGAGTATTTATGCCAATCAGTCAGCGCCTTTTGTTTATATAATTTTGTTAGAAATCAAAAATAGTAACCCTTTAGTTACGCATGATTTTTAAATAAACAAATATTTTTTAATAATTAGAACGATAAGGAATAAAGAATGGCATTTCCAACAGCAGTAAATGATCAAATAACCGACTCAGTCACACAAGCAAATGTAAAAGTACTGGGTGATGCACCTGCAATGTCTATGGGGAATTTGTTTCAAGCAACCTCACAAGCATTGTCGAACGCGGCGCATAACGCAACTTCAGCACAACAACAAATGGCAGTAACCGCTCAAGCCGCTACAACGATGGGGGTAACAACGTTATATTCAATTGATACCGCAACCGTAGGTGTGGCAACTAAAACTATTCTAGGTGCTGGTTAAATAGCGCTTAGTGTTGATAAAATAACCTGTGTGTTATTTAAATATGTAGTTGTCTATGTCAGTTGACTATGTAAGTTATCTATATAAGTGCTGCCGCTTCTTCCATGCCTGAAATATATTTCAGGCATTTTTACATTCTCTCTAACGTTTTCAAAACCGTTTATAGCAATGCATTATTATAGATTTTTTCATTTTCGTATAAAAATCCAATAGATGCCTAGATTACGCCAATTATGCTAAGCCTTTACCCGCTATAGTGCTGTACATAACAACAACGTATAAAGGAGCAAGCTGTAGTGGAAAGTGTCAATGAATTCTCTGATTTTCAGTTAGGTGAGCTTTATCATCAAACCCAAGGCAGTGGTAATATTTGTATTGCGATTATCGACGGTGCGGTTGATGGCGGTCACAGAGATTTTGCTGAAACGAACTTAACGGTGCTTAACGCAAATGGTGAACATAAAGACGCAAGCTGTTTGAAGAATAGTGGGCCTTCTTGCCAGCATGGCACCTTTGTTACAGGTATTTTAGCGGCGAGTCGAGAGTCTGCTGCACCGGGGATTTGTCCTCAATGTTCATTTATCGCTAAACCTATATTTTGTGAAGCTGATAACTTGTCTGCTTGCCCTATGGTTACTCAGACACAATTAGCCGATGCGGTAAATGAATGCGTGGATGCAGGAGCCAATATTATCAATATGAGTGTGGGTTTAAATGGTGAATCACAGCCATTGTCTCCTAAATTAGAACAGGCATATGACAGAGCTAAAGATGCCAATGTTTTATTGGTGGGGGCCAGTGGTAATCAGGCGAGTGACAGTGTTAATAGTATTTTTGAACATCCATGGGTGATAACGGTAAGTGCAGTCGATAAAAAAGGCGAAATTGTACCCAGCGCTAATACGGGGGCTTGGGTGGTGGAGCATGGATTATTAGCACCCGGCGATAAGGTGACAAGTACGGCAGCGGGAGGTGGCTACAAACAAATGACAGGTACAAGTGCTGCAGCCCCTTTTGTAACGGGTGCCGCAGCGCTTTTGTGGAGTTTGGAACCTGCTGCTAGCGCCCAAAATATATATGACATATTACTGCGAAAGTCGCCTCTGACACTTAATCAATATGAAACTAATACTAAAACTACCCCCAGTTTACTCAATGGTAATGCCAGTTTGGCGTTGTTGCGACAAAGCCAGCTTAATAACTATCAGGATATAACAGCTATGACAGAACCGAATACAGAACAGAATACAGAGGTAAATACACCTTATATTTCAGAAATGGAGGTGGAGCATGAAATAGTTACGAATGCGTCCACTGTTATGCCGTCAATTGTTCCACAAGATTGTGGTTGTGGTGGTACAAAAGGAGAGTGCAGTTGCAACGACAAACAAAGTGAGTCACAGCACGAGTCTTTTATTTATGCGGTAGGAATATTGAAACCTGTTTTTCCCAATAAGGGCTTACAACAAGCATTTGATTCTGCTGCGCAAGAACGCAAGGTGAGTGAGTATGATTACTTTGAAGTGTTTAATTACCAAGAGAAATCAACAAAACGGCGACCGTATTTGTATATAGCTGCACAAGCTGAGTGGGTGTTGAGTATTAATAATCTCGATAATTATTTAGTTTTACCCCGTTCACAAACAGAATTGCAACAGTGTATTACGGCCCTGAAACCTCAGAAGGATACATTGCAGGAGGTTTATTCGACCATCATCGGTAAACTAGGGCCAGTAGTACCCTACGGCGAAAGCAAAGGATTACTTCCAACCGTTTTTTGTGATCAAGTGTTTAGCCAAACACTGGATGCGTTACACGATATATTAAAAGGAATTACAGGGGTTGGCTCTGACGCCATTCAAGATGTGATTAAACAACTTGAATTTAGCCCCAATGCTGGAGATTCTGACTTCAGCCGAGCAAAAAATTTCTTGGCATTTCGCTACCCTGACATATACCTGCACACTCATAACCTTAAGGTAGGCACTGACAGGTCGAGGGGCGATACGTCATACTTTTTAGCCAGTATTGATACCGACTACTCGGAGGTTATCTCGCCGCACGTGATTGTTGATGTGATTTTTAAATACCAAAGTAGGGACTCAGACCTGCTTCAATTTTATTATTGTAGTGTTGATGTCACTGGACAATACCCTTTTATTAGCTCTCCTATTCAAGCATTTATGCCGCTGAATTTGAATTAGATCACAGCCAAATTAATTACTCTAAAAGGAGTTAAATAGTATGACAACATCAACAAAAATTTCGCTTAGTAATCAGCATGCTGATCAGCCTCACGGTATAACTCCCCAAGGCTGTGGCTGTGGTAGCACAGGAGCATGCGGTTGCTCTACTCTCAGTTTTATTTATGCACTTGGGCAGTTTCGCCTCTTTTTTCCTTCTGTCGATTTACAAAAGGAATTTATTGCAGCAACACATGCTCTAAATGTAAAGCAAGATGACTATTATGCGGTATTTACCTACTCAGTTAACCCAGGTGAAAACTCTAGCCTGAGCTTTAGGCCATTTTTATACATTGCAGAGCAAGCGTGCTGGGTGTTTAGTGTTAATAGCGTAGACACCTATTTGATGGTACCGCGATCAGAAATTGAGCTTAACACTTTTATTAATGCACTTAATTTAACGTCTGATTCAACAGACTTTGCCTTGACGGGCACAATGGGACCCATTGCTCCGCCACATTATTGCGGTAATTTGAAATTGCCCATTGTGATCGCTAACCAATTTGAAGTGTTGCCTGATGGTGGGAAGAAAGCACTGATGATTAAAGCGAATGACGGGGCTGAAGATGTTGACCGTGCGATTAACTTTTTGATGTATAACTATGTTGATATGCTTTCGCGGCAAACGTTCAAATCGCATCCGTTACGTTCAATGCGCTATCAATTTTATAAACAAACTCAAGGGAGAACGGTGGTTGAGATCATCTTTACTTATTTCAACAACGGCGTTGAAAGCTTTTATTCTTGTGGTGTCGATGTCACAGATCAATATCCTTTTATTGACTTTCCACTAAGAACTTACGTACCGGCAAATTAATAGAGGAAATAATGATGAGCAGATTTTTCAATGAGCAGGTAACTGATACAACTACTCTTTCTCAGCAACTAGCAGTGATAAAAAAACCGGAAAAACAGTTAGCACAACAGGGGATCGGACCTGCCAATATAGACAGTGAATATAACTTTGTTTATACGGTTGGTACCATCAATGTTCGATTTCCAACACTCAGTCTTGAAAAAGAGTTTAATCAGGCATCTCTTTTAAGTGGTAACACTGTACCCTCCTTAGCTAAGGTGAATGATGATGTTGGGCTTATATTACTTAATCATAATACCGACTTACCTGAATTATTGTTTAATGGGCTGAGCGACCCACAAAATCGTTATATTGCCAGAGAAATGATATGGACATTCGATAATGTTGATAACAATGAGATTTTTAAATTATTACCTACGTCTAATGAACGGTTAACTCAGTTTATAGCTGCGTTAAACCCAAAGTGTGGCCAAGTTATTGTAATTGGAACCCTATTGGATGATGACCGTGTTGCAGTAAGTAATATTGTGCCTACAAGCTTAACTGCGTTAGCGCAAATAATCGCACAAGAAAAAACCAAAGGCGATCCGTTTGTTGATTTGGTTGATGAAATTATTTCAATGAACGCTAATGATGGCAATAGAAATACTGAAAGAGCGTTAAATTACGTATTGTATAACAATCCGGATATTTATTTGGAGTCATATAAGCTTTGCTATAAGTCTAGTCAATCAGGGCCTAATCCCAGTGGTTACCAGTTAGTGAACGTTAGCGTTCTCACAAGTGTAAGTGGTAATCGCATGATCGCAAAAGTAGTATTTGATTATAAAGGCATTAACACCGGAGCCAGCCAGAGTTGGTATTGTGCAGTAGATGTGACAGGGGAATATCCTTTCTTATTAGTGAAATGGAAGCGTTTTTTGTCTCATTCTTAGATGGAAGTGATGATATGAAAAACGATACAAACGTGGATAGAAAAGACAATAATTTTTTAGACGAAGCTGATACGTATAAGGTAATGTTATGCACGAGCAACCTTGGTGCCTCTGAAAAATACAGTGGGCACCCAAGGCTTAAACATTGCTACGCTAAAATTATTGATTCCACTGGAAAACATGTAGAAAGTCTTTCATTTGGTTTACAAGGCGTTGTGAGCGAACCTAACGACGATACAACCTCTACTCAGTGTGAAACGTTGTCGTCGTCACTGACACCTGATCAGGTTAGTAACTTCATTTCTGTGTATAAACGGCAGGGGAAGTTGCCTTATCAATGGGGTAAAAACGATTGTTGCTCAGTGTTAGCTCATGCAGTAAAAGTGGGATTAGATTTACACCCTGCGCAGAATGTTGCTATGGCTCAAAGTGGACTCCGGAATTCTAGAGATTTTAGTCGTAATATGAGTGCGCTTAGGGGGAAGTTTTAAATTCCTTTAAGTGGTGGTTGGCTCAGTTGTTTAGTAAGCGCTATATTTCGAGGCTCTTTAGGTAAATAAGACAAATCAATATCGACTGACAACCGGGGAAAGTCACGTATAAAAAAATTCAGTGCAGTTCCACCTTTTAAGGCAAAACAAGGATGTTTTGCTATGTCGGTAATAGTGCGCACCAGCAATTGTACTTGTTTGTAGAAGGTGCTGATCTTATCCATGAATTTGTTCTTTTGCCATTGTTTTAGAGATCGTTATTTGAAACTGTTTATCCAGTATGCCTTGTTTTGCGATAACTCGTTTGCCGCTGTCCAGTTCGAATTCATCAGGGTTTAGTTTTATCGCCTATGGGTGATGATGTCGATTGGCATACCAGAAGAATAAGCGTTTAACTTTTATATGTTTAACTTGTTTAAGTAAACGGCGCGGTGAAAGCGTTGTTAAACCTTCCATAAGTTGATCTACATGTTCCAAACTTATCCTGCTTGGTATATCCCTTAACAATTCTATACTGGGTAGTCTTTGTAGTTCTAACGCTGTTACGCCACCGACAGTGCAAATAACGTCCAATTTTTTGTAAAGAGCAAACAAGCCCTTGCCAGGTAAGGAGTGTCAGGGCATTTATAAACCCCCGCATACAGTGAAAACAATTGCCCACATTTTAATAGGTTATCTATACTCTATACCGATAATCCTTGTGGCATTAGCCACTTTTTGGTTGCAACGAATCCATAAGGCACTAAATCGTTCAGCTTAGTTCGTGTTTATTTATAAAGCGTCATGGTTTAGTTTTTCCTTGGAATACGGCGATAATTGCCGTAAATATCAATAGCATTAAACCTGGATGTTGAGGAAAGAGATTATTCTCCTAAAAATCAAAAGTGGCCTAGTCTATGGTGCTTTTGTCACCACATTTAGAATATGCAAACCCTTGTACATTACCAAGATTGTGATCTTTTAAATGATTGGTTAATTGGGGTTTTAAAGGAGGCGACATCATCGATAATAATAATGTTTTTGTGATAAAGTATTTGAATAAATTTCCAGCTTTATTATGTATAATGATAAAAAGATAACATTTACTCATTTGTTCTAAACCTCTACCCAAACTGCAAGGATGCACACATGTTAAAAGACTGGCCCTGTTCTGAAAGACCCCGTGAAAAGTTACTTAATCAAGGACCACAAAGCTTAAGTGATGCCGAATTACTGGCAATCTTCCTACGCACTGGTGTTAAAGGTTGTAACGTTGTGGATTTAGCCCGACAGCTCTTACAGAACTTTGGCAGCATTTCTAATATTTATCGGGCGAGCCATAGTGAATTTTGTCAGCAGCATGGTTTAGGTACAGCTAAATATGTGCAACTTCAAGCGTGTTTGGAAATGTCCAAACGATATCTGGCTGAACAATTAGAGCACAAAGATGCGCTTACATCATCACAAAGTACCCGTGATTATTTAATTGCTGAATTGCGGCATGAAACACGGGAAGTGTTTGCTATTTTATTTCTTGATAATCAACATAAAGTCTTACGGTTTGAACGTTTATTCTTCGGTACCATAGATGCCGCAGCAGTTTACCCGAGAATTGTGGTTGAGCAGGCGATTAAATATCAGGCAGCTGCTGTTATTCTTTCCCATAATCACCCTTCAGGCATTGCAGAAGCTAGCATTGCCGATAAACAGATAACTGATCGATTAACAAAGGCCCTGAGCTTAATAGACGTAAGGGTTCTTGATCATATTATTGTTGCGGGTCATCAATGTTATTCATTTGCTGAACATGGAGAAATGTTGTAATCAATATTAAATGAACCTGAACTGGGTGAGTTATCACTAGGTAGTCTTTACTTGACCAGACTTGTAAATATCATCGTCTGAGTATCAAATCATTCTCAACAATTGGTAAAAAAGTAGGGAGAAAGTATTTATATTTCCACCGATGATAATGATTGTTATTTAGATTGGTGGGAATATATGAATATATGGCAAGAGATATTGTTTAAAGGAAATTCGAGTTTTGAGAAACAAAAATGGCAAAGTGCTGAGCAGCACTATAAAAAAATTGCCAATAGCACCAGTTTATATACCCGTGGTCATTCAAAATGCGGGAATTTGAGGTGAATTTGAAAGTTTATCTAAAAGGCGCTTGGTTGAGCAATAGCGGGCTATTGGGATTGAAAGCAACGTAGTAGATAATCTTTTAAAACGCTTCAAAACCTGCATTTTGAATGATTACGGGTATAGATCCAAACTACAACTATATTTAGTATCTGACCGAAAAGGAAATATTTATCATCAATTTTTTATTTTAGCCTGAAGAACAAGATGTTGTTAAATAAACTAACTATAAAACAAGTGGTTAATTAGCACGTCACAACTGGATAGTCAGATCGTGACTTGGGCAATCAATTCCATTTTTTATGCTAAGGCTGATTAATTTTTACAAATCAAATCAAAATATAATTTGTAAAAATTAATACGGTTAACAGCAATGAAATTATAATTAAAGTAATACATAACCATCGCCAGTATTTCATGCCACCCCAAGAAACAAGCCATAAATTTTTAACAGGTGTGCTCATTCCGCTATGTGTTTTACAATATCTAAGCCCATATAAGTATGTGCCTGAAATCGCGAGACTACTTAACGCAACGCCAAAAATAAAGTATAGCAATTTCGTGTAAATACCATAAATAGTGCCAAAATGCAAAGGATCCGCAGCTTCTGATATACGTACATGAACCGATTGCTCTTCCGCAAATCGGCTTGATAAATAATCACCCGTGATCGGATTAAAAATAACATTATTTGCCCGGTCGCGAACCAAGATAGTGTCATTTTGACCTTGAATGGTCACAACCGTTGTTCGTTCACTGGGAAAGATGATGTGCTTAATTTCCATGTCGTGATGCTTAGAAACATTATTAACAATATGCCGGAACGTTTGTTGACTTGGCATAACTAAAACCTGTTCTTCAATAGTTGAAATAGAGTCTTTTTGATCTGGGAAATTAGCATTCAACCCCCAGAGTTCCATCAAATACCAAACACCTGTTACACATACCACGAGCAATAGCCAGCTTGACCATAATCCAAATAATCGATGACAATCATTCCAAAAAGTTTTGCGGTTGTTTATTCGTGGTTTTTTGAAAAAACTCTTCCACCATTTCGGAATAAGAAAAAAACCAGAGACAAGCGAAAAAAACATCAGCAAGCCTACAACGCAAACAATCGTTGTACCTATGATGGTAGGCATCATTAGATGACGATGTGTCATTCGAAAAAAACGTTGCCAATTGTACCAACGCCCGTCTCCCTGATATTCACCAGTTTCAGGATGATAAAATTGTCGATAAAGTTGATCATTTTCATCACTGCGTATGATCTCAACGGCAAACCAATCATCTATTGGCGCATTAATCTGGCTAATAGGATCATTGGTTTGACGCTGATTTGCCGATTGATATATAAATGACCAATTTATTTTTGATGAGTTAACAGAAGGTAGCACACGTTTACTTGGATTAGCTAACCAGTCAATTTCGTGAGATATAGTAGCTAAAGTACCGGTTATTAATATAAAACAAATTAATATTGATAATTTAATGCCGACTAAACTATGCCATGCGTACCACTTATGCTTATTCATATATTTTAATCTTAAGAAAATAAAAAGGCCTCAAAAGAGCTGAGGCCTGTCGTTAAATACTACAGTGTAATTTACAATGCATAGCTAACTTGCAATAAAATGCTGCGTGGTTCGCCAGGGAAATGACCATTACGTTTATTAAAACCACTAGTTGCGTATTCTTTATCGAAGATATTTTTCAGGTTCAATTGCACTTCGACATTATCAATTTTCGTTTGCCAGCTTGCATCCCAAGTGGTGTATGATTTAACTTTTTGACCATCTAAACTAAGTCGCTCATCAACATAGTCGAAACCAACAGCAAAAGAAGAGTTAAGATTTGGTAATTCATAACGAGTCCACATACCTAACGTGTGATCTGGTGCATTAGCAAATTCATCACCAATTGCATTTTTAATATCGTCTGGAGAACCACCCGTTATTTTTGCTTCGTTATACGCATAGTTTATCGTACCCGTCCAGTACTCGGTTATATCGCCAACAACGTCAATTTCAATACCTTTACTGGTAACTTCACCAATTTGAACTTGCTCAGGGCTTGAGCTACCTTCGGTATAGGCAGGGTTGCTCACGGTAACATCTTCTTTTACAATGTGGTAAGTCGCAAACGTAGTTGTTAGGCTGCCATCTAACCAAAAGTTCTTTATACCAAGCTCATGTTGAGTACTGATTTCAGGATCAAAAATTTCTCCTGCATCAGGTTGGCTAGAAAGTAATTGTGGGTTAAAGCCTTCTGATCTATTGGCAAAAATAGACATGCTTTCAGACGGTTGATAAATGGCACCGATACGCGGACTAACTCTACTGTCATCTACGTTGAGCTCTGCAGTAAGATTTTCATCTTCAAACCGGTCAAAACGCGCACCAGCAATAGCAATCCATTGTTCGTTAATTCGAATTTGGTCTTGTAAATAAATTCCAAGACGAATGCTTTTCGTTTCTGTTACACCACGATCGAATAACTTATATGTACTGCTATTTGCTATATAAACCGGATCAAGTATATCAAGTGTCGGTACATGAATACTTGGGTTGTAAATTTCACTAGGATCTTCAAAGTAAGCTGGATCAGTCGTTCTAATTAAATCACTAAACTTATTGTGGAATTCAGTTTTTACTTCAGCGTAGTCTGCGCCAAATAATATCGTATGTTCGAATCCATAAAATGATGCTTCATAAACAAAATCAGTGGTTAAACTCCACTCATCATTCTTACGTTTTTGATCGCGAAACTGACGTAACATGGCGGTGTCTTCAGCAGGAAACTCCAGAAAAGCAAGAAGCGGTAAAGACGCTGCTTTTGTTTGGGGATCTAAATCGCCTACTAAGCCAGCATTTTCATGATACTGTTGCGTACGTTCATTGCTTAACGTACGTAAAACGGTAGTATTAGTAATGTTGTCCGTAATTTCGACATTAGCGATAACCTGAAAAATATTAGCTTTCAAGCGTTGAAAATCTGATTTTTCATTAGCGTTATAACTAATATCTGTTAAAAAATTACCGCTATCATCTACTGGTACACCACGAACTCGATGACCGCCTAAGTCTTGATCTATGTAATCATATTGAAATGTTAAATCAGTATGTTCATTAGCAAGCCAAGTGAGTCCGGCTGATAAGAGTGTATTCTCTTCATTAGCATTATTACGAAAACCATCTTTACTTTGGTAGAAGCCACCTAGTCGATACGCTAACGTTTCGCTTTTGTTTATTGCTCCTGTTGTTTCTAAATTACCACCCAATAGGCTTTCAGTGCCGGTAAACAGCGCAACTTCCGTCACTTGTTCAAATTTAGGCTTTTTAGTTACGTAATTTAGCAATCCACCTGGTTGCCCTGCACCGTAAAGCATGCCTGTAGGGCCTTTCAGAACTTCAATACGCTCTATATTAAATAGTTGAGGAATAGAAAAACCAGAGTACGGGTCGCCTTGAACACCATCATATCTCACTTGATCCTGGCGGAAACCACGAGCAGTAACACCTGAATAACTAAATTGAGAAACACCTGAAATAGAGCGATAAAGATCGCTTGTTTGGCGGGCCGCTTGATCTCGTAATAATTCATTACTTAACACTTGAATCGATTGGGGTAAATCCATGTAATCGGTTGGTGTTTTTGTTGCCATCGTTGCTTCGCCAATAAAATAAAATTGAGCGGCACGACCTTTAACAGTGATAACTTCAGTTTTTTCATTGGTACTTACTTCAGCCAAAGACACAAATGGAAAAATAGTTGATGATATAGCTAGTACAACCAAAGACTTTTTATACAATAAATTTAGTTGTCGGATGTTCACAGAATTATTCCTTTATACAAGTAGATATAAATAATGCAAAAAATCTATTCGCTATTCGACTTTAATTTAAGATTTTAAATAGCATATATTTTTTGCGAATGTATTTACATTTGTTATGAATTTTTGCGTATGCTAATACAAATCATTAGCATTTGCAATGCTCGATTGTGTGATATATTGAATTTATAAAGAGCAAACGGGGATCTGATGCGTTTCTTAATAAAGATCTAGGAAAAATGACCGTTAAAAAGTAGTGATCATAAGAAAAACATAGATAATTTAACATGTTAACGTAACGTATCATGATTTAAATAAGGTTGGTCTAAGCTTTAGTGGTCGTCATTTTTAAAAAGATATTATTTTGCTTTCTGTTAGATGGTATCTGGCTTATTTGCTAAGTTTCAGCAATATCGAAGAATTGATGTCAGAATGAGGTATTAAGGTTAATTATGCAACCATCAATCGTTTGGTCGATAAAGCGGTAGCCATAGCTTTTTTGACAAGGCTTTTGAGTTGTCAGATCAACAGGACAAAATCACTAAAGATAAAAACGGTTCAAACCTTGCCCCTCTCTGAGATATAAACAAAAAGCTAGAATATCAGATTCAAATACACTAAATTAAAGACTTAAACAATATTGTCGAACAGGATCACCGATTTATCAAACGAATTGTCCGACCAATATTAGGGTTTAAAGCGTTTCACTCAGTGAGTCGATATTAGCTGGAATTGAACTTTGACATATGCTGAAAAAAGGACAGTATGAAAATCCTGAAACAATACCGTCATTCAAATTTTTATACTTTAGCTACATAGTTAGTGCCCATCCAAAGAAAGTCGTATCTTTTGATTTAAAATATTTTGGGAAGAACCAAATAAACTAAAAATCACATTATTGTTCTCGATTGGCTTAATAAACCGAGCATAATTCATAATAAATTTCCTAAGAGAAAGTGGCAATTCATTCATTCATCATCAACAGCCTAAATGATGATAAATATCACAAACAATAATCTTAATACGAACAATTATCATTAAAGTTATTGAACTGATTGTTATTTACATTTATTATGCGCCCTCGCTTTACAGCCATGTCGATTTGATATGTGGCTTCTATCACGTTTAAAGGACTTACAATGTCAATTAATCAATTAGTTTTTGAAACGATAAAAATAGACTCTTCTTTTCACAATTCAAACTTACCTACGTTAGTATTACCAATAAATAGTATCGAATGGCAAGATTGTATTCATGAAATAAGACAACTTGTCGATCAACAACTACATTGCACTGGCGGCTTACTTTTTAGAGGATTTAGTGTTAATGGCGTTGAAGATTTCAATGAATTTGCTCGTTCTTTTGATCTTGAACTACTTAACTACAATTATGCATCTACACCACGTACGGAGGTAACTAACGGCGTATATACTTCTTCTGAATATCCTGCACACCAAGTTATTCCTCTGCATAATGAACAAGCTTATACGCTCAATTGGCCGCTAAAAATATGGTTTCATTGCGTAACTGCTTCAGAGCAAGGTGGCGAAACACCAATTGCTGACAGCAGAAAAGTTTATCAGAAAATATCTCCCGTAGTGCGTGAGCGCTTCAAACAACATGGGCTACTCTATGTCCGTAACTACGGCAATGGATTAGATTTACCTTGGCAAAAAGCTTTCGGTACTGACGATAAAGCCCAAGTCGAAAAATTCTGTCATAAGAATCAAATACAGTTTATTTGGAAAGATGATGGTGAATTGCAGACTAAACAGATTTGCCAAGCAGTAGCTGTACACCCAAAAACTAATGAAACAATTTGGTTTAACCAAGCACATTTATTCCATGTATCAAACCTTGATGAAAACATTAGGGAAACTCTTATTTCTATTGTAGGTATAGATAACTTACCACGAAATGTTTATTACGGTGATGGTAGCCCAATTGAAAATGAGGCGCTTGATCACGTAAGAGAAGTACTCGATGAATGCCGAGTCAGTTTCCCATGGCAACAAGGCGACATCATGATGTTAGACAACATGTTAACGGCGCATGGCCGATGTTCATTTAGTGGCGACAGAAAAGTCATTGTCGCTATGGCCGAACCGCACAGTTAGTTTAATAAAAAAACTATATATCTCCAATTAATGAGCCACCAACCTTATCGTTAGTGCTCATTAAATTTGCATAAAATTTATAACGAGTAATGAATCATGAAAGATTATTGTACGAATTGGCTACAAGTGTTAGAACGCCAAGCCGAACTATCCCCAAACAATATTGCTTTAACCCAATACATAAAGGGCAACGAACGGGATATTGAACTGAGTTACTTAGCGCTATCTCAACGTGCCAAGGCACTAGCATATTCTATTAGCCAACAAAGTAAATTGGGTGATCGAGTCATTATATTATTACCTAATAGCATTGATTACGTAGTTTCGTTTTTTGCTTGTATATATGCAGGCGTAATTGCAGTGCCAGCCTATCCCCCACATAAAAAAAAGCGTGATTGGGCGAGGTTAAATTGTATCGTTCAAGACTGCGAACCTAGCATTGCAATTTATCATAGTAGTGATCATGAACCTACGGATTTGTGGTTAAGTGAGCACCCGCTAAGTGTTAATACGATCATTTGTGACCACCTTGATATAGGTACAGCAGAGCATTGGCAAGAGCCAGCGATCGATCTTCATGATATAGCTTATCTTCAGTATAGTTCTGGCTCTACTGGTAACCCTAAAGGTGTAATGCTAAGTCATGACAACTTAATTAAAAATACTGAGCTAATAATCAAAACCTATGGAATGACAGAAAGTGACAAACTGGTTAATTGGCTACCTTTATATCATGACATGGGATTTGTTGGTGGCATTTTAACGCCGATTAGGGTTGGCGCGCAAACAAGACTATTACCGTCGGCAATGGTCGCGCAAAATCCTTACTTACTGTTTGAAGCGATAACTGAACAGCGTTCAACAGGTACTGCGGCCCCGAATTTCATATTTGATTTAGCAGTAAGCAGAATAAGTCCAGAAGAAAAACAACAGCTTGATTTATCTTCCTTAAGAATTTTCGTTAATGGTGCTGAGCCTATTAATGCTGACACCTTGAATAAATTTAATGCATACTTCCATGATACGGGCTTATCCCCTAACACAATAAAACCCAGCTATGGCATGGCAGAATCCTGCTTATTGGTGACATCAACCGAAATCGACAAGCCATTTAATACGATTAAGGTTGACCCACAAAAACTTTCTATTGGTAAAGTCATTCACGAAAACGAAACAGGAAAAGACATCGCTTGTTCAGGCGCCTTAATGCCTGAAATAGCCGTTAATATTGTTGATCAAAATACGCGTATTCCACTACCCAACAGTTACATTGGTGAGATCATGATTAAAGGTGACAGTGTCACCAGAGGTTATTGGCAAAAAGCTGACTTAAACGTACAAACTTTCGATCTCGCTGTTGGTAATGAGCATGGCTTCATGGCAACAGGTGATCTTGGTTTTATTGAGAACAATCAACTGTACGTTACGGGTCGAATAAAAGAAGTATTAATCATTAATGGTTGTAACTACTACCCACAGGATATTGAACATTCTTTATTATCACTTAGCGATAGTTTAATGCCGCACGGCGCAGCAATATTCGAAGTAAATACAGACAATAATGCTAAAGAAATTGTTCTGGTTCAAGAATTAACACGTAAAGCGCTCAAACAAAAAGATTACCAAACAGTAATCAAGCAAATTAGAGAAGTTGTTGCACAAGAGCATGAACTAAAACTGACAACGGTTGTTCTACTTAAACCGATAGCACTAGCAAAAACAAGCTCTGGAAAAATTCAGCGTATTGCCTGTCGAGATGCTTATATAAACAAGCAATTAGCAATAGTTGATAGTTGGCATCAAGAGGCTATGGTAAATGCAATAATGCCATCCCTTACTGCACATGATACCAATACTATTGCTCAATGGATCATTCAATGGATTTCGTATCGATTATCTGTTGCCACATCTAAATTATCTATAACACAACAACTCACCCAAATAGGTCTAGATTCTATTGATGCAATGACGCTAACTCATGATCTATCAAAACAACTTAAATTAACGCTAACACCAGAAGTGTCTTGGTCACATCCTAGCATTAAAGCATTATCTGAATATCTCGCGCAGCAAGTTTCTGACAAAAATGACAAGCCTTTAGTAAGTAAAACACCAACACAAGGAATGATCTAATGCCTGTAGAGTTACTTAAAACTTGTTGGAAACAAGGTGTTAAATTAACGGTTGTTGACGATAACTTAAGCTTTAAAGCGGCTGAAGACGTGATGACGCCAGGTGTGCTGGTAAGTTTGAAAGAGAACAAAATTCAACTTATTGAGCTAATTAAACAACAAGCTAATTACTACGACGCCAGGCCGTTAAGTGCTAACGAAAGAGCGCTATGGTTTTTATATCGTTTAAAACCAGAAAGCCTCGCCTACAATATGGCCTACGCAATTAAGTTAAAAAGCTATTACAGTCGTGAAAAAATAGCACAAGCATTTGTCCAATTATGTCAGGCCTACCCAATTTTAGCGCTCAACTATGGTGAGCGTGATGGTGAACCATTGCAGTGGTTAACTGATTTTAATCCGGCAGAAGTAAAAGTATCGGAACAGCATCAGCTATCATCAAAAGAAATCGATGCCTGGGTACAACAACAGGCAGATACGAAATTATCACCCGATGACAATAAAACTTGTCACCTGGCTTTGCTTCATCATCATGTAAAATCTAATCATGAACACCCTACAAGTAGCAACGTGACAGAATGCTATTTAACTATGGTGATCCACCATATTGCTGCTGATTTTATTTCATTTGAAATTTTACGTCGTGATTTTATGCGTTTACTAAATGATCAGCCAGTAACGCCGAGGGAATATCCAGAGCATGACTATCAGATATGGTCACAAAGACAATATAACAAGCAACAAATAGCGCCCGAAAAATACTGGATAAATTCATTACAAGACCTGCCGCCGTTAGAACTACCTACTGATTTTAACTATCAAGACAATTTGCCATCGGCCGGCGCAGAGATTCAAGAAACAATTTCCTTCGAATTAGCAGAGCAAATTCGACGCTTCTGCAGAGCGCATAATATTACCCCTTACATTTGGTGGCTAGGTGCTTTTCAATGGTTTATGGCTAGACTATCTGGCCAGGACAAGTTCATTATCGGTACACCAAGCGCTGGTCGCCTAACACCTGAAGACACTGAATTAGTTGGATATTTAGTCAACCCCATTGCACTGTATTGCCATGTTAACCCTGAACAGTCCTTCAATGAATGGCTAATAGAAATAAAAAAGCAAAGCCAACAGATGTTGCGCAATCAAGCCTATCCTTTTGCAAACTTAATAGACAAACTTGCAATTGATAGAACCTCTAGCCGAAGCCCTGTTTTTCAGCATATGTTTACATTAAATAGTGCCTCTCAAGATGCCCTGGCCAGTGAACTTGTAGAGCAGGAATTACTTGCCGAACAACGAGGTGCTGCCCATGAGCTTAACCTCGTTGTTATTGACGAACGTGATATATTCACTTGTAAGTGGCGTTATAACAATGGCCTATATAAACAGCAAACCGTTAATAATATTCAACAGATGTTTCACTACTGGGTGTCACAATTAATTAACGACCCTTGCCAATCGCTTAATCAACTGGCAACCAGTCCAGAATATCTGTCAGCCAAACTGGCAGGTCCCAAGTTAAAACCTCTAGCTTTAACAGCTTGGCAAGCTTTTGCAATACAGGTTAAAAACAGCTCAGATCATATTGCGATCAGCCATAAAACAGTAGCTTATCCTTATGATGAATTTTACCAACTGATTGAACGGGCTTCATATCAACTAGTGGCTCAAGGCTTTGCCCAAGGAGATAGATTAGGCATTGCCATTCCACGCTCAATCGAACAAGTTATTGCTATGTTTGCAAGTTGGCGCTTAGGTGGTTCTTTCTTAGTCATAGATACCCAGTGGCCGCAATCGCGTGTTGATTTCATCATACAAGATGCACAGATAAAGTTAATGCTCAGTGAACAAGATTTAGTAGGACAAAAGCATGAGAAATTGACCGGGCAAACATCTTGGCTGACGCCTGAACAGCTACTTGCCGATTATAAGCCACAAGACTCAGCAGACAAATTGCCAAACGTTGAACATTCTGGACAAGACGAAGCATACCTCATTTATACTTCTGGCTCTACTGGTCAACCTAAGGCTGTCATAGTCAGTCAGTCTAACTTAGTGAACTATGTAACAGGTCTTGATCATGCAATAACTTTATCGGCTAAAGCAACCATGGCCAGCTTGTCGAAACATAATACTGATTTAGGTTATACCGCTTTATTCGGCGCACTTTTAACAGGACGACAATTTACAGTTTTTGAAGAATCATTAGCACTTGATAGCCAAGCACTCTTAATTGAACTTAAAAAATACCCAATTGATTGTTTGAAAATTGTACCATCACACTTGAATGGTTTATTGCTTGCGGAACGCGACCAAGCGCTTTTACCTAAACAGGTATTAATCTTTGGCGGTGAGTCACTCTCTAGTCAGGTCGTTGAAAATATTAAACAATACAATTCAAAACTAGACTTATACAACCACTATGGCCCGACAGAGACAACTATAGGAGCATTAGTACTGCGGATTGTACAGCCGATTGATAGCTCCGTTGAGAATAAAATCCCATTAGGTTCACCACTAGCTAACCTTGAAGTAAAGGTTGTCGATAATAGTGATCATATTCAAGCGCAAGGACTACCTGGTGAGCTTCATATTTCTGGTGAAAATGTTGCTCAAGGTTACTTGAATCAATCACAATTGAGCAAAGAAAAGTTCTATCACCAGCAAGGAAAAATTTGGTATCGCACTGGTGATAAAGCGATCTTAGATCAAGACAAAGTATATTATATTGGTCGAAACGACGATCAAATAAAAGTTAGAGGCCATCGAGTTGAACTAGGTGAAATTGAAGCCTGGTTAACACAACACATTGACCAGGTAGCCGTTGTTAATCAACCAAATAACGAATCGCATGCTCAAATTATTGCTTATGTGGTTGCTAGCCAAAAGAAGTTAACACAAGTTCAAGCGCTAAGTCAGCAAGCATTGCCTGAATACATGTTGCCGGCAAGCTGGGTACAATTAGATAAACTGCCCCGCCTGGCTAACGGTAAAATAGATAAAAAAGCACTTAAGAAACCAGTGGTAGACAATAATGCCAGTTTAGAAAATATCAGCACGGAAAAATCAACCAGACAGGTAGAAATTGAACAGCAACTACTTAAGATCTGGCAGGTATTATTAAACAAACCCGAATTAAGTGTTAATGATGACTTTTTCAGTGCAGGTGGTGATTCTATTCTTGGCTTGCAAGTTATTGCCAAAGCCAGAGCCGAAAATATATCAATTAAGCCTCAACAGTTATTTCAATATAAAACGATTAGTGCATTAGTAGCTGCGTTACAACCGAGCCAATCACAAGAAGAATTAGCTTTATTAGACATTGTGCAAACATTACTAAACAACACCAACATTAGTGCTCAAGACGACTTTTTTGCAGTAGGTGGCGACTCTATATTAAGTTTGCAATTGGTTGCAAAGGCAAGACAGATTGGTATTCAACTATTACCTAAAGATATTTTTGAGCACAAGAATATAGCTAGATTAGTTAAAAAACTTGGTTTAGACACCAATGCTTTAGATACCAATAAAACTGAACAAACGTTAGCAATTGTTCCTGTTGCTATAAAACAACAAGCTTTTGGGATAACACCTATTCAAGCATGGTTTTTCGAACAGGATCTCGACGCACCTTCGTATTGGAACCAGTCAGTTTTACTCAATGTAAAAACTGAACTTAATGCTTCCGCATTAAAACAAGCAACTGAACAACTCTTGGAAAAACACGCCAGTTTGCGTTTAGCTTTTACTCAAACTGACGGCATTTGGCAGCAGCATTATCAAGATTATCAACCACAGTGGCTGTCACAAATTGTTCAATTGTGCGATGAATCAGCAAATGAAAATACTATGGACTTTTATCAAAGTCAGTTCGACTTGTCTCACGCCCCTTTAATACGTTTTGTTTATTTCTCTCAAAGCCAAACATTGCTATGCACCGCACATCACCTCGTGGTTGATGCCGTTTCATGGCAAATAATTGTAGAAGACTTATTGTCCATTTATCACGCTAGGTGCCAAGGGAAAACGATCAATTTGGCACCTGTGGGCGCTGAATTCTATCAGTGGCAAACCTATTTAGACGATCTGGTAAAGCAAACCAGTATAGATAAGAAAAATAGTATAGAAAAGCAAAGCGACTACTGGTTACAGCAATTAATGCCAAAAGAACAAAATGAACTGGCATTCAATAACTGCTATGACGAAAGTGTTCATCAGATCACAACAATTGACCAAGCAACTACTGCAAATTTATTTAAACAAGCTAACCAAGCTTATCACACCAAAACTCAAGAATTACTGATAACCGCTTTGGTACAAACGTTAATAAGTCACTGGCAACTCACTGACATTACGGTTGAACTTGAAGGCCATGGTAGAGAGTCCAACTTATTTAGCGAACAAGAATCGCTTGATTTATCGAGAACAATTGGCTGGTTCACCAGCCGGTTTCCACAAAAATTCACCTTTATTGATTCGCTTGAAAAAAGCATTGTCGCCCATAAAGAGCAATTGAGAAATATTCCTGAAAATGGCATTAGTTACGGTTTATTGCGTTATCTGCACCCGACTTCTAAGCAATATTCTGATTGGGGGCAGTCAAATTTGGTTTCGTTCAATTACTTAGGTCGCCGAAACACTGAAATAGATAGCAACTTTAGTTTAAATCAGGGGTTAGCTAAAGGAACCCGTGCGGGCAGTAATCAGCGAGCGCATTTACTTGATATTAATGTGATGATTTATAACGACCAATTACATATTGATTGGTGCTATGCCAAGTCACACCCTAAATTTTCACAAATTAATCAGTTAATACAGACTTTTTCAGTAAACCTAATGGAAATCATTACACATTGTATGTTGCCTGATACTGGTCGTGCTACAGCCGCAGACTTTCCACTCGCCAACCTTGACGATAAAGCCTTTATTGCTTTATTGAGCGAGCTTTCCCCGTTTTCTGAACTTGAGCCTTCAGAGCTTAAGCTTTCAGAACATTCGCCTAATCAACTTTCAAACCAGCATTAACAGAGCAATATTATGACTTCATTAACTTCTCTTTCAAATAATCAGCTTTCAAATAATCAGCTTTCAAATAACCTACTTTCAAAAGAGATTGAAACAATATACCCACTGACACCAGTGCAACAAGGCATGCTCTTTCATACGTTAATGCAACCTAAAAGTGGCGTATATTTACAGCAGTACCGCTATGTCATGACGATGGAAAACCTTGATGTTTCCGCGTTTGAGAAAGCATGGCAAACCGTAGTTGAACGTCATCAGGTATTGCGCTCAGCTTTTGTGCATGAAACACAGGAACAACCATTGCAGGTCGTTTTTAAGCAAGTTAAGTTGCCTTTTCGTTATCTTGACTGGCGTGATATCAGCCAGAAGCAACAACAAGAAAAAATTGAACAGCTATTGGCACAAGAGCGTGAACAAAGCCTGCCATTTAATCAAGCGCCACTAATGCGTGTAAACTTGATCCAATTGGATGATAACCGTTATCAATTTATTCGAAGTTACCACCATATATTGATGGATGCCTGGTGTTTTTCATTGATTATGGTGGAGTTTCTGCAGTTTTACCGCCATTTCACTCAAGGTAAAACAATACAACTTGCGCCAGCAGCGCAGTATCAAGATTATATTGCCTGGCTAAGCAAAAATAGTAATCAAAAAGTTGAGAAAAGTTTCTGGCAACAAAAATTAGCGGGTTTTACAGAACCAACCTCACTTGGAATATTACAACGCAATCGTTTTGCTAATGTAAACCATCAAACTCTGAGTAAAGATATTGTTTGCCAGCTTGATGCTAAATATTCAGCGCAATTAAAAACTATCGCCAATGATTATCAAGTTACGCTTAATACCTTGTTGCAAGGTGCCTGGGCACAAACACTAGCAAGATACAGTCAACAAGAAAATATCGTTTTTGGTATTACCGTGGCAGGTCGTTCTATTGATTTATCAGGTATAGAAAATATGGTCGGGCTTTTCATAAATACCTTACCGTTAAAAATTGAAGTACAAAGTGAGGAAAACTTAGGTCATTGGTTACAAGCCTTGCAGCAAAATAACTTATCAGTACGTGATTTTGAGCAAACCTCGCTGGCATTGATTCAGCAATGGAGTGATGTTGAAGATCAGCCTTTATTCAATAGTATTTTTGTTTATGAAAATACTCCAATGGATAAAGCGCTTGACCTTGATAATCTAGAATTTAGTGTTGAAGAAGCCCAGAACCGATCAAACTTAAATTATCCTCTCACTGTTACTGTCTTACCTAAAGATAATTTACATCTAGAGCTGACTTACCGTTGTAGCGATTTTGATGAGCAGTCTGTTACTGCAATGTTAGCCTACTTCAGGCAATTATTAGTTAACCTTTGTCAGTTACCGTCGACCCAGCAAATAAGGTTAATTGATATTGAGCCAAGCTTAAACGGATCAGAAACTCATGGAGCTGATGTTGCTCAATTGAATACAGCTTCAGCAAGTGCAAATTTAAAGACTTCGGCTTTAATCGGTGAAACAGCTCAACCGTTTGCTTTAGCGCCTCACTTATTTACTGAAGTGTTTACTCAATTAGTTAAGCAACAACCAAACGCTAATGCCGTAACTTTTGGCCAGGAAACCCTATCTTATGCTGAGCTTAATGAGCAAAGCAATCGTCTGGCGCACTACTTACTATCGCAATATGAGATCAAGCCAGACACTTTAGTCGGACTATGTATGACGCCATGTGTTGATATGGTAGTGGCTATTCTTGCCATTTTAAAGTCAGGCGCAGCCTATGTTCCACTCGACCCTAATTACCCGACAGCACGCTTACAATACATGATCAATGACGCTGAGCTCAATGTAATTGTCAGCCAGAAAGCGTTAGCTACACATGACATCTTTGTTCAAGCACCTGATAAACTCGTTGCCATTGACTGTGCCAAATTCAAGCAAATATTAGCAAAAATCCCTTTCGACAGAGCCCCTGATGTTTCGATAAAAGCAGATCATTTAGCGTATGTTATTTATACCTCCGGTACTACTGGTCAACCTAAAGGTGTAATGGTTGAACACCAACAGCTAAGTAACTTTTTAACCAATGTTGCAAAGCGTTATCACATAACACCACAGGACAAAATACTGCAGTTTTCAACGATAAATTTTGATATTTCTATCGAAGAGTGCTTTGGCGCACTTTGTTCAGGTGCTGAACTTATCATCAGAGATCAAGATTGCGTTAGTGATCCGGTTAAGTTCTTTGCATTCTGTCAACAACATGAAATTTCTGTTATTAGTTTACCGACTGCGTTTTGGCACCAACTCGTTAGCTACCCCCATCAACAGATTGCGCAATGTTTACGTTTAGTCATAGTTGGTGGAGAAGCACTGCAAGTTAATTTAGTTAATCATTGGTTTAACAATTTCAATGGCCCTGAACTGGTTAATACATACGGGCCAACAGAAGCAACCGTAACTGCCAGTGGTTATCACCTCAATCATAGTTATGATGACAAGGGAGAAATTCCAATTGGCCAAGCTAACCTTAATACAGAGCTGTACATTTTAGACAAACAATTGCGCCAAGTACCACAAGGAGTCATTGGTGAGTTGTATATTGGCGGCCAATCGGTTGCACGAGGGTATCTCAATAAAGCCGAACTTACAGAACTAAGTTTCGTTCAGTCACCTTTCAATACCAAACAACGGTTATACCGTACAGGTGACTTAGTTCGCCTTAACCACAATCAGCAAATTGAATTTAATGGCCGTATAGACGATCAAGTTAAAATTCGTGGATATAGAATCGAACTCGCCGAGATAGAAACTGTTATTCAAAAACAACCAAATATTAAGCAATGTTTGGTACTTGCATGGCAAAAAGAGAATGGCGATAAAGCGCTAGCCGCTTATTTAATTGCAAAAGAACCTCAGGATATTAAAGTACTGCGCCAACAGCTTAGTGAGCAACTTGCTGATTATATGATCCCAGCCGTTATTATTGAATTAGACGAATTACCCCTGACTGGCAACGGAAAAGTTAACAAAAAAGCACTGCCAAATCCTGAATCTTATAGCTCAACAGAAACAATAAACAACTATGTAGCAGCAACAAACAAGCATGAACAACTTGTTATCGATTGTTGGAAAGCAGTATTAGGGATTGAACAAATCGGTATTCACGATAACTTTTTCTCGTTGGGTGGCCATTCACTGCTAGTGATCCAAGTCCTTGCTGCATTAAGAAAACGAAATATTATTATTGACGCCACACAGTTATTCAAAACACCAACGCCTAAAACACTGGCCGTTGCAATAAGTGAATTAGCGGTACAAAATATAAAAATTCAAGAGGTTACCGGTGGTTTGATCCCTAACAATTGTGAGCAGATAACCAACGAAATGTTGCCTCTGCTAACACTAGAACAACAGCAAATCGACAGCATAGTAAATAAAGTACCTCAGGGCATCGACAACATCCAGGATATCTATCCATTGGCTCCCTTGCAAGAAGGTATTTTATTCCATCATATGCTGTCGCCACAAAACGATCCATATATTGTTAAGGCACTATTGGAAATTAGTAATGGTAATATTTTCGAACGCTTCATAGCTGGTTTAAATTTTGTCATTCAACGGCATGATATTTTAAGAACAAGTATTTTATGGCGTCAGCTTGATAATCCTGTACAACTGGTTAACAGGAAAGCCGTTGTTAGCATTGAATGGTTAGATTTTGACAATGAATTAAGTGAAACAGAACATGATATATTCCAATGCATGATGGATTTTCATGCACAGCGCTGCTCTGAAACAGAAGTGCCTGTAATAGATCTTGAAGCGTCACCATTGTTGAAACTCCATGTAGCCAAAGATCCTAATACAGGTAAGTACGCCGTGATGTTTATAGAACATCATATTATTTCAGACCACATCAGTGTCGATATTATTATAAAAGAACTTACCGCGTTCTTAACGAATAATACTGATGCGCTTAAGCCCTCGGTACCTTATCGACATTTTGTCAGCCACGCATTGCAGCATAATCATCAAGATGCACAACAATATTTCAGCCAACAACTCGGTCATATTGAGCATGCTACTTTGCCTTATCAGTTAGCTAATGTACAAGGTGGGGCTGGCGATATTGCCCACTATAAGTTCAAGTTATGCAATGAACTTGCAGCCACGATTAGAACAATATGTAAACATCACCAATCGTCATCTGCTAGCTTTTTTCACAGTGCTTGGGCATTAGTTATTGCTCGGGCAAGCGCAAAAAATGAAGTTGTATTCGGCACAGTGATGTCGGGCCGACTACAAAATATTGCAGATGCCGATGCAATGCTCGGACTGTTTATAAATACTTTACCTATTAAACTAAATCTAGCGAAGTTGAATGCCTCACAGTTGTTAGCTTATACTCGCGAAAACTTACAAGGTTTGATCCCGTATGAGCAAAGTTCACTCGCAATGGCGCAACGTTGTAGCAAATTATCAGGGGATCAACCGTTATTTAGTGCGCTACTAAATTATCGTCACTCTAAAGCTATCGGGCAAAGTAGCAATGACGGTGTATTAGCGGGTATTAATCTCCTCAACGTTGCAGAACCAAGTAACTATCCTTTTACATTATCAGTTGATGACTATGGTGATGAATTTTCATTAACACTTGAAATAGACAAAACACTGAGTTGTCAACAAGTTCATCAAGAGTTAATGACTGCTATTACTCTAATGACAGAGCATCTGACGAATCAAAATAAAGCTTCGCTACTTGAGCAATACTTAGAACAACAAGCACAACAAGCACAAAAATGCGCAGCAGCTCAATCATCTGATTGGGTTGAACCTGAACAAATGATTTTTACTGCACCTAACAAGCTACCGAAATCAGCGCCTAACAAAACCTCAGAAAAGACAGAAAAAGACCAGCCGCTCACTGAGCATGAAAAATTGTTAGCAGAAATTTGGCAAAAAGTACTGACAATAAAATTTGTCAGTCGCTTTGATAATTTCTTCGAATTAGGAGGGCATTCACTGCTGATCATGCAAGTTATTACGGCTTTGCAGCAACGAGATATTGAGCTAAGTGCAAGTCAATTATTTAAGACACCTGTACTCAAAGACCTCGCACTTGAAATAGGCAAGACAAAAAATCAGCAAAGCACTGATATAATGGTTGATCCGCTAACGACGATGGCGAGCATACCTTTTGGTGCTACCAAGATAACACCACAAATGTTGCCATTAGTTGATTTACAGCAAAAGGAAATCGAGCATATTATCGAACAAATTTCTGGTGGAATCAGTAATTTACAAGACATTTATCCTTTAGCACCTTTACAGGAAGGCATATTGTTTCATCATCGTATGGACGAGAAGCACGACCCTTACGTGATGCCGGCATATTTAAAAATAAAAGGAACACACCACTTCGAGCAATTTATTGATGGCCTCAATCACGTTATTGAACGTCACGATACCTTGAGAACAGCAATTCTATGGCGCAATTTATCACAACCTGTTCAAGTGGTTTATCGCAAAGCTGAATTACCCGTTAACTGGCTGACTTTGGACCCTACAAGAGATCACTTATCTCAAATGCAGGGGCTTGATGCAAAACAACAACTTACGGTCAACATCGAACAAGCGCCCCTGCTAAATATTACTGTAGCGCATCATGTTGCTAAAGATGAGTATGTTATCAGAATGCTTGATCATCATATTATTTCAGATCACGTTAGTATGGATATTGTTCAACAAGAATTGGCGACGATTTTTGCCGATAACAAAACTGAACTGCCTGAACCCGTGCAGTACCGAGGGTTTATTGCTCAGTTATTATCACAGCAAGAACAACAGTCCCACAAAGCGAAGCAATTTTTTACTGAGCAACTACATGGTTTTGTTGAACCAAGCACGCCTTTTTCGCAAGGCATTAAAGAAAGCAATAAAGAAAGCAATAAAGATAACCATAAAGAAAGTCACATCGATGACATCATCGAGCAGGATACCTGGCTGTCGAAAGAATTAAGTCAAGAAATTCGCCAGCAGGCGAAACAGCTAAAACTTAATCCGGCCACATTATTCCATAGTGCGTTTGCTATGGTATTGGCCGCTTGCAGTAACAAAGAAGATATTGTCTTTGGTACCGTCATGTCTGGCCGATTACAAGGAGTTAAAGGTAGTGAAAGTATGATGGGAATGTTCATCAATACTTTACCTGTTCGCATTGATTTAACACAAGTTAATGCACAGGAATTAGTGCAACAAACTCAGCAAGCCCTATTGGCCTTAATTCCTTATGAGCAAACCCCCTTATCTGAGATACAAAAATATAGCGACTTAAGTGCTGAAACACCGTTATTTAATACGCTATTTAATTATCGCCATACAGCCAGAAAAACCACCGATGATACAAATAGCTTATCCGCCTTAAAATTCATAGATCCTAAAGAGCGAACGAATTACCCATTTGCTATATCTATCGATGATTATGGTGATGACTTTTTAATCAACACTCAGGTCGACCACTCTCTTGAGGCTGACCGCATCACTCCTTATTTGATTACGGCATTGGAACAATTAATGCTCGCGTTAAAAGATAAAACGCAACAAGCGATAATGCAGTATTCAGTTGTACCAAATACAGAACAACAAGCGCTATTGCACTTGAATTTTAAACAGGAAGAATACCCTGAAACAGCGTGCATTTATCAACTTTTTGAACAGCAAGTGCAGTTATCAGGCGATAACACGGCGTTAATTTATGAAAATAACTCACTAAGTTATAATGAACTAGACGCGAAAACTAACCAACTGGCGCATTATTTAATCCAAAAAGGCATAAAACCAAATGACTATGTTGCTTTATGCATGGATCGCTCATTCGATATGGTTATCGCACTTTGGGCAGTGTTAAAAGCTGGAGCTGCCTACCTGCCAATAGATGTCAATTTACCTGAAGCTAGAATTAAGAACATTGTTAAAGATAGCCAGGCTAAAATGCTACTTACTCAGCAGCATCTCGCTAATCAACTGACTCATATAGCTACTGATATAGGTACTGATCTAGCTACTGAACTACTTGTTATTGACAGTAAAGATGTTCAAGAAAGCGTTGGCAATTTACCTGACCAAGCCATTAAACGCACTACAGTACAATCATCATTGTCCAGTGCTTACCTTATTTATACGTCAGGCTCCACAGGTCAGCCTAAAGGTGTTGTGTGTAGCCATCAAGGGCTGGTAAACCTCATGGACTGGATACAGAAGCAGTATCAATTAACGCCACAAGACAAAGTGCTGCAGAAGACTCCGTATAATTTTGATGTTTCTGTATGGGAGTTAGTCTGGCCACTGATCACCGGCGCTTCCTTAGTCATCGCAAGACCAGAAGGCCATAAAGATGCACGTTACTTAACCCAAATTATTCAACAGGAGTCCATCAGCCATCTGCATTTTGTACCTTCTATGCTTAACGTGATGTTAAGCGATGGAGATTGGACAAAATGCGACTCGGTTAAACAAGTAATCTGCATTGGTGAAGCATTAAGTTATGAGTTGCAACAAAAATTCTTTGCCAAACAATCCCAAAGCAAAGGTAATGCAGAACTTCATAATCTTTATGGTCCAACAGAAGCTTCAATTGTTGTTAGTTATTGGCAATGTCAGCCAGATTCTCCACTCAATCTTGTGCCTATTGGCAAGCCAACTCAAAACACGCAATTATTGGTGCTGGATAACCATCTTAAACTGGCTCCATTAGGTGCTGAAGGTGAACTTTACATTGGTGGGGTTGGCTTGGCGCAAGGGTATTTAAATAAACCTGAATTAACTGCTGAACGCTTTATCAATCATCCATTTAACCAGTCATTGAGTCAACCATTTAGTCAGCAGGGAAGTGAAAAGCTCTATCGTACCGGAGACTTAGTACGCCTATTAGATGATGGCAATATTGATTATATAGGTCGTCTAGATCATCAGGTTAAGATCAGAGGGTTACGAATTGAACTCGGTGAAATTGAGTTTATTTTGAATCAACACAAAGAGGTTAATTCAGCACAACTTGCCGTAAAACTTGATCAAAGAGACGAGCCGAACCTTGTTGCTTATATTCAGTGGCATGATCCACTGGTCGACTCAGAGTCCCTGATCAACGAACTCAAACACACACTAACAAGTCAATTACCAAGCTATATGGTGCCAGAGCACTACCTGTTTATTGAACAATGGCCGCTTAGCACCAGCGGCAAAATCAACAAAAAGTTACTGCCAGCACCTGACTTTGTTGTTATCAGTAAAAACGTCACGGCTCCAGCGACCGTTGAGCAAAGTAAATTACTTTCTATCTGGTCTGAACTTCTTATGATCCCAGTCGATAAAATCAGCATTGACAGTAACTTTTTTGAATTAGGTGGTCATTCAATTCTAGCGATGAAGCTCATAAGTGCCATTGAAGCTGAATTTAATTTATCGCTATCTCTAAACAGCCTATTTCGCTCCCCAACCATCATGACGATTGCCCAGCAAATTGAGCAAGAACAAACAGAACAAAGTGATGATTTGGACTTTATGGCGCAACTATTAAACGAAATTGAGGAACAATAAGAACAATGAAGACTTCACCTTTTTTAGCAATTGCACAACGACTAAGCAAATTAGACGAAACGCAGCAGAAAGTATTTCGTCAGAAGCTTACTGAGCAAGGGATAAATAGCTGGCAGTTGCCTATTGTTACCTCTGAACAAGTACGTTATCCATTGTCGCTGGCACAACAACGCTTCTTAGTTGCAGAGAAAATGACTGATCGCGCAATCTATAACTTATGCTCAGTGATTAAATTTGACCAGCAGCTGGATCATCAGGCGCTGGGTCAGGCGATTAATGAATTAATCAATCGTCATCAAGTGATGAAAACCTGCTTTAAGCAAGACCAGCAAGGGCAATGGTACCCAGAACAGCTCGATAATTACCAAATATCACTAACACCTGAACTTGTTAATCTAGCGCAGGAAAACTATGAACATGTTTGGTTAAACGAGTGCTTTGAGCAAGAACAAACATATCAATTTGACTTAGAAAAAGAAGCGCCTTTTCGAGTCAGGTTATTTAACTGTACAAAACACTTTTGGCTGTTTGTTACCATTCATCACGTTGCCTTTGACGCCTGGTCGTTTGATATTTTTAATCAGGAACTGGCGCTGTTATATCACGCAATAACTAACCAGCAAGCGTTGGATTTACCCCCCTTATCCATTCAATATCAGGATTATGCACAATGGCAAAAACAATGGCTACAAAGTGAAGATTATTTAAGCCAACAAAGCTATTGGCAACAACAGTTGACCAACTTACCAGCGCCTTTAACCTTGCCTATTGATTACCCTTATAAGGCAGTAAAACATAGAAACTATGATGGCCAGATTGACCGCCTCAATCTTGATGTTGAGCTTAGTCAGGAATTAAGTAAAGCAATTAATCATCAGGGCTCAACCCTATATGTATATTTACAAACTGCTTTTTCATGGCTACTGGCCAAATACAGTGGTCAGTATGATTTTTGTTTTGGTAGTTCAATTGCCAATCGCAAACGTTCAGAACTTAGCACTTTAGTGGGACCATTACTAAATACACTCGTACTAAGGCATCGCTTAACGCCAGATCAAAGCTTTAGCGAGGCGCTTGGCAACTGTCAAAAAACGACTACCGCAGCATTTGACAACCAGGACTATCCTTTTGAACAATTATCACCATTGGTTCAGAGTGTTCAGCAAAATAAGGCAGTAAACCCGTTATTTCGCGTAATGTTCATTCACGTGGGTTTAGCAAATAATGAACAAATTATTTTAGGCAACAGCCAAGGCTATGTGGTAACACCTGAACAAAATCATGCGCGTTTTGATCTTTCTTTGCGTGTTATTGAACAAGCTAATCAACAAATTTCACTCTATTTAGAATTCAGTACTGAATTGTTCCATCCAGAAACGATAAAGCAACTGCTCAGTGATTTTAAAGCCATTATTCGCACAACGTTATCAACGCCAGATATCAGTTTTTCTGAGTTAACATTAATGAGCCATGCTAGCCAGCTAACTGGGCCAGCCTTAACAAGTGCCCTTGTTCCACTTATTGAGACTATTCAAAGTCATAGTGCGGGTCATATTTCAGGTAATTGTTCAGGTAAGAATTCAGGTAATTGTTCAGGTAAGAATTCAGATAATAGTTCAGGTAATAGTGCTGAAAAAATTGCATTATTTGATGGTGACCAAACCATTAGTTATAAAACATTAAACCAACATGTAGCACAAGTAGCCACTTGGTTACAATCACAAGGGCTTAAGCCACAGCAACATATAGCATTGGTGATGCCACGTACCTCAATACAAATCACGTTAATGCTTGCATGTTGGCGATTGGGTGCGGTTTGTCTGATGTTAGATCCGCGTCAACCACTAGAACGCTTGAATGCAATTTGTGAGGATGCGCAAGTTAAACTCATTGTCAGTAATAAGGTCTATGGTTTCACTGCTTCAACCGAGTTACAGCTAACACAAATTCCTGTTATTGAGCCGAATAAATTCATAGAAAAAGACAATCATCAACCACAGGTAGCATTGACTGATAATGCTTATATTCTATACACATCAGGTTCTACCGGCAAACCTAAAGGAGTAGTTGTCAGCCACCAGGCTGTTAGCCACTATGCAGCTGCAATATCACAGCAATATCCGCAACCGGCTGATAGTCGCTGGTTAACCCTAGCCACTGTTGCAGCTGATCTTGGCTTAACTTCTGTACTGGCAGCCTTATATCAAGGTCAATGCTTATTGTTACCCCCTAATGAATTGACCTTTGATCCGAACGCGTTGGCGCAATTTTTACTTAAGCACCCTGCCGATTGTCTTAAAATCACACCGTCGCATTTAAACGCGTTACTGAGCATTGAAGACCCACTGGCAGTATTACCTAAACAGTGTTTATTTTTAGGTGGTGAAGGCTTGAATCAAGCACTGTTTGAAAAACTCAAGCAATTATCACCTGATCTCAAAATAATTAATCATTATGGGCCAAGTGAAAGCACGGTGGGTATTACGTCAAATTTACTCGATACCAGCTTACAAAACTCATTGAGTCAAGTAGCGGCTTTAGGGACCCCTTTGCCTGGTAATAAAGTGACGCTACGCAATAAACATGGCGATTTGGTTCCTAGAGGTACTATGGGTGAGCTTTGTGTCTCAAGTCCTCAATTAGCGGGCGGTTATTGGCAAAACCCCAAACATAGCCAGGATGTTTTTATTACGCCGTTCAATCAAGACACATATTACAAAACCGGCGATCTTGCACGAATTAATCACTATGGCCTGCTAGAGTTTTTAGGGCGGGCAGACGATCAAATAAAACGTCGTGGCTACCGTATCGAATTAGATGAAATAAGCCAATGGCTCTGTGCACTACCAGAAGTTGATAACGCGATTGTTTTGATGGTTCCAGTAATAACAGACGCAGAAACAGAAGACCAACGAAAGCAATTGATTGCCTGGTTACAGTTGGCCGATAGTCAGTTGGCCGATAGACAAGCAGCGTGTTTTGACGACATATTAATGGATATCAAACTCAAAGCAAACAACGCGCTACCTGACTATATGTTGCCAGATCAATGGATCCCGCTAAAATCTCTACCGTTGAACGATAATGGTAAAATTGATCGTAAAGCTTTGCCTGTACCAACAGCAAAAAACAATGTTGAAGACGCTGAGCGTCCATTAAGCCAAAACGAACAACTGCTCGCCGATATCTGGACAAAGTTACTCAGCCTAAAAGAGATAAAAGCAAATGATGATTTCTTTGCCTTAGGTGGCGACTCTATTATGAGCTTACAGATGATTGGCCTGGCTGCCAAACAAGGTCTTAAATTAACCCCAGGCCAGATTGTTAAGCAAGCAACCTTAAGAAAAATAGTTGAATCATCCGAAGAAATATTATCACCCGAAGCTCAAAAAATTATCACTTTGTATCGACAAGTGTTATCGATAGACAAGGTAGCAGGTCAAGATAATTTCTTTGAATTAGGTGGTGACTCAATTTTAAGCTTACAGTTTATCGCACTTGCTAAGCAGCAAGGGTTAACGATTACACCAAAACAGCTTATTGATAATCCGACACCGATTTCGCTGACTAAAGAAATAAAAAAATCTAGTAGCACTAGCAAAGACATTTCATCGCAGCAAAGTTTAACACAGCACAGTTCAGCAACCGCTGAAACCACCCTAAAACATGTTGATATTAACGTACCGCAACCTTTATCATTTGCCCAGCAGCGTATTTGGTTTTTACATCAATTAGATCCTAACAGCACGGCGTATAACCTACCTGCTATTTTTAGCGTTCAAGGTAATGTAAATGAGCAACAGCTTTTAGCCGCAAGCCAGGAGCTAGTTGAAAGGCACTTAATGCTTAGGGTTAAATACTTTGAAGCAGAGAGTGATAGTGAGAGTGAAACTCTAACGTCACAAGGAAATAGCCAAGCTTTACAGCAAGTTATTAAAAGCTATCAGCCACTGACAATTCACGACTCGTTAACTCCTGAACTTGCTATGGCAAAAGCTCAGCAGCTATCTCAACAAAGTTTTGACTTAGCTCAAGGAAGAGTGATCGCTATTGATCTCATTACTTGTAAAGAAAAGTCTGGTGGCAAACAATCTAACGAAAATCCGCAATTCTTCCTTGTATTTAATATTCATCATATCGCTACCGACGGCTGGTCGATGGGTTTGTTAATTCAAGATTTTCTGCATTTATATCAATCAACCAATACAAGTAATACAAGCAACACAAGTAACACAAGTAACACAAGTAATAAATTGGATGCTAATACGTCACAAGCTAATTACCTTGATTGGAGCAGCTATCAAAACTTACAAACAGTTGATAACAATCAAACTAGTTATTGGCTGGAGCGTTTGCAAGGTATGCCACATCAACTAGAACTTAGTTTTGATAACGCACTACCAAGTCAGCAAAGTTATCATGGCGCAACTAAAGAATGGCCTGTTAAACAAACAACACTTGAAGCTTTAGATAACTACGCAAGAGATCTTAAAACCACACCGTTCAATCTGTTATTAGCTGGCTTTCAATTGCTTTTATGGCGTTACAGCGGCCAGGAAGATTTTGCCATTGGTATACCTGTCAGTGGCCGAGAAGAGTCAATCACACAAAACATGGTTGGCATTTTTATTAACACCTTAATAAATCGAGCGCAAATATCGCCCGAGCAACCAGCAGAGCAATGGCTAACTCAGCACATTAATGCCGTTCAAGAAGATTTGAATCATCAGAAAATGCCCTTAGAGCAGTTATTGAGTTCACTTAACCCTGAAAGGAATTTGGCACGGCCGCCAGTTTTTCAAGTGATATTTAATTATCAAAACGATCAATCAAAACAACGCTCATTAGAACTACCGGGTATTAGTTTTAGCCCTATTGATCATAAAGAAGTGACCACCAAATTTGAGTTGAGTTTTAATTTGCTACGAAGAGATGGGCTATCACTTCAAATAGAATATAACGCAGACCTTTTTGAACAAGAGACCATTGTTCAACTGTTTGAAGACTATCAGGCAATATTAGCTTGGCTACCCACAGCGAAAAATGCTCCACTATCGTCTATGTCAGTAGCTTCTGCTGGCAAAGCTCTAAGTATTGCAAGCTCAAAGATTGATGACCTGCCAGTATCGGAAGCTGATGATTTTATTTATCGTTTTGAGCAACAAGTGATTAAACAATCACAAGCAATCGCAGTTATCGATCATCATCAAAGCTATACCTATCAGGCATTGAATGAAAAAGCTAATCAATTGGCCCATTGGTTATCTAGTCAAGGACTAGCGAAAGATCAGCTTATTGCGTTTTGTCTACCTCGCAATCATCAAATGCTGGTCGCTTTAATCGCAATACAAAAAGTGGGAGCGGCATATCTACCACTAGACGCAAAGCAACCGTTGACTCGTTTGTCTTTTATTATTGAGCATGCAAAACCCGTATTATGTTTGACAGAAGCAAAAGTTGAACATCAACTGCCAACATCAGTGTCGGTATTCAACCTTGATAATTTATCATCAACGTTATCTACTATGCCAACAGATAACCTGTCGTTAGAGCATACCCCGACGCAGCTGGCTTACACTTTGTATACATCGGGTTCTACCGGTAAACCAAAGGGAGTGGAGATTGAACGAGGGAATTTCTCTACATTTTTACGTGCTATAGAAACCGTTACTCCGTCATTTAACCGAATGCTTGCCTTAACCACAATTACCTTTGATATAGCAGGCTTAGAGCTTTGCTTACCCCTGGTTACAGGCGCTTGTGTAGTTATAGCTAATGAAGAAAACCAGCGAGACAATGAACAATTAGCTGAGCTCATAAAACAAAACAGCATTGATTTGATTCAGGCAACGCCTGCCACTTGGAGCATGCTAAGCGGACTTAGTACTAATGTAAGTACTAATGTAAGTACTAATGTAAGTACTAATGTAAGTACTAATGTAAGTACTAATGTAAGTACTAATGTATTAAAAAACAGCCATGCAATTTGTGGTGGTGAAGCTTTACCAAGTCAACTGGCTGAGCAATTAAAACACTTGTGTAAATCTGTCACTAATGTTTATGGACCAACCGAAACCACAGTTTGGTCGTCTTATTATCAGTTAACCAATAACAATTCCTCCGGGCATGTGCCAATTGGCGTGCCGCTGCCAAATAATCATTTTTATGTGTTAGACAAACAACAATCTTTAACACCCTTTGGTGTGCCGGGAGAACTCTATATTGGCGGCCAAGTCCTTGCTCGTGGTTACCGAAATGCTGATGAACTGACGAAGCAGGTATTTATTGACCATCCAGAATTTGGCCGTTTGTACAAAACTGGCGATCAAGTCAAATGGCTTAAATCAAACCAATTAAGTTTTATCGGCCGCTGTGACTTTCAATTGAAACATCGAGGATATCGCATAGAGCCAGGGGAGGTTGAAGCTGCATTAGTACAACATCCTGAGGTTGTACAGGCAGTTATTACCATGAAAGATCAGCTATTGATCGCTTATGTAGTTACCACTGACACTTGCTTGCCTTTGTCTGGTGAGCAAGCGCTTAATGAGCAAGAAATAGGCAGTGTACTTAATGCTCATCTTAGTCAACTTGTACCCGACTATATGGTGCCACAGCACTTTCAACGGCTTGACGAACTACCGCTTAACAGTAATGGCAAAGTCGACAGAAAAGCGTTACCTGTTTTAACACAGCCATCGAATACAATTACTGATGGGGTGTTATTTACAGAAAATGAAGAGAGGTTAGCGGTTGTTTGGCAGGAGCTGCTCAATATTAAACATATTCAACAAATACAACAAAAGGATAATTTCTTTTTATTGGGTGGTCATTCGTTATTAGCGACACAATTGAAGGCTAAGCTCAATGCTATTGGTTTTAACATACCACTTAAAAATCTGTTTGAAACGCCGACACTGGCAGAGCAAGCTAAATTGCTAACTGCGATTAAGTTTCAGACCATCCCATCAGTAAATGAGCTAAGCCCAACGCCAGACCTAATACCATTATCTGATGCACAAAAACGTTTGTGGTTTATGCAACAGCTTGATCTAACTAAGACAAGTTTTAACATGCAAACTGTTATCAGAATCAAGGGTGATCTGAAGGTTGAACTGTTAGCGCAAGCGATACAAGCAGTAACTGCACGACATCCTATCTTACAAGTGGTATACCACAATATTGATGATGAACCAGTTCAAAAATTTGATCCAACAATTAGTGTTGCATTCATTGAAAAATCTATATCCGACTGTGCTAATCAGGACATAATAACGACACAAATTGACAACGCAGCGAACTACATCTTTGATCTTGAAACAGAGTCGCCACTGCGGATCACTTTATATCAAGAATCAAAAGATAGTCATATTTGTCAACTTGTTCAACACCATATTGCTTCCGATGCTTGGTCAATGACCTTGTTGCTGGATCATCTGATGATGGCCTATCAACAACTCATTACTGACCAATCAATGAACACTGACGCTTCAAAAGAGCGTGTAGAAAATCAGGCTAAATTAGATGAAAAACCAAAGATCAGCTATCTCGATTATGCTTACTGGCAAAATACACCGGCAATAGCTGAACAACAAGCCGCGTCTTTGGGCTATTGGCGCAAAGCACTTGCCGGAGCACCGACTAAATTGGCTCTGCCATTTGATAACGCACGACCCTCTCAAAATAACCATCAGGGAGACATTGTTAATGTCGTCATACCAAAACGCTTATTACTTGAACTTAATGCATTAGCCCATCAACAACAATCTTCACTATTTATGGTATTACTAAGTGCCTATAGTACCCTTATTTACCAACAAACTAGAGCGCAAGATATTATCATCGGTACAGATGTGGCAAACAGAGAGCACTATCAAACTCACGATATGCTTGGTTTTTTTGTAAATCTACTACCGCTGAGATTACAACCTAAAGCGACCCTGAGATTCAATGATTTTTTACAACAAGTTAAGCAGCATTGTTTAACCAGTTTTGAGCATCAAGCGGTACCGTTTGATCAAATAGTGGAAACGGTAAAACCAGAACGTTTAGCGGGAATGCACCCACTTATTCAAACCTTATTTGTGATGCAAAATACACCGGATAATAAACAGTACCATAGTGATTTAAATATTTCCCCATTAGAAACTACTCAACAACACGCCAAATTCGACTGCGCTATTTTTGCTAATGAAGAAAAAACGTCAGGCGAACTACGGCTAAGTTGGGTGTTTAATCGTCAATTGTTTAACAAAAGTACCATAGAAAACTTAAGCCAGTTATTTGTTAATTTGCTTGAAGCAATCACGTTACAACCCAGAACACCATTAAACAGCTTAATTGCTTTAAAGGTACAACATCAGCCTATGTATACGGCAACTAATAGTACGAGTAAACCTAGTAAGCTCAGTAAGTTAAACAAGCTCAGCAAATTAAATAAGATCAATAAGCTGAGCAAACTAAAAACAACTAAAGCAGCAACAGCAACTGATAATATCGTTGAAGTAGCGCCGTTAACATCCGATCGCCCTTTCCCATTACTCGTGCATTGTAAAAGTAAATCACTGGATCCGCTAACGTGGGCACGACAAAATCAACAGCAGATTATGTCCTGGTTAGAAAGCCATGGCGGTATTGTGTTTAGAGGCTTCAACTTACCTACGGCATTAGAATTTGAACAATTTTGCTTAGCAATTTATCCAGAGCTTTATGCTTTGTACGGAGACTTACCGAAAAATGATGTCGGCAGTAAAATTTACAAATCGACACCATACCCCAAAGAACAAATGATCATGTTCCACAATGAAAGTTCACATCAGAGTAGCTGGCCACGTCGTCAATGGTTTTACTGCAGCAAAAATGCTGATATTGGTGGTGCCACCCCAATTGTTGATTGTCGAGAAATGTACCGACGTTTACCTGAGAGCATCCGTGTAAAATTAGAAGATAAACAACTTTGTTACGTAAGAAATTTTTCTAATCTTGATGTCAGTTGGCAGCACTTTTTTAAGACTGAAGATCGCCAACAAGTTGAAACAAAATGCCGTGAAAATGGTATTGAATACAGTTGGTATGGTGATGATAATCTTAGGATCAGTCAAATTTGCCCTGCCGTTATTACCCATCCAATAACGAAGGAAAAGAGCTTTTTTAACCAAATACAACTGCATCACTACAGTTTATTAGAAAACGATGTTAAACAACATCTACTTGATATGTGCGGTCAGGATAACTTACCTCGCAATGTATTTTACGGTGATTTAACACCATTAGAGCAAGAAGTGATCGATATTATCAGTGAATTATATGAGGCCTGTGCCGTACGTTTTGATTGGCAAAATACTGACGTGGTAATGCTTGATAATATGTTGGCAGCCCATGCTAGAGATCCTTTTCAAGGTGAACGGAAAATCGCTGTTGCCATGGGAGATCTATACAGATCTGGGAAAACTCAGGCCGAGCTTCCTATCGCCGTTACAAGTAATAAAAACCCTATTGATAATAGCGAACTTTCAGTTAGCAAGGAGCCAGTATAATGAACTTATGGCAAAACCCAGAACACGATTTAGGTCAACCTTTATCTCGTCAACAACAATTACTGGCGAGTAATGGTAATGACGGGCCTAGGTCTTATTGGTTTGAACTTTCATCGGAACTTTCAACTAACGAGTTAAAACAGAAATTAATGCTGCTAATGCAGACACAACAAGCTTTATCAACCTACTATGCCAAGCCCGTGGGTTTTGACGTTATTCGACAACAAGTTCAGCAACCACGTTTAAGTTTAAACGTGTTTGCAAACGCAGAAGCGCTGGAGTTTACAGAAAGCGTAAAACGCACTTTAGAAACAGAGGCACAGAGTAGTTATCAGCAAGAACAACCCCATTTACTTGTTTGGTGCTGGCCAAGAACAGATACAATAATGGTGCAAATTGTTGCCTCTTCTCTCATGCTGGATAATTATAGCGCGTACAACTTATATCAGCAGATAGTTCATGGTGGTGACGATGATGAAACAATGCAATATCCTCAGTATATTGATTGGCTCAATGAACTACAAAACGATGAAGATGCGCAACTTGGTCAAAATTATTGGCAAAGTTTAACGTTAACAGAGTTACCAGAAGCGAGATTAAGTGAACAACAACAGTGCTTAAATCAAGAAAAACAAACAGATAAGAGCCACCAAACTCACGAATGTGTGTCCATAACCCTGCCTGAGGAACTTCAAGAAAGATTGGCCAATGTTGCCGAACAATTAACATGTACGAGCAGTGATATTATCATTAATGTTTGGGCTATATTACTTAGCAAGCTATCCGCTTGTGACGAATTAAAACTTGATTACTATCATGATTGTCGCCGTGATTATGATGAATTTAGTTCAGCATTTGGGCTATTTGTGCAGCCGTTACCCGTTCCTTTTTACCAATTAGCACAAGCAGATCTTGCTGGCGCATGCCAGGGTTTTACTCAGTTGTTTGAAGAAATAAGAGACAATCAAGAGTATATTTCAATGGTTGATAATTTAAAAAACAACCGGTGTCACGCTGGTTTTTATTGGCATCAGCAACTAAAACTCAATGAGATGTCGTGCAGCACGCCAATCGCTAATAATGAGCTGCTATTAAATTATCTAGCTACAGAATACGGCAATGGCAAACTCTCATTGTTTTACAACAGTGATCGGTACGAACGAGTTGCGATGGAGCGAGCGCTGGCACATTTTCACACTTTACTTAATGCTAGCCTTGATGCACCTCAGAAAAAAATGCATCAGTTAATGGCTCAATTACCAGATGAACAGGCAGGCACATTTATCGCCCAAAACTCGGCATTGTTACTTACATCATTAGTTAATGACAGTGATTTGGCTGAACTTAGGGCAACATCGAATATTGTTAGTTTGTTTAGAGCACAGGCAAAAGCGTTGCCTGATAATATTGCTATTAAAACAAACAATAACACAATGACATATCAACAACTTGATGAAATCACTGATTGTTATGCTGGTGCTTTTCAAGCTATGGGCGCAAAGCCAGATACAATTATTGCTTTATGCCTCCCAAGAACTACAGAGCTCTTAGTAAGCTTACTGGCAGTGTTAAAATCTGGTGCAGCATATTTACCTCTAGATCCGGAGCAACCCACAGCTCGTTTACAACAAATAATTGATGATGCTCAACCTGTTATATTGATCACTGAATTAACAAACTTAGCAGCTACCCGGTGCATCTCGCCTAATCAATTAACTCAGCACAAACAACCTCTACAACCTACTAATATCGCTCCAGAACATTTGGCTTATGTACTCTACACTTCGGGCTCAACAGGACAACCTAAAGGCGTTCAAGTTGAACATCGTCAAATTACACATTACAGCCAGGCGGTGATTAAACAGTTGGAACTGCCGGAACAAAGTCACTATGGACTTATTTCTTCGTTGATGGCTGATTTGGGTAATACGATGTTATTTCCAGCCTGGATAACGGGTAGTTGCTTACATCTACTTGGTAATAAGGAAATAAATGATGGTGAAGCGCTCGCAAAATACTACCAGCGTCAACCACTGGATTGCCTCAAGATTGTGCCTTCTCATTTAGAAGCGCTGTTAGCAAGCGGACAAAATATTTTACCTACCAAAATACTAATATTAGGTGGTGAACCTATTCAAACGAGCTTAATAAATCTTTTACGAACATTTTCACCTCAATGTCGATTATTTAATCATTACGGTCCTACAGAAACTACCGTTGGCGTATTGATAGGTGAAATTGATTTACCAACAGGTCAAAGTAGATTAACAGCAACTATAGGCGACAATAGTATTTTGCTACTTGATGACAATATGCAGCCGGTGATCAGTGGTCAATGTGGCGAGCTATATGTAAGTGGTTCAAATGTCACTCGTGGCTACCTAAATGATAGTCAACGTACTGCCGAAGTTTACTTACCTATGTCAGCGGCAAAGTCAGCGCAAAATATATTAACTGCTACAAAGACTAGTCTCTATCGAACAGGTGATCTAGCAGTTTGCAACGCTGATGGTAGTGTTAGTATTCTTGGTCGGAATGATCAACAAATTAAAATAAGAGGCTTTCGTTTAGATCTTAATGAAATTCAACAATTATTACTGACACAAGATCATATAGCGCAGGCCTACTTACAAGCCAGTGGCAATGGAGCTAACAGCCAATTATTAGCCTTTGTCGTTATGGCTAAAAATAAGCAATTGGATGAGACTGGAACACTCGCTATTTTACGTCAACAGTTACCTGACTACATGGTGCCAGCGCATATCTATGCACTTACGCAATTTCCGTTGAACAACAACGGAAAAATAGATAAACAACAACTGCTGACCCTAGCGCAAGCACAGCAGCAACAAGTGGTCATTACACCTAAAAATGATATTGAGCTACAAATTTTAACGATTTGGCAGGAAGTACTACAGCAACATAAACTTTGTGTTGCTGCTAACTTTTTCGACATAGGCGGCCATTCGTTGGCAGCAATCAAAGTTGTCGCAAAAATAAGGAAAAAATTATCGGTTAATTTGCCGACAGACTTGCTATTTAAACATAAAACTATTGTAGAAATTGCGAATTATATCGACAGTAATAGCAAAACATCGTCATATTTAATAGCTGAAGCTCAGCGTTTATTACCACTAAACAATAAAGCAAAAACTGCCAATATTGAAAAACAACAAGAACCAACATTAATATTAATGCACGCGCCAGCAGGCCATTTTAACTACCATAAGCAATTGATTGACAACCTTGGCGAAACGTTTGCCTTATATGGTCTGACGGCTAACGTTGAGTTATTTTACAACCTTGATAAAACGCAAAATGATATTATTACCGATGACTACATTGAACAGCTATTACCTTTGAAGCATCAACCCTTAACACTAATCGGTTGGAGCTTAGGAGGTAAACAAATGATGTTAATGGTTAACCGTATGCTGGCACTTGGCTTTACTATCAACGGAATAGCATTAATTGACTATGATCCCAACCAATATTTAGAGCTTAATAACAACGAGTATCAACTAATCAGTGACTTCAAAGACTACCTGGACGCTGAAAACATTAATTTACCCGTTGAAGTGGTAACCGAACTAACTGACTCGCTCAACGGTAGCTATCAGCAAGCAATGCAGCAACTTCTTCATAAGCTTAAAATAAAAGGACTTTTAGGTCAGGAGCTGACAACGCAAGAACTAGAACAGCGATTTATGTTGCGTTGGAAGATCAAGCAAATGCTATACAACACTGCGATGCCTAAAATAGAACTGCCGTTATGGCTGTGGCATGGAACCGGGCATAAGTCACCCGCACAAATATGGCAGCAATTTTGCACTCTACCGCTGAAAAACTGGTACTTGGGCTTCGATCACCATGAGATCTTGAACCAAACCGAGCTTAGTTCTCAAATTATTAATAATATTAGTCAATTAAATCCAATGGTGACCACTTAATGAATATTACAAAACATTTACTTAATGAAGCTAAATCGAGCATGATTCTAGCTATGTTTGCTAGTACATTAAGTGCAGCTGCCGGCATATCAATAATTGCAGGTATTAATAGCGTTATAGAAAACGGATTACCGGATTTAACCCTAACGATTAGTCTTTATGTTGGCATGTTAATAATATTATTAGCGAGCAGTATTTGGTCACAAGTGCTGCTCGTAAATATTGGCTTTAATATGGTATTTCGATTACGAAAAACTTTGGTAAATCGTATTCTAAATACATCGATAGAACATCAAGAGCAATTAGGTACTACAGATATATACAACGTATTAACCCGTGACGTAACCGTGATTTCAAATGCAACCAGACAACTCCCCATTGCTATATATAACAGTCTATTGGTATTGGCAGGCTTAGTTTATCTGCTATGGTTATCGCCATTACTGTTTGGCTTTGTTTGTATAGTGGTTGTTTTAGGTGTTTGGACTGACGCTAAGCTAAGCAAAAAATTACAAAAAATGCTTACCAAAGTAAGAAAACTTGAAGATAAATTATTTCGAAATTATCAGGCTATTGTAGAGGGTAGAAATGAATTGGCCCTTAATCAGAATAGGCGTCAAGTATTGTTTAATGAGCAATTTTTACCAACTGCCGATGAATCTCGACAAGAAGCATCGAAGGCGGAAATGTTATGGGCGCTCAATCTAAACTGGACGACACTGCTTATTTTTTGCTTAATTGGTGTTATATTTATTGTAGGCTTAACACTTGAAAATATTGGCCAAGAAACCGTAATCGGCTACATTCTGGCTATTATGTTTTTACGTACGCCACTATCCATGGTTTTAGACAGTATTCCTGCGATTATTCGAGGTAATGTTGCTCTAGAAGCTATTCAGCGCTTGTCACTGAATGAAGATGACTCTTCCCGGACAGGAAAAAACCAAACTCCTGTTGAATTCCAATCTTTGACCTTAGTTAATAGCCAATATCAATATCCAGAACAAAATGGTGAACCTGGTTTTAAACTTGGGCCCATTAACTTTGAAGTGAACAAGGGCGAATTGATTTTTCTCGTTGGTGGTAATGGTAGTGGTAAATCAACGCTAGCTAAAATACTTACTGGCTTATATCTACCGACATCAGGCTCTGTGTTATTAAACAACAACGAAATGAACATAAGCAATGTAACAGATTTACGAAATTGCTATTCTGCTATATTCCCTAATTTCTTTTTGTTTAGCGATGTAGTTGATGCGCAAGGAAGCAGCTCAGATGATGAAAAAATAGCATATTATTTAAAACGTTTAGCGATTAACGATAAAGTTTCAGTGACACAAGGACGGCTTTCAACCACCTCACTATCGCAGGGACAAAGAAAACGGTTAGCGCTAGTGTTACTTTATATGGAAAATCGACAAGTGTTGTTACTTGATGAGTGGGCTGCGGATCAAGACCCTGTATTTCGCGAAGTTTTTTACCGAGAAATACTACCTGAGCTGCAACAAGCCGGTAAAACAATTATAGCGATCAGTCATGATGATCATTACTTTGATGTTGCCGACCGAATTTATAAACTTGACTGTGGTAAATTAATTTTATTTAATCAAAAGGTGGATCCATTGTTTTCGGTAGGTTATTAATTTAAGTAACCTGAATACGGGATAATCAGCATTTGCTCAATGCTTCCTATTTTCCGATTATCAACGTTAAAACAATGATAATCGGAAAATGTAGCATGGGTTGAATATATAATATCTGAAGAGTATGTATCATATTGGAGGTGTAATATTATGAGTCTACCCTGTAATGTATTGAGTCCAATTTGGACGCTGTGAAATAATAATAAAAAAGGAATATATTCATGAAATTAAAACTGAATAAGAAAAAATATAAAACCTTTCCAAAGACGCTAAAACTTTAGCTGCTGAAATGACACCAAATGTTGCGGGCGGTGGCGGTTCATATTGCCTCGTTTTTTATATGAAAGTTTTAGTTAAATTTTTTTATCTGCGGAATTGAAGCTTTTCATCTATAAACAATAATCACTCTGGTAATCTCTAAAATCGATTAGACTATCCACTAAAAATATATTTATTTTTCTCGTTATTTCTAGATAGTGCCTGAACGGAAAAGGTTAATATACTGATTTTAAATAAGAAATAACAAAATGGTCTTGCGAAGATTTTATTGAAAAGCGATGAAAACGGTATAATTAGTTAAATATAGTTGTTTTTATTAAAATCTTCGGGGAAAAAATGCGCGTTCCTGCCTCACCACAACTTCAATTAGGCGAACTTGATATTGCGAGTATTGGTATTAGCTCACGTTCACGTGATGATATTCCTCAGCTCCTTCGAGGTTTACAATATCTTTATTGCAATGATGAATTACGCGACAAAATATTTAATATTCTCGAAAAACTCATACCTCCAACAGTCAATATTGAGCTTGGTCGCCCTGGAAAATATTGGTCATGGGTTCATTGCGATTAAATTTAAATTGTGACTTTGACCGCCTTCATGAATTGGTAAACCAGCATCGCACAATTCGAGAAATGCTTGGTCACGGTTTTCTTGAAGATAAACGAGAATATAAACTACAAACAATTAAAGATAATGTGCAGCTATTCACGCCTGAAGTGCTTGATGAAATCAATCAAGTCGTCGTTAATGCCGGATTGAAGCTTAAAAAAAAAGAACGGTTAATGGACGTTGCGATTCTTTTGTGGTTGAAACGAATGTGCATTTTCCAACTGATATCAATCTATTATTTGATGCATTAAGGAAAGCAATATCCCTCACAGCTACCTTTGCTGATAATGATAAATTACAGGGCTGGCGACAGAGTTATTATAATATAAGACAAGTAAAAAGAGCTTATCGTGCTGCGCAACAAACAAAGCGTTCAACCTCAAAGAAAGAGAACAAAAACCCCAACCATCTAGTCTGGTGCAAATATGTCAGTGAAGAACCCCTTATTAATAAAGGGCTCTAGGAGGGATTTCCTAGGTATAAAAATACTCCGATAAATAATCACCCTTCAGGCATTGCAGAAGCTAGCATTGCCGATAAACAGATAACTGATCGATTAACAAAGGCCTTTAATACCAATTGGATTAAATAACTTGCTACTTTAAGCGGTTTAAATCTCCAATAGCTGCGTTGCTCTCAATCGTAATAGCTCGCTATTACTCAATTGAGCGCCTTGCTATTGAAAATTTACCCTCACTTAATTTTGTCAACTTACTTAATCCAATTGGAATAATTGAATTGACGTAAGGGTTCTTGATCATATTATTGTTGCTGGTCATCAATGTTATTCTTTTGCTGAGCATGGTGAAATATAAAATTTTAAACTGAAAATCTTGAAATTTCGCGTTAATTACAGAATAGGTCTATATTTATTTTAGTAATAGAAAAAAATTTACAAGGAATATCAAATCTTAGCTAGTCGTAATGATCAAATTGAACGTCGCCTTTTTCCGTATCGATATGGAAAAGGAGCGGTTCGATATTTCCTGACAAGACAAGAATAACCATTCAATCAAAAGAAAATAGTATCTAAGTTTTTCATGGGTAGCATTGAAAATAGAAAGTGACTCAGTGCTCCCAGAACAAACGACTATAGAATTTTTATTATTACTAGCGTTAAGTTAGTCGAAAATTTAATGAAGATTACGGGTATTGTGAAAATTTGGCTTCCGGCAAATTTTAACTATAATTTAATTACTTTATATCTGATTAAATTGGTATAAAAGGTTATAAAAGGAATTTAGTAAAATGATGATATTAGTGGGTGGGGAAAAAGGTGGAAGCGGAAAAAGCTGTATTGCACAAAATTTGGCCGTTTACTTTGCCCGCGATAAAAAATCTATTGTCTTAATGGTTGATTGTGATCCTCAACGCACAACTTCAGATTGGATACAAACTCGTAATACTGACCCCCACCTATCATCAATAAATTGTATTCAACTCTATGGTAAAATTCGCAATGATCTCTTAAGCCTTAATCAACATTATGATTACGTTATTGTAGATTGTGGCGGTCAAGATAATTTAGCCTTACGTGCAGCTATGTCGGTGGCTGATCACGTTGTTATCCCTTTAAGACCCAAACGAAGAGATTTGAAAACCGTGCCGCATATGGAGGATATGCTAAGTACGTGTAAAATGGTTAATCCAAAAATGTTAGCGTCGTTTATTATTACTCAATGTCCTTCATTGCCTAGTCAAGCGAAGCGCATTTTGGAAGCTAAGGAAGTATGCAGCTCATTTGGGATCAATGTACTTCAAGCCGTTACTTATAACCGTAATGTGTATGATGATAGTGAAGAGCGAGGTTCTTCTGTTTTGGAAATTGATCCTGAAGGTAAAGCAGCTGCTGAAATGATTGCTATAGCAGAAGAGTTAATGTTGATGAAAGCGGACAATTCACATGAGTTTAATTGATTTAAAAAAATCAAAGGGAAGTAATGTAACAAGGAAAATATTTACTATTGATGAATTTATCGCTGATGCAGATAATTACGCCAAAGGTGAGCCTGAATTAGTAAGTGCGGAAAATATTATTAAGCATGAACAACCGCAAGCACAAAAATCCATTCAAAGTAAAAAAAATCCCAATGTTGAAAGAACCCCTTTTCGCCATGCGACTTTTACCTTGAGTGTGGGTGCCATTTCAAAATTACAAAAACTTGCTACAGATACCCAATTGGCCAAATCACATATTATTCGCATTTTAATTGATGATGTTTGTAATGAAGATCAGCAAGCTAAATTACAGAAACTGATGGGCTCTAAAACAGGTTAATTGTCTGGTATTTGAAAAATGTCAGAGTTTTTGTTGCCCAAAATAGCTATTCGTTGATTAAAAAAACAAAAAAAATCAGTAAAATTCATAACATAATCATGTCCTAGTGTCGTTAACGCTATGAAAAATATAGTGTTAATTTGTCTCTGCTGCTATTTTTAATAAAGGCTAGTAATCATTATTTAGTTTCTCTATAATATGCCACCTTTTTCAGGATCCTGAGGCGACGGTCTTGGGGAAATAAAGCTCGAGCTGAAATCAATTTTGGAGTGACTCAAATGTCTAAAGTTTGCCAAGTAACAGGCAAGAAACCTATGGTTGGTAACAACCGTTCACACGCGAGAAACGCGACACGTCGTCGTTTTTTACCTAACCTTCAATCTCACCGTTTTTGGGTTGAGAGCGAAAACCGTTTCGTTAAATTACGTTTAACTCCGAAAGGAATGCGTATTATCGATAAAAAAGGTATTGATGCAGTTTTAACTGATATCCGTGCCCGTGGCGAACAAGTTTAAGGAAAAATTATGCGTGATAAAATTCGTTTAGTTTCTAGTGCAGGTACTGGTCATTTTTATACTACTGACAAGAATAAAAGGACAATGCCTGAAAAGATGGAAATAAAAAAATTCGATCCTAGAGTACGTAAACACGTAATCTATAAAGAAGCTAAAATTAAGTAATTAATTTTAAATTCAGACAAAAACCCGGTTTATACCGGGTTTTTTATTGGCTAAAATATGTATATTCAAGTAGTTTGGTTATATATCAATAACTTCATTATATAAAGATATGAATCTTTCTCGTACAGGTTGGAATAACGTAATAATTTTTTCGGTAATGACTATGATTTTGTTAATTAACTTAACGAATGAACGGTTATTTTCTACTGTTGATCATTCTGATATTCAAACAAGCAGTACACAACTTGTTTTAGGTGAGCATGCAGTTATTTTAACTCTCGCTATTAGTGACAGGGTTTTGATTGAACGTAGTGGGCGTGCTTGGCAAATATCGCCAGCAGAGTTGAATAAGCAATTATCAGAGCAAAGTCTTGAGCAAATGATGATGGCTTGGCAGCAAAGTGTTGGTTTACTACAAGCAAGCACGATACAAATAGAGGGACTTAAGGGCATTGAGGTTATGGTTGAGCTTGCGGGTAACCCAACACCTCAGATTTTCACTCTATTTGCGCTTAGCGACCAATTGTTGGTCCGTCGACATAGTGACGAGTCTTGGTTAGCCCTACCGACACAAATTTATCAGCAGTTAATCCCACCTTCACTAACGCTACATTCATTAACTCCGCCTTCATTAACTCCGCTTTCATTAACTCCGCTTTCATTAACTCCGTAAGCATTTATGCCAGGATTCAGTATGCCAGAATTACCAGAAGTAGAAGTTTGCCGTTTAGGTATCAGTGGGCACATTATTGGTGAAAAAGTGTCCAAAGTGATTGTGCGAAATAATAAGCTACGTTGGCCAGTTCCAGACGAAGTTAAATCTTTGGTTGGGTATAAAGTTTTAGCGGTAGACCGGCGATCTAAATATTTATTAATACGTTTTGACTCTGGCACTTTACTGCTTCATCTTGGTATGTCTGGAACTATCAGGGTTATTTGTGAAGATACCCCTGTGGCTAAGCACGATCATTTTGATTTAGTGTTCGCAAATAAAAAAGTGCTGCGTTTAAATGATCCTCGTCGTTTTGGCGCTGTATTATGGTTTGCTGATCATGTTGATGAACGGGGATTATTAACAAAACTTGGCCCAGAGCCTTTAAGTGATGAGTTTTATCCGGGATATTTGTTTGCTAAAGCTAAAAATAGAAAAGTACCAATAAAGACATTTTTGATGAATAATCAAATTGTTGTAGGCGTGGGTAATATTTATGCCAATGAAACATTATTTCAAGCGGGTATTTTACCAACAGTATTAGCAGGAGACATTAACGAAGAGAGATTGAATAAACTTACTGAAGTTATAAAGCTAGTACTTACTGCAGCAATAGCTCAAGGTGGTACAACGTTAAAAGATTTCACCCAGGTCGACGGCCGTCCAGGTTACTTTGCCCAATCATTATTGGTTTATGGTCGGGCAGGTCAGAAATGTTTAAAGTGCAAAACTAAATTGGAAGAAATAAGGCAATCAAACCGAAGCTCAGTTTTTTGCCCTAAATGCCAAAGTTAGTTAGTTGCTGGTATTAAAATCTGAATTATCTTAATTGTATCTTTTCTAATTCTTTTTGAACAATGGGATGTACGAATTGGCTTACATCGCCCAAGTGCAAAGCCACTTCTTTAACTAAAGTTGATGAAATAAAAGAGTTTTCTTCAGCTGGAGTTAAAAAAACAGATTCTAAATCTGGCGATAATCGTCTATTCATATTGGCCAGTTGAAATTCATACTCAAAATCTGATACCGCACGTAGGCCCCTGATTAAGACATTGGCTTGGTGTTCTTTAGCAAAATTAACTAATAATCCGCTAAAGCCCAATACTGTCACATTAGGTAATTCATGAGTGACTTGTTTAATCATATTTACTCGCTGAGCTAAATTAAAGCGAGGTTGTTTACTTGGACTCGATGCAACTCCCACAATAACTTCTCGAAACAAGCGGCTTGCTCGTACGATTAAATCAGTGTGACCGTTAGTTACCGGATCAAAAGTGCCTGGGTAAATTGCTTTTACTGTCATATTTTGTGATTTATCTGTTTGATATGTCTTTATTGTAATGCGTAATTTCGGTGAAAAACAATGTTTAGAATAAAAAAATGTTAAAGTATTTACTCAAAAGGCTTCCCGTAGAACAAAATTTGATAGTATGATAGGCGTAATAATTCCAGGGAAATGAAGAAGTAATTATAATGAAAACCCGTGACAAAATAATTCAAGCAAGTATTGCTCTGTTTAATGAGCAAGGTGAGCGTAACGTCACTACTAATCATATTGCTGCTCATTTAGGTATTAGTCCTGGTAATCTTTATTACCACTTTCGTAATAAAGAAGACATTATTCTTTCTATTTATGATGAATATGCCCGTAATTTATTATTAGATACTTTTCCACAAGTCTCGGAAGATACTAAGCCATTAGATGCAATTATTTTGTACATGGATGCGGTATTCCAAGCAATGATGAAATTTCGTTTTTTCTATAGTAATTTACCTGTCCTATTGTCAAAAAATCCTTTGTTACGTGAAAAATATGTAGAAGTACAACAGTCTATTGCTGATCGTGTAAGTAATATGATGTTATCTTTAAGAGATGCTTCTATGATAAATTTTGATGATGATGAACTAGCTGATTTAGTGAGTATTCTACGTATTGTAAATACTTTTTGGTTAAGTTTTCATCAAACACAAAATATGGACACAGAGATTAACTCAACGGTATTTTTTGAAGGGGTTTTGAAAATTATTGCCATTATTCGTCCATATGCGACAAAAGAGTCACTGCCAGATTTTATCAAAGCGCGAGAAATGTATAAGCAACAATTTCAAGATTCTTCAAATGTAGCCTAGGGTTATAACTATTTCGCTCATTAATTCCATTGATGTTATACCCAAGTAGTTTGGGTAACTATTTATTAATTAGACAAATAACCTTCTAACAATAACTGCCAGTCTTCTTCCTGCCAGTGAAAGACGGGTTGTTTAAGTAATTCTTTTCTGAATGATCGTAAAAGTCTGGCCAAATTGGCTTTTTGCCATTGGTTTGACACTGTTCTTTGCTCACCTCTGTCAAAATCAATAAGCCAGCATTTATTGTTTTTATCAAGTAAAATATTATGGATATTCAAGTCGTGGTGATAAATTCCGCTATCATGAAAACGCTTGATTGTTGCGCCTATAGTTAACCAGATTTCTTCTGTTAAACGTTGTTTACCCAATATATAGACTAAATCATTGGCATCTTGAATACGTGAGCTTAATAAATCTGCCTGATAAAATAAGCCATTTTTAATGATCCGAAATGCAACGGGATCTGGTACAGGTAATTGCAACTCTTGCATGATTTTTAATAAAGAAAATTCACGGGCGGCGCGAGTTGAATTAAACGCATTAAACAAATATTTGTCTTTATTGAATTTTCCTATTAATCCACCACGGTAATAATGCCGTAATACCCATTGCTGATGTTGGTTTTCAATAAACCATGTTGTTCCCCTGCCTTGGGCTGTGCCTATTATTGAATTTTGTTGTTGCCAATAAGTGGATGACAACATTTCTGGCGTAAATTCAGAAAATAAATGTTCAACATAAACACAATAAATATTGCCTTTTTTGAAAGTTTTTTCTTGGCAGGGTTTTACAATTGCAGAAAGGTTCAAGATAATAGACCTAATAAATCATACTCAAAAAAAGGAGTTGCAGGGATTTTTTTTACTTTACCCTGCAATTTCAATAAATAAAAGTATAACACTCTATTGTGGTGATTCCTTTATGTTAGGTAAAACTCAGCCAAAAAATTTATGTTTATTACGATTGTCAGCTATTGGTGATGTTTGTCATGCAGTTGCGATGGTGCAACATATTCAACGTCAGTTACCAAAAACCAAGATAACCTGGGTTATTGGCAAGATAGAAGCCAGCCTGCTAAAGGATCTCGATGGGGTTGAGTTTGTAACTTTTGATAAAAATGCAGGTTTACAAGCATATTTAGATCTACGGGCTGAATTTAAAGAACGCAAATTTGACGTGTTATTACATATGCAAGTTGCCTTAAGAGCGAGTATTGCCAGTTTATGCATTCCTGCCAGAGTTAAAATAGGCTTCGATCGCCGTCGAGCTATTGAAGGCCAGTGGCTTTTTACCAACAGAAGAATAAAATCTCAAGTTCAGCCACATGTTTTAGATGGGTTTATGGGTTTTACTGAGGCATTAGGTTTATCAACTTCACCTCCGCATTGGAATATGCCTTTATCAGACGAAGATGAATTGTGGGCGAGTGATCAGTTTTCTGATGAAAAGCCGTTAGCCATTATTTGTCCTGCGGCAAGTAAGGCTGAACGGAATTGGCATAGTGAAGGATATGCCAAAATTGCAGAGCATCTTAGTGATAAGGGATTTTTAGTGCTTGTTTGTGGCGGTCCTACAACGATGGAAATTTTGTTGGCTGCGGATATTGAACAAAAAAGTAATTGTAAGATAATGAACATGGTGGGCAAGACATCATTAAAACAATTACTCGCATTATTAAAACGGGCGCATTTGGTAATAGCACCAGATACAGGTCCAGCACATATGGCTGTAACCGTTGGTACACCCGTTATTGGTTTATATGCTCATAGTAATCCGTATCGAACTGGTCCTTATTTATATCAAGATTATGTTGTGAGTTGTTACCAGCAAGCAATAAAAATTCAATATAAAAAACCTGTTGATTTAATACCTTGGGGGACAAGGGCAAAAGGTAAGCATTTAATGAATGGTATTACGGTTACACAAGTGAAAGATAAAGTTCGTCAATTGCTTAACGAGCATTATCCTGAGATGAATTAGGGATAAATATCAAATTCATTAGCTATGTTGTAATTATTATCAATTTAAAGCAAGCTGGCTTGTTAGCTATTGAATTTTAGGGCTATAAGATTATTCCAGTAGTGTTATTAATTGCTGTAGCGTTCGTTCGCTTGCTCCTTGATTGCTTTGTACAACTTGATAAGCATTTTCACCTAGTAATTTTTGTTGTGTCTGATCAGCTAATAAACGCTTTACCTTAAGGGTTAATTGGTCGACATTATTTATTGTTAATTGTTCTATGCCTTTTACCTGCAACATTTGTTGCTGAATTTCGGTGAAATTTTTCATATCAGTGCCTACAATAACTGGTTTTTTAAACAAAGCTGGCTCTAAAGGGTTATGCCCACCAATGTTACTGAAACTACCTCCCATAGTTACAATATCTGAAAGTGAATAAGCGGCCATTAATTCACCTAAACTATCTAATAACCAGACTTGATGTTCTGCTGATATTTTTGAATTCTCACTGCGCCTTAATGTGTTGAGTCCTTGTTCATGACAAAGTTTTGCTATTTGGTCAAATCGTTCGGGGTGGCGAGGTGCAATAATAAGTAAAAGATTTGGAAACTCTTGTTGCAGTTGTATATATACTTGCAGAGCCAACATTTCGTCACCTTGATGAGAACTGGCTAAAATCCAAACAGGTCGATTTGTTGGTACAATCTGCCGAAGTTCTTGTACTTTATCAATGATGCTTTGATTAATTGATATATCAAATTTTAGGTTACCTGAAAGTTGGCAGCGATTTTCATCTGCACCTAAGGTTATAAAATTATTTAAATTTTCTGAGCTTTGCGCCATTATGTTGTTAAAATGATTTAACGTTGGTTTAATCAGCCAAGTTAACTTTTGGTAGCTATTGGTTGATTTTTCAGACAATCGGCCATTGACCAGCATTAGTTTACATTGTGAGTCAGCTAATTGTGCAATGATATTCGGCCATAGTTCGGTTTCCATAAATACCATGGCTTTAGGTTTTAACTTTTTTAAAAAAAGTGCAGAGCACCAAAATAAATCTAACGGAAGGTAACAATGTTGTACTCGATCACCAAAAAGCTTTTTTACTTGTGCAGAGCCTGTCGGTGTAAAAGTTGTAACTGTGATGGGTAAATGAGTAAAGGTTAATAAAACCTTCTCAATAAAACTTTTTAACGCGATGACCTCGCCAACGCTGGCTGCATGCACAATAATACCATTACTTTTCAAGTTATTGGGTGTTACTCCTAAGCGTTCTAATAAACGTTGTCGATATTCAGGATGATTTTTAGAACGGACCAGCAAAATTAAAAGTAAAAAGGGTAGCAATAAAAACAATAGTGTTCGGTAAATTAGCAGAGACAAAAAATATTTCACAATAAAGTACTCGAATGACAATTAATAATGACGCTCAATGATCAGATTATACCTGTCAATATTTAGCTTAGCTACTTGAAGACAATTTGTAGCTCAAATATTGTAGAGGAAATAGAACTTTAGATAAGTATTATCCATAATTGAAAATTTTTGTTATGTTTATTAGTAATAACATAGAAATTAAAGGGCATAAGATGAATAACGAAGTATTAATGCGGCATATTTCTAACCCAATTGTATTATCTGTTTGTATATTATTATTGTGTTGTTATGTCAGTTTGTCTAAAGCCATGTCAGCTGAAATACCGATTAGGTTATCAAGCCCGCAAGAACTCAAATACCCGGGTAAAGATCGATTTTTATTAAGTGGTCAATATTATCCGGCAGTTAAACAGGTACCTGGTAGACTGAGAAAAGAACAAGGGGCAGGTGTTTTGTTATTACACGATTGTGAGCACGACAGTCGAAGTTATAGTTATTTAGCAAAATCCTTATCTGAAAAAGGATCGCATGTTTTTGCCATTGATTTTCGTGGTTATGCAAACAGTGCTAACGCAGATTTTTCCCGTGAAAATATTAAAATGAAGGCTAAAGATATTGCCGCTTATCAAAAAAATTTGGTAAGACTGACAGCTTATTGGGAGGATGATGTCTTCGCGGCTCATAAATTACTACGTACTAAAGTAGATAAACGAAAAGGGATTGCTGTGGTAGCGAGTGGTTGTTCGGTTAATTATGCAATTAGTTTAGCGGAAAAGGTTAAAGTTTCATTTTTAGTGATTGTTAGTCCCCAAATGAATTTTGCTGGAAAAGAACGCTATAAAAATTTGTTGGATATACCGACCTATTTTATTTATTCAACCAATCATCTTGAAAGTTTTAATACCACAAAAGAACTCTTTAACTGGAATGGTTCAGATAAAACCAAAGCGCAGGTTTTTAAAGGAAGTCGTGTAGGTAATACATTATTGAAGACGACGTATCATTTAGAAGAAGATATTGCACAGTGGTTAACCTATAACTTAAATCGATAGCAGAGCAGACAGAAAAGCTGATAGAGAAAGCCTGTAAGAGAATCAGATGAGCGCTGTTAAGTATTCTATACACTAACAGGTGGTGTTTTTTTTAATTACACTTCTGACTGCAACCGGGATAATCGTACAATGATACCAATTTCATTGTTCGTGATTATTAAAAATAGTCAGGAAAAAATCAACTTACCTTACACTAATAACAGAGGCGTTTATGTCATCCCACAGCTCACCAGATAATTCATTTGGTTTTTATTCACACCTTCAAAGCCAAATAGATCAAGTTAAAGAAGACGGGTTGTATAAAGCTGAACGTATTATCACTACAGCACAACAAGCAAAAATTTCCGTTAGCTCAGGAGAGCAGGTAATAAACTTTTGTGCAAATAATTATTTAGGTTTAGCAAACCATCCAAGCTTAATAGCTGCGGCTAAAAATGGATTGGACAAACATGGTTTTGGTATGGCGTCGGTGCGTTTTATTTGTGGTACCCAAGACATACATAAAGTGCTTGAAGAAAAGCTCAGCACCTTTTTAGGCATGGAAGATACCATTTTATATTCTTCATGTTTTGACGCCAATGCAGGGCTATTTGAAACACTATTAGGACCAGATGACGCTATTATCAGTGATTCATTGAATCATGCGTCTATTATTGATGGTGTGCGCTTATGTAAAGCAAAACGGTTTAGATATGCTAACAATGATGCAGCTGATCTGGAAAAACAATTAATTGCAGCAGATGAAGCCGGAGCTCGTTTTAAACTTATTGCCACTGATGGTGTGTTTTCAATGGATGGCGTAATTGCGAACCTCAAAGCGGTTTGTGATTTAGCCGATAAATACAATGCGTTAGTGATGGTTGATGATTCTCATGCCGTGGGTTTTGTTGGAAAACAAGGTCGTGGTAGTCATGAATATTGTGAAGTCATGGGTCGTGTTGATATTCTTACGGGCACGCTGGGTAAGGCTATGGGTGGAGCTTCTGGTGGTTATACTTCCGGTAAAAAAGAAGTAGTTGAATGGTTGCGTCAACGCTCTCGTCCTTATTTATTTTCTAATTCATTAGCTCCTGCGATTGTTAATGCGTCTATTGAGGTCATTGAGTTGTTAGCCAATGGTGATGAATTACGACAAACTTTGAAAAATAATGCGGCTTATTTTCGAACTAATATGGAAGCGGCTGGTTTTACCTGCGCGGGTGCAGATCATGCCATCGTGCCTGTAATGTTAGGTGATGCGAAAGTTGCGAGCGAAATGGCGAATCAATTATTAAATGAAGGAATTTATGTTATTGGTTTTTCATTCCCTGTGGTACCAAAAGGACAAGCTCGAATTCGTACCCAAATATCAGCAGCTCATACTAAAGAGCAATTAGACAAAGCAATTGCTGCTTTTATTCGTATTGGTAAAGCTATGCACATTATTGATTAGGTTGAGTGATGAAATCATTAGTTAAATTAAAAGCAGAAGAGGGGATTTGGCTGACCAAAACCCAACTACCTAAAATTGGTCATAATGACTTGTTGATAAAAATTAAAAAAACCGCCATTTGTGGTACAGACATTCATATTTATAATTGGGATGACTGGGCAAAAAAAACCATTCCTGTACCTATGGTTGTCGGGCATGAATATGCGGGTGAAGTTGTTGACATTGGGCAAGAGGTAAAGGGCTTTGAAATAGGTGATCGTGTATCCGGAGAAGGGCATATTACTTGTGGTCATTGTCGAAACTGTCGAGGCGGCCGGACACATTTATGTAGAAATACTGTTGGGGTTGGAGTTGATCGCCCGGGGTCATTTGCTGAATATTTAGCGATACCGGCTTACAACGCCTTTAAGTTGCCAGATGAAATATCTGATGATTTAGCGGCAATATTTGACCCGTTTGGTAATGCTGTACATACCGCTTTATCGTTTGATCTGGTTGGAGAAGATGTCTTGATTACTGGTGCGGGTCCTATTGGGATTATGGCCGCAGCTGTTGCTAAACATGTGGGTGCCAGACATGTGGTGATTACTGATATTAATGAATATAGGTTGGATTTGGCGAAAAAAATGGGTGCTACCCGCACGGTTAATGTCAGTAAGGAAAATTTAACCGATGTTATGGCTGAAATTGGCATGAGCGAGGGCTTTGATGTCGGTATGGAAATGTCCGGTGTTCCAATGGCTTTTACCAGCATGCTTGAAAACATGAATAATGGCGGAAAAATTGCTATGTTAGGTATTCCTAGTATTGATATGGCAATTGATTGGAGCCAAGTTATTTTCAAAGGACTTACTATCAAAGGAATATATGGACGTGAAATGTTTGAAACCTGGTATAAAATGGCGAGCTTGGTCCAGTCTGGTTTAGATTTAACGCCGATTATCACGCATCATTTTGATATTGATGATTTTCAAAAAGGTTTTGATATGATGCGTTCGGGTCAGTCAGGTAAAGTTATTCTTAATTGGGATTAAAATTAATAGAATGGGTATAATACTAGTTTCACTGATCAGTGGAATTAGTATGAACAGAAATTTGGAGCAATAAAAGTGCCGGAACAATCAATAGAAAATTTTAAACATATGCAAATAAACGAATTGCATGACGCATCGCAAAATATTGTCGTGGTTGATATTCGAGATGCAGCGGCCTTCCAATCTGGGCATATTCCCAAGGCGATCCATTTAACAAATGAATCAATGGCTGATTTCCTTCGGGAAGCTGATTTTGACATGCCAGTGGTGGTTTGTTGTTATCACGGTATTTCCAGCCAGCAGGCAGCGGAGTTCTTAATCAGTCAGGATTTTACTGATGTTTATTCTTTAGATGGCGGATTTGTTCAGTGGCAAGCCCAATATCCTGAACAAATTGCGGTTAAGATATAGTTATGTCTGATAACGATTTTTGTGCTTTAGTTCGTATTGAACAACATAATATTGCTTTGCTTTTTACTAATTATTTGGCAAGCATTAATATTAATGCCCATATTGAAAATGAAGCCGAAGCATATGTTATTTACTGCAAAGAAAATTTACTTGAACAGGCAAAGCAAGAATTTGAGCAGTTTATACAGCAGCCTTTTTCACCAAAATATCAACAAGCAGCCTGGGACAATGGCGTTGTCAGCCAAGTTTCAAATAATGGTCCATCGCTTTCGCAGATGTTCCGCAAACAGTTTTTAGCACATGCAGGTTTGGTTACTTTAAGCATTTTTGCGGTTTGCTGGATAATTTTTGTATTAAGCCTGCTGGGCTTTGCGATTCCTATTTTTGAAGCAATAAAGTTTTATCCCAATCTTTCGTCAGATGGTTTATTACAACAACCTTATCGATTAATAGGTTCAGTGTTTTTCCATTTCTCTTGGTTACACGTTGTTTTTAATACCATGTGGTGGTGGCAACTTGGTGGCAATATTGAAAAAGTAATGGGTAAATGGCAGCTGATTAATATTCTATTGATCTCTGCAATAATTTCGAATCTTGCTCAATTCATGGCTTCTGGAAATAATTTTGGTGGTTTATCCGGAGTTGTTTATGCGTTAGTTGGTTACGTTTGGTGGATGAAATGGCTAGCCCCTGAAAAAGGTTTGGAAATATCAAAATCTATCGTTGGTTTTTTGTTATTTTGGATAATATTAGGTTTTATGGATGTTTTACCCATTAATATGGGCAATACCGCTCATTTAACGGGCTTAATTTGTGGTTGTATATTAGCATTCTTTAATGCACGGTTTTCAAATAACAAATAATTTAATAGCAAATAAGTAAATAGTACGGGCAAAACATCAACAGATTTAAATTAATTATCCAACCACTGAGTAAATAGTAATTTTTTTATTAATGGTTGGCCGGTTTCTTTTTTCAATAAGCTTTTTACTTTTTCTTCACATAAATGTTGAATTTCGTATCGACCATTAATGGATTTAATTTTTGATTCTGGTTGCTGACCAATAATATTAATAATCGCGTCTCTTAATAATGGAGAATGGTGTTCCACAACGTCATAGTTTGATGCGTTATCAATCATTAACTCTACTGTTAATCGTACGTAACCCATTTTCTTTTTTATAGCCACGTAGTTTGTAACTATGTCAGGTTCGAAGCCAAAATAGGCATACTCGTAAGCATTAAGCTTATTAGTGACAGGCAGAATAAATAGCAAAGTGAAGAAAGTGATTATTTTTTTCATTTAATAAAAACTCGTTTTATTGTCGAATTAGTAGCTCTGTTGTTAATCATAACCTGCTTTTTGTATTTACAAATGAATTTTTGTAAATTTTTGTAAATTATTTTACATTCTTATGACAGGATAATTGAAAACTAGGTTGATTTAGACCATTCGAAGGTGAACAATTAATGAGTACAATAGGTATTATGTTATGATTCGCCTGTTTTAGGATATTAGTTGTTTTATTATATGAATGAGATACACCCGTTATTCCCTGTAAATTTGGTTGCTGATTGGCAGGATATTTCCTCCTTTGTATTGGATGAAATGTTAGTTGACTGGTTGTTAGATCCAAACTCATTAACAGAGCGGTTGAAGAGTCATTGTCATGATTTTAGAGTAGAAGTGCTTGGTCAGCGAGTTGAACCATGCGCTGTCCTTGAAGAAAATAGAGATATCAAAGCAGGAGAGCCCGTATTGGTAAGAGAAGTACTGCTTTATTGTGATGATATTCCACATGTTTTTGCCCGTAGTTTATTGCCGTTATCAAGCTTAACGGGAGATCAGCAACATTTGGCTAATATAGGCAATCAATCGTTGGGGCAGCTTTTGTTTAAAAATCCTGATCTGGAACGAAGAAATATTGAAGTTTCACTTTTTGAACATCCAAGTTGCTTGGCTAGGCTTATTCAAGACTTAAATTTAGCCACTCAAACATCATTGTGGGGACGACGTTCATTGTTTTATCTAAAAGAAAAACCATTAATGGTTGCGGAAGTCTTTTTACCAGGATCTTTTGCCTACAGCACAATAACAAAGGACAGTTTACAGCATGATTTCTGTTAGTAAGAAATGGGAAGGGATCAAACAAATAACCCGAATGGATAAACCTATTGGAACGTATTTGTTGTTGTGGCCCACGTATTGGGCGTTGTGGATAGCAGCTGATGGTTTTCCCAGTTTACATATTTTATTGGTTTTTACTTTGGGTGTTTTTATGATGCGCAGTGCGGGCTGTGTTATCAATGACTATGTCGATCGGCATGTTGACGGACAAGTTAAAAGAACACAAAAACGACCACTGATCTCTGGTCTTATAACCAGTAAAGAAGCCATTGTTTTATTCGTTTTTTTGTTAACCGTTTCATTTGCGCTGGTACTGACCTTAAGCTGGTTTACTATTCAATTATCTTTTATTGCGGTTGCTTTAGCGATTTCGTACCCATTTATGAAGCGGTATACGCATTTGCCCCAAGTCGTTTTAGGCGCAGCTTTTAGTTGGGGCATGATCATGGCGTTTGGTGAGTTTATGGGAGAGGTTCCTCTTGTTGCATGGTTTTTATTTAGTGCAAATGTACTGTGGACTGTGGCTTACGATACTATGTACGCTATGGTTGATCGAGACGATGACTTACGTATTGGGGTTAAATCAACAGCAATATTATTTGGTCAGCACGATAAACGCATTATCGGATTCTTGCAGTTAATGACCCTAGCATTGTTATTAGTTGTCGGCGAATTACTCACCTTTGGTTGGCCTTATCAACTTTGTCTGGTTATTTCAGCCGGATTCTTTTGTTATCAGCAAATTTTGATTGTTGATCGACAACGGGACAAATGCTTTCAAGCCTTTTTAAATAACCACTTCGTTGGTTTAATTATTTTTGTTGGTGTTTTTATTGAATATCTTTGATCTTTGTTAATAGCTTGTTTTCTTTCTTAATGCTGTGTCATATGTAAGGAAAGTAAAATGGGCTAGCCTACGGCATAACCCATCAAGAATAATCAGGTATTGAATAATACCATTTGGTCTATCAGCGAATAATACTTTGCAATACCTCAATATCCACGAGATTGATAACAATAGCCTTAAAGTGGGAAAGGGCTTCATTATCAACTAATTTGCCATCGTCATTTACATCAAGATATCCCTGTTCTTTCATGGCATTGATCAACGTAGTTTGAGCTTTTTTGTCGATAAACTCAGGGGCATTAATATTATTTAATACCGAAAGCCGTTTAGCGATAGCAACTATTTTTCTTTCCAGATCATTTTTGCTTATTGGTGCAAGGCGGCTACTTAAAGAAGTGATAATGGCAAAGCGTTGCATGGTTTCATCAATAATGTCACCCATTATACGAACATTCATACGTAATTGATTATTGTTGTACAAAGTGTCAGTGGTCGTGTTATCAAGTTTGTCAATCAGTGACCAAAAACCTGTTTTACTTTGTTTTATCACGTTGTGTTGGGCAAGGGCGTCAAGTACCGCAATAACTTGTTGTTCTATTTTTAGATCTGATTGCCATAAGTAGAGTTCAGTCTTGATTAATGCCATTAATTTTTGAGTGTTTTCTATTAATTCAAGCTGACTTATTTTAACTTTTCGATCTAACATTCTACAAAGCAAAGAAGGCAAAACAAAACAGTGTAAAATATTATTGCGATAATAACGCATTTCTAATATTGAGGAGCCTGTAAGGGAAATAATGGCACCAAAACTGTCATCATTAACCGTAACTTTGCCGAGTAAAATTGTCTGTTCAAGCAATTCTTTTCCAGATTCATCCGGTATGGTTAGCTGTTCGCTGTAAGGTGCTGTTCTCTGAATCATTAAAAAGAAATCGAGTTGTTTTTCAAGATCAGTTTTTAATAAGGCTTTATTGTCTGTAGCATGCAGAATTAATGCGATTAATGCCACCCCATTTAACGCAGCTGATTGATTAATATTCGTCATGACTTGATCAGCCAATATATTAACACTTGGGGTTAACCAACTAGGTTTTTGAGGATTTATCGCATCAATATCAGCTTTCCAGTCAGGTACCTGCTTATTCAAAAATTGATTGATATTAATAGGCTGACCAAAATTAACATAACCTTTTCCGTAATTTCTAAGGTTTCTAATGGCCTTAATTACCCCAAATATAGATTCACCTTTCTTTTGGCTACCACTTAGTTCTTTGTGATAAGTACCTACTTCCATTACATGTTCATAGCCAATGTATACGGGAACTAAAGTTAAAGGCCGATCAATACCACGCAATAAACTCTGAATGGTCATTGCCAGCATGCCGGTTTTAGGGGCAAGTACTCTGCCCGTTCTGCTACGTCCACCTTCTGTGTAGTATTTAACAGGGTAACCACGCTCGAATAATAAACCTAAGTATTCACGGAAAATGGTGGAATACAGGAGGTTACCCTTAAAACTACGTCGGATGAAAAATGCGCCAGCCTTACGGAAAATAGGGCCTGCGGGCCAAAAACTTAGGTTAATTCCTGCTGCGATACGTGGAGTAACTAATCCTTCATTATAAATAACATAAGTTAGTAATAAATAATCCATGTGACTTCTGTGGCAAGGAACATAAATAATTTCGTGCCCATTGTGTGCTAACTCTCTTAATACTTCAGCATTGTTAATTTCAATCCCGTTATATACACGTTTCCACAACCAATTCAGTACTCGTTCACCCACGCGGACTACAGAATCTCGATAATCGCCAGCTATTTCATTCATTATTGCCAGTGCTTGTTTTCTTACTAAAGTTTCGCTTAGGCCTTTATTTTCTACTTCATCAGCGATCAAACGTTTTATTGATGGATTGGCAAATAATGCATTAAACATTTGTTGGCGATGCATTAATCGTGGACCTGTAACGGCAATTGTCTGGCGATGAAAGTGAAAACGGGCTACTCGTATTAATTTACGGGCCGTTATGGGATCGTGATCATGTTTATCTGCCATAAAACGGAAAGATAATGCTTCACTGAAACGTACGGTGGTATTGCGGCCCAGAAATAAAACAATAAAAAATTTACGAATCCAGCTTGGTGATTCCTGATCCGCAAGTATGGTGCCTATACTGGCGTTGTTTGTTTCTTTAGTTGGTGTTCGTCCCCAAGTTAAGTTGACCGGAATAAGTTGAACATCCAATTTGGGATCGCTCTGATGTAATTTTAGAATTTCTGAACCTTGCTCAATGGCATTGGTTTTTAAATTTGTTTTCCATGGTAAAAATGAAGTTGGTTTTTCTAAACAAAGTGTACGGCAGAAGGATTGCCCTTGAATTTGAGCCTGTTCAAGTGGGTCAGGCATATTAAGGAGTTTACAAGCCTTTTGTAAGGTGAGTAAATCGCTGGCAGATTGATGACGAATAATATAAAAAGTAGGTTGTTCAGCTGATAAATTATTTGAATCTACAGGTTTGTCAGAGACAATGTTACAACGCACGAGTAATTTAATGGGAAGATTCAACAATATATAAAATAGTTTTTTTAAGGTTAACATTTTGTTTCACTCAACTTTATCATACCGGTAATTCTAGCATTTATCTTACAGTATGCCCAAACTACTTGACACTGACGATCTCGGGAGGGCAATAAATAACCGAAGTCTGGCATTAATTGTTATTTTATGTCCTGAGCTCAATCTTTTATATTTATTATCCAAATGTAATTCTTTTACTCTCAGTCGTAATCATTTCAGCTTTTATTTGTTTACCATTGTTAATTAAAGTTACTTGGCCAATACCACTGCCGTTAAATAAATGATGTTTATTATTTGAACTGGGTTTATGTACTTTTATTATCATTCTACGGCGCTTGGTAAACCAATTAAGAGGGGAATAACTTGCGTATAAATATTGATTAATAGTATCTAGCCATCTCAATAACGACGATGGAAATTGATTTTTAATACCACTACTGGTTATTTGCATAATTTTGGAGCTGTTTTTACGAAATCGATGAGTTATTTCATAAACAAAAGAGTAGTGGACGTCACCTGACAAAATTATAAAGTTTGGCGGTGTTTTCTGATGCCGAAAAATATTAAGCATTACATTGGCGGTGCCAGAATGTGCCATCCAGTTTTCAGCATCAACCATTAAAGGTAAGCCAAAAAATGTGAAGATGCGTTGCACGGCCTCAATCGCCTTCACTCCGTAAACGGGTGCAGGAGAAATCATAATGACACATTCCTGATCGATTAATTCTTGCTGCAGTTCTGATAAAGCTTCCCAATCCATTAAACCAGAAGGTTTCCCTGCATTACTCTCTGAACGCCAACGTTGTGTTCTGGTATCCAGTACCACAATTTTGGGAGATGTTTGTAAACTATAATGCCATTGATCCCAATTCAGTAAAACATTAATCAAATGCTGATGATTTTGCACACCCTGATCGGTAAAATACTGTTTGCTCTCTTTTATAAATGAAGTGAATTTATCGGGAGCATTCCCCCAACCTTGACATAACCAATAACCAATTAGTGCATTACCTAATATCTGTTTGGAAAAAGGATGCCCGTAAGCTGCTTCTTCCCAACCTCTGTGAAGGTTCCAATCATCGGTAATGTCATGATCATCAAATATCATGTACACAGGTACATGGGCCATTGCTCGTCTTATTTCGGATAAGCCCAATGAAAAATCTTTTATAATGGGTAATTCAGTTTGGTATTGTTCGATAAATTCTTCAGCAATGTTCGGATCTTCAATATCGACCAAAGGCCAAAGTTCAGGTGACCAAACCAGCAAATACATTGCCATTACTTCAGCCAGTGTTACTAAATGGTTCTTTGCATGAACAGAGGTAAATATCGGTTTTCGGCTTGAGGCAAAAATCGCTTTATTTGCTGGCGTATGAGGTAATAAATGCTGCCGTTGGTAATAGCATAATGGGCTGTCATATAACTCGCTACCGTTATTAACAGTAGCACCTTGCAACTGCTCGTCAAACAATCCTAATAATTTTATGACTTGATGAATAGCAACTAACATTGGTCCGGCAACATCGTCAGCGTAAATTTGATCACCAGACATCATGATTAGAGCGGGGCGGTCAGGGGCAGGGAAATCTGTTGTTGCCAGTAGCTTGTCTATTTGTCTTAAGCCATCAGGGCTGTCAAAGTGTGGTTTTCGACAAGAACCGTGTAATATTTTATTGATCTTACTTTTGATGGTGAAACTAGGCAGAGATTGGTTTGGGTAACACAAATCAGTAATGAGATCATTCAGCCCCAGTTCTTCTTTAGCTGACAAAAAGCGAAAATCGTATTCCAGCAGTTGTTCTTCAGGTAATGGGAGCACGGTATTTATAGAAATTAAATTGATAAATGCATGCTGGCCTATCTGTATTTGTTGTAACTCTTCACTGCAAAGTTGTCGATCAATTAATAATGACTTATTGCCTGTTTCACTTAAACAAAATCTTAATGTTTCTGCTTTACGGGTAACCATCCAGAAAGTTAACTGATTTTTGGTGACGTGTCTTAAAATCGGGCCGGCGATAATAGGGGGTATTGATGTTGACAATGTTCTAAGATCCTAATGAATGTGAAAACCTATAGCCTAACTACCTGTTGGAGGAATAGGTTAATTTCAGTAAAATTTTAATGGTCGCCAAATAAGACATTCAGGAAAACATCTTTTTTAAATTATCGGCAAAAGCCACGAATTTTTCTTTGATTGTACGCTTAACTTTGATGGTTACGCCACTGAAAATTGAAAAACCTTCAATAACAATGGTCGGTGCATTTGGGGAAGCGTTAGAAGATAAATCAGAATCAATACTGCCAACAATGCAAAATGCTTTTGAAACGATATTAATATTTTCAGGTACATAAATAGTATCGCCACTAAATAAGCTGAATAACTTAACAGTAACAGTAGGATGGGTAAATATAGCATCGGTGAAATCTATATCTGCACCGCTGCAAAAACTATAAATGTGAATTTCTTTGGCTACATTCCAAGCGCCACTTCGACTACCACTACTAAATATATTGATTATTTTATCTGATGCATCGGTTTCGCCGGGGGTGTAATTAACAGAAAAATCTTGTGTTTTCTGTTCGATATATTTTTTGTCTACTGTTAAATCTAAATCAGCAACCAGATCTACTATTTCTTTGTTGTTTTGACTTTCCATCGCAGTATCTAAGCGGCGTTCAAATGCTTCGTATGATATTTCTCCATGACTATAATTCATCACTAATTGATCAACTACTTCTTCACGAACTGTTTCGATAGGTCTATCTTCAATATTGACGGGCATATTTTTTCCTTAAATGCTGTAGATAAAAGATAAAAGATAAAAGATAAAAGATAAAAGATAAAAGATAAAAGATAAAAGATAAAAGATAATTTTTCGTCAATATACGCAAATAACACGCCAAAATTATTTTGTATTGTTATTCAGTATGTTAGATTTTATTGTGAGAGAAGTAAAAGTCAAATATGCTATTTGTTGGCAAATTTGACTTTTAAGTTAAGTTTTTGATGTTATGACAATTTATCTAATTACATTTCAATATGAAAGTTTAAATTTACGGCGTATCTCATCTATTAATCGATGCCTTGAACTTCTAAGCCGTTCATGAGGCGCAAACTGTGGGCTTGCTTTGTCTAATAGGTTGACGGCTTGAGTGAGTATTTCTTTCCTTTCATCAGTTATAAAATCAAGATCTAAAATTTCATTGATAATTAAGATAGCGAGTTCTTTTTCTGCAATATCTTCAGGTAAACCAGACCTTGTACATAAGCCGTAAGTTCCTTTAAGGAAGTGTTGCCATTCTTCTTTTATGTGTTGATTAAGGTTTTCATTCACTTTAGCGTTTTGTGAACAAAAATTCTGATTTTTTAACAACTCGATTCTTTGTTTGAACCTTTTCGAAAAGTGTTGAAAACATCTAAAGGGTCGTTCATAACCGCCAACATACCAAGCCAGGAAGTATAGCCTTTAGCATAATATTCAATTTCTTGGTTTTGTTGATGTTCGCCAAAGAATGAATTGCAGGTATAACCTAATTTTAGGGAATAAGTACAGATGGGCATTATGCCTTGGTGAATAAAAAACTTATCCTTGATAAGAGTGATGAAACAATTTTAACAGAAAGCGGAAAAGTTTTTTTTCAAAACAAGGGCGTTGATTGTACTTTATTAAATAAGAGCAAGCGCCCCTATTGTAAGTCTTGTCTTGATTGGAGTGAACGACGAAATCGCTAGATTCACGAGCGGTGGAATTTAGCGATAAAGGTTTGCGACTTTTCAGTAAAAACTATGCCATCAGCAATAATACCCATTTGCATAATAAGAACTAAGACTGATAATCTGCAAGGCTCAAGTTTTCTTTTTTACACACCTTAATTACCGATGGTCTTTTAGCTAAATTCTTAAGGTAACGAGATAAGTTTGGCCATGATAAAGGCGGTGTTTCAAATTCATCTGCCCAAACGGCTAACATGAACAAAAAGAAATCACAGGCGGTTATGCAATCACCAACAAGAAAATCTTTACCAGCCAGTTCGTTATCTAATAATGCAAACATTGCGGTGATCCGAGTTTCCTGTGCTGTGACTATTGCCGAAATAGAATTTTCTCCTGTTTCAGTTGTATGTTTGTCAGGGTAGAAGTAAATCATTAATTCTGCCTGCAGGGTATTATTGAGATACATTAACCATTGATAGAATAACGCTCTGTCGGGATCACCAATTTTCGGTATTAGATTTAATTCAGGGTTTTTATCACATAAATGCATACAAATAGCGGCGCTTTCAAATATTACTAAAGTATCGCCACTGGTTTCACTGTGATCAATTAAAGTCGGTATTCGACCTGTTGGATTCAAATTAAGGTATTCAGTGGATTTTTGAGCATTTGATGTTCGGTCAACTAAATTTAATTGGTAATCTATCCCTATTTCTTCCAGTACAAAATGTGGGGCCATACTGGCATTTAGCGGGTAATAATAGAGTTGGTACAAAGGAATTCCTTACCTAGACACGAGAAAATTAGATTATTTCATGCCGGGCGTTTTATTATTGCAGCAGTTTTTAACGGTTTTAAGCACATATACAGCAATTTCGACCTAAATTTTTGGCTTGATAAAGAGCACTGTCGGCCCGTTGAAATACTGAAAGCCAATTATCGTCATTATCAATTTCCGCAATACCAATAGAAACAGAAATTGGGGGTAAGATAGTGTTAGACTCTCGCTGGACCAATTTTAATCCATTAATTTTGCTTCGAATGTTTTCTGCAATTTCTTTGGCTTGCTTTTTGTTTTTGTTAATCATAACGACTACAAATTCTTCTCCACCGTAACGAACGGCTAAATCGCCGCTACTCAAGCTGTTTTGAATAGTTTTGGCAACGCGCTGAATAACTTTATCACCAACAAAGTGACCAAAGCTGTCGTTGATGTTTTTGAAGTTATCAATATCAATAGCTAATGAAGTATGAAGATTATCTAAGTTGATGTTTTTCAATTTTTCGTCACAACCCCGTCGGTTTAACAGGCCGGTTAGTGAATCTAAGATGGCTTCGTGACGAGCCTCTTCCAATTTGGATTTTAGCTGGACAACTTCTTTGCAGGTTTCGGTTAATTGGTCGGATACATTTTTATGGATATTTTTCGAATTTTCTATCGAGGCAAAAAGAAATTTAACGATACGTTTCAATGTAGGCTGGTCTTCATTTTTTGTTAGAATTTCATCAGCTTTTTTAAGATTTTGCTGGATAGAATCTTCGTTGGCAACTTGAGTTTCTATTTTTTTGATTGTGCGGTTTAACGTCTGTTCAAATGGAGCCAGAATAACTTTTTCGATGTTTTTAGTATTTGAGACAAATGTTAAAAACAATTCGTCCATAAAGGCAGGCTCTATTGATTCATTTCTTTTGAGGCATTGGTCTATTAAAGTTTTTATTTCAGAGTTTCTTTTACTGACATATAGGTAAATTACTGCATAATTGGCAGGACTTGGGGCAATTTGATATTCAGATAGAAACAAATTAGTTTCTTCACTCAATCTCAAAGCGTCGTGATAACTATCTTTAATTAGCATAATTTTCCTTTATTAGCTTTCTAACAACTGGTTAACTAAGTAAGTGAAGATAAATGAAACCAAAAATACTTGTAATTTACTTATTAACCTTTTTTATTCTAACGGAAGATAATATAAGCAACAAGTATTAATGACTTTGGTATACAATTCATTTTTAACTGGTTGATTAAAATGTTTTTTAGTTGTTAACCTTTGGGTTTTATATGAAAAAAATAGCAGTTTTTGTTGATGTACAAAATATTTATTACACTACACGGGATACATACGCTAAACAGTTTAACTACCGAAAGCTCTGGAAAATGTTGAGTGAACAAGGTGATATTGTGGTTGCTAATGCGTATGCCATTCAACGCAGCGATGATCAGCAGCATAAATTTCAGAAAGCATTGAAACATATTGGTTTTAACGTAAAGCTAAAACCTTTTATTCAACGTAGTGATGGCTCAGCTAAAGGTGATTGGGATGTTGGTATTACTATCGATATTATGGAAGTTGCAAAATCTGTAGATACGGTGATTTTATTGTCTGGCGATGGTGATTTCGCTATTTTGTTAGATAAAATTACCAGAGATTATGGCGTTAAAGCAGAAGTATACTCAGTACTCGCTTTAACGGCCAATGCATTGATTAATGCTTCTACTAGTTATCATCAGATTGATGAGTATTTCTTAATGTAATAGTCAGACTGAAACTAAAAAGCCGGTTAATTAAAGTTTAACTGAGGTTTAACTCATATTAATATTTCTACAGCAAATGGTATAATGAACAATGCACTAAGCGTATATATGAGTTGTTTGATTTTTGGATTATATGCATATTGCAATTTCAATCCAAAAAATGGTCGAATAATTTCAATGCGTTTAACTAATTCGTAACTGGCGATGCAACCAACAGTGGTTAAAATGATCATCAATATTGGTTCAATAATAGGGCCTAATGAAAATTGAGTAAGTTCGAACCCTAAGATAATAATGATGGTTTGATGAACAATATAATAGGGATAAACAGCATCACCCAAATAAGTTAATTTTTTAGAGTGATGATTCAGATATTTTGTCGCAAAAGCCAGTACAGTTAATACTCCTGTTAATCTTGTCAGGCTGTAAACTAATTGACCTGAAGTTAACAGCCATTGCTCGGTATTTTCGTCTTGAGTTACCCATACGAAATTATAAAAAATAACTACGCTTATACCCGTGGTCATTCGAAATGCTGGAATTTGAGGTGAATTTAAAAGTTTATCTAAAAGGCGCTTGATTGAGCAATAGCTGGCTATTGGGATTGAAAGCAACGCAGTAGATAAATTTTTAAAACGCATCAAAACCTGCATTTTGAATGATTACGGGTATATATAACAAACTAGGGAAAGTATTAATAAGGGGCGGGTATTTTCTCTTAAGCGTTGCCAGAATGTGGCCTGCCAACCGATGAGATATCCATAAAGTAAAAACGTAAAGCCAAGTTTATTACGGGTATCATCACCATCAAGGAGTTGAATAATGAATATTGGCAATACGGCTATTGTGATTGCTATTAATGCTCTTTGAGAAAATAACCAGTCAGTTGATTTTTGGATTATCCGTGAGTTAAGTATCGGGAGTAGTGGGATAAGAAACAAAGAATATAGCCATAATTCTCTTAAGTACCATAAATGATTAACATCAATATGGGGCCAAATTCCGGGTTGATAATCTTTGAATATTTCAGACGTTCCTTGGAAAAAAACCTGATAAAACTGCCAATACCCCATGTTCAGGTTTCCCTCGAAAGTCATTTGATAATAAAGCTGCGGGGGAACAATAACCAATATTCCAAAAAACAATGGTAATAATAAACGTACTGAACGCATGGATACGAATTTCCACAGTGATACTTTCACTAGAATAAAACGTATAGAAATACCTGAAATAATCCATAATGAAGCCATACGCCAGGGGTCACTCAACAGCATAATATTTTCCAGGCTTTGAGAAAGGTATTGGCTTTTAATGTGGTAACCCCAATTTTCCACATATAACATACCAATGTGATATAAAATTAATAAGGCAAAAACCAGCACTCTTAGCCAGTCAAGATCATATCGGCGCTGCGGCATGCTATCAGCATTTGGGATAAAAGCATTTTTTAAATTATTGAAATAATTGGTTAATAAAGTTGTCATTTTTGTTACTTTTACATTTGTTTTTAGATTAACATGACAGTAATAATGTCAAAGTCCGGGATAAATTAAATGACTAAAGGCTTATTTAACAACCAGTAGGGATAAGTGGTGGAATACAGGGATGAAATTATTTTAACAGAGCAAATATCATAACTTATGAATCGTTTTTTACATTTCCAAAGATACAAACTAGCTTACGAAACTTTATTTATTTTCTGCTACTTATTTATAAATAATACCATTTTGGCCACGTCGGTCATTATGGAAGCCCGTCGTAATAGCGAGGTATCTTTTTACTTATGGGTACCTTTTGTCGCGGAATATACGAGTGCTATCGGTACAGGTATATTACTTCCCGTTATTAGTTGGTTGCTTAATAAATACCCTATTAATTGGCAAGCGATCAAGCGCACTTTTGCCGTTTACCTATTTGCCTCTATGGTTTATTCCCTGCTGCACACCAGTATTATGGTTGGTTTGAGAAAGATAATTTATTTAGTGCAATCTATGAACTATGATTTTGGAGACGTATTTTTTGAACTCGGTTATGAATATCGTAAAGACCTTTGGGCTTTTATATTTTTTGTTATGATGATAAAAAGCTATCAATTTATATTAAGCCGCTTACAAGGTGAGGCTAATCCAATAAGTGATGGTGAAGATACACCAATAGCTGCAAAATTTGAACGACTGCTGGTTAAAAAATTAGGTAAATAATTTATTATAAAAGTTGCTGATATTGAATGGCTGGAATCATCAGGAAATTACGTTAACTTGCATATTAAAGGACGTATTTATCCAATACGTTCAACCTTAAATCAGTTAATAAGTAACATATCAGCGAAAGGCTTTTGCCGTATTCACCGCTCATATGCAATTAATCTGGATCAAGTGGATTGTATTACACCACTTAGTAGCGGAGATAGTGAAGTAACTTTAAATAATGGTAAAGTGCTTAATTTATCTCGACGTTATAAAGATGAATTTAAGCAAAGACTGAATTAATACAATTGGTTATATCCCAGTTAAGTGTTGCTATGACCGTAAGTCATTCTTTTATTGGTATTTATTTGTCAGCTCAAAATTTTAGCGCGTAGGATGGGTTAGCCGAAGGCGTAACCCATCAAAACACCAGCTTTTACTAATATTATTAGATAGTTGCGTTCTACAAAGTGATGGGTTACGCCGTTGGCTAACCCATCCTACAACTTTTATAGCAACACTTAACCGAGACATAGCCAATACAATTGGTATTATACCCAAACTGTATTCCTAAGTAGTTTGGGTATAAATATTGTGGTAAGAAATTCTGTATTAAATTTAAAATATATTAATAATAAGCTTAGGCTTCTCTTTTTGTTGTCAATTTTTAGAATTAACCTTTACATTTATTTATTTTCAACCAGTTTCATATCAACAAATCTAACAATAGATTCCAATAGTACTTCTCTTGGATAGGCATTTTTATCAGATTGTTTTGCGATCGTTTTATTGATGAAACTCAAAGAATCAATATGTCTTGAAAATGGCAAAGCAATAGCCCAGTGATCTGCGTTGGCGTAACCTAACAGATGTGAACCGGGGATAATGGCATCATAATAAATAACTTGTCCGTCATTTCTAGGATCGACTAATGAAAGTCTTTGATAGGAGGTATTCATAATGCTGGAAATATTATTTTCATTTACATAAGGAGCAAGTGAGAAATATTGAATACTTTCAGGCAATTTTTGTTTAGACAAACGAAAAAGTTGATTTTCCCGAGTGATATCTTCTATCCCGCTTTCACCTTGTTGAGTCGGACACTTATCAAACGGAAATATTTCCGCTAATTTTTTTAAAAAAGAATTAGCATCATCAGCTAAAGGGGTTCCATTAACTACTCCTGCAATTCCCACTAAAGCATCAATATTGTCCCATGAAGATTTGTATTCATTAACGCTAAGATAGTAGAGTAAATCGGTAGTACCTTTGGAATAACCTACCAGAATCAATTTTTCGTCTTGCTTTTTATTATCCAGTTTTTTAATAAAGTCATGAATAATAGCACTATTATGTTTGCTGCTGGCTCTACCCCGAATACCCGGTAAAACAGAAATATCAATCTTGTATGCTTTCTGTAAATGCTCAATGGCGTATGAAAATGGAGAAACTTCGTCGATTAGACACTCGCCAAATATTCCCGGAACCAATAAAATTTTCAACTTGTGTTGAAATGATGAATTATGTGGTTCTTTAGGCTTGTTCACTGGTTCTGGTTCATCACTAAGTTTGTGTAGTGATACATTGCAATCTTGGTAGTCAGGCAGAGTTTCGCCGTGGTCATCATTTATGGCACAAAATAGTTGCCTGAATTCAGCCCTTGAATCAATGATGTTAGATTGTGATATCGGTTGTAAAACCATACCGACATCTTGCTTGGTTATGGTTAAAAGGGGAGTTTCAGTACATCCGTATATTAGCGATACTAATATCATTACAAAGATAACTTTAATATTTTTCATTTAAAAAACTCTATTAATATAAGTCGAAATGATTAAGGGGTCGGGGAAATCGGAAAAGCGATTGTCCAACTAGTCCAACTAAAGGGGAAGATAATTTTTATGTTTATCCCATTAATGCATTTCCAAATGGTTTGGGTATAGGTCAAGCAGCCAAAAATAAAGTAACACTTACCAGAGCCGAATTTTTCATTTAAATAATTGGCTTAAATCCATGGACATTATGTCCTTATATTATTTTCCCTCTTAGTAAACCTAGCCCACTGCAATTTAAAAAGCAAATTATTAATGGTTCTCAAAAGGTTAACCAATAAAACGATTTGCGGAATTTTAATTGTAACTTTGAAATTTTATTCAAAATATACTTGTATGATAGATTTAGCATTTCGGACGACAGTCATATTTAATGGGATAGGTATTAGGCTATTCTAAAAACAGAGCCGCTCGTGATAGATACTTAATCCTATTGGAGCTTGTTTTGGTGAAATCATAATAAACAAAAAAAGGCTGTACTTGTTAATTCAAATACAGCCTTTTTTAATATAAATTAGTTTCGAAGGATGCGGTTAGCCAAAGGCATAACCCATCAACCAACTAAAGAATTTTAGCAATAGACTGTGCTAAATAATCTACATTGCTATTGGCGATCCCTGCAATGCTCATACGGCTTGAACCAACCATATAAATACTGTATTCGTCTTGTAACTGCTGTACTTGCTCAGGGGTTATGCCCAGAAAAGAGAACATGCCACTTTGACGGGCAATGAAACTAAAATCTCGCTGCACACCATTTTCAATAAGTTTTTCAACTAACAATCTACGGTTACTATTAACGCGATCACGCATTTCTTTTACTTCACCATACCATTGGGTGCGTAATTCGTCAGAAGACAAAATGATTTCTACAATAGCCGCACCATGTGCCGGTGGCATAGAATAAATACCACGAATGTCAGAAAGTAATACAGATTTGGCAATTTCAACACTAGTGGTTGATTCAGCAATAATAGTACAAGCACCAATACGTTCACGGTACAAACCGAAGTTTTTAGAACATGAACTACAGACGATCATTTCTTTCACGTTTTCAGCCATTAAACGTAAGCCGTAGGCATCTTCGTCTAAACCAGTACCAAAACCTTGATAAGCCATATCAATCAAAGGAGTAAAGCCAACATTTTTGGCTACTTCAACCACTTGTTGCCATTGCTCTTGAGATAAATCCATACCACTTGGGTTATGACAACATGCGTGTAATAACACAACATCGTCCTTAGGTACTTCTTTTAGCGCAGCCAGCATGCCGTCAAAGTCTAATGTTTTATTTTCATAATCGTAGTAAGGATAAACTTTTACGTTTAAACCTGCCGCTGGAAATAAAGCAGTATGGTTTGCCCAGGTAGGGTTACTTACCCAAATAGTGGCATTAGACTTACAAGAAGTAATAAATTCTGCAGCAACGCGTAAAGCACCTGTTCCGCCAGGAGTTGAAACTGTACGTGCACGATTCTCATTAAGAACTTTGTGATCACCAAAAATAAGCTTGCTCATTTCATCATTAAATAATGGTGAGCCGGTTGGGCCAATATAAACCTTGGAATTTTCGGTATTGAATCGATGTTGCTCGGCTGTCTTTACACATTTTAATATTGCGGTATGCCCCGCTTCATTTTTATATACGCCAACACCCAAATCGATTTTTAGTGGGTTAACATCCTCTTTATATTTTGCTAGTAATCCTAAAATAGGATCGGCTGGCAAAGCTTTCAAGCTACCGAACATGACTCCATTTACCTTATTTTGCTGGAATTTATTCTATAAATGCACTATTGCTTTGGTAGAATTTTTTATCCAATGGTTAATAGGCAAGCATAGCCTCAATATGAGCATAATTAAAGCTTTGTCTGAAAAAAATATAGTATGGTATATGTCAATCAGGAATATAAAAGAACAGTATAATTTATGTTGTAGTGAGGGGGTGTTTACACAGCAAATTACATAAAATTGTAATGTGCTGTGAAAGAAGTGGGGAATAGCTTAAAAAAGCTCCGTTAATGAAGCAACAAGACCAATAATGCCACCGAAAACACCACCCCAAACAACCAACCAGCCTAAATGTTTGCGGATCATGGTTTGAATGATTTCCTTCACTAATTGTGGTGTTAATTCATTTAAACGTTTTTCTATAATACTCAATACTTTTTCACGCATGCCTTCAATTACATTCGGTTGTTCTAATTCTTCACGTAACAAGTCGTTGAACTCTTCACTTTTGGAAATATCAGCTATGGTAATTTTTATTTTTTCAATAAAAGGTTCTTTCAGTGGCAGTAATGCTTCGCTACCTCCTACCATGGCTAACATACTGCCAAAAGACGAATTTTCTATCACTTCGATTAAGCTGTTGAAGGCAGGAGACAAATCAACTTTTTCAATAACAGGAGCCAGATCTATCGTTGATGCTTTACCGGAACTGTCAGATAAAAAACGGTCAATGTTTTCTTCAGTGAAAAATTGATCCATCATCAAGCTGCGAATGCCTATTTTAAAGTCTTCAAATCGTGCAGGGATAACACCAGAACCGTATAAACCGGGTACTTTTTCAAACAGCATATGCACAGCAAGCCAATTGGTTATTGCGCCAGATAAGGCAAATAAACCAATAGCGAAAATGATCGGTTGATGGGTAAAGTAACCAGCAAGGGTGCAAATTAAGGCTATAAGGTTTGTGGTCAAACTTTTATTCAAGTTAACTCCAGATTTCATGAATTTAATTAATTATAATGGTCCTATGGTATACCAATCTAATGACAAAAACGAAATATGATTAGTTGTGGTTTAATTTCGGTTATAATTTTGTTTACTTTTCTTGGGAAACTATCAAGCAAAAGTGGTTAAAGGCTAGCGCAACGCTCATTTATTTGGTTAACTCGTTCAGAATAAAATAAATAAAAAAGACTAATATGAAATTAAAAATATTTTTTATAGCAGTAATAGCTGCTGGTGGCCTTTTGGCTACAACGATCTGTAATGCCCAAGATGAATTAACAACACAATGGCGAAAGTTAGATCCTGATAATACTGTTTTAATGACTCTGCCTCATGGCAAAGTGGTGATTGAGTTAGCGCCACAATTTTCACCTAAACATGTTGCTCAGTTTTCAAAGCTGGTGAAAGAAGGTTTTTACGATAAGACGAAATTTTATCGGGTGATTGATGGTTTTGTTGCTCAAGCTGGTCCTGAAGACGAAAGCGAAAAAGATAAATCGGTTCCAACCTTAAAAATAGAAGAAGAATGGAACACTGATAAAAATTGGTCGTTTACTAAAGTACAAGACAATGATTTATTTGCCGAACAAACAGGTTTTAAAGATGGTTTTGCTGTGGCGACTAACCCAAGTGAAAATAAAGCCTGGCTGACTCATTGCCCAGGTATTTTGGCTATGGCGCGAAGTAGCACCCCTGATTCCGGTTCCAGTCATTTTTATATCCCTAACGGACAAGCGCCGAGATATCTGGATCGAATCATGACCATTTTTGGTCGCGTGGTGTACGGTATGAACCATATTCAAGCTATTCAAAGAACAGCAGTTATTGATGGGGAGCCTGAAGTAGCAGAAAAAGATCATACACAGATTTTAAAAATGCAACTTATGAGCAATGTCCCTAAACAACAGAAAATTATAATTGAAGTAGAATCAACACAAGGTAAGGCCTTCGAAACCGGATTGGCTAAAAGGCGAGCCCGTGAAAATGAATTTTTCTATAAAAAACCACCACCGGTTCTAGATGTATGCCAGGTGCCAGTTAGAAGCCGTTTAGTAAATTTAATAAGTAGTAATTAGTGAAAACAAAATTAATAACCCGTGAAGGTTATAAAAAACTACAAGAAGAACATGATTATCTTTGGAAAGTTAAAAGACCTGAAATCACCAAGATAGTGTCTTGGGCTGCAAGCTTAGGCGACAGATCTGAGAATGCTGATTATACCTTTAACAAGCGTTTATTACGCCAGATAGACTGGCGTGTTCGATACCTTAGAAAGCTATTACCAGACCTGAAAATTGTTGACTATTCGCCGCAGCAGGATGGGAAAGTTTTTTTTGGTGCACAGGTTGAAATAGAAAATGAAAAAGGCGATACAAAAACATTTCGAATTGTAGGCCCGGAAGAAATTTATGGCGATGCAAAAGATTATATTTCTATAGACTCACCAATGGCCAGAGCACTATTAAAAAAAGAAGTTGATGATGAGGTTGAAGTAAAAACGCCTGATGGCCTTGCTGCCTGGTTTATTAATAAGATTGAATATCATAAATCTTAGTTAAATTTGGCAAGGTTATTATTTTAGGCAGGTAAAAGGCTAGGACGGAGCCATTCTATGAGCTCTAGTACTTTTAGTGTTTACACATATAGTGCGACTATGAGGTGTTTTTCGTCATGATTTCGCACTTTTCGTGTGTTAATGCATAGCTACACAAATAGCTAACAGGGCAAAAGGTATGTTTGAATTTTGTCAGATTCCTAGTTTTATTGTAGGTATTCTTATTATGGTACAGTTAATAATTGCGTAATCTTTACTTGCCGTTAGCTCTTGGTTTAGCTTTGTTTGTTCTTATGATTAAAATAAAAGTAGCTTATTAAATTAATAGTTATACAAATTGCTAAAACAATAGGGACCCATAAGTGATTCATTTTATACCTCTTTCTCTTTGTTGTGTTAGTTGTATTCGTTGTATCAGTTGTGTTCAATCTACAAATTGATTGCACTGCTTACCTAACTTAGATACCTGATAAACGGAGTTTGGATGCAACAAAATTAATTTATTTTTTATTGTAGTAAACATTTATTTTCTCTGATAGTTTTGTCGTTTTGTCGTTTTGTTGCTGTTTTGTTGCTGTATGTTAGATAACAAAGATTGCTTTTTTGGATGCATCAAATAGAAAATAATTTTTATTGCAAATAGCATCTAGTTATCGCACTATTCTCTGCTTGGATGATTAATTAAACAAAATAATGAAGTTTCAGGGATTGGATAACCAAATATTTCTAAAGTTGCCTGAAGGTGTGAGTATAAATCTCATTCCGGCGGGAATCACTGTACGTTCTTGTGCTTACCTCTACGATTTTTTAATTCGCACTACCATCGTTGCTGTTGTTGCTTTCTGTTTCCAGCTGTTTGGAAAGGCTGGTGTAGGGCTTTCTTTAATTGTTTATTTTGTGATTGCCTGGGGTTATTACATTTTTTTCGAAGCAAAAGACGGTAGAACGCCCGGTAAGAAAAAATTTAAATTAAAGGTAGTACAAGATAATGGTTTGCCCGCAACTTTAAATCATATAATTATCAGAAATTTACTACGACCTGCCGACTCTTTTCCTTTCGCATATGCTTTAGGCATTATTACCATGGCTTGTGGTAAAGAATTTAAACGCATTGGTGACTGGTGTGGTGGAACTATTGTTATTTATGAAGAGAACTTTGTTCATACCGAGATAGAGTCTGGTTCAGAAATAAGTGCACCTGAGATCCTTCTTTCTACTGAAGAGCAGCAAGTTATCATCGCTTTTGCAGAGCGTAGTTCCACTTTATCATCCCAAAGGCAGGCTGAATTAGCCAATATATTGAGTAAGGTACTTAATGTTGCTGATGAATCAGCGAATGAAAAACTACAACAAATGGCTAGGTTTTATGTAGGGCAAGATATATGAAACAGAACCAATTTGTATACATTAATAATGAACGCTGGCAAATATTTGAAAATGATTGTGCAGATTTTCAAAATCCTTTGCCAGTTGAATTCGCTAAAAATTACCGAAGAATTTGTAATGATTTGTCGATTGCGAGAACCCGGCATTATTCACCGTCACTTATTGATAAACTCAACAATTTTGTGAGACTAGGGCAAGGCCGATTATATCAAGGTGAAGGTTTTAAATTGAGATCATTACTTAACTTATTTCGACAAACCTTTATACAGTCTTTACATGAAAATAGATTCTACTTGTGGGCGGCTTTGGTTTCTTTCTGGGGCCTGGCAATTATTTCGTATGTTTGGGTGATTGTTGAACCAAATGCAGTTTACCTTTTTCTTGATATAGACAGCGTAAAAAAACTAGAAACAATGTATGACCCCGCAGGTAGTGTACAAAGTGAAAGCAGAGGGACCGATTCTGATGTTTTAATGTTTGGCATATATATCTACAATAATATAGGGATCGCGTTTCAAATGTTTGGTGGCGGCGCCCTTTTCTGCGTAGGAGCCCTTATTCCTTTATTATTCAATAGTTTTTATTTTGGTGCTGTTACTGCTCACATTGTTAATTTAGGTTATCAGGATAACTTTTTTTCTTTCGTTATTACACATGGTTCATTTGAATTAACGGCAATAATTATTGCCGGCGCTGCAGGTTGTAAAATTGGATATAGTTTATTGAATCCGGGTCAATACTCTAGAGGATATGCAATTAAACAAGCGGGTAAAAGTGTATTACCCTTAATTGTCGGAGCATTTATAATGCTGGTGATAGCAGCAGTTATTGAAGCATTTTGGTCTCCTTTGGATATACCTTCATTATTTAAATATGTGACAGGTGCTATTTGTTGGTTTTATGTATTATCCGTATTATATAAAGGAATGCGATATGGATATAACTAGGCTTACATTTGTTGCCAGAAAGAGAAATTCCTGGGAGGTTTTTGATTTAACCCAACTTCTGGTGAGAAAGAATTTTATCAGCATGATGAAAATAATGCTGCTGATGTATATACCTGTTGCCCTAATCTCCTGGGGATTATTTTCTGCGTCAACAGCAATGCTAATTTTATGGTGGGTAAAACCATTATTAGAAAGACCGTTACTGGATTTTCTTGCGAAAGAAAGTTTTTCACAACCTACAAGCGCCTGGTCTTGTATTCGCTCTATTAAATATTTGTCGGTAAAAGACATTTTCCTTATGTTAACTATACGCCGTCTTAGCCCTAACCGTGCTTATTTGGCACCGATTGAACAATTAGAAAAACTTAAGGGAAACGTTAGAAATAAACGTAAAAATGTTTTGCTACATCGCAATAAACATAAACAAACATTCTGGCTTGTATTTTGTGTTCATATAGAAACTTTGCTGATGTTATTATTTGTCTGGGTTGTCTTTAACTTCATCCCTGAAGGAGTAAAGGTTGATGATCAATTTCTTTTAACAAATTTGTCAAATGGCAGTTTTGATCATATATATTTTTTCTCATATCTAGTGGCAATACAGTTAATTGCCCCATTCTTCGTTACCGGAGGTTTCTTAGCATATATAAACGGGAGAATTAATTTAGAAGGTTGGGATTTAGAATTAGCCTTTAAGCAAATAGCCAAAAGATTAACTAAATTTTCTCTGGCCATTTTAATGGTTATAACTACAGGACTTCTTGATAGTACCCCGGTTATGGCCGCCGAAACTGCTTCCAGTGCCGTCAAGCAAAATGAAAGTACCCAAAAGAAAACCTCAACAAAACTTGAACAAACAAGAAATGAAGTCGCTCAAATTTATCAAGATAACGAATTGGTAGAAAAAGCGTATATTTGGCAACCCGTCAACAATGATAAAAAGAAGGAATACAATTTCGATTGGTTGAAAGATTTTTTTAAGACATTATCTGGTTTTGGAACGCTAATTGGCTATGTTTTTTGGCTGTTATTGATATCTTTAACCGTTTGGGTTGTATTCAAATTATATTCATACGGTGGGGGAACGTGGTTTAAATCCACTTCAGTTCAACATTCGGATAAAAAAATAAAAGAAGAAACCACTCTACCGATTTTTTTCGAATCTATTTCGGAAAACTCCTGGCCTGAAGATCTGCTTAAAGCTGCAGAACAAGCGAATATAGCAGCTAAATACAGGGAGGCGTTAATGTACCTGTTAAAGTATTCTTTTGATTTTGCAGAACAAAAATCAGCGGGTGTTATTCATGCGTCAATGTCTGAAAAAGAATGTGAGAAAGCCTTAATAAGCGTTTTACCAAAGGAGTTGCATGCACAGTATCAAAAATTATTTTTTGTGTGGGTACAACAAGCCTGGGCTCATAAAAATGCAACGCAAGAACAAGTATTCGATTTAATTTCATCGTTTCGACAAACTGAATTGACAGAGGTTGAAAGATGAATAAAAAGAATCTGTTTTTAATTTTTTTCAGTCTGTTTTGTTTCTCAATTATTGCCCTTCTTTTGATATCAATTGAGTGGGAAGAGGTTGAACAAGAAGTGGGGTTAACTAAAAAAGCCAGTGTCGACCCTTTGCTTGCTGCGCGCCTGTTTTTAGAACAAAAAAATATAATATTTTCAACATTAACAGAGAAAGAACAATTTTTTATTAATGACAAAATCACACTTCCTGCAAACCGCAGTTTAATTATTGACGAAGCTGTACTGAATGAATATATCCATATTGAATCAGCGATACTGGAATGGGTTAAAGCGGGTGGTCATTTAATTTACGTGCTTTCTTCCCGTAGAGATGTGCTGGTTTTAAATGAAAACAAACTGCTTACAGCGTCGGGTGTCAGTGTTACAGATGCTGAAAATTCGTATAGACGATATGGTTTTTTAGAGCAGCCAAAGGCGAATCTGGAACTTGAAATTGAAGACGACACGTTAGCGTTGAATTTGCCTCATTATTATTATTTTACCGGGTGTGAAGGTGAGTCATTTCAACTTAAAGGCAGTGAGGCGACACTTCTTTGTGAGCTTTCATTATCGCAGGGGTTTATTACTTTTCTACCAAGTCTTCACCAGTTTTCAAATTCAAGTTTAAGGCATCTAGATCACGGACAATTTTTACTTTGGTTGGTTGGTAGCAAAAAAGGATTATTTTACTTACCTAGTATGAATGAATCCAATTGGCTTATTTCACTTTGGGATTGGTCTTGGCAAGTCATTATTTTAATATCTTTAACCATAATTATTGTGATGTGGAATGCAGCAATAAGGCTTGGTTTACCCACAACGCCTACTCATTCAATGAAAAATTTATTTGCCGATCATATTGAGGCTGTCGGTAATTTAATGATCAGTCAAAATCATCATGCTGAGCTGAAAAAGGCATTATTAAAAGATTTAGAATATGTGATAGAAAAACGAAACCCGGCATATAAAAAGCTTACTGTTAGTCAACAAGCAGGCATCATAAGTCAATTTACAGGTAAAAACAGTGACGAAATAGAGCAACTGTTAATTCAACCTTTGCCTGTTGATGATGTTGCTCGTTTGCAATATATAAAATTATTTAGAGAGTTAAGGGATTTATTATGAGTGATGTAGTAGACGGCAAATTGACATTAGAACAAGCATTTGAATTGATAACAAAGATAAAACAAAACATATCTAAAGTGTTAATTGGGCAAGAATCTGTAATTGAAAATGTGCTAACAACCTTGTTTGCCGGTGGGCATGTGCTACTGGAAGGGGTACCTGGTTTAGGTAAAACTCTACTTGTAAGAGCATTGGCGCAAAGTTTAAGTGTAGAGTTTTCAAGAATTCAATTTACTCCTGATTTAATGCCGTCGGATGTTTTAGGTCATACTTTATATGATATGAAAACAGGGGGATTTACCACAAAGAAAGGACCTGCTTTTACTAATTTATTGCTGGCGGATGAAATTAACCGAGCTCCGGCTAAAACACAATCAGCGTTACTCGAAGTGATGCAAGAACAGCAAATTACCCTTGACGGAGAAACTCTGCTGCTTGATTCACCGTTCATGGTTTTAGCGACACAAAATCCATTAGATCAAGAAGGAACTTATCCTTTACCAGAGGCAGAGCTTGATCGTTTTATGATGAAAATAGAACTTGATTTTCCATCAAAAGAAGCTGAAATTGCATTATTAAAACTTAATACCGAAAAATATACCAATGAAAAAAATATAGAGAATCTTCCAAGATTGATTGACAAAAATGTTATTGAAGAAATCAAAGTTTTGGCCAGCGATGTTACGGTTGACGAACAGCTTTTTCATTATGCGGTTGAAATTGTGAGTAAAACAAGACAGTGGCATGGTGTGTTACACGGTGCAGGCCTACGAGGCAGTATCAATTTATTAAAAGCAGCTAAAGTTACAGCTTTAATGAATGGCCGCGATTTTGTTGTTCCTGATGATATAAAAGTGGTGGCACCTAATGTATTGCGCCACCGTTTGATATTATCTGCTGAATTGGAACTGGAAGGCGTACACCAATCACAACTTATTGAAGAACTACTGAGTAGTGTTGAAGCTCCGAGAATATGAAATTCATATCGTTCAAACCATCAGTTTTTTTAATAAGAGCACTGTTATTACTTACAATAGCGGTGCTTATATTAAATATCTTTGATGCGACTAATGAATCTGTAGTTGATTTTATAACGGCTTTGTTAATTACTTTTTTAATAGTTGTTTTAATTGACTTTTACCAGTCGAAGAAACCCCCTTTACTGAAGATAAACCGTGAAATGCCAACTAAACTGAGCTTTAACCGCTGGCATCAGGTTAAACTGGAAGTTGAAAATATCGGCACTCGAACGATTAAATTTTATGTACGGGAGCATATAAACAATTATTTTGAAATAGATGGATTAAACGACCAGATTACTGTTTTATCGAATGAACGGGTATTTCTACATTTTAGACTTAAGTCTTTAAAGCGTGGACCTGCTGATGTTGGGCCAATAGAGTTTTGTGTAACCTCTATTTGGAACATATGGCAAAATTATTGGCTATGTGATGACATAATTAACGTAAAAACCTACCCGGATTTTGAACGGTTAAAACAGCATGAAAGTTTAAAAGGTGTGAGTAATCTCCCTATTAATGGTTTGAAATTGATGAAAAAACGAGGTGGTGGAATTGAATTTCATCAACTGAGAGAGTTTCGTCAAGGGGACAGTATTCGACAAATTGACTGGCAGGCTACAAGCAAGAGGCAAAAGTTAATAGCTAAAGAATACCAGGAAGAGCGGAATCAGCACGTAATAGTTATGCTTGATGCTGGTAGTCGGATGAATGTAGAAACGCAAATTGGAACTCATTTTGACGCAGCACTGAATGCATTATTGATGTTAAGTCATACGGTATTAAAGCAAGGTGACTGGTTCAGTATGCAAAGTTTTAATCGGAAAGAACGCTGGTTACCCGCAGTTAAAGGCGCGCAAAACGTTTCAAAAGTAATGAATCATTTCTATGATCTTGAACCTGACGAAGGTGCAAGCGATTACTTACAAGCGGTAACTAACCTTTTAAGTAAAAGAAGTAAAAGAGCACTTATTTTATTGGTTACCACGCTAAATGATCAAAGTTTTGATGACCTGTTACCTGCATTAAAAAGATTACAGCAACACCATTTGGTTGCATTGATAAATATAGAAAATGTTGCCCTTACCGAAACATTAGCGGCAAATATTAATAATATTAGTGAAGCCAATCGCTATTGTGCAGCAATTGAATTAAAAAATAACTCTGTCGTTAATTTAAAAAGGCTGGAAAAAGAAGGTGTTATTTGTGTTAACTGTGAACCTCAGTATTTACTTCCACATGTTGTAAATACTTATTTGAATGTTAAACATTCAGGTATGCTTTAATTAAAATTATGCCTATTGGTATATACCCGTAATCATTCAAAATGCAGGTTTTGAAGCGTTTTAAAAGATTATCTACTACGTTGCTTTCAATCCCAATAGCCCGCTATTGCTCAATCAAGCGCCTTTTAGATAAACTTTCAAATTCACCTCAAATTCCCGCATCTTGAATGACCACGGGTATAAGACAATAAAAAAGGGCAGTTATGCCCTTTATGTTATTTATACCCAAGCTAGTTGGAAATGCAGATTTGATTAATCGCTCTGATTATCTATTGCTTCGTTCATTTTGTACTGGAAATAAATGAAAGAGAAGAAAAAGGTTAATATCTTATTTAAATGAACATGCTCTTCACTACCTTTATTGATCACTTCTTCTATCGCACTTCTTAAAGAAAATACCCCGATAAGCAAAATTATTGTAAAGACAATTGTTGTCACCATATTTATTAATGCAAATGTAGGGTCTGTAATTTCAATAAATGCTATACCTGTAGAAATAACAGCATAGACGATGTAAATGTAGAACATGGGTAGATTAGCTTTAGATTCTGTAGAGAGTGAATTGATTTGTTTGGCTCTGGTAATAAACCAATAGTAGGAATAAATACTGAGAGTAATTATACTTAGAAAGAACACCCCCCAAGCAGAAAATCGTTCCATTTCTAATATAGGTTTATCAGAGTTATTAGCATCGGATAAATTCGCTTGTGGCGCTTCAAATGCATTTTCAGGTTCTTGAGATGATTCGTTGTTAGACATTATATTCCTTATTAATTAGATTCCGAACTGTATCGTATCAGAATGCTCATTATTGTTAAGGTTTTTTTATAACATTCAGATTAAAGTATTGGGCGTTGCAAACAACTAAGCCTATCTTCAATTCGTTTTAAAATTAGCTTCTTATGATCTTCTGGACAAAAAGATTTACCTAAAATTATTGGAGCCTGTTTTGTTACAGCTTTTATCATTTTATTGATATAGATTTTAGTTGCCTGGGTGGTAAATCCTATGTTTACACCAAGTAAAATGAAATCGTGAAGGGTGTAATATCCGTATTGATTATGACTGGAGCTGAATTCACCATCTATTTCCGAAGAGAGTAACGATAATGTGAGCGGTTCATTGTCATATTCTTTATAGGGAGCGACACTAAGGATATCGTAGATTGGAGTAAAATCTTTCATAACATTTGAAAGAATGTTCGGCTCCCTGTACATAGAAAAATTCTTTAAATGCAGGTCATTATTACCAACAATATAAGCAAATAAAATCTGTCTAAATCCATTAAGCAATATAAGTTGATTATTCCCACTTGCCTTAAATAAGGTACGTAAAGTATTTTCATAACTTAAACTGTCATCCCCCTTATGCTTAGGATGTACTTCACACAGTGATGCGCCATCTTCAATAAATAAACGAGTATTGCCATCAATAATGTCAAATCGTTTAGTAATGTAAGCAAGTTCACCGTCTTCAAAAGGCACTAAAGCGCAGTTAGCTACAATAAGGCCAACAGCTTTAGCAAGCAACATTATGGCATGTTCATTTTCTGCAATATGAGGTAACCCGTTAGATGACGGTTTAACAATATACATCCCTTTATGATTTACTGGACGAAATTCCCCATTTTCATGATTCATCAGTAATTTTCGTTGCACTCCGGATATTGAATTCCCATCTGTGAAATCAATAGCGTACTTTTCAAATGTATTACTCGTTCCTTTTATATAAATACCTGATTTGGGATAGCTACTTAATCCAAACATAGTTTTAAGGTGTTTTGTTGTGTATTCAGAGGACTTTGACGTAGTAATTGGTGCTAAGGTTCCTTTACAAAAATCGGTCATGTTAATACCCGTTCAGTTTTTATTGATAAAGCACCAATTAATTCGGAACCATTTGCCAGTAGCAACCCGAAGCTATCTTCTTTACTTAGATCCGCTTTTTTACTTTGGAAAGTTCGTATCCATCCTTCGCTCGTTAGGTTTTGAAAAAAAGGAGGGAGATGATCATATTCGAATGTTATTTGGTTTGTGGGAAAAGCATAACCAATAGGAGGGTAAAATTTTGAGTATTCTTGATCATAGGTGAAACGATAATACTCACGATATTGATCACGAAACTCTTCAATAGTCCCTGCAAATATATTATTGGCGTACAAAAAGCCAATCCGATTGAGTTTGCCCTTAATCATGTATATTACCCACCAGCTTATCACCAATGTAAAGTTGCTTACCTATTACTTTTAGTACTGAAATTATTGTTTCAATGTTTGATGTCTCAGGAGATCTCAATACACGCGTAAGTGTATTTGCTGAAATACTTGCAAGTAAACTGAAATCACCAAGTTGACAATTATGCTCTTTGCAATATAGGGTAACAAGTTCACCTATATCATTTAATTGGATAAATAAATCTTTATCGATTTTACTTGTTAATACATTTTTCCGTAGTTTGTGTAATTGAGCTTCTAAGTTATCAATAAGTTGTATTGTTTCATTGTTGTTCATAGTTGCCCCATTTGATCTGAATGTTAGGTTCGCAAAGTTTAATTCACAAAATATTGTGAAAAACATCATTTAAACCAGTCTATTCCTTATTTATGGAGAATTCAATGTTCAATTCCTAACAAATGGTGAATTGTAGGTGTAATTTGTAGTTTTTCATAATATATTGAGGTTATCGCGTTTGATTTTAAATGAACATCATTAACTAAGTTGCATTTAATTGATGTTATATAAAAATAAGAAGAAGGTATTTAAATGAACATTAGTAAACACGGCCTAAATAAAAGCTTGAAACAAATAGATATTCTAGCTCTTTCTTTTGGGGCCATGATAGGTTGGTCTTGGGTAGTTTTAATTTCTGAATTGATGGCAAGAGCAGGCAGTGGTGGCGCTATTATAGCGACGTTAGTTGCTGGTGGTGTAATTGTTGTTATAGGAATGATATATGCCGAACTTACCGCTGCAATGCCAGACGTGGGTGGAGAACACGCCTACAGTTTGCGGGCATTAGGTAGAACAGCTTCATTTTATTGTACCTGGGCCATTGTTTTTGCCTATGTTTCTGTGGTTGCTTTTGAGGCGGTTGCTTTACCCAGTGTCTTGGAAAATTTATTTCCAAGTTTAGGGAACGGTGAATTATGGCAGGTTAACGGCGTAATGGTCTATTTTGATCAAGCTGTAATTGGTGCTTTAGCCTCGGTGCTTATCACCTGGATAAATATTCGGGGGGTACGAATTTCAGCTATTATTCAAGGCATAGTGGTGGTGGTTATTGTGTTGTCAGGGTTAGCATTATTTGTTGGCTTAGGAGCGCATGGTGAAACAATTAATATGACGCCACTCATTGTTGGCGGAGGCAGTGGCATTTTAGCTGCAATGGCATTAGTGCCATTTATGATGGTGGGTTTTGATATTATTCCTCAGGCAGCAGAAGAAATAGATTTACCCCCGAAGAAAATTGGTCAATTGCTTGTATTGTCGATAGTGATGGCCATTGTCTGGTATTTACTGATAGAACTTTCTGTCGGAATGTTATTAACAGCTGATGCCCGTAGTACGGCAGAATTAGCGACTGTTGACGCTACCCAGGTAGCGTGGGGAAGAACGGGAGCACTTATACTGTTAATTGGAGGAGTTGCAGGTATTTTAACGAGTTGGAATGGATTTTTGTTAGGAGGCAGTAGAGCTTTATTTGCTATGGCTGCCAGCGGTATGTTACCTAGCTTCTTGGCTAAGGTACACCCAAAGTACAAAACACCTGTTAATGCAATTTTATTCATTGGCGCAATTGGTACTTTATCTCCTTTTTTAGGTCGTCAGGCCCTTATTTGGTTTGTAGACGCGGGTAGTTTTGGTTTAATGATTGCCTATATCGCTGTTACCGCATCGTTTTTAATGTTGAGATACAAAGAACCTAATATGAACAGACCTTTCAAAGCCCCCGGCGGTAAATTATTAGGTTGGTTTGGCTTGGTTGCCAGTTTCATTATGTTGAGTTTGTACTTTCCAGGCATGCCAGCAGCATTGGTTTGGCCGCAAGAATGGCTAATGGTTATTGTTTGGTTTGCTGGTGGTAGTATTCTTTATTTTTATCCTAAAAAAGTTAAGTCAGGTTTTACTCCGACATCAGAGCCAAAAACAGAACAAGCACCAGATCACATTGAAAACTGATGGTTAACATAATAAGTGGTTGTAAATTATGTTGTTTGGAAAGGTTAGCGGTGTTTTGAAATTCTAGCCACTACACTTAACTGGGACGATGAAATTTGTAGGATGGGTTAGCCAAAGGCGTAACCCATCACATTTGGTATCCACCCAACCGTTAACCACCTGATAAAATTATGTTTTAATGGGTTACGCCTGAGGCTAACCCATCCTACGAGGTGAAAATTCGATTTGAAAAAGTTGAAATTATTTTGCTTATAAGCATTATAAAACAGCTTGTTACTGTCACCATTAACGGGTGCATAGCCAACACAGTTGGTATTAAACTTAGGAATTTTTATGGCTACGCATAAATCGGTTACTTTATTTTTACTTTTATCATCACTTTTTTTATTACCGAGTGTATTTTGCCTGGGCGCAGAGAATATTACGGATAAAAAATTAGCCCAAGGCCCAAAGTTTGAATATCAACCTCCTGATTTAGGCCTGCTCAGCGGTTTTGACCCTGCTGATTTATGTACGGTGGCAAACAATAGTAAAAGTTACCTTGAAACATATTCTGATGATAAGTTTGCCGTTCATGCGGGTAATAAAATTAACCTACATTTATCTGAAAAAAATGTATCGGTAAAAAAAGTATCGGTAAAAAAAGTATCAGTAAAGAAAGTAACTTTAACCAGAGTAAAAAACACCTTGGCATTTATTTGTCAGGTTGTTGAGAATGATCTTAAAAACAACCGCGTTAGCCGCCTTACTGATAAAAAATTCTTAACAGAAAATTTTGAGTTTATTCGCTGGAACCCAGATAAAAAAACCGCCAATTCAATAGCGGCAAAAAGTACGAATGCAGTTAAAAAGCGTATGTTAAATAACATTCCACACAACAAGTTATTTCTTACCAAATACTACACTAAATTGCTTGACGCCAGCCCGGTTAAAACAAAAAACTATACGCAAGCATTATATGCCTTACCTTATGATGAAAAGGGAAAAACGTTAGAGCAAGCAGAGCAGGAAAAATCTAAATTAACCCGTTATAAATTTACCCGTCAACAAATTATTAAAGGCGCACTTCTTAATAATAACTTAGCCAAACCATTAGTATGGTTAACAGAAGAAGCTTTGCACGACGTATTACTGCAAGGTACAGGCGTACTTAATGTTGATGGTAAAGTGCATTATTTTAATGTTCACCGTAATAATGGCATTGCTTACGATTATAGTATGGGTAAACGTGAGCAGGCTCGTTATTGGTACTTTATTGAAACACCCGCCATTATGGGATATGGCAAAACCCAAGAAAGTAAAATAGCCGTGAAACCGCACGTAACTTTTGCCGGCAATGTTGCTGATCTTGGTTTGGGTAAATTAATTATGGTGACCTATTTGCAAAACAAAGAGCAGCACAACAAAAATCACCAGAACAAACATCAAAAAAACAACAAAGCAGAAAAACAAACCATTAGTCGTATGGGCATAATAGCGGATCAAGGCGGAGCTTTTGACAACAACCTTTTTCAGTTAGATCTACTAGTAGACAGCTATCGAGGTTGGCAAGATTATCATCAAGACAATAAACATTTGCCTGATTATGCTCAGGTCTGGATCATGCTTGTTAAAGGTGGTTTGTAAAAAATAAAAAGGTTATTTGTTAATGCTAAGCAATTAATCAGCATGATTGATAAATATTAGTATTTTTACGTAAATATTTTTGAAATTCGCGCTTGGAAGTGCCAGAATCACGCGGAATGAGTGACGTTGTGACTTTTTTAAGAATTACATGGAATAAAAATAATTCCATTTTCGTAGTAAATAAATATATTAGATAATTAATCATGAAAAAATATTTCGTACAGCGTTAGCTGCTACAGTCGGTTTGACCCTAGCAGCATGTAGCGGCAGTGATAAAAAATGTTGTTGCCTCAAAAACATTATTTGAAAATATTAATTTTTCATTTGGTGTAGGCCAAAGTGATTCATTACTTAGTCGACTTGATGGTGTGTTTGGTGGTGTTTCCTGGCGAGCAACACCGTGGGCTAAAATATCATTAGAATATGACGCGGCAGACACTAATTTAGGTTTAACCCTGTCAACACCTGAAGATTGGTTTAATAATGGTGTGCAATTAACAGCTAATGCTTTGGTTTATAGTTCGAATGAAGAGCTTAGAGA